>DASUGU010000072.1:0-159960 GCA_036273855.1 Pseudonocardiaceae bacterium
AGCACTGCGCCGACGCCTTTCGGGGCGTACTTGTTGGCGGCCGCGTACCACGGGCTCGTCGGAAGTCCCGAGTAGTTGACGGATGCGACATCCGGGTGGTTCTCGAGGTATTCGGCGATCTCCTGGGCGTTCTGCACGTGACGCTCGACGCGGAGCGAGAGCGTCTCGATGCCCTGGATGAGCTGCCAGGCGCTGGCGGGCGCGATGGCCGAACCCAGGTCGCGGAGCAGCTGCACGCGCGCCTTGATGATGTAGGCCAGGCCGTCGCCGACCGCGGCCGTGTAGACGGCGCCGTGGTACGAGGGGTCCGGCTGGGTCAGGCCGGGGAACTTGTCGGCGTTCTTCGACCACTCGAACTTTCCGCCGTCCACGACGACACCGCCGATGACCGTGCCGTGGCCGCCGAGGAACTTGGTGGCCGAGTGCAGCACGATGTCCGCGCCGTGCTCGATCGGCCGGCACAGGTACGGGGTCGCGGTGGTCGAGTCGACCACCAGCGGAATGCCGTGCGACTTGGCCAGCTCCGCCAGGCCGGCCAGGTCGGCGATGCGGCCGTTGGGGTTGCCGACCACCTCGGTGTAGATGAGCTTGGTGTTCGGCCGGATCGCGGCGGCGAACGCGTCCACGCCGTCCTCGGCCACGAACGTGGTGTCGACGCCGAACCGGCGCAGCGTGCCGTCCAGTTGCGTGACGGTCCCGCCGTAGAGCCCGGACGAGGACACGATGTGCTCCCCGGACTCCACCAGGCAGGAGAACGTGAGGAATTCGGCCGCCTGCCCGCTGGCCGCGGCGACACCGCCGATCGCGCCCTCCAGGCTGGCGATCCGCTCCTCGAACGCCGCCACCGTGGGGTTGCCGATCCGGCTGTAGATGTTGCCGTACTTCTGCAACGCGAACAGGTTCGCCGCGTCGGCGCTGTCCTCGAAGACGAAGCTGGTCGTCTGGTAGATCGGCACGGCGCGCGCACCGGTGGCGGGATCGGGTGCCCCACCGGCGTGCAACGCCCGGGTGCGGAAACCCCAGGTCCTCTCGCTCATACCTTGACCGTAGTACGTGCGCCACGTGGTCACGTAACGCAGCGCAGGCCGTTCACCTGGCGGGAAGCGGGGGAAGCCGGACGGCGCTGGCCGGCTTCCCCCGACGCTCAGTTGGTGCGCGGGCGGTGGCCCGGTTCCTGCTTGGGCAGGTGCTGGTCAGCACCGGGGAAGGGCGGCAGCGGGAACTGGCTGACCTCGAACTGGGCCAGGGCCAGCGGCCCGTTGGTGTCCGGCAGCGGCGGCGCCTTGCGGGGCTCGTCGAACCGGAACGCCGATGTCAGGTCACCCACGTTCTTGCGGCGCCAGTCGGTGATGTTGGTTTCCTGCACACCGGTGATGTGCTCCAGGAACCGCAGCTGCGACGTGTGGTCGGACCGCTCCGAGTTGACCCAGCCGCCGACGGTCCACGGCGACACGATGATGCACGGCACCCGGAAGCCCAGACCGGTGGGCAGGCCGTTGCCCTGCACCCCGGTGGGCGACACGCCGGCCACGAACTCGCCGGGTGTACCGGCCGGCGGGATCAGCGGCGCGACGTGGTCGAACATCCCGTCGTTCTCGTCGTAGGACAGGATGAACACGGTCTTCGCCCACACCTCGGGATTGGCGGCGACCGCGTCGATCTTGCCGGCCACGAACTGCGCGCCCGCATTGGGCAGGCCGGCCGGGTGCTCGTCGAACCCGGACGGCGGCAGGATCCAGCTCACCGTGGGCAGGTTGTCGGTGAGGCAGTCGAACTCGAACTGGCCCAGCGGGCTCGAGTTCACGGCCTTGTCGAACAGCGGGTCGCCCGGCTTGGCGTTGAAGTACTGGGCCATCAGCGCCAGCGAGCCCAGACCGGTGGTGCCACCCGGCGCGTGGTAGAACTTCCAGCTCACGCCCGCTTCTTCCAGGCGCTCCGGGTAGGTCTTCCACGAGTAGGTGGCGTTCGGGCCACCGGTCTCCAGCGACGGGCCGCCGAACTGGCCGTCCGCGTCGATGGTGCCCGACATCCACATGTGCCGGTTCGGCGATGTCGGGCCGAGCACCGAGCAGTGGTAGCCGTCCAGGACGGTGAACGCGTCGGCGAGGGCGTACTGGAACGGGATGTCGTCCCGGGTGAAGTAGCCCATCGTGTAGGGGCCGACGTCGGCGCCGTCGGACGCGATGTGGGCGGGCAGCCAGTTGTCCATCTTGCCGCCGTTCCACGCCTGGTGCTGCACGTCCCACGCGTGTGACATCGACGGGATGGCCTGCGCGGCGGAGGTGCGGCTGTCCACGTGGTACGGCAGCAGGTAACCGTCCGGGTTGGACGGGTCCGGCTGGAACCACACCGGCCGGCCGCCCGGCAGCCGCAGCACGTGCTGGTCGTCGAAGCCGCGCACGCCGGACAGGGAACCGAAGTAGTGGTCGAAGCTGCGGTTCTCCTGCATGAGCATGACGACGTGCTTGATGTCGGACAGCCGGCCACCCTGGGGTGCCGGGGACGCCAGCGCACGGCGCACGTTGGGCGGCAGCGCCATCGCGGCGGCGGACATGCCACCGACCGCGGCCGCCGAACCGAGCAGCCGGCGGCGGGTGATGCCGCTCCGCTCGGTCGGATGGTCCTCGGATTCGCTCATCGAAGTCCTTTCACGCACGACCCGTGGGTCGTTGTGGTGGGGGCTTCGACACGGTCGCTCGTCTTGCTGGCGAGCTGACCCGCGATCAGGTGTCCTACGGTTGAATTGCCGTTGAAACTGTCAACCGCCGACGCTCGAACCTGTCTCGATGGAGCCGGCCAGGCCGAACTTCCGTTGGGTGCGTTGGTAGAACGTCGTTCGACCCAGCCGGACGACGCGGGCGGCGTCCGGGATCACCGTGATGTCGACGACGGCCCCGGGATCCAGGTGGCCGACCAGCCTGCCGTCGGCCTCCACGGCCACCTCGCCGCTGCGCGGCAGCACGGTCAGCGCCAGCTTCTCACCGGTGGACAGGAACAGCGCCCGGTTGAACGCGGCGTGCGGCGCCACCGGCGTGACCAGCAGGCCCTCCACCCTCGGTGACACGATCGGCCCGCCCGCGGCGAAGCTGTAGGCGGTGGACCCGGTCGGCGTGGCGACGACCAGGGCGTCGGCCCGGTACTGCACGAACGGGTGCCCCTCGACGGACAGCTCCACCTCGGTCATGCCGTGGCCGGGCACCCGCACCAGCGCCAGGTCGTTGAACGCCGTGGCCTGCCGGCCCTCGGTGGCCACCCGGATGCCCGAACGCGGCTCGACGGTGAACTGCTGGGCGTCGATCGCGCCCAGCGCCGGGCCCAGCTCCGGAATGTCGATCTCGGCCAGGAAGCCCAGCCGGCCCAGGTTCACGCCCAGCACCGGGACGCGGCGGCGGAACGCCAGGCTCATGGTGCGCAGCATCGTGCCGTCACCGCCCAGACTGACCAGCAGGTCCGCCCGTTCGGACAGTTCGTCCGCGTCGGCCGCGGTGATGCCGTTGGTGGAACGCACCTCGTCGGCCAGGCCGATGGCGTCGATGTCCCGGCTCGCCGCCCACCGCGCGACCGTGTCGATCACACCGCCGCAGTCCCGCCTCGGGTGCAGCACCAGTCCGATCGTGCTGATCAGGCCCATGGGTTTCCTTCCGCCGTACTACCCGTGTGCATTGTGGCGGCAGGCGGCGGTGATCGCCGCGCCCGTCCGGACTCGGCGGCGGGCTCAGTAGTAGCCGTACTGGCCCAGGCCGAGGCCGAGGTCGGCGTCCAGTGCGCGGTTGGAATCGCGGTGCAGGTCCATCACCAGTTGGCGGGTCCGGTCGTCGATCAGGTTGCCCTTCGCGCGTGCATGGCGATCCACCACGTTGGTGAGCAGGTAACTCAGGCTCATTCGTTCGTTGATCTCCTCGAGAACGTGGTGGAACCGGCTGCCGCCCGGCTGCCGGGCGAGGTAGTTCGACAGCGGCCGGTGTGGCAGGAACCGTGGCAGGCCGACGGGGCCACGCCAGTCCACGCGCACGAACTTGTTCAGTGCGAGGGCGATCCGGCTCGACAACAGCGAGTAGCTTTCGTGTACGCGCTGTGTCATGTCCGGGCGGTACGGTTCGGTGCCGATGAAGCCGCACAGCGTTTCGAAGAACCCATCGGGGTCCTGGATCATTCTCTCGAATGGCAGTACCAGGACGTTTTCTTCACCGAAGAGCGAGCTGTAGTTGCGGAAATAGGGGTAGAAGTCCAGCGTTCTGGGGCTGACGCTGGGAAAGGATCGGTGGCCCTGGTCCAACTCCAGGAATCGCCCGTCCGCAAGATTGAGGAACGTGTCCACCGTGGGGTACGCGTAGCCGCGCAGGATCTGCCGGTACAGCGACTCGAGCAGCATGTCCTGCCTGCGTATGGTGAGGATGATCCGAGCTTCGGGGAACAGGTACTTGAACTTCTGCGAGTTGTCCAGGTTGTTGTAGAACCCGTACCACAGGGATCCGAACCATTGTTCCATACTGATCACGACGGTTGACTGTTCGGCAGGTGCCAGGGATCGCTCCAGCGCCTCCTGCTCCGCGGCCAGGTCCAGGAACAGTGGATTCGTGTCGACAATGCGCTTCAATAGACCTGTGGTCGAGTCGGCGGGAGGATCCGAGTAGACCTCCTGATGGACGAAGTGAACACCTTCCAGGAATGGAAAATAATGCTTCTGCAGAAAGGTTGTCCCCGTCCGATGAATGCCGACATGTAAGATGACGTCCCGCATGGGTCCCTCCTCGCGCGTGCTGATCTATATATTGCCCCGGCAGGCTGTGGTGATCGCCGCGCCCATGCGGTCGACGTCGGCGTCGGTGGTGCGCCAGTTGCTGAACGCGGCCCGCAGCCCGGGCACGCCGTGCAGGTCGGTGGGGGTGATGAACGTTTCCCCGGACGCGGCCACGGCATCGGCGACCGCGCGCATCCGCTCGGGTGTGGGGTCGGCGCCGACGGTGAAGCACACGACGTTGAGCCGGACCGGCGCCAGCAGGCGCACGTCCGGTTCGGCGGCCAGGATGTCGCCCAACCGGCGGGCGCAGGCCACGTCCCTGGCCACGATCTCGCGGTGGCCCGCGACACCGTAGGCGGTGAGGGTGCACCAGGCCGGCAGGGCCCGCAGCCGCCGCGAGCTTTCCGGTGTCAGGTGGACGAAGTCGGGGTCGGCCGTGGGCAGGCCGAGGTAGGTGGCGGCGCTGGAGAACACCGCCGCCTGCAGGTCGGGTCTGCGGGTGAACTGGACGGCCGAGTCGTAGGGCACGTTGAGCCACTTGTGCAGGTCGACGCAGACCGAGTCGGCATCGCCCATACCGGCCACCAGGTGGGCGTGTTCCGGGCACAGCGCGGCGAACGCGCCGAACGCGCCGTCCACGTGCAGCCAGAACGGGAACCGGGCCCTGAGCGCGGCGATGGCGGCGATGTCGTCGAAGTCGACGGTGTTCACGGTCCCGGCGTTGGCCACCACGATGGTCGGCCGGCCCTCGGCGCGCTCCAGCGCCTCGGTGAGCGCGTCGATGTCGACGGCTTCCCGGTCGGGCAGGGTGGGCACCAGGTGCACCGCGTCGCGGCCGATGCCGAGCATGGACAGTGCCTTGTAGACGCTGGTGTGTGGTGCGCCGGACAGGACCGTGACCCCGCCGAGCGCGGCCATTCCGGACTCGGCGACCGAGATGCCGCGCCGCTCCCCCAGCCATTCCCTGGCCACGGCCAGGCCGGTCGCGGTGGACATGGTGGCTCCGGACACGAACGCGCCGCGCAGTTCGGGTGGCAGGCCGAACAACTGGCGCAGCCAGTCCACGGTCTCGCGTTCCAGCGCGGTGGCCGCCGAGTCCCACGCGGTGACGACGTTCTGGTCGTAGGCGCTGGTCAACCAGTCGCCGGCCAGTGCGGCGGGTGTGGCGCCGCCGACCACGAAGCCGAGATAGCGCGGGCCCGCGCTGGCCGACAGGCCCTGCTCCCAGCGGCGGGTGAACTCGTCGAGCGTGGCGCGCAGGCCGACACCCCGCTCGGGCAGCGGGGAAGGCCCGGCCGGCCGGGCGCTGGTGGCGACCGGGCGGCTGTCCAGGCCGGCCAGGGCCCGCTCGGCCAGGCGTCCGGTCGCGGTGAGCAGGTCCGGCAGGTCGGCCAGGTCGGCGGCGAGGATCGGATCCATGGCCGGACGGTAGCCGCACCGCCTAGTGTCGACAGTTACTTTCATCACAGGATGCCGGGTGTCCACAAAATCTCTCTTACCACCCACTACTTGACATCGCGTGGTGGTCACCGCAGACTCCATCGCGCAAAGTGTCGACACATTGGAGTGGCTGATGACGACCGGCTCCGTGGCCCTCGCGGCCAAGGACCTACGGCTCGGGCACAGCGCCCGGCGCGGCGGGGCGTTCACCCTGGCCTGTGACGACCTGAACCTGGACATCCGGGAACACGAGTTCGTCGTCATCGTCGGGCCCAGCGGCTGCGGGAAGACGACGTTCCTGGAGGCCGTCGCCGGGCTGATCCCGGTGGCCGGCGGCCGGCTGGAACTGCACGGGCAACCCATCACCGGTCCCGGACCGGAACGGTCGCTGGTGTTCCAGCACGCGTCGCTGTTCCCGTGGCGGACCGTGCTGGACAACGTCCTGTTCGGTCCGCAGGTGCAGCGCAGGCTCACCCCGGAGGCCACGCGGCGGGCCCGCGACCTGCTCGCCGTCGCCGGCCTGGCCGACGTGGCCGACAAGTACCCGCACGAGCTGTCCGGCGGCATGCGGCAGCGGGCCAACCTGGCCAGGGCACTGGCCACCGACCCGGACCTGCTGCTGCTGGACGAGCCGTTCGGCGCGCTGGACGCGCAGAACCGGGAGATCCTGCAGGACGAACTGCTGCGCATCTGGCAGTCCGACGGCCCCGCCGCCCGCAAGACGGCGCTGTTCGTCACCCACGACGTGAACGAGGCCGTGCTGCTCGCCGACCGCGTCCTGGTGTTCTCCCCCTCCCCCGCGCGTGTCGCGCACGTGCTGACCATCGACGTCCCGCGCCCACGAAGCGCGGACTGGCGGCGCAGCAGCGAGTTCCTCGCCTACGGCGACGAACTGCTCGCCGCGCTGCACCAACGACAGTTGCCCGCCCAGGACCGTTCAGTGAGGAACCATGACCACGGCGACGCCCACCAGGACCAGCGCGCAGACCACGGCCGCACCGGCACTCCCGGCGGCGCCGACGGGACCGTCCGCCTGGGCGCGCCGGCACAGTAGCCTGCTGCTGGGCATTCTCGGCGGGCTCATCGTGCTGGTGGCCTGGCAGATCTGCGCGTCGACCGGCGTGGTCGACGTGTCGTTCAGCAGCAGCCCGCTGCGCATCGCGCGGACCGAGGGCACGCTGTTCGGATCCGGCCAGATCTATCCCGCACTGGGCGCCACCGGCTGGGAACTGTTGTGGGGCTTGCTGATCACGTTCGCCGCCGGTATCCCGATCGGACTCGTGCTCGGCCGCAGCCGGGTGCTGCACGACATGACAGAACCCATCGTCAACGTGCTGTACTCGGTGCCCTACGTGATGTTCCTGCCGATCATCATCTTCTGGTTCGGCATCAACGACGCCTCCCGGGTCGTGGTGATCGTGTGGGCGGGCATCCTGCCGCTGATCATCAACGTGACCGCGGGCGTGCGGAACATCAACGACGACTACGTCCGGGTGGCGACCGTGTTCTGCGCCCCCCGGCTGCGGTTCTTCACCGCCGTCGCCCTGCCCGCCACGCTCCCCTACATCCTCGCGGGCGTGCGGCTGGCCGTCGGCCGGGCACTGGTCGGCGCGATCGTCGCCGAACTGTTCCTGGCCAGCCAGGGGCTGGGCTACTTCGTGCAGAACCAGACATCCAACTTCGACATGGACGCCGCGATGGCCGGCATCGTCATCCTCGCCGCGGCGGCGCTGCTCCTGAACTGGGGCGTGCGCCTGATCGAACGGCGCTTCACACACTGGGCAGGTGCGCAATGACGCGATTCACAAGCAGGACCGTCGCCGTGGCGACGGTGGCGGCCGGGGTGGCCCTGTCGCTGGCCGCGTGCGGCGGCGGTGGCGGGAAGGTCAGTGCCGACTCCACCGGCCTGTTGCCGCTCAAGGTCGGCTACACCGCGGCCGGCGCCGGGTACGCCGATCTCTACGACGGCGTGGAACAGGGCATCTTCAAGCAGCACGGGCTGAACGTGACGCTCGTGCGGCTCAACACCAGCGCGCAACTGGTCGCCGGGCTGGCGTCCAACAGCGTGCAGATCGGCGTCGGGGTGGCCGCGGACAGCGCGTCGGCGATCATGAAGGGCGCCAAGCTGAAGTTCATCGCCATGTCCGAGCCCACCTACAACCTGGAGATGTGGGCGGCGCCGTCGGTGGCGTCGGTGAACGGCCTGAAGGGCAAGAAGGTCGCGCTCACCTCGCCCGGTTCGGAGGGCGACTTCGGGCTCACCGCGCTGCTCAAGGCGCACGGCATGTCCCGCGACGACGTGACCGTGGACTACGTGCAGAGCGCCGCCGCCGAGGTGGCCGCCCTGGACTCCGGTTCGGTCCAGGCCATCCTGACCCAGCCGCCGCAGGGCACGTCGACCCGGCAGAAGGGCGCGCACCGGCTGGCGTCACTGGCCGACCTGCCCTTCCCGCTGGGCACCTACACGGTGGAGAGCGGCTACCTGTCCGCGAACCGGGATCTGGTGAAGAAGTTCGTCGCCGCCGAGGCCGACTCGCTCAAGTACCTGCCGGCCCACCCGCAACAGACCGAGGCGGCCATCAAGAAGTACACCGGCGAGGACGACACCGCCCTGGACCAGTACGCCTACCAGTTCTTCCTGGGCGTGTGGGCGAAGACCCCGCAGGTGCACACCGACCTGATCCAGCAGGGCTTCCAGGAGGCCGCGGTCAAGGCCAAGACCACCGCGCCCAGCGATGTGTCCGCGTACATCGACACCACCCTGTACACGCCGTCGCCGTGACACCATGGTCAACGACGAACGGACCCAGGGAGCGGCATGAGTGAGGCGGTGGCGGACCTCCGGCAGTGGCTGGCGGAGGCCGAGAAGGCCGGCGAGATCCAGACGGTGCGCGGCGCGCACTGGAAGCTGGAGATCGGCGCGCTGTCCCAGGTGAACTACCGGCGGGCCAACCCGAAGGCGTTGATGTTCGACGACATCACCGACTACGGGCCCGGCCTGCGGGTGCTCACCAGCACCACCACCAACCCGAGGCTGCTCGGTTCGGTGCTGGGCCTGGGCTGGGACAACACCGACTTCGCCCTGATGGACGCGCTGGCCGTGAAGCCGGACGAGTGGGTGCGCGGCGCGGCCGACTTCGCGCCGGTCACGGTCACCGACGGGCCGCTGCTGGCCAACGTGATCACCAAACCGGACATCGACCTGTTGAAGTTCCCGGTGCCGCTGTGGCACGAGGGCGACGGCGGCCGGTACATCGGCACCGGCTGCGCCGTCGTCACCCGCGACTACGACACCGGCCGGATCAACCTGGGCGCCTACCGGATGCAGGTGCAGGACGACGGCCGCACCGCGACGGTGAACATCGAGCAGGGCAAGCACGGTGCGCAGCACCTGCGCCGCTGGTTCGCCGCCGAGGGCCGGGCGCCCATCGCGGTGACGCTGGGCATGCACCCGGCGTACCTGGTGGCGGCCGGGGTCGAGGTGCCCGGGGACGTGTCGGAGTACGGCTACGTCGGTGCCATGCAGCGCGCCCCGGTGCACACGATCGCCGGGCAGGTCACCGGGCTGCCGTTGCCGTGGGACGCGGAGATCGCCATCGAGGGCTGGGTGACGCCGGACAACACCCGGCCCGAGGGCCCGTTCGGCGAGTGGACCGGCTACTACTCCGGTTCCCGCGAGCCGATCCTGAACATCGACGTGGAACGGGTCTACCACCGCGACGACCCGATCCTGCTCGGTGCGCCGCCCGGCAAGCCGCCGCACGACTACTCCTACATGCGGACGGTGATGAAGTCGGCGATCATCACCGACTCGCTGCGCCGCACCGGCCTGCCCGGGCTGCGGGGGGTGTGGGCGCACGAGGCGGGCGGCGGCCGGTCGCTGTTGATCGTGTCGATCGAGCAGCGCTACCCCGGGCACGCCCGGCAGGCCGCGTACCTGGCGGCGCAGTTGCCCAACGCCGCCTACATGAACCGGTTCACGGTGGTGGTCGACCACGACGTGAACCCTCGGGATCTGGGTGAGGTCGTGTGGGCGATGACCGGGCGCACCGACCCGGCCGTCGACATCGAGATCATGAAGCGCACCTGGGGCAGCCGGGTGGACCCGCTGACCCTGCCCGGCGAGGTGCCGTTCAACAACCGTGCGGTCATCGACGCGTGCCGGCCCTACGAGCGGCTCGGTTCGTTCCCGCAGGTCGCCGAGTCCGACGAGGACCTGATCGCCTCGGTCAGCCGCCGGTGGCCCGAGGTACTCGGATAGTGGTCCCGGACGCGATCACGGCGTCGAACGGCCGGGCCGATCTCGGTCAGTTGCGACAGGAGCTGCTGTTCTCCGCCCTGCGTGGGGTGGAGGGCAGCAGCTCGCTGGCGTTCGCGATCTTCCGCGAGCTGGCCATCGGCATCGTGGAGGGCCGGTTGCCGCCCGGCCACGAGGTCAACTCGGCCGACCTGGCCCGCCAGTTCGACACCTCCCGCACCCCGGTGCGGGAGGCGCTGTTGATGCTGGAACGGGAGAGCCTGGTCGTGGTGCCGCCGCGCCGCAGGCCGTACGTGTCGGACGTGGCGCTGTCCCAGGTGCGGGAGATCTACGAGATCCGGGCCAGTCTCTACGGTCTGGTCGCCGAGTTGTTGGTGGCCCGGGCGACCGACGAGCAGATCGCCCGGCTGCACGAGTGGCAGGGCAAGCTGGCCGCGGACGCCGAGGCCGGTGACGTGGACGGCTACTTCTGGCACAACGTGGGGTTCCGCAACACGGAGGCCAGCCTGTCCGGCAACCGCGAGTTGCAGCGGCGGTTGAGCGCGCTCGGCCTGCAGATGCACCGGTTCCGCCACTTGAGCCTGTCGCTGCCCGGCCGGCTGGCGAACTCGCTGGCCGACCACGAGCGGCTGGTGCGGGCCTACGCGGAACGGGACCTGTCGATGGCGATCGCGATCAGCCGGTCGTTGGTGTGGCGCGGCTACCACGCGATCGAACGTTCCGGCCGCTGGCTCGCCGACGAGCGGTGACCCGGCCGCAGCGGTGGGAGCTGGAGGCGTGGCGATCGGACCCGCGGATCGCCGAGCGGGGATTCAACCACGCATGGGACTCGCGCCTGGATGACGGCAACGGCGAGGACTTCTTCCTGGCCGAGGTCGATCGGTTGGTGGGAGCCGAGGACGTGGTGCTCGATCTGGGCTGCGGCCACGGCGAGCTCACCCTGGCCTTGGCCGGGCGGGCGCGGGCTGGCGATCGGTGTGGACCGCGACCCGGGTTACCTGGCGCTGGCCGGGGAGTTGACCCGGGAACGGGTGTGACCAACGTTCGGTTCGTCGAGTTCACGTTCGCCGGCGACGGTGCTCGCCTGCCCGTTGCCGATGCGTCGGTGACGGTGGTGGTCGACCGGCGTGGGCCGACGGCCGACTAGTGGTTGGACGAGGTCCGCCGGTTGGCCCGGCCGGACACGCCGGTCGTGGTCATGCACCCGGCGGGCGGACCAAATCGGCCGGCCTGGAGCGACGAGGTGCCGCTGGGTTCGTGTTTCGGCTCGATCCCGTTCGACGAGGTCCGTTCCTGGGTGGAGACGCCACTGGCGGCGCGGGCATCACGGACTACCAGCTGTGGTGGTTCGACGTCGCCGAGTGGTTCACGTCGGCCGCCGATCTCGGTCGCCGGCTGGCCGGCACTCCGTCCGATGCGGACGATGCGCTGCGGCGGATCGTCGCGCGCCACTCCGACGGCCACGGTGTGCCGATGCGACACCAGCGGTTGGTCGCGCGCTTCCGGACGCCCGTTTAGGGCGCTGTACAACGGTTCGAGCGCGGTGGTTCCGGCCGGCCCGGAGGGCGCTCGGCCGGGTGACCGGGACCACCGCGCGTCAACTCACGCGCCTACTACACAGATGGCGGCGATGTAACCGGCCTCGCTGTGGAACGTGACGGCCAACCACGACGTGCTGGTGCTGCCGCAGGCGGTGTAGCCACCGCCGTCGATGACACCGCAGGCGGTCGTCTTGATGGTCTGGCCCTGGTTGACCTGGCCGAGCGCCGCACCACTGGTGGACGGCTTCGACCGGACGATCACCCACCGACCCCCGACTTCGGCGTGACGGTGAGGCTGCACTGCGGCACCACCGTCGACACCCGCGCCGCGGGTGCCTGCGCCGCCGACGCGGTCGCCGGCATCACGATGCCCAGCACGGCGATCATGCTGACGAGCATGCCGAACCCGAGAGAGACAGTCTTTCGCATAGTTCCCCCAACTCAGTGGATCATGCGCCCCGCCGGACAGTGTCGACAGCCGACGACGCGCGCCACATCTGAATTAGGCGGTTTGTGACGTTGGTTATGTTCGTTGACAGTCAACGAATCGGCTCAGCCGACCTTCAGTGTCTGCCCGCCGTCGACCGGGAGCGCCACTCCGGTGATGAAGCCGGCTTGGTCGGAGGCCAGGAACAGGGCGGCGTGGGCGACGTCCCAGCCGGTGCCCATGCGGGCGCGCAGCGGGACCTGGGCGTCGCGTTGGGCCACGACCTCCTCGCGGCTCAGTCCGAGTTTGGTGATCCGGTTCTCGATGGCCATCGGCGTGTTCATCAGGCCGGGCAGGATGCAGTTGGCGCGGATGCCTTGTGGCGCATAGCGAATCGCCAGGTGGGAGGTGAGCGCGACCACGCCGGCCTTGGACGTCTTGTAGGCCACGTACGGATAGTCGAGCACGGCGGCCGTGGACGAGATGTTGGTGATCACGCCGCCGCCGGCCGCGACGAAGTGCGGGATGGCGTGTTTGCAGGCGATCACCATGCTGCGCAGGTTGACGGCGGTGACGTGGTCGAAGGCGTCCACCGTGATCTCGGTGACGGGGGCGTCGTTGCCGGAGATGCTGATGCCGACGTTGTTGTGCAGCACGTCGATCCGGCCGTACTCGCCGACAGTCCGGTCGAACAGGTCGCGGATGCCGTCCTCGTCGGTGGCGTCGACCGTCCTGGCCACCGCCCGGCCGCCCGCCGCCTCGATCTCGGCGACGGTCTCGGCCACCGCGTCCGCGTCGCGGTCCGCGGCCACGACCACCGCGCCCTCCAGGGCAAACAGGTGTGCCGTGGCGCGGCCGTTGCCGATGGTCGGGCCCGGGGTCTGGCCGGCTCCGACGACCACGACGACCCGGTCGGTGAATCGGCGGCCCACCGGGCGGCCCTGTTCGTCAGCCACGTGCCGGCCCTCGCAATGTCGCTCCTCCGTCCACCGGGATGGCCACCCCGGTGATGTAGCGCGAGCGGTCCGATGCCAGGAACAGCGCGCACTGCGCGACGTCCCAGCCGGTCCCCTCGATGCCCAGCACCGACGATTCCCTGCGCCGCTCCCGTTTCTCGTCGGTCATGCCGTCGGCCAGTGCCATCGACGTGTACAGCGGGCCGGGAATCACGCAGTTGACTCGGATTCCGGCGGCGCCGTGGTCGACGGCCATGGCTCTGGTCAACGTGATCACCGCTCCCTTGGCGGCCGAGTAGCCGGTGAGCCCGCGCGGCCGCATCGCCGACACCGACGACGTGTTGATGATGGAGCCGCCGCCGGCCATCGCCGGGATGGCGTGCCGGCCGGTGAGCATGATGCTCTTGACGTTGACCGCCATCAACCGGTCCCACTCGTCCTCGGCGACGTCCACGACGGTGCCGACGGACGACACGCCGACGTTGTTGTGCAGTACGTCCAGCCGGCCCCACGTGTCCACGGCGGCGGCCACCGCGCGGGCGCAGTCGGCGTCGCTGGTGACGTCGCCGACCACCACCGTGCACGTGCCGCCCTCGGCCTGGATCGACTCGGCGGTGGTCCGCGCCGCTCGTTCGTCGGCGTCGAACAGCACCACCGACGCGCCCTCGCGGGCGAACAGGATCGCCGTCGCCTGGCCGGTGCCGGCGGCCTCGCCCCGGCTGCCGGCGCCGGTGATCAGCGCGACCCGGCCGGCCAGTTCGGTCACGCGATCGCCCGCAGGGTGGCCAGCGCCGCTGCCAGGCGGTCACGTTGGTCGGCCACTCCCCTGCGGTTGTCCAGGCCCTCGATGGACAGGTGGTAGTCGGGTGAGCGGTGGCCGGACGCGACCGCGCCGAGGAGCGCGGCCAGGTCGGCGACGCCCTCGCCGGGGTAGCACCACTTGATCTCGAAGCCGCGCCGGTGGAAACCGCCCTCGACGTAGTGCGACTCGAACCGGTAGTCCTTGACGTGCCCGGCGGGCGCCCAGCGGACGAGTTCGGTGACCACGGGCAGCGGGTCGGCGAGCGTGCTGATCGGGTTGATCACGTCGAGGAACACGCCGACCGAGTCGGGTCCGACCTCCTCGATGATCCGGGAGTACTCGGCGACGGTGAAGTCGGAGTGGTTCTCCAGGAGCAGCCGGATACCGGTGCCGGCCAGTTCGGTGGCGGCCAGGCGCAGCGTGTCGATGACGTAGCGCTGTTCGGCGGCGATCAGGGCCGGGTCGGTGAGTTCCTGCCGGTAGAAGCCGGAGGAGATGCGCAGGTAGGGGCTGCCGACGGCGGTCGAGTACTCGGCCCACTCCAGGATGCGGCGCAGCCCGTCGGCCGGTGTCTCGCCCTTGTGGGCGTAGCCCATCTGTTCACCGGCCACGTGCACGGCGAGGCCCAGTTCGTCGGCGAGTCCGCGCAGCGCGGCCAGTTCGGTGTCCGATCGGTCCCGCACGTGTACGACGTTGATCTGGACGAACTCGAAGCCCAGCTCGGCCGTGTCGCGGAACACCTCCTCCACGGAGATCTCCCCCGCGTCCAGGCGGCAGTGGTAGGAGAGCGTGTCCACGCCGAGCTTCAGGGCCATGCGATCACCTCACGCCTGTTCGAACGGGAACTCGTCCAGATAGTGCCGGTACTCGGGTTCGACGTCGATGGCCAGCGCGGCCAGCACCCGGATCACCGCGTTGTAGTGGGCGATCACCAGGACCAGTTCCACGGCCTGCCGCACCCCGACGGCGTCGACCACGGCCTGCCAGGTGGCGTCGGTGACGTCCTGGTCGACAGTGAGTTCCCGGGCGGCGCGCAGCACGGCGCCGGTGGGACCGTCGGGCAGCGGCGAGTCCGCGCGGACCAGGCGGATGTCCTCGTCGGACAGGCCGAAGTTCCGGCCGATCTCGATGTGGTGGCTGTACTCGTAGGGGCTGCGGGTGAGGTAGCCGACCTGGAGGATGGCCAGTTCCCGCAACCGGGGGTCCACACCGGACTGATGGCGGATCCACTCGCCGATGGCGTGGAACTGGGCCAGCCCGTCGGGGCTGTGGGCCAGGCCGCGGAACAGGTTGATCGGCCTGGCCAGCAGCCGCCGGTCGGCCTCGTCGAGATCGGCGACGTCGAGATACGGGACCCTGGCCATCAGCCCTCCTGGTAGAAGGCGTCGAGCAGGGACCGCAGCTCGGCCACGGTCCGCAGGAACTTGGGGTCGGACCGCACGTCGGCCGGGCGTGGTCGGGGCAGCGGCACGTCGATGATGCGCGCCACCGACGATCGGGGGCCGCGCGACAGGACGACGACCCGGTCGGCCAGCAGGACCGCCTCGTCGATCTGGTGGGTGACGAAGATGCCGGACTTGTCGGTGAGTTCCCAGATGGACAGCAGTTCGGCCTGGAGGTGTTCGCGGGTCTGGGCGTCCAGCGCGGCGAACGGTTCGTCCATCAGCAGCACCGGCGGGTCGGCGGCCAGGGCGCGGGCGAAGTTGACCCGCTGCTGCATGCCGCCGGAGAGCTGTTTGGGGTAGGAGTCCTGGAACTCGGTGAGGCCGACCAGGGCGAGGGCCTGTTCGGCGGCCCGGGTGCGGTCGGCGCGGGAGACGCCACGCAGTTCCAGGCCGTAGGTGGTGTTGCGCAGCACGGTGCGCCACGGCAGCAGCGACGCGGCCTGGAACACGAAACCCCGGTTCACGCCGGGCCCGTTGACCGGTTCGCCGATCACCCGCAGGTCACCGGTGAAGGGCACCAGGCCGGCGATGGCCGAGAGCAGGCTGGACTTGCCGCAGCCGCTGGGTCCGATGATCGCCACCAGTTCGTTGCGGCCGACGGTGAAGCTGGCGTCGGCGACCGCGACGAACCGGTCCGAGCGGCGGCCGCGGCCGCCGCCGTAGGCCACGCCGACGTTGCGCAGTTCGACGGCCAGGTCCCTCGTCTCGTCGGTCCGGGAGGTGTCCCGCTGTTCGGTCTGGCTCACAGTCGCCACCGGTCGAAGTACCTTTCCACGACTCGCAGGATGCCCGTGATGATCATGCCGGCGATCGCGGTGATGGCGATGCCGACGAACAGCTTGTCGGTCTGGAACGTGTTGCCGGCACTGGAGATCATGTAGCCCAGGCCGGCGGTGGACGCGATGAGTTCACCGACGATCATCAGGACGAGGCCGAACCCGGCGGCCAGCCGGATGCCGGCCAGGATGGAGGGCACGGACGCCGGCAGGACCAGGGTGCGCAGCATCTGCAGTTGGGTGGCCTCGAACGAGCGGGGCACCTTGACCAGCGACTGCTCGACGGCCCGGACACCGGCCGCGGTGGTGACCACGATCGGCACGAAACCGCCGAGGAACACCAGGGCCACCTTCGATTCGATGCCCAGGCCGAACCAGATGATGAACAGTGGGGCCAGGGCGATCAGCGGTGTCGAGTTGAGAAACGTGACGATCGGATTGAGCAGGCCGCTGATCCACCGATACGAACCGATGCAGATTCCGACCGGAACGGAAATGAGGATCGCCAGTCCGATGCCGATTCCGTACTCCTGGAATGACACGGACAGGTCCGGCCACGCCTCGCCACTGCCGAAATAGGTCTTCGCCGCGTCCACAATGCGGGCGGGTGAACTGGTGAACTGGATGTTGCCCAGGCCCAGGGACGCCGTGAGCTGCCAGGCGCCGAGAATGACGACGACCGCCAGCAGGCCGAGCAGGCCGTGCTGGTGGTCGACGACGAAGGTGCGGGCGCGGCCGAGGCCGCCGGCGATGCCGGCAGCCTCGGTGACACCGTCGTCCGGTGCCCGGTCCGTCGGCCGGACCGCCGTCTCGCTCGCGTTCGGGGTGGCCACGACGCCTCCTCCTGCGATGGTCGCCTGGGACCTACTGGGCGGACTGGGCGGGCACGTTGACTCCCACGCCCTGGATGATCGAGTTGTCGATCAGGCCGTTCGCCTCGCTCTGCGCCTTGGCCGGCGTGATGTTCTTGCCGTAGGTGGTGAGGATCTTGACGAACGTCGCCGGGTCGATCGGCGAGATCTTGGACGCGGACACGATGCCCGGCGACACGCTCTTGGCGTAGGCGACGCCGCTCTTGATGTAGTGGTCCACCGCGGTGGCGGTGCCGTCGACGTCGGAGCGGGAGCCGGTGATGCCGGCCGCGTAGCACTTGAGCACCTTGCCGACCAGGCTCTTGTTGGCCGCGACGTAGTCGGCCTTGCCGACGATGAAGTTGCTGAACGAGTACTCCAGGCCGTCGTCGGCCAGCGACTCGATCGAGTGCACGCCTGCCTTGATCAGGTTGTCCGGCAGCGGCGCGGAGGTGAGCATGGCCTGGGCCCGGCCGGAGGCGACGGCCGCGTACTGGCCGTTCAGCGAATTGGTGTAGACAATCTTGTAGTCAGTTGTCTTGAGGCCGGCGTGGGCCAGCATCAGCGCGGGCACCTCGGCGGACGCGCCGCCGGGCGTCGAGGACGCGACGATCTTGCCCTTCATGTCCTGCATCGTCCTGATCGACGGCAGCGCGTACAGGCCCTCGCCGGGGAACGCGCCGGTGTCGGCGACGAACACCAGTTTCGTGGTGCCCTGCAACGCGGCCAGCGGCACCTGGGAGCTGCCGATGATGAAGTTGACGCTGCCGCCGGCGACGGCGGCGACGGACGCGGTCGGGGTCAGGATGCGCAGGTCGAGTTTGACGCCGAGCTTGTCGCACACCCCGCTCGCCGCGGCGTAGTAGAGCGACGCGAATCCCTTGCTCTGCGTCGGCAGTCCAATGGATACGGTTGTGATTCCCCCGCTGCCGCTTGAGTTGTTCGTCGTCCCTCCCGAGGAGGACGAACAGGCGGCCATGAGACTCACCGCACCGATGAGTCCCATCGCAACTGCCACCGAGCGAACAATTCGCATCATGAGCGTAGCGAACCGTACCGCTACGAGATTGTCAACTATTTTGGTGCGCATGCTGTCGCTACTGTTACTCGGTGTATCCGGCTTGATCGAGATAGGTCCGGATTACGGACGAATCATCCAGTCGCCCGAACCCGGCGTCGTGGGCGAGTTGGAACCGGCGGTGGGCGTGCGCGGCGAGTTCGGCGTCGAATCCGGCGCCTGCTGCCGCGTCGGCCACCAGACCCATGTCCTTGACGAAGATGTCCACGGCGCTGCGCACGTCGGTGAACGACTCGGCGGCCATCCGGGCGCCCCGGTCGGCGAACATGAACGACGCGGCGGCACCCTGGCCCAAGGCTTCGTGGCACAGGGCGGGGTCCAGGCCGAGCGCGCGGGCGAAGGCGAGCGCCTCGGCGGCCACGGCGATGTGCACCCCGCACAGCAGCTGGTTGACCAGCTTCAGGCGTTGCCCGTCACCGGGCCGGTCGCCGGCCGGAACCACTTGTGCGGCCAGGGTTTCCAGCAGGTCACGGACGGCGGCCAGGTCGTCGGGTGCGGCGCCTGCCATGACCAGCAGCTCGCCGGTCGCGGCACGGGCGGTGCCGCCGGACACCGGTGCGTCGACCGGTTTCCCGCCCGCCGCGCGGATCGCGTCGGCCAGTTCGGCCATCGCGGCCGGGCCGATGGTGGAGCACACCACCACGGTGGCGCCGGGCCGCAGCGCGACCAGCACACCGTCGTCACCGGACAGCGCGGCGCGGGCCTGGTCGGCGTCGGCGACCATGACGAACACCGCGTCCGCGCCGGCCGCGGCTGCCGCGGGCGAGGTGGCCGGGGTGATGCCCTCGCCGGCCCGGTCGGCGGCCACGTCGTAGCCGACGACGTCGTGTCCCCCGGTGGCCAGCCGTCGCGCCATGGGCAGGCCCATCGCGCCCAGTCCGATCCATGCCACCGTCATGGGTCTCGCCTTCCGTCACCGACCGTAGCTGCCCTGTAGCGATGGTCGACAACATTGTCAATAATCTGGGTTCATTGCCAGCGGGCGAACGCCCAGCCACCTCCGGTACCGGCTTCGGACCGGTAGACCGGCACGTAGTCGAGCAGCTCCATGGTCAGGTCGGTGCCGTGCACCGCACCGCCGAGGGTGACCCAGTTCAGCGATTCCGACGTCGCGGAGTACATGCGGTGCCGGGGCAGGGCGCGCAGGGCGGCGGCGTCCTTGTGGGCCAGGGCGTCGAGCAGGAGTTGGTCGAACTCCTCGTCGACGACGAAGTGGCTCAGCCCGCCGGACCCGATGATCGCGACCCTGGCCGGGTCGTCCCAGGCGCGGATCGCGTCGCCGATGGCGCGGCCGAGGTCGAAGCAGCGGCCGGCCGAGGGCACGTTGGGCGGGTAGCAGGTGTTCTGGAAGACCGGCAGGATCGGGCCGGACCGTTCGGTGAGCAGCCTGCTCAGCACGAACGAGTAGCCGTGCGGCAACCCCTGCACCCGGTCGGGGATCTCCCGCGCCGAGTCCAGTTCGCCGGTGCGGGTCGGGTAGCGGCGGGCCACCCGGCCGCCGTGGCGTTCGTTGACATAGGTGAAGTGGGACAGGTCGAAGTCGTGGTCCATCAGGTACTCGATGAGGTGCCGGCCGAACTTCGACGCCACCGGCACGTCGCGGGCGGTGCCGCCGTAGCCCTCGACGATCATCCGCTGCAGCTCCGCGTCGCCGCGCGACGGCAGGGTGCGCGGCCGCAGCGGTGCGGTGTCGCCCCAGTAGACGGAGAAGCAGGGCATGTTGTCGTCGAAGAACCACTCGTCCTGGTCGTCGCTGATGACGACGGTGACGTCGGCGTCGACCGCGGCGAGGGTGTCGGCCATGGTGTCCAGCGCGGCGGTGCAGCGGGCCGACTGGGCCTGGAAGGTGGCCAGGTCGCGGGCTTTGGCGCGGATGTCGGCCGACCGGTACTCGACGGCTTCCGGGTAGGACATGGCCCAGCCGTCGGGCGGGCAGACCAGTTCGAGGCTCTTGGCGTCGTCCTGGGCGTAGAGGTGCCATTTCTCGGGCGGGATGACGAGCAGCGGGGTGTGGGACGTGCCGATGCCCAGGACGATCTGCGCCATGCGCCCTCCTCGGGTGCGGGTGCCGGGTCAGGCCGCGCGGTCGGCCGGTGCGTCGCGACCGGCGTCACGGCCGGCATCGCGGCCGGAGGCGTGGTCGGCCAGTGCCGCGACCGTCAGTTTCGCCGGGTCGGTCGCGGTGTCGGCGTGCTGGATCATGGTGTCGGCGACGAACTTGCGGACCTGCCGGCCGTCGGTGCCCTCCAGGGCGGACGCGACGGCGTGCAGGGCCGGGTCGGCGGCCAGCTCGGCGCAGGCCGGGTAGTGGCGGCCCAGTTCGGTGAGCGTGTCCACCAGGATGGCGTGGATGACCTCCACGGTGGGCAGCGGCACGTCCAGCACCAGGTCGGCGCGGGACACGAACGCGGAGTCCAGTGCCTTGGGCAGGTTGGTGGTGCCCACGACCACGATGCCGGGCACCGAGTGGCTCAACCAGTCCATTCCGGACAGTAGCGCCGACGTCCCCCGGAACACGTCGGCGGGGTTGATCTCCAGGGACGCCTCGGAACGGGACACGGCCAGTGACTCGATCTCGTCCAGCACGACGATCACCGGGCCGGTTTCGGCCAGCGCGGGCAGTTCCTCGCGGAACAGCTGGGTGACGTTGCGCTGGGTGCGGCCGAGCAGTTCGCTGGGCATGATGTGCAGGTTGACGTCGACCACCCGGACCGGGCCGTAGGCCTCGCCGTGCACCTTCAGCACCTCGGCACCCAGTCCCCTGGCCAGGGTGGTCTTGCCGACGCCGGGCGCTCCGGTGATCAGCGACAGGCCGTGCACGGGCAGGACGCTGCCGGACACGCCGCGCCTGCGCAGTTCCATGCTGAGCAGGGCGTGGTTGAGCAGCCGGTCGGTGATGTGCGGCGGCACGACCAGCCGCTGCCAGCCCTCGGCCAGGATCGGGTCGGTGTGCGGGCTGGTCGCGGTGAACGAGTCGTGCACGTGGGCGTGCTCGTGGCGAGCGGTCGGCATCGGTCCGGTCATCGGCCGGACCGGGACACGTTGGTGTTGCGTTCCACCACGGCCTGGCGGGGTTCCAGGTACAGGTAGGGGAACTCGCGTTTGGCGACCTTCTCGAAGAAGTAGCGCACGCCGAACGCCATCCGCACCATGGTGGCGGGCACGCCGGACTCGTTGACGTGCCGGTGCGGGGTCTGCGGGCCGGGCACGTGCAGGGCGGTGCCCGGTTTCCACGGCACCTTCTCGCCGTTGACCAGGGAGTAGCCCTCGCCCTGCAGGATGTAGAGGTGGGCCTCCATGTGGGCGTGCATGCCGCCGTACTCGTAGGGCGGGTCGGTGAGCAGGCCGCTGATCTCCACCTCGTGCGGGTGGAAGTCGTTGCGGTTGCTGTTGATCCGCATGTACTGGAGCACTTCTGCCTTGTGGAAGCCGGGTGGCAGCGAGTCCGCGCCCTCGACGCTGCCCATGACCAGGGGGTGTTCCGGGTCGAAGTCGGGCATGGTCATGCCGATCACGGGCACGCCGTCGCCCTCGGCGCGCTTGACGGTGGCGTTGTCCCGGTGCAGCACGACCCGGTCGACGCCGTTGGGGTTCATGCCCTCCGGTGAGGTCTCCACCGCCGGTTCGCTCTCGGTCTTGCCCCGGGGCGCGACCTGGATGGTGCGGTGCAGGCCGGCGTAGAACTCCAGGTGCGGTGCCAGCACGGCCAGGTAGCGGACCGGGGTGTCACCGGTGTTGAAGTGTTGGTGCACCGAGCCGAAGGGCACCAGGACGGCGCTGTGTTCCCGCCAGTCGTAGCGGATGTCGTCGATGACGCTGAATCCGCTGCCGGACAGGATGAAGATGGCCTCCTCGCCGTGCTTGTGCGCACCGGTGTGGTGGCCCGGCGGGATCTCGGCGATCATGCTGGTGGTGCCCCAGGTGCGGAACCCGGTCTCCGGGGACACCAGCAGCGCGGCCTTGTGGTCCTGGGTGGTTTCCACCCAGTCCAGTTCCTCGTCGTGGATGTTGCGGCGGGATTCCCGCCGTTCGGCTTCGGCGCGGTCCCACATGCCCAGCCAGTTGTCGTAGAAGTTGGGCATCCCGGTCACCACTCCGCGGTGAACTGGGCGTCCATCAGGTCGTGCCAGTCGGCGTCGGCCGGGATGACCACGTCGGCCGCGCGGACGTCGCGGGAGTCCGCCGGGTCGGCGGCGCGGGGTTTGCGGCCCGCTTCGACGTCGTCGGCGGCTTCCAGGAGCAGTTCGCGGGCGGCGCAGATGGCGCGGTCGGTGGTGCCGGGGAACTCCAGCGACCGGTCCACGATCGGGCCCATGCCTTCCTGGATGGCCACGTCCTGGGTGTTGATGCCGGTGATCCCGGTGAAGCTCTCCCTGGCCTGCAGTTCGCGGTCGATCTCGTAGTCGTTGGCCAGGTTCTTCTTCAGGTAGAAGGTGCCGGGCACGTAGTCGTCCGGGCCTCGGCCGGACGACGTCTCGCGGGCGATCCAGTACTCCTCGGGGAACGGTTCGCCGACGTTCTTGGAGTAGCGCATGGTGTAGACGACGGTGTTCTCGTCGTCGATGGGCACCCACACGTGCCCGTACACGTTGGGCACCTTCTCCCGCATGACCTCGTTGAGGTCGCCCTCGGCCGTCGAGACGTCGCCGAACAGGCTCAGGAACGCGCCCTGGAGTTTCTGGTTGGGCATGATGTACTGGTAGCCGCGCACGTAGAGCTGGTCCTCGGTGACGTTGCGGATGCCGACGTAGCGGAAGCCGTGGTCGGTGATCTCGACCTCCAGCCGGGGCCGCTTGTCGATGACGCCGAGTTGGTTGCGGTCGTTCATGTGGTTGTTGTGCATGTAGGACACGTGGGCGGTGTCGATGCCGCCCTCGATGGCCTGCAGGAAGTTGGACGACTGGATGCACTTGGACACCCGCACGCTCTCCAGCGGGACGCGCAGCCATTCGTAGTCGGGCGGGTCGGTGCGCTCCTCGGGTGGTCCCATGTAGGCCCACACCAGCCGGCCCGCCTCATGGGTGGGGTAGGCCTTGAGGTGGACGCGGCGCAGCATCTTGCTGGTCGGCGGTTCGGGTGGCAGGTCGACGCAGTTGCCGTGCACGTCGTACTTCCAGCCGTGGTAGACGCAGCGCAGGCCGCATTCCTCGTTGCGACCGAAGAACAGTGGAGCCCTGCGGTGGGCGCAGTAGGCGTCGATGAGGCCGACGGTGCCGTTGGTGTCGCGGAACGCGATCAGGTCCTCGCCGAGGATGCGCAGCCGCACCGGTGGGCAGTCCGGTGTGGGCACCTCCTCGGACAGGCACACCGGCATCCAGTAGCGGCGGAACACCTCGCCCATCGGCGTGCCGGCGCCGACGCGGGTGAGCCGGACGTTCTCCTCCGGGCTGATCCGCCGGATCGCGCTGGGCACGGTCAAACGTTCGTGGTCTGCGGTTACGGACACTCAACACCCCTTACCTGTCGGCCGCCGTTGCCGAAATACCCGGGCAAACGCGGGTGAGTTGTCGTTCGTGCCTCGGGTGCTACGCGGGTTGGCTCTGGGTGAGTTTCAGTGCCGCGACCGGGCACAGGCGGATGGCCTGTGCCACCTTGTCCCGCAGGGCATCGGGCGGATCGGTGTCGAGCACGCGCACGTAGCCCTCGTCGTCGACCTCGAACACCTCGGGCGCCGCTTCCTCGCACTGGGCGTGGCCCTGACACAAGGTGAGATCCGCTTCGATCCGCATCCGCGGCCCTCCAATTGACACAGGTGGTGCTGTCAACGCGCTGACCACCAGCAAACCGCACCGAAACCAGATTGTCAACGATCCTGGATCGCATATAGTTGGTCAGAATCCGACGTGGTCGGCGCCCTTCAGGCCGAGGCGAGCGCGGGCCTGAGCGGCGGTCGCGGGCACCTGGTCGAACAGGCGCAGCAGCTCGACGGCCTTGTGCACGAGGTCGACGTTGGACTTGGCCGACTCGCCCCTGGCCACACGCAGGTTGTCCTCCAGGCCGACGCGGACGTTGCCGCCCAGCATGAGGCTCATCGCGGCCAGGTGGAACTCGCCCGGGTAGCCGACGCCCGCGCTGGACCAGGTGAAGGCGTCCGGGCCGAACAGGCGTTGCGCGGTGCGCAGCATGTGCAGCAGTTGGTCGGGTTCGGCTCCGTTGGCGCCCAGCACACCGAGCACGAACTGCAGGTTGAACGGTGGGGTGACGATGCCGTCGGCGATCAGGCGGCGCAGGCTGAACAGTTGGCCGACGTCGTAGATCTCGATCTCCGGGCGGGTGTCGGCCTCGCGCATCAGGCCGGCCAGGTAGGTCATGTCGGCGAAGGTGTTGCGGAAGACGTAGTCGCGGGTGCCTTCCAGGTAGTCGCGTTCCCAGTCGGCGAAGGGCAGATCCCGTTGCGCCACCGGGTAGATGCCGAAGTTGAAGCTGCCGGCGTTGAACGTGGCCATCTCCGGGCGGAACCGGGTGACCACGGCGCCGCGTTCTGCGATGGTCATGCCCACGCCCCCGCCGGTGGTGGGCTGGAGCACGGCGTCGGTCCGCTCCCGCAGACCGACCAGGACCTGTTCGAACAGACCGAGATCGGACGTGGGTTTGCCGGTTTCCGGTTCGCGGACGTGGATGTGCAGGACGGCGGCGCCGGCCTCCCAGGCGCGGACGCCGTCGGCGACGATCTGCTCGACGGTGACCGGGATGGCCGGGCTCTGCGCCGGGACGGTCATGCCACCGGTCAGGGCGCAGGTGATGATGGTGTTGTCGGTGTCCATTGTGGTCTCCTGTTACGGGAGCAGGTCGGCGAGGTTCGCGATGCCGGGCCGGCGCGCGCCGCGCTCGCACTCGTGGATGATGTCGACCACCCGCGAGTTGAGCGGGGTGGGCAGGCCGAGTGTCGCGCCGGTGGCGACGACGCCGCCGTTGATCACGTCGACCTCGGTGGGGATGCCGCGTTCCAGGTCCTGCAGCATGGACGCCTTGGTGGCCGAGGCGACGGCCATGGCGATGGCCAGTGCCCGGTCGGCCGCTTCGACCAAGTGGCCTGGTCGGACGGCGAGGTCGTCGGGGTGGATGCCCAGGACGGTGTCCAGGCGCAGGCCCTGCGCGGCGCCGATGTCCCAGCCTTCCCGCCACAGCCCGTAGAGGGCGCGCCTGCCCTGCGGGTGGTCGGCGATCTGGCCGTAGCGCAGGCCGGTGACCGCACCCAGGCCGGACATGGCGCTGTTGACCAGGAGTTTGGACCAGATCTGGCCGCGGATGTCGGCGGTGGTGCGCACGTCGGACACGTCGCCGAGCAGCTCGGCGACGGCGGCCAGGCGGTCGGAGGTGGTGCCGTCGGGTTCGCCGATGACGAACGGTCCGGTGGTGGTCTGGGCGACGTGGCCCGCGCCGTGGTTGGTGGCGCCCCATTCGACGACGCCGGCGAGCAGCCGGCCGGCGCCGACGATGCCGCCGACCCGGTCCTGCACGAGTCCGTTGCCCAGGCACAGGTAGGTGTCGACCAGGCCGCGTCCGGCCAGGGGTCCCAGTGCGGCGGCCAGTTGTGGGGCCTTGACGGTGACCACGGCGGTGGCGAACCGGCCGCCCAGGTCGTCGGCGTCGGTGACGGCGTCGATCGGGGTGGTGGTGACCGTGCCCAGGCGGTCGGTGACCAGTCCCGGGTGGCGCAGGCGGGCGACGTGTTCGGCGTTGGCGTCCAGCACCTGGACGGAGTGGCCGTGGTCGGTGAGGGCGGCGGCGATGACGCCGCCGATGGCGCCCGCTCCGACGACGAGCACCGACCCGCTAGTCATGGTCGCGGCCGCGGACGAACTCGTTCATCGCGGCGTAGCGGGCGTCCCGTTCGGACATCAGCCGACTCTGGTCGTCCGGGGTGTAGTCGGCGAAGCCGTGGCCGTTCTTGGTGCCGTAGTGGCCTTCGGCGACCAGTTGGCGTAGCCGGTCCGGCGGGGTGAACCGGTCGCCGTAGGCGTCGTGCAGGCATTCGTAGACGGCGATGTAGGTGTCCAGGCCGGCCATGTCGGCGATGGCGAACGGGCCGTAGTGCGGCAGCCGGAAACCGAAGCTGCCCCTGGCGATCTCGTCGATCTCGGCCGGGGAGGCGACGCCTTCCTCGACGCAGCGGATGGCTTCGGCGAACAGCGCCATCTGCAGCCGGTTGGCGACGAAACCGGGCGCGTTGGACACCTCGGCGGGCCGTTTGCCGACGGCGGTGAGGAACTGTCTGCTGCGGCCGACGACGTCGCCGGAGGTGGCGGGGCCGCGGATGACCTCGACGCAGGGCACCCATTCCGGTGGGCCGAACCAGTGCCAGCCCAGGAACCGGTCGGGCAGGTGGACCGGTTCGGCGAGCTGGTCGATCGGATAGGACGAGGTGTTGGTGGCGATGATCGTGTCGGGCCGGGTGGCCCGGGAGATCTCGGCCAGGAGCCGCTGTTTGAGGGCCATCACCTCGGGGACGGCTTCGATGACGACGTCGGCGTCGGCGACCGCGTCCGTGGCCGGGAAGACCACCTCGACGTCGGCCACCTGGTCGAGGTGGTCGGGCGGGCGCAGTCCGCCGGCCACCTGCCGTTCGGTGCGGGCGGCCAGGTTCTGCTTGGCCGCCCGGCTGGTCTGCTCGTCGGCGTCGCACAGGACCACCCGCAGTCCGGCGAACCGGAACACCTGGGCGATGCCCAGGCCCATGGTGCCGCCGCCGACCACCGCGACGGTGCGGGGATCGCGTCCGCTCACAGGGCACCGACGACGTTGGGCAGCAGCCGCTGGAACGCCTCGGCGTGCGAGATGGCGGAGTCGCCGGTGACCTTGCGGGCGTGGTTGCCGCGCTGTTCGGCGCGTTGCGTGTAGTAGCGGTAGAGGTAGCCCTGGGCGGCCATCGAGGACATGGCCTCGTCGCGGGCGGGCAGCGACGGGGTGATGTCGACGTACACGGTGGGGACGAATCCGCACAGTTCCGGTTGGTGCGGTTCGAAGACGAGGAATTCCGACGGTGCCGTGGTGCGGAAGCCGCTGGCCACTCCGGCGCCCGAGGCGAGCAGCCTGGCCTGGCGGACGGCGCGGTGCGCGGTGGGGTGGTCGGGGTTGAACGGGTCGGCGTCGGGGTGGGTGAGCACGACGTGCGGCTGGAAGTCCAGGATCAGCTCGACCAGCCGGTGGATGGCCTTGTCGTCGACCTGCAGGGGATAGTCGCCGAGGTCGAACGCCTCGAACCGGGCGCCCAGGATGCCGGCGGCGCGTTCGGCCTCGGCGTGCCGGATCCGTTTGACATTGGCTTCGGTCTGGCCGGGTGTCTGCCAGAGTTCACCGGATTCGCCGCGTTCGCCGTACGACATCGCGACGACGACGGCGTCACCGCCGTTCGCGGTGTGTCTGGCGATCGTGCCCGACGCCCGCCAGACGAAGTCCGCGCTGTGTGCGCCCACCACCAGCAACCGCCGGCCACTCATGTGCACCTCCGTTGACATCGACATTTCGGCACGGATTTCCGCGCAGGCCGAAATCCGTGTGTGGCGTCGAGGAGTGAATGGCCGGGAATTCCGGTGGGTCAGAAGCCGTCCGGCAGGTGCGGGGACTCCTTGATGGTGCCGGCCACATGGGACAGATGGGCCCGCATCGCGGCTTCCGCGCGATCCGGGTCGCCCGCGGCGATCGCGTCGACGATGAGGGTGTGCTCGCGCAGCGAGCCGCGGGACCGGCCCGGCACCAGAATCGTGCGGTACTGGAACCGGACCACCTGGGCCTTGAGTCCGGCGATCAGCCGGGCCGCGGTCTGGTGTTCGGACGTCCGCACGATCGCGGCGTGCAGGCGCGCGTTGCCGTCGGAGTAGCCGAGCAGGTCGTCGGCCTCGATGCAGGTCTGCATCTCGATGAGGATGTCGCGCATCTCGGCGACCGCCTCGGGGGTGGCGCGGACCGCGGCCTCCCTGGCCACGAGCCCTTCCAGTACCGCCCTGGTCTGGAGGATCTCGGTGGCCTCGGCCTCGGTGACCATGCGGACCCGGGCGCCCCGGTTGGGTTCGCGGACGACGAGCCCGTCCTGTTCCAGCCGCACCAGGCAGGATCGGATGGCGGCGCGGCCGACGTTCATGGCGGCGGCGAGGTCGGCCTCGATGAGCCGTTCGTTGGGCATCCGCCGGCCGGCGACGATGTCGTCGCGCATCATGCGGTAGACGGCGTCCCCGGTCAGCTCGGATCGGGGTTGCGGTGTTCCAGTCGATGCCGGGGCGAGGTCCACTCCTTGCCCGGCATGCGCTTTCGCATTGCCCGCCATCTGTCGTCCATTCTCCTGCGCTCAGTACGGCCGATAACCGCGGTTGGTTCACACTACTCCGTATGCTACGGAGGTTCCCGCCTTCCGGTAGCGGCGAGTGCCGTGAACAACTCGGCGGTCGCGGCGCTTATTCGGGCGGGTACACCCAAGTCGGTCAACATGTCGGTGGCCGCGTTCATCTCGGCGGCGCGGCGCACGGCGTGTTTGTAGGTGCCGTGTTCCAGGCGGTCGAGTGTGCCGGCGTCGGCTTTCGACAGTTCGTCGGTGATGTTGTGCCGCAACCAGTCCTCGCAGCCGGCGGCACGGGAGGCCTGCAGGGCTTCGACGATGGCGGCGGCCATGCCCTTGAAGAACACGCTGCGCACCAGTTTCCGGTCCGACGCCGCACCGGGCGGTCCGTCCAGCACGGCGACGTCACCGCCGAGGGCGCGGAAGATGTCGGTGAACGCGGTCGCGCCGCCGCCGCAGACCAGCATCGGCACGCGCAGTCCCTTGCCCGGCACCGGGGCCATCATCGCGACGTCGACGAACGGCACGCCGGCCGCGTCGCACAATGCGGCCAGGTCCCGTTTCAGCCGGCCGCCGCTGGTGTTCAGGTCGGCCCAGATCGCGGTGGTGGCCGTGCCGGCCAGTCCGGCGCGGCAGGCGTCGAGGGCGGCGGAGGCGCTGTTGACGCTGAGGATCACGGCGGCGCCCTGGGCGGCGTGCGACTCGCTGTCGCACCGCGTCACGCCGGGCACCGTGATGTCGAGCGGGTCGTAGCCGCGGACGTCGACACCGCCGGTGACGAGGTCCGCCGCGATCTCGCTGCCGGCTTCGCCGAGTCCGAGAACGGCGACGCGGAGCGGCTCCGTCGTCGATGCCATTCCCACCTCCGGTCGCTACGCGCTGACGCAACCCGCTAGCCTGAGAGTTACAGATGTCAGCACGATTGTCAATCAAAGTTGTTTCAATCTGTGGCGGTGAGCCAGCGCACCGAGCGACATGCCGAGCGACATACTGTGTGATCGTGGTCTCAGGGCTGCGATGATCGGGGGACCACTGGCTCATCCTCGGCGGTTCAGCCTATCTTTGGGTACCGGATTGTCCACAAACCTGGCTGCGAGGTTCTGGTGAGCAGTACCACTCCCCTCGTCACCCTCATGGTCGGCCGGCACCGCCACCTGGAGTCGCTGCGGGCCGATCCGCGGCGGCCGGCCCGGCTGGGCATCGATATGCGGGCGCCGGCCGGCCCGGCCAGCGGGGAGTTTCCCGGTATGGTCGCCCGCCGAACCTACGACTTCTGTGAGTTGGCGGCGGCCACGTTCCTGCAGGCGCGGGCGCACGGTTACCCGCTGGTGCTGGTGCCGGTCACGGTGGTGGCGCGGCCGCAGCACGACGCGCTGGTGTTCGGCCCGGGCGTGACCGGAGGGTTGGCGGGCGCGCGGATCGCGATCCGCTCCTACGGGCAGACCACCGGGGTGTGGGTGCGCGGCATGCTGCGTGAGCACAGCGGTGTCAGCGATGCGACGTGGGTGACGACGAGTCCGGATCACGTGCCGGGCGTGGCGTATCCGCCGAACGTGACCCGGGTGGACGGCGGCCGGCGGGTGGTGGAGCTGCTGCGCGCGGGCGCGGCGCGGGCGGCGGTGATCGGGCCGGAGGACATGGCAGACGATCTGCGGTGCGTGTTCGGCGATCCGGTGGCCGCCGACCGGGAGTGGGTGACCGCCCACGGCGTGGTCCCGGTGAACCACGTGCTGGTGGCCCGCGACGATCCCGGCGTGGTGGCACGGATTCCGGCCGTCGTGGAACTGTTCCGCTCGGTCGCCGACGCCGCCGAACCGACCGAACGGGACCGCTGGTTGCGTGCCCGCGGGGTGGATCCGCTGCCGATCGGCATGGCGGGCATCGCGCCGAGCCTGGAGATCCTGCTTGGTTACTGCGTGGAGCAGGGTGTGGTGCCGGCGGGCACCCGGTTCGCCGACCTGATCGGCGGACAAGGGCGTTGACACTATTGTCGACAAGCTGTCGAATGGGCGCATGAGCCCTGACCGTGCGCCGCTGGGTGACGTGGTGATCGTGGGCGCGTCGCTGGCGGGGGTGCGGGCGGGTGAGGCGTTGCGCCGCCACGGTTACACCGGCCGGTTGCGGTTGCTCGGCGAGGAGCGGCACTTCCCGCCGTTCGACCGGCCGCCGATGTCCAAGGAGCTGCTGGGCGGGGCGTGGGAGGACGCGGCGGCAGTGCTGCCGGTGGCCGACCTGGCCGCCGAGTTGCTGCTGGGTCGGCGCGCGGTCGGCCTGGACGTGGCCGGTGGCACGGTGGTGTTGGCCGACGGCGAGCGGCTGGGCTGGGACGGGCTGGTGGTGGCGACGGGTGCGTCGCCGCACCGGATGGCCGGGTTGCGTCGCGGCCTGGCCGGGGTGCACACGCTGCGCACCATCGACGACTGTGCCGCGTTGCGTGCCGAACTGGCGTCGGCGCCGCCGGTCGTGGTGGTGGGGGCGGGTTTCATCGGTTCGGAGGTGGCCGCGGCGTGCCGGGCGCGGGGTTGTGCGGTGACGTTGGTGGACATGGTGGACTACCCGATGGGCCGGGTCCTGAGCGACACCGACGACGGGTCGCTGAGCGCGTTTCTGACCGGTCTGCACGCGGGTAACGGCACGGCGTTGCGGCTGGGCACCGCGGTGACCCGGCTGGTCGGCACCGACCGGGTGGGGGGTGTCGAGCTGGCCGACGGCACTGTTGTCGAGGCGGGTGTGGTGGTGTTGGCGACGGGTGTCGCGCCGAACACCGGATGGCTGGCCGGTTCCGGGTTGGCCGTGGACGACGGTCTGGTGTTGGACGAGTTCTGCCGGGCCGACACGGCCGCGCGGGTGGTGGGTGCGGGTGATGTGGCGCGCTGGTTCAACCCGTTGTTCGGTCGGGCGATGCGGGTGGAGCACTGGACGAACGCCGGCCAGCAGGCCGAGGTGGCGGCCGGGTCGCTGCTGGAGTTCGACTCGCCGCCCGCCGCCTACGACGCGGTGCCCTATTTCTGGACCCACCTGTACGGGCGGCACCTGCAGTTCGTGGGGGTGACCACGGACACGGCGCGGCTGGTGGACGAGACCGGGGACCGGTCGCGGTTCGTGGTCGAATATGTGGCGCAGGACCGGGTGCTGGGCGCGTTGTGCGTGAACTTCGCCGGCCGGGTGCCCAAGTACCGGCGGGCGATCCGGTCCGGCCTGGCCACGCTCGCCCAGTAGCGGAGGACGCGATGCAGCCGCGACACGAGCCCGGTGCCCGTGCGGCGATCCGCGCCGCCAACACGGCCGGCGGCCGGCGGATCGTGGTGTTGGACGACGATCCGACGGGGTCGCAGTCGATGCACGGCGTGCCGGTCGTGACGGTGCTCGACGAGCGGGAGTACCGGTTCGCGATGGCGCAGCCGTCGACCAGTTTCGTGTTGACCAACACGCGCAGCCTGCCCGCCGCAGATGCCGCCGAGGTCACCACGCGGGTGGCCACGAGTGTGCTGCGCCACGGCGGGGAGCTGGGTGCGCCGGTGTGGTTGGTCAGCCGCAGCGATTCGACGTTGCGCGGGCACGTGGTGGCCGAGGTGGAGGCGTTGCGGGCGGTGCGGCGGCGGGTCACCGGGCGGGACTACCGGGGTGTGCTGCTGGTGCCGGCGTATTTCGAGGCGGGCCGGTTCACCGAGGGTGACGTGCACTGGGCGGTGGTGGGCGGCCGGCCGGTGCCGGTGGGTGAGACGGAGTTCGCGCGGGACGCGTCGTTCGGGTACTCGTCGTCGAACCTGCGGGAGTTCGTCGCGGAACGCAGCGGCGGCACGATCGCGGCGGCGGACGTGGTGTCGGTGTCGTTGGACGACATCCGGGTGGGCGGGCCGCAGCGGGTGGCGCAGATCCTGCGGGGTGTGTCGGGCGGCCGGTTCGTGGTGGTGAACGCGACCGACTACGCCGATCTGGAGATCGTGGCGTTGGGGTTGTTGGCCGTGCCGGACGATTTCCTGTTCCGGACCGGGCCCTCGTTCGTGCGGGCACTGTCCGGTGTGGACCCGATCGGTCCGGTGACGGCGGCGTCGATCTGGCCGGGCGGGCATCCCGGTGGGCACGGTCTGGTGGTGGTGGGCTCGCACGTCGGGCAGACCAGTCGCCAGTTGGCGGTGGCGCGGGAGCGGGGCGCGTTGGCGGCGGTGGAGGTGGACGCGGCGACGCTGGCCGACCCGCGGCGGGCGCCGGCCGCGGTGGCGGAGGCGGCGGGCCGGGTGGGTGCGGCGCTGGCCGGGTCGGACGTGGTGCTGTTCACCAGCCGCGACCTGGTGGTCGGGGACGGTGGACAGTCCAGCCTGGCGATCTCCCGGGCGGTGTCGGCCGGGGTGGCGGAGGTGGTGGCGCGGTCGTTGGCGGCGCGGCCGGCGTGGGTGGTCGCCAAGGGCGGGATCACGTCGCACGACGTTGCGGTGCGCGGGTTGGGGATGCGCCGGGCGGTCGTGGTGGGGCAGGTGTTTCCCGGGATGGTGTCGGTGTTCCGGCCGGAACAGGCGGCACCCGGGGCGATGGGTGTGCCGTATGTGGTGTTCGCCGGGAACGTGGGCGACGAGCGGGCGTTGGCCGACGTCGTCGATCTGCTCGCCGGCCGATGACGCCGCTGACGATCGTGGCCGACGACCTGACCGGCGCGGCGGACACGGCGGTGGCGTTCCCCGGGGCGCGGGTGGCGTTGGGGGTGCCGGCGCGGTGGTCGCCGGTGGTGGCGGTGGATCTGGACTCGCGGGCGGTGCCGGTGGCCGAGGCGGTGGCGCGGACGCACGCCGCCGTGTCGGCGTCGGGTCCGGATCGGCGGCTGTACCGGAAGGTGGACTCGACGTTGCGCGGGCACGTGGCGGCGGAGGTCGCGGCGACGGCGGCGGCGTTGGCCGGGGTCGGCGTGCCGGGCGCGGTGGCGGTGGTGGCGCCCGCGTTCCCGGCGACGGGCCGGGTGGTGCGCGATGGCGTGGTGTGGGTGGACGGTCGGCGCGGGGTGGACGCGGTGGCGTTGTTGCGGTCGGCGGGCCTGGCGGTGCGGGCGGCGGATGTGGCGTCGTTGGCCCGGGTGGCGGAGTTGGCGTGTGGGGTGGACGCGGTGGTGTGTGACGCGGTGACGTCCGCGGATCTGGCGGTGGTGGCCGGGGCGTTGGCGGTGCCGGGACTGTTCGGGGTGGGTTCGGGTGGGTTGGCGCGGCACCTGCCCGCGACTGCCGCCGCTCCCCCGGTGTCGCCGGTGGTGACGGGTCCGGTGGTGACGGTGGTGGGCAGTCCGGCCGCGGCGGCGCAGGCGGCGTGGTTGCGGGATCGGGTGCCGACGGTGGTGGTGGCGCCGTGCGGGCCGCTGCCGGCCGGGGTGGTGGGTGCGGACGTGTTGGTGATGGTCGATCCGGACGCGCCGCTCGCGGCGGGACGTGGCGCTGAGGTGGCGGATCGGTTGGCGGCGGTGGCGTGCGGGTGTGCCGGGGCGGGTGTGGTGGTGGCGACCGGCGGCGACGTGGCGCGGGCGTGGCTGCGGCGGGTGGGTGCGACCGAGTTGGCGGTGCACCGCGAGGTGGCGCCGGGTGTGGTGTTGAGTTCGACCGACGTGCCCGGGGCGCCGCTGCTGGTGTCCAAGGCGGGCGGTTTCGGCGGGCACGACGTGCTCGCCGATGTTCTGTTCCAGCTCACCGGGAGGTCGATGTGACCCGTCCAGCCGTCGCCGTGACCATGGGCGACCCGTCCGGCATCGGCCCGGAGATCGTGGTGAAGGCGTTGGCCTGCGCGCAGCCGCACCAGTGGGCGCGGCTGCTGGTGATCGGCGACGCCCGGCGGTTGCGCCAGGCCACCCGTCTGTCCACTGTGGATGTCACGGTGCGGCCGGTGGGTGGGGTCGACGAGGGGGTGTACGAGCCGGGCACGGTGGACTGTCTGGACCTGCGCAACGTGCCGGACGGGATGCCGTTCGGGGAGCTGTCCGAAGAGGCGGGCGAGGCGGCCTACCAGTACGTGGCGACGGCGGCGAGCATGGCGATGGCCGGTGAGGTGCAGGCGATCTGCACGGCGCCGCTGAACAAGGCGGCGCTGCACGCGGCGGGCCACCAGTATCCCGGGCACACCGAGTTGCTGGCGGAGCTGACCGGCACGCCGGAGGTGTCGATGATGTTGACCGCGCCGCGGTTGCGGGTGATCCACGTGACGACGCACATCGGCCTGGTGGACGCGGTGGCGCGGATCGAGCCCGGGCTGGTGGAGCGGACCATCCGGCGTGGCCACACGACGTTGGTGCGGGCCGGGATCGCGCGGCCGAGGATCGCGGTGTGCGGGATCAACCCGCACGCCGGGGAGAACGGCCTGTTCGGGCGCGGCGAGGAGGCGCGGATCGTGCCGGCGGTGACGGCGGTGGTGGAGGACGGCGTGGACGCGGTGGGTCCGTTGCCGGCGGACGCGGCGCTGTTCCGGGCGGTGCGCGGGGACTTCGACCTGGTGGTGGCGATGTATCACGACCAGGGCCACGGGCCGGTGAAGGTGTTGGGCATCGACGCCGGGGTGAATATCACGGTGGGGTTGCCGGTGATCCGCACGAGTGTGGACCACGGCACGGCGTTCGACATCGCCGGTACCGGTGTGGCGGACGAGGCGAGCCTGGTGGAGGCGATCCGGCAGGGTGTGGCGCTGGCCTCCACGTGACCTATATTGTCAACAATAATGGCGCCGGTCTTGAGGAGTGGTGATGACGCAGCAGGTCTCGTCCACGGGTGTCGCGTGCCGGACGGCCGAACTCGGTCACGGCCGCACCCGGTTCTTCGAGGCGGGCACCGGTGACCCGGTGATCCTGCTGCACGGCGCCGGTTTCAACTCCGGCGGGCACAGTTGGCTGCCGAACATGCCGGCGCTGGCGCAGCGGTTCCACCTCTATGCGCCGGACGCGTTGGGCTGGGGTCCGGGCGACCAGTTGGACTCGCCGTACTCGTTCGCGTACCTGGTGGACTTCGTGCGGGAGTTCCAGGACCACCTCGGGTTGGCGCGCACGCACGTGGTGGGGCATTCGATGGGCGGGTGGCTGGCGTCGCTGCTGGCCTACGAGAGCCCGCAGCGGGTGGACCGGTTGGTGTTGGTGGCGGCGGGCGGGTTGGCGACGCGCCAATTGACGAGCATGGCGGCGTTCGCCGCGCCCTCGGCCGACGAGATCCGGGCCGCGATCGGCCGGCTGGGCCTGCCGGCCGCCGACGAGCAGTGGTTGGTGGACGAGCGGATCGAACTGGCGGCCGACCCGGTGCGGGTGGACCGGTTCCGCGGGATCATGCACCACATGTCCGAGCCGCAGGTGCGGCAGCGCTACCACACGGCCCGGCGGCTGCCGCACGTGCGCAGCGCGACGCTGGTGGCGTGGGGCTCGGACGACCAGGTCAACCCGCTGGACATGGGTGAGCGGGCAGCACAGCTGATCCCGGACGCCCGGCTGCGGGTGTTCGACGGCGCCGGCCACGGCCTGCCGATGGAACGCCCGGCCGAGTTCGACGCGGCGGTGCTGGACTTCCTGGGCGGCTGAGCCACCGGGCGACGATACGGTGGGCGGGTGCGGCACGAGCCGGTTGTCAGGCGTGATCAGTACACCGGCCTGACTCCCGTGGTGGCGCCCGAGGCGGTCCCGCCGTCGCCGCGCCGCTGGTCGGACGCCGAGTGGGCGACCATCCGCCGAGGTCGTCGCGCCCACGAGATGGACGACAAGTGGGTGGCTTTCGTCGAGGACGACCGGCTGTTCCTGCACCGCAGCTGGACCGGCTTCGGCATCTACGAAGCCCGGTTCGCCCGCGACGACGACGGCTGGTTCATCGCCGAGCTACTCGTGTCCGGTGACCGCGACACCTACCCACGGGCCAGCGACTCCTACGAAGCGCTGTCCGTCGAGGTCGTCATCGACGGCGTCCTGCTCGGACAATGGCACACCGAAGCACGCGCACGATGGCGGTCCATGCCGCGCGAACAGGCCTAGTTCACGCGTCCGGGGACGCCTGTTCGCTGTCCGGTTCCAGGCCGGACCAGCCCGACGCCTCGATGGCGCGGTAGCCGGCCATGATGATCGACCGGGTCAACGCGGCCGCGAGTGGGGCGTCGCGGTCGGTGTAGGCGGCGAGCAGCCGTTCGTGGTCCTCGACCGAGCGGTCCAGCCGGCCCGGGAACGACAGCGACAGGTGGCGCAGTTGCAGGGTGCGCAGGCCCAGCGTGGACAGCAGGCGGGTGAGTTGCCGGTTGCCGGCGATCTCCGCCTCGGACTGGCGGAACGCCACGTTGTGCCAGAAGTACGCCTCGACGTCGCCGCGTTCGGCGTCCACCCGGAGCTGGTCGTGGCGGGCGCGCAGCACGTCCAGGCCCGACTCGTCGGCCTGCTGCACGATCAGTTCGCTGACCAGGGCGTGCAGGCTGGCCCGCACCTCGTACATCTCGCGGACCTGGGCCAGGGTGACCAGGGCGACGCGCGGCCGGCGGCGGGCCGGGATGTCCACCAGGCCCTCGCGTTGCAGGGTGAGCAGCGCTTCCCGGACCGGGGTGCGGCTGCTGCCGTAGCGGCGGGCCAGTTCGACGGAGTTGACGTCCGCACCCGGCGGCAGGCGGCCGTCGATGATGCGCATGGCGAGGTCCTCGACCATCTTGTCCACCAGCGAGGTGTCCGAGCGGGTCTCGCCGAGCATGCGGCCCAGCACGTCGCTGCCGGCCGGGCGGACCACGTCGCCCAGTTCGTCGATGGTCATGCTGGCTCCTGGACGGTCGACTCGCGCAGCACGTCGAGCATCTGCTGCGCGGCCGGCGGATGGTTGGCGCCCCGCAGCCGGACCGCGGCGATCCGGCGGTGCGGGGCGGGCGCGGCGATCGGCACGGCGAGCACGTCGGGCCGCTGCGCCACCAACGACAGCCGGGGCGCGGTGCTGATGCCGATGTGGGCGGCGACCAGGCCCTGCGCGGACGGGTAGTCGTCGGTGACGAACGCGATGCTCGGTTCGAACCCGGCCATCCGGCACATCACGACGAACGCGTCGTCGTAGGGCGGCTGGTGGCCGCGCACCACCCACTCCTCGCCGGACAGTTCGGCCAGGTCGACCGACGGTTCACCGGCCAGCGGATGGTCGGTGGGGAACAGCACGCACAGCGGGTCGTCGGCCAGGTGGATCCACTCGACGTCGGCGGGCATGCCGCGGGGCGCGAAGTCGTAGTCCCACACCAGCCCGAGGTGGATGGACCCGTCGCGCAGGCAGGCGGCCATGTCACCGGCGTGCGCCGAGCGCAGCACGATGCGGGTGTCCGGGTAGCGCTTCTGGTACTCCCGCACCACCCGGGGAATGAGGTCGGCACCGGCGGTGGGGAACGCGCCCAGCCGCACGTAGGAGTGGCGGGCCTTGAGGTCACGCATCTCCCGTTCCAGCGCGGCGATGCTGCCCAGCAACACGGTGGCCCGCTCGGCCAGGACCTTGCCGGGTTCGGTCAGCTCCACGCCACGGGGGCCGCGCACCATCAGCTGCATGCCCAGTTGCCGTTCCAGCAGCGCCATCTGCTGGGACACGGCCGAGTGGGTCATGAACAGCTCCTCGGCGGCGGCCGTGAACGATCCGCGCTCAGCGACCGCCGCGAAGATCCGCAGCCGCCGTACCTCCAGCACCCAGTGTCCTTCCGGCCCGCCGATTCATCCGCCGCGACTGCCGTCGACTTCGCCCTCCCAGGCTGGTGGGGCGAGTTCGGTCAGGCCGACCCTGGCCAGCGCGCGGCGGGCCGAGTGGTCGATCATGTCGTCGACGGACTCTGGTCGAGGATAGAACGCCGGCACCGGAGGCGCGATGATCGCTCCCGCTTCGGTGACCGCCACCATGTTGCGCAGGTGACCGATGTGCAGCGGGGTCTCGCGCACCATCAGCAGCAGCGGCCTGCCCTCCTTCAGGCACACGTCGGCGGCGCGGCTGACCAGGTCGTCGGTGTAGGACAGGGCGATCGCCGACAGCGTCTTGATCGAACAAGGGGCCACGACCATGGCGTCCACGGCGAACGAGCCCGACGCGATCGCGGCGCCGATGTCACCGGACCGGTAGGACACGTCGGCCAGCTCCCGCACCTGCCGCATCGACACGTCGCACTCGTGCCGCAACGTCAACGCTCCGGCCCGCGACACCACCAGGTGGGTCTCCACGTCGTCGGCGGCGCGCAGCAGCGTGAGCATCCGCAGCCCGTAGGCGGCACCGCTGGCGCCGGTGATGCCGACGATCACCCGCCGGTTGACTGCCACCCCGCCGCCACCTCCATGACCAGGTCCGATATCCGCACCGAGCATGTCATCACGCCGCCCCGGCGGCCCGCCCACCGGGGCTGTTAGCCCCGCTAACCCCCGCCACCAGCAAACGGCGCTGGTCCCCCGGCGGCCACGCCCATAACCTCGGTGATCGATGCAATCGATCGAAAGAGGCGAGTGACCGTTGAGCGCTGTCGCTGACGTGCACGCCCACGTGGTCCCGGCCGGCCTGCTCACCGACCTGGCCCGCACCCCCGTCCACGGGTTCGCCGCCCACCGCGGCGACGAGGGCTGGGTGGTGACGGTGCCCGGCGCCGGTGACACCCGGCCCATCCGGCCCAGGATGACCGAACCGCCCGCCCGGCAGGCGTGGCTGTCCGGCACCGGGATCACCCGGCAGGTGCTCTCGCCGTGGCTGGACATCCAGTTCGGCGCCGGCATGTCCCCCGCCGACGCCCGCTCGTGGGCGCTGCGGCTCAACGACGCGCTGTGCCAGACGGTCGCCGACGCCGGACCGGACACCGCCGGCCTGGCCACCATCGCCGTGGACGACGGCGACGCCGCCGCCGAGGACGTCCGCGCCATGATGGCCCGGCCCGAACTGGCCGGGGTGGTGCTCAACACCAACCCGGTCAGCGGCACCGTGCTGCACGACCCCAAACTCGAACCACTGTGGACGGTCCTGGCCGAACTGGACGTGCCGGTGCTGCTGCACCCGCCCACCTGCGGCCCGTCCGGTGACCTCACCACCCTGGGCACCATGGGCAACGTCTTCGGCCGCCTGGTCGACAACACGCTCGCGGTCACCGAACTGATCCTGCACGGCCTGCTCGACCGCCACCCCGGGCTGCGGCTGGTGCTGGTACACGGCGGCGGTTTCCTGCCCTACGCGGCCGGTCGGCTGGACGGCGGCCACCGGGTCGGTGAGGCCCGCGCCGGTGAACTGGCCCGCGACAAGCCATCGGACTACCTGCCCGACTTCTACTTCGACACCGTCACCCTGTCCGCCCCGGCCGTGGCGTTCCTGACCGGCCTGGTCGGCGCCGGGCACGTGCTGCTGGGCAGCGACTACCCGTTCGCGCTGGGCGACCCCGATCCGGTGGCCACCGTGCGCGCCGCCGGGCTGGACGAACACGACACCCAGGCGGTCCTGGCCGGGAACGCCGCTGACCTGTTCTGGAGGAACGCATGACGGTGGCCGGGCAACGGCTGGTACAGATCCGGCAGGGCCGCATGGCGATGACCACCTGGGGCGACGGCGACCCGGTGGTGCTGCTGCACCCGCTGGCACTGTGCGGCGAACTGTGGCGACCCCTGGGCACCACACTGGCCGACGAATACACCGTGTACGCCCCGGACCTGCGCGGCCACGGCGGCACCTCATGGGACCGCGACGAGTTCACCATCGACGACATGGCCGCCGACCTCGCCGAGGCCCTGGACACCCTCACCACGGGCCCGGTGCACCTGCTGGGCATGTCCATGGGCGGCGGCGTCGCCATGACCTACGCCGCCCGCCACCCCGACCGGGTCCGGTCACTCATCCTGGCCGACACCACCGCCTGGTACGGCCAGGACGCGCCCACCGCGTGGGCCGAACGCGCCGAGAAGGCCGCCACCGTGCCCCGCGACAAGCAGGTCGGCTTCCAGGTGGACCGCTGGTTCTCCGACACCTTCCGCGACACCCACCCCGACGACGTCAACCGGGTTGTCGACCTGTTCGTCGCCACCGACAGCGCCGCCCACGCCGCCGCCTGCCGTGCCATGGGCGCCATGGACGCCCGCGACCTGCTGCCCGCCATCACCGCCCCCACCCTGGTGCTGGTCGGCGAACACGACTACGCCACCCCACCGGACATGGCCCGCTACCTGGCCGACCACATCACCGGCGCCACCCTGCGGGTCCTGCCCGACCTGCGGCACATGGCGCTGATCGAACAACCCGGACTGGCCGGCGCGGTGGCGGAGTTCTGCCGATGAAACCCGGCCGGTTCACCTACCACGCGCCCCGCGAACTGGACGAGGCGCTGGCCATGCTGCACGAGTACGGCGACGAGGCGAAGGTCCTCGCCGGCGGGCAGAGCCTGATGCCGATGCTGAACTTCCGGCTCGCCCAGATCGACCACCTCATCGACATCAACCGGCTACCCGCCGACCTCACCGAGATCCGCTGGGCCGCCGACACCGTCGCCATCCCCGCCCTCGTGCGGCAACGCCACGTCGAACGCTCCCCCGAGATCGCCGCCGCCCTGCCCGTGCTCACCGCCGCACTGCACCAGGTGGCACACCCGCAGATCCGCAACCGGGGCACCGTGTGCGGCAGTCTCGCCCACGCCGACCCGGCCGCCGAACTGCCCACCGTCATGTCGATCCTGGACGCCTCGTTCACCGTCGCCTCCGCCCGCGGCACCCGCACCGTCGACGTGGCCGACTTCTTCCAGTTCCACCTCACCACCGCCATGGAACCGGACGAACTACTGCTGCGCGTCCGCATCACCCTCCCCCCGCCGGGCACCCACGCGGCCTTCCACGAGTTCGCCACCCGCCGAGGCGACTTCGCCCTCGCCGGCGTCGCCGCCCTCTGCCACACCGACCCGGCCGGTGTCGTCCGCGACTGCCGCATCGCCGCCGCCGGCGTCAGCTCCACACCCCAACGCCTCACCGCCGTGGAGAACCACGTCATCGGCAACACCCTCGACGACACCGTGATCACCGAAGCCGGCGCCCTGGCCCGCGCCGCCGTCGACCCCACCGGCGACATCCACGCCGGCGCCGCCTACCGCCAACGCCTCACCGGCGCCCTGGTCCGCCGCGCCCTCACCGACATCCGCACCCAACAGGAGGTGACCCGTGACTGAAACGACCGGACACCTGATCTCGGTCACCATCAACGGCGCCACCCAACAACACGTCGTCGACGACCGCACCACCCTCGCCGACTTCCTCCGCGAACGACTCCGCCTCACCGGCACCCACCTGGGCTGCGAACACGGCGTGTGCGGCGCCTGCACCGTCATCGTCGACGGCGCCGCGGTCCGCTCCTGCCTGATGCTCGCCGTCCAATCCGACGGCTCCCAGGTGGAAACCGTCGAAGGCCTCTCCCCAGAAGGCGAACTCGGCCCACTCCAACAGGCCTTCAAGGACAACCGGGCCCTGCAGTGCGGCTTCTGCACCTCCGGATTCCTGATGAGCGTCACCGCCGCCCTGCGCGAAGGACCCGTCCACGACGAGAACCACGCCCGCGACGTCCTGTCCGGCAACATCTGCCGCTGCACCGGCTACTCCGGACTCGTCCAAGCCGTCCTCGACGCCAGCAAGGAGACCGACGGTGAGTGACCACGCTGGCGCCGTCAAGGGCATGATCGGCACGTCCGTCGCCCGCCGCGAGGACGACCGCCTCCTCACCGGCCGCGGCCGCTACCTCGACGACCTCGAACTGCCCGGCGCCCTGGCCGCCGCGTTCGTCCGCTCCACCTTCGCCCACGCCAACATCCGGTCCATCGACGCCGAGGCCGCCCGCGCACTACCCGGCGTCATCGCCGTCTACACCGGCGCCGACCTCATGGAAATCCAGAAACCCCTGGCCCCCAAGGTCACCCACCCCCAACTGCGCGACCACCCCCGGCTGCCCATGCCACCGCGGGCCGTCCACTACGTCGGCGAACCCATCGCCGTGGTCATCGCCCGGACCCGCTACCTCGCCGAGGACGCCATCGAACTCATCGAGGTCGACTACGAGGAACTACCCGCCGTCGGCTCCACCGCCGCCGCACTGGCCCCCGGCGGCCCGATGGCCCACGAAGGCGACGACACCAACATCGCCGTCACACTCAGCCAGTCCGCCGGCAACACCGACCAGGCCATGCGCGACGCACCCCACACCGTCAGCGCCGAATTCACCGTCACCAGGGGCGGCGGCCACTCCATGGAATGCCGCGCCGTCGCCGCCCGCCACGACCCGGCCACCGGCCAACTCGTCGTCTGGGACACCACCCAGTCCCCCCACTACGCCCGCCAACAACTCTCCACGATCTACGACATGCCCGAGGACGACATCCGCATCATCGCACCCCCCGACGTCGGCGGCGGATTCGGCCCCAAAGCCCAGTTCTACGGCGAAGAAGTCGTCATCCCCTGGGTCGCCAAGAAGATCGGCCGACCCGTCAAATGGGTCGAGGACCGCTCCGAGAACTTCGTCTCCGCCATGATGGAACGCTCCCAGACCCACCGCATCGAAGTCGGCTTCGACGACGAAGGCCACCTCATCGCCGTCCGCGACCACGTCGAACACGACCAGGGCGCCTACTGCGCCGGCCTCCAGGTGCCCTCCATCACCACCAGCACCGTCCCCGGCCCCTACCACGTGCCCAACATCCACGTCGAACTACTCGCCTGCTACACCAACATGGTCCCCACGTCATCCGTGCGCGGCGCCGGCCGACCCCAGGCCGTGTTCGCCATGGAACGCATGATGGACCGCATCGCCGAACACCTCGACATCGACCCGGCCCTGGTCCGCGAACGCAACCTCATCCAGGCCGACGAATTCCCCTACGAAGTAGGCATCACCTTCCGCGACGGCAGCCCCCTCACCTACGACTCCGGCGACTTCCCCGCACTCCTGTCAGGTACCCTCGACCGCCTCGACTACCCCAACCTGCGCGCCGAACAAGCCGAACTCCGCGCCGAAGGCCGACTCGTCGGCATCGGCCTGGCCTGCTACGTCGAAGGCTGCGGCCTCGGCCCCTACGAAGGCGCCAAGGTCCGACTCACCAACCGCGGCCGCATCCTGGTCACCCTCGCCGCCGCCGGACAGGGCCAGGGCTACGAAACCGTCTACGCCCAGATCGCCTCCGACGCCCTCGGCCTGGACATGGCCTACATCGACGTCACCACCGGCGACACCAGCAAAATCCCCTTCGGCCAAGGCACCTTCGCCTCCCGCATCACCGCCACCGCGGGCCCCGCCACCTACCAGGCCGCCCAACAGATGCGCGAACGCCTCACCGAAACCGCCGCCATCCTCCTCAAGTGCCACCCCGCCGAAATCACCTTCGTCGGCGACCGCGCCTGCCTCGACGGCGACACCGACAAAGCCAAGACCCTCCTGGAACTCGCCCAGGTCGCCAACGTCGGCAAACACGGCATCACCCTGCCCAAGGGCGTCCGAGCCGGCCTGGAAACCTCGGCCTACTTCGCCCCCGAACGCGCCGCCTACGCCAGCGGCGCCCACGCCGCCGTCGTCGAAGTCGACCCCGACACCGGCGGCGTCACCATCCTCAAATACGTCATCGGCCACGACTGCGGCAACGTCATCAACCCCAAACTCGTCGACGGCCAGGTCCTCGGCGGCTTCGCCCACGGCATCGGCAACGCCATGTACGAAGAAGCCGCCTACGACGCCGACGCCCAACCCCAGGCCGCCAGCTACCTCGACTACTCCCTCGTCTCCGCCACCGAAGTACCCGACGTCGAACTGTTCCACATCCACACCCCCAGCCCACTCAACCCACTGGGCGCCAAAGGCGCCGGCGAAGGCGGCACCATCCCCGCACCCGCCGCCATCGCCAACGCAGTCGAGGACGCCCTCCGCCCCCTGGGCGCCCCCCGCATCAACCACGCCCCCGTCACCCCGGCCCGCATCGTCGACGCCATCGAACACGCCGCAGCGACCTGAGAGAGGCACCCCCGATGCTGATCGAGAACACCTTCCAGGTCGCCGCCGACCCCGACCGCGTCTTCGACTTCCTCCAGGACGCCAACAACGTCGTCACCTGCATGCCCGGCGCCGAACTCGTGGAAGACCTCGGCGACGACTCCTACGCCGGCAAGGTCAAGATCAAGGTCGGCCCGGTCACCGCCGCCTACTCCGGCGTCGCCATCATCACCCGCCGCGACCCCACCGAACGCGTCGCCGTCCTCCGCGCCGAAGGCAAGGACACCAAGGGCAACGGCTCCGCCAAGGCCGTCGCCACCATGCGCGTCACCCCCATCGACACCGGCTCCACCGTCCAACTCAGCACCGAACTGTCCGTCTCCGGCAAACTCGCCCAGTTCGGCCGCAGCGTCATGGCCGACGTGTCCAACAAGATGGTCGGCGAAATGGCCAACCGAGTCCGCGCGGCCATCGAAGCGGCCACCACCCCCGAACCGGCCGCGACCCCCGCTCCCCCGGCCGACGACACCATCAAAGCCTCGGGCATCATCTGGACCGTCCTGACCGGCATCATCCGCCGCCTCACCGCCCGACTCCGAGGCAAACCCACCACGTGACACCCCGCACCGCCACCCTCGCCCTGGTCGACCCGACCGGCGAACCCCTGGGCACCCTCCCCCTGGGCACCATGCCCACCCCGTGGTGGCAGGACACAACAGACGTCGTCGAAGCAGCCAAGGCCATCCACCACGTCGACGTCACCGTCCTACGCCTGCTCAAGGCCGAACTCCCCCAAGCCCCGGGCGGCGCGGTCACCTACGTAGCCGAACTCACCGGCCCACCCCCACCGGCCACCCGGCCGGACACCGACCCGGCATGGACGCAACCCCACCCGAAACGCATGCCCTGGGCCAACCCCGGCGGACCGGCCAGCAGCCTCCACTGGGCCGAACAAGTCCTGACCGGTCTCCCGATCACCGGACGACACCAACTCCGCACCTGGAACCTGTCCTCGATCTGGCGCCTGGACACACCACAGGGACCGTTCTGGCTCAAGGAAGTCCCACCGTTCATGCACCACGAAGCAGCGGTCCTGACCTGGCTCACCAGACCCACCACACCCCACCTGATAGCAGCCGACCAGGGCCGCCAACTACTGGCCGACATCCCCGGCACCGACCGCTACCACGCCACCACCAATGATCGAGCCGAGATGCTCCGGGACCTACTGGACATCCAGGACGACGCAACACCCGACCTCCTGGCCCACGGCGTCCCCGACAGAAGGACACCAGCACTCGTCGACGGCATCAGAACCACCATCGACGCGGCACCACTCCCCCACCACCACAGAGAAGCGCTGCACCGACTGGCCGACGAACTCCACGAACTGGACGACCACGGCATCCCCGACACACTCCTCCACGGCGACTTCCACCCGGGCAACGTCCGCACCCACGACGGCCACCACGTCATCCTCGACTGGGGCGACAGCGCCATAGCAAACCCCGCCTGGGACCTGATCCGCATGCAGGACAACAGCAGCACTCTCACAACCCGGTGGTGCACCCACTGGCACCGGAAAGCCCCCGGCAGTAGTCCGGAACGAGCAGCCGCACTCGCGGCCAAGCTGGCCCCACTCAGAGACGCGGCCACCTACCAAGCGTTCCTGGACAACATAGAACCGACAGAACACCCGTACCACGCAGCGGACGTCCCCCACGCCCTGGCGGCCGCACTCCCAACATCACCGCACGCATAAGCACAGTCACACCAACCCCACCAATCACCACACCCACCACAGCAACCCGCGTGTCACCAGGCACCCACATCACATGTGAGATAGGGTCCGGCGGCATGGCGGACAGCACCCTGCTCCTGGGCGACTACCTACGACGCATCGGCACCCTCGTCCGAGACTCCAGGAAGCACCGCGGCTGGACCCAGGCACAGTTGGCCGACGCGCTCGGCACCAGCCAGAGCGCCGTCAACCGCATCGAACAGGGCAACCAGAACCTGTCACTGGAGATGCTCACCCGCATCGGCAACGCACTGGATGCCGAGATCGTCTCCCTGGGCCGATCAGGCCCCATGCACCTGAGAGTCGAAGGTGGCAGGCAGCTGGCCGGCACCATCCCGGTCAAGTCCAGCAAGAACGCCGGCGTAGCGCTGCTCTGCGCGGCCATGCTCAACAGACGCAAAACGACCCTACGCAAAGTAGCCAGGATCGAGGAAGTCAACAGAATCCTCGAAGTGCTGGGCAGCATCGGAGTCCGCCACCGCTGGACAGGCGAAGACAACGACCTGGAAATCACCCCACCGGCAGTCCTCAACCTGGCCAACATGGACGTAGCGGCGGCAAGAAGAACCCGCAGCATCATCATGTTCCTGGGCCCACTGATCCACCACCACGACCAGTTCAAACTCCCCTACGCAGGCGGCTGCGCACTAGGCACCAGAACAGTAGAACCACACCTGACAGCACTGAGACCATTCGGCCTGGAAGTCAAGGCAACAGACGGCAACTACCACGCCACAGTAGACACGGCGATAAGACCGAACAAGCCGATCATCCTCACCGAACGCGGTGACACCGTAACCGAAAACGCCATCATGGCAGCCGCCCGCCACCCAGGCACCACCATCATCAGAAACGCCAGCCCCAACTACATGGTCCAGGACCTCTGCTACTACCTGGCCCAACTAGGCGTGAAGATCAGAGGAATAGGCACGACAACACTAGAGGTCAACGGCAAGGCGGACATCAACAAGGATGTGGACTACGCCCCATCCCCAGACCCCATAGAAGCAATGAGCCTGCTCACGGCAGCCATAGTGACCAACTCGGAAATAACGATAGAAAGCGTGCCGATAGAGTTCCTGGAAATAGAACTGGCACTGCTCGAAGAGATGGGCCTGGACTACAGCAGAACAGAAGAATACCCGGCAGCCAACGGCCACACCAGGCTACTCGACCTCACCGTACACCCCAGCACACTCAAGGCACCCAGAGACAAGATCCACCCCATGCCCTTCCCGGGCCTGAACATAGACAACCTACCGTTCTTCGCCCTCATAGCAGCCACGGCCCACGGCCCCACCCTCATCCACGACTGGGTCTACGAAAACCGGGCGCTGTACCTGACCGAGCTGACCAAACTAGGCGCCACAGTAACCCTACTGGACCCCCACAGAATCTACGTAACCGGCCCAACCCACTGGTCAAGCGCAGAAGTAATCTGCCCACCAGCCCTACGCCCGGGAGCGGTAGTACTACTAGCAATGCTAGCCGCCAAAGGCACATCAGTACTAAGAAACGTATACGTAATAGACAGAGGCTACGAACAACTAGCAGACCGCCTAAACCAACTAGGCGCAAAAATAGAACCATTCAGAGACCTGTAAAAAAACAGGCGGCCGGGAACCGCGAGGAACCAAGAGCAAAACGAGCCGATCCACACTCCCGGCCGAGCCAACCCACCACCCTACGTGACACCAAGCCCACCCACGACATCCAACTCCTGACGAGTAAACTCCCCAGTCAACAAAGGCATAGCAAGCTCAACAGAAGCCCGAACCTCAGGAAGAGACAACGAGGCATCATGAGCAGCCTTACTCTCCCACACCTCAGTAACCCAAATAACATTCGGGTCAGCAGAAGAAACCCCCACCACATACAGTGAACACCCGAGAGAACGCAACCCCTCCACCCCACCCAACAAGATCGACACCACCTCGTCCCGGTGTCCGTAGCGAGTAGTAAGAGTCCCGAGATACCCGTAAGTCACACCACCATCGTGCCAGAGGCGCAAACTTCAGTCCCCACTGAAACCACAGTACAAAAATGACGACACAAGATGAAGCCACCAACAACGACCAGAACAAAGCCACAATGAACGAATGCCACTAGATCCACAGGTCAAGGCGATGCGAGACCAACGCGCCGCCGATCCCACAGCCCGCCCCCTGTACAAGATGACCCTGGAGGAGGCGAGAGCAGAAGACCTCAGGTCGATCCAAGCAGGCGGCGGCCAACCACAACCAGTGGCACAGGTGGAGAACACCACCGTCCCAGGCAAGGCCGGCGACCTGAAGATCCGCATCTACCGCCCCAACAGAGAAGACAAACAACCAGCCCTGGCCTACTTCTTCGGCGGCGGCTGGACCCTGGGCACCATAGACACCTCGGACGGCGTCTGCCGAGCCCTCACCAACAAGGCGGAATGCGTCACGATAGCGGTCGGCTACCGGCGAGCCCCGGAGAACAAGTTCCCAGCGGCAGTGGAAGACTGCCACACAGCAGTCACCTGGCTGGCCGACAACGCGGCGAACCTGGGCATAGACAAGGCAAGAATCGCAGTAGGCGGCGACAGCGCAGGAGGCAACCTGGCAGCCGCCATCACCCTGATGGCCAGACAAGCAGGACCAAGACTGATCCACCAACTACTCGTCTACCCCAACACCGACTACCGATCAGACACGAAGTCACTCAAAGAGAACACGGACGAAGCCCTCTTCAACACCAAGTCGGTCGACTGGTACTGGCGCCACTACCTGGCCAACGAGGAAGACGGCGACAGCCCCCTGGCCTCCCCGCTGAGAGCGGAAAGCCTGACCGGACTCCCCCCGGCAACGGTGATCACAGCCGAGTACGACCCCCTGAGAGACCAGGCGGAACAGTACGCGGACCGGTTACGAGCAGCAGGCGTCGAGGTGGAACTGGCCCGATACGCTGGCCAGGTGCATGGCTTCTTCACCATGTCCGGCGTCCTGGACGCGGCGGGACACGCGGTGGACCACGCGGCGGGAAGACTCAAGGACGCCTTCACCACGGCGCTGGTCCCATGACGAGAAGCATCGTCTCCGGCGACATCGCACTGGACGACCTGCACGACTCGCTCTCCGACCCGCTGCTCGACGCGATGACGTTCCTCAACGAGGTGACGTCGAGATACCCGGAAGCCATCTCGTTCGCCCCGGGCCGCCCCTACGAGGGCCTGTTCGAACCGGAGTCGATCCACGAGTACCTCACCGCGTACACCGACTACCTGGAAACCAAGGGCCTCGAACCGAAGCAGGTGAGGACGGCCCTGTTCCAGTACGGCAGAACCAACGGCGAGATCCAGGAGTTGATCACCCGCACCCTGGCCAACGACGAGGACCTCAGAGTCCGGCCGGAATCGGTCGTGGTCACCGTAGGCGCCCAGGAGGGCATGCTGCTCGTCCTGCGAGCCCTGTTCGCGAAACCGACAGACGTACTCCTCGTGAGCTCCCCCTGCTACGTGGGCATCACCGGCGCGGCACGACTCCTCGACATCGCGATAGAACCGGTACCGGAAGGCGAGCACGGACTCAGCCCGGCCACCGTCGCGCGCACCGCCGAACAGGTACGAACAGGCGGCAGAAGGCCGACCGCGCTGTACGTCGTGCCCGACTTCGCGAACCCGTCGGGCGCCAGCATGGCCGTCGAGCACCGGCGCCGGCTGCTGGAGGTCGCCGCCGAGCAGGACCTGCTGGTGATCGAGGACAACCCGTACGGCTTCTTCACCCGCGACGACGAAGCCCGGCCCACGCTGAAGTCGCTGGACACCGATCGCACGGTGATCTACCTCGGCTCGTTCGCCAAGACCTGCTTCCCGGGCGCCCGCCTCGGCTACGTGCTGGCCGACCAGGAGGTGGCCGGCCCGAACGGCGAGCGGTCACTGCTCGCCGACCAGCTAGGCAAGATCAAGAGCATGACCACGGTGAACACGCCGTCGCTGAGCCAGGCCGTGATCGGCGGCATGATGGTCCGCAACGACTTCCGCCTGCGCGAGGCCAACAAGGACACCATCGCCTTCTACCGCACCAACATGGACCTGCTCCTCGCCGAACTGGACAGGCATTTCCCGGCCGCCCGCAGAGCCGAGCTCGGCGTCCACTGGAACTCCCCCGGCGGCGGGTTCTTCGTCGTCGTCACCGTCCCGTTCGACGTCGACGAGAAGGCACTGGCCAGGTCGGCGGGCGAGTACGGCATCCTGTGGACGCCGATGTCCCCGTTCTACCTCGACGACGAGAGCGGGCGGCACCAGCTGCGCCTGTCCTGCAGCTACGTCGAACCGGAGACCCTGAAGGAAGGCGTCGCGAGACTGGCGGCCTTCGTCACCGACATGGCCTGAGCCGAACCGCGGACCGGTCGACTTCGGTGAGAGAAGGCCGTCCGGCCAACACCATGCACTCCACCAGCTCGTCCCGGATCATCCGCAGCACCGACGTGGCACCGTCCACACCACCCACGGCGAGCCCCCACAACACCGGCCGGCCGACGAACACCGCGGCCGCGCCCAACGCCAACGCCCGGAACACGTCGGCGCCGGACCGCACCCCGCCGTCCACCATCACCGGAAGGCGACCGCCGATGGCCTCGACCACCTCCGGCAGTGCGGCGACAGCGCCCGCCGCACCGTCCAGCTGCCGCCCGCCGTGGTTGGACACCACGACACCGTCCACCCCGTACTCGGCGGCCAGGGCAGCGTCCTCACCGGTCATGATCCCCTTGATGACCAACGGAAGCGTGGTCAGCGAACGCAACCAGGCCAGGTCCTGCCACGTGATCGACTGATCGAACCGCTCCCGCGAGTGCCGCTCGATCGCCGACTCACCGGAACCGGCGTGATGCGCCGACGTCATCACCGACGAGTCCACGTTCACCGCGGACACGTGATCCGGCAGTGCGAACGAGTTCCGCACATCCCGCAGCCGGCGCGCCACCTTCGGCACGTCCACCGTGAGCACGAGCGCGCCGTAGCCGGCGTCCTCGGCCTGGCGTACCAGGTCGACCAGTACGTCGCGGCGCCGCAACCAGTACAGCTGCAACCACAGCGGACCGTCGGTGTGCTTGGCGATCTCGGCGAGGGGCTGGCTGGCGAAGATGCTCGCCACGAACGGGCCGCCGATCGACCCGGCCGCGGCGGCGCTGGCCAGCTCACCGTCCGGGTGGGCCAGCCGGTGGTAGGCCATGGGTGCGACACCGATCGGTGCCGCCAACAAGGAGCCCAGCAATGTGGTGGTGGTATCGCATGCGGTGACGTCGACAAGAACGCGCGGGCGCAGCTCCAGGCGATCGAAAGCGGCACGGTTTTCTGCAACTGTCCATTCGTGTCCGCTGCCGCCCTGCACATATCCCCACACATCGGCCGGAAGTACGGATTGCGCCAAATCCGCGTAGTCACCGACCCGCAATGGTTCCACACGAGCTTAGTACACCCCTGGTCAGCGCGGTGCCAGACCCTCTCGCACGGTGACACCGAACCGTGCACCTAACCGGTCTAGACCACTATTTGGAAACCTTGACCAGTACAGTCCCGTGTGCAATTCTCCCGTTGCCCGTTCGACCAACCGAATAGGGCAATCAAACTCGCCAATGTCGGGGGGCTCATGAAGAGCTCGCTAGTTTCCGGTGCCACCGAGTCCCAGCCGGCGCACGACTGGGTCGGTGACGTCCTGCTGCTCGGCGACGACAGCGATGTCTGCCTGTGGTTCGACCGGCCCGTCGACCGGGCCACGCTGCGCTCCCTGGTCGCCGATGCCGAACACGCGCTCACCGCCGCCGGGCTGCGCCGCGGTGGCACCGTCGCACTGCGACTGCCCCCGTCACTGACCTTCGTCGCGATGCTGCTGGCCGCGTGGCGCCTCGGCGCCCAGGTCAGCCTCCTCGACCACCGGCTCACCCAGCACGAAGTGGACCGCGCGCTGGAGCGGATCGCGGCACAGTTCGTGGTCACCGCCACCGAGACGCGCGGCAACCGGCTGCGCGGCTACACCGACGTGCTCGGCACCACCGTCACCGAACGGGACGGTGGCCAACCGGCCCGCACCGACCACGCCCTGATCCAGTTCAGTTCCGGCTCGACGGGCGCGTCCAAGGTGATCGCCAGGACCGCGGCCGACCTGATCGACGAGCTCGACCGGTACGAGCGGCTCGCCGACTACCCCCGCCGCGGCGAGCGGATCGTCGTGCTCGCGTCCATGGTGCACGTGCTGGGCCTGGTCGGCGGGTTGCTGCACGGCCTGCACGCGGGCGTCCAACTCGTCTGGTGCGACCGGCTCACCGCGGACGGCATCCTGGCCACCGTCGCGGCGGGACCGGAACCGACCACGGTGCTGGGCGTCCCGTTCCACGCCGAACTGCTCACTTCCGCCGCCGAGACCATCCAGGTGCCGCAACTGGTCCGCACCATCGTGGCCGGCGAACTGGTCCGGCCCGGTGTGCCCGGCCGGTTCACGTCCCGGTTCGACGTACCGCTGGGCACCATGTACGGGATGACCGAGGTTGGTGTCATCGCCACCGACCTCACCGGCACGCTGTGGCCGTCGGTCGCGCCGGCACCCGGCATCGAGACGTCGATCAGCAACGGCGAACTGCGGATCCGCCTGCCCCGCTCCCCGTACCTGGGCCTGTCCGACCCGACCCGCTACGCCGACGGCTGGCTGGCCACCCGCGACGCCGCCGCCATCGACCCGGCCAACGGGCTGGTCACCATTCTGGGCCGGCTGGACTCGCAGATCTCGATCGGCGGCCTGAAGGTCGACCTCACCGAGGTGGAGCAGACGCTGGCCGCCCTGCCCGCCGTCGCCGAGGTGGTCGTGGTCTACGACGGCGACATCGAGGCATACCTCGCCATGTCCGAAGGCTCCACTGTGGACACCATTCAGCCGGCGGTGGCCAGCGAGCTGGCCGCGTTCAAGCGACCCCGCAGGCTGCACGTCATGGACCGGCTCCCCCGTACCGCCACCGGCAAGCTCGTCCGCAACCCGGCCGCCCTCCGGGAGGCAGCCAGCGGCCGCACCGCCACCTGAACCACGGCAACCAACCACCCCTATCCCGGAAGGAGGGCTCGGCGATCCCGACGCCGAACACCCACATGAGCGACGACGTGCGTGCCTTCACCATCGAGGCCCTGCGGGGCATGAACTACGACGTCAGCGACGTCACCGACGACACGGAACTCGGCCCGGCCGGCCTCGACCTCGAGTCACTCGCGCTGGCCGACCTGGCCGTGCAGTTGGAGGACCACTTCCACGTCAAGTTCAACGACGACGACATGGAAAGCCTCGCGCTGATGACGCTGGCCGAGTTCACCGCGGCCATGAACGAGCGGATCGCGGCCAGCGGCGCCGCGCTGGCATGACCGGGCCGGCGAGCGAGCAGACGACCACGGCGGACCCGGAGGCGACGCTGCCGGACCGGGACGCCGTGCTGGTCATGCTGGCCGGATACGGCGACCGCGGGCCGGACGAGGTCGGCGAGGAGCTCGGCTCGCTGGAGCTGACCTGGCTGGTCGCCGCCGCCGAGCAGCGTTACTCGGTGCTGCTCGACCTGTCCGACGAGACGTTCACCGGCATGACCACCGTGACCGGCGCCGTGGACGTGCTGCGCTCGGCGATCGCGGAGCAGCGCCGTGTCTGAGCAGGTGGTGGTCACCGGACTGGCCGCGCGGTCGGCTTTCGGGCCGGACACGTCGGCCCTGCTGGCCAGGGCGTTCACCGGCGAGCCCGCGTTCACACCGGTCAGCCGGTTCGACGCCACCGCACGCCGGTCCGGCGTGGCCGCCACCCTGCCCGGAAACCCGGTGCTCGCCGACGAACTCGTCGCCGTCATCGAGCACGCCTACCGCGTCGCGGGCGACACCGGCCCGCGCACCGGGCCACTGCTGCTGGCCGGGCACGCCGACCGGTCCAACGCCGCCACGGCCGCCGACGTGGCCCTGCGGGCCGGCGTCGCGGGCGGGGTGCGCACCTACACGGCGGCGTGCGTCGCGGCCAGCAGCGCGGTCGCCGACGCGGCCACCATGATCGCCACCGGCCGGCACGAGCGAGTGGTCGTGGCGGCCGGCTTCCTGGTGGACGAGGACATCTTCGCGCTGTTCGACGCCGGCCGGGTGCTGGCCAGGGACGGCGCCGTGCGGCCGTTCAGCACCGGACGGCTGGGCATGGTTCTCGGCGACGCCATCGCCGCCGTGGTGCTGGAGTCGGCCTCGTCGGCCGCCGAGCGCGGCGCGAGGGTACGGGCCCGGCTGGCCGGCTGGGGCCGCTGCGGCGACGCGTACCACGTGTGCCAGCCACGGCCGGACGGCACCGGCATGGCCCGCGCCATCACCTCGGCGCTGGACCGGGCCGGTGTCGGGCCGGACGACGTCGGCTACGTCAACGCCAACGGCACCGGGACCGTGTTCAACGACGCCGCCGAGGCCGCCGCGCTGCGCCTGACGTTCGGCGACTGCTTACCGCAGGTGCCGGTGAGTTCCACCAAGTCGGTGCACGGCCACGCACTGGAGGCCACCGGCCTGCTGGAACTGGTGATCACCGTGCTCGCGCTGCGGGCCGGCCGACTGCCGGTGAACGCCGGCTACCTCGGCCCGGACGTGGACTGCCCGCTGGACGTCGTCGTCGGCCGGCCCCGCCCCAGCGAGGCGCGATACGCCCTGTCGGTGAACGCCGCGTTCGGCGGCGCCAACACGGCTCTGCTGGTGGGTGCGCCATGACCGAGCGTGCGAGGTCATCAAACAACACAGCCCTCTCGGTCAGGGCCGTGCCGAGCGCCAGCGAGGTGCGGTCATGACAGGTCTGATCGCCGAACCGCAACCCGAACGCCAGACCACGAGTGTCGAACTCGGGCCGGCAAGCGTGGACCTAGGTCCGGCCACAGTGGACACCGGCCCGACGGTTCTGGCCAGGGGCGAGTGGCCGGTGGGGCCCGAGGACACGCTGCCCGCGATCGCCGGGTTCGTCGTCTCATCGTTCAGCCCGCTGGTGGCCGAGGCCGCCGAGCGGTGCCTGACCACCCGCTACAGCGCGACGCCGGCCGCGATCGAACGCACCGGCGTCGTGCTGGCCAGCGTCGCCGGTGACGTGACCACGGCGGACGCGGTCGCCGACGCCCTGGCCGCCGGGCGGCGGGTGCCGCCGCTGCTGTTCTTCCAGTCCAACCCGAACGCCGTCGTCGGCTACGTCACGGAGCGGTGGGGCCTGTTCGGCCCGGTGGTGTGCCTGTCCCCGGCCGGTGACCCGTACACCGACGCGCTCGACGCGGCGGCGCTGCTGCTCGACGACGGCGCAGCCGACGAGGTGCTCGTCATCACCGCCGATCTCGCCCGCGAGCCGGGTGAGCGCGACCACGCGGTGGCGGTGCTCATAGGACCAGCCACACCGAGGAGATGGTGATGACCGCGAAGAACGTCCGGGCGCTACTGGCCGCCGACGAGACGCTCGGGGCCGGGAACGTGCTGACCAGGATGGTCGAGCTCGGCATCGGCCTGGACAACCCGACGCTGACGTTCGACACCGACGTCGACGGCGTGATCCCCGCGTGGCGGGCGTTGACCCTGCGGGAACTGGACGAGCGGGTCAGGGCCAGGGCGACGACACTGCACGGGCTGGGCATCGGCAGGCGTGACCCGGTCGCGGTGTGCGCGACCCGCAGCGCCGACGTGGTGCTGACGTTCCTCGCGCTGGTCCGGCTGGGCGCGATTCCCGCGCTGCTGAACGCGAAGGTGCCGCCGGAGCTGGCCGCGATCTACCTGGGCCGGCTGCGCGCGGTCGCCCTGATCGCCGACGACGAGCGCAGGGCGGCGTTCGCGGAGCACGAGATCGGCATCGACAGGGTGATCGACGTCGCCGGGCTGGGCGCGGGCGACCCGGCCGCCGCTCCCCCGCCGTACCGGCACTTCGGCCTGGACCCGGTGGCGATCACCCACTCGTCGGGCACCACCGGCGTGCCGAAGGCCGTGGTGCACGGGCACGACGGCATGTTCGCCGCGCTCCGTCACCGGCTGCGGATGCCCAGGGCGCAGGGTTCGGAGCGGATGCTGTCCGCGCTGCCGGTGCCGCACGTGGCCATGCTGATCGCGCTCAACCAGGCACTGTCCGGGCAGAGCGAACTGCTGGCCCTGTCCAGCCAGACCGGCCCGGCGGTGCTGGACGCCATCGAGAGCTGGCGGCCCACCGGTGTGCTCGGCTTCGCGGCCACCTGGGCCGATCTGGCCCACCACGATCTGTCCACTCGGGACTTCGGGTCGGTGGCACTGTGGTGGAACACCGGTGACTGCGCGCACGAGGCGCACATCCGGCGGCTGGTGGTGCAGGGCAGCCGGACCGTGGCCACGTCGGATGGCCGGGTGGTCAAGCCGGGATCGGTGTTCATCGACGGCCTTGGCTCCAGCGAGATGGGCCACTCGCACTTCTTCATCACCCACACCCCGGACACCGACCGCTACGGCCGGTGCATCGGGCGGGCGCACGCATTCGCCGACCTGAAGGTGTTCGACCCGGACGGCAACGAACTGCCCGACTACGAGATCGGCGAGCTGGGCACCCAGGCGCCCACGCTGTCGCTGGGCTACTGGAACGACTCGGTGACCACGTTCCGCACCCGGCTCAAGGGCTACTTCCTCACCGGCGACCTGGTCTACCGGGACTCCGACGGCTACTTCTACCACATGGACCGGCTGGTCGACTCCGTCGACCTGGGCAACGGCAAGCGCCTGTTCACCGCGATGTCCGAGGAGCGGATCCTGGCCGCCTGCAAGGACATCGTGGACTGCACGGTCAGCGCGGTCCGGGAGGACGGCACGGTCGTCACCGACATCATGCTGCAACTGACGGCCGACGCCGACCCGGACGTCGACCGCACCGACGAGGTGCTGGCCGCGCTGGACACGCACGTCGCCGCGACCGTGCGGCAGGTGGCCGTGGTGGCCGAGGAGTCGCTCCCGCACGGCCCCACCGGCAAGGTGCGCAAGTTCCGGCTGCGCGAACTCCAGACGCAGGGCGCCCGATGAACGGCCGTCCGGACGTGACGATCACCGGGATCGGGCTGGTCACGCCGCTGGGCAGCAAGGTCGACGACGTGTTCGACGCGCTGTGCGCCGGGCGGTCCGGCCTGCGCAGGCCGCCCGACGACCACGTGGTGGCCGGTTGGCTGGACACCGCGGGCATCTCACCGGACATCGAACCGACCGAGGTGCTGCCGCCGACCGAGGCCCGCTGCGTGGACCGGTTCGTGCTGCTGGCCATGGCCGCCGCGGACGACGCGATCGCCGACGCCCGCCTCGAGGTGGGCAGGGACGTCGATCCGGAGCGGATCGCCGTGGTGGTGTCCACCGGCGGCGGTGGCCTGGAGACCTACGAGGACTACGCGCGGGCCCGGTGGGACCGGGGCCGGCCGGCGATCAGCCCGTACCTGCTGCCGGGCCTGCTGTCCAACATGGCGGCCGCGCGGATCGCGATCAAGTACGGCATCCGCGGCTACAGCGCCGCCCTGGTGACGGCGTGCGCCGCCGGTGCCCAGTCGATCGCCGAGGCGGTGCGGCTGGTCCGCGGTGGCGAGGCCGACGTCGTGGTGTGCGGGGCCGGTGAGGCGCCGCTGCACCCGACCATCGCGGCCGCGTTCACCAATGCCCGCGCGCTGGCCAGGGGCTGGACCGAGCCGACGGCGGCCAGCCGGCCGTTCGACAAGGCGCGCAACGGTTTCGTGCTCGGCGAGGGTGGTGGCGTGTTCGTGGTGGAACGTGCCGATTTCGCCCGCGCCAGGGGCGCCACCGGGTACGCCGACCTGATCGGGTGGGGCGCCAGCACCGACGCCTACCACCCCACCAAGCCCCGGCCGGACGGTGCCGGCGCGATCGCCTCGATGCGTCGCGCCATCGCCGATGCCGGCCGGCAACCATCCGATGTGGACTATGTCAACGCGCACGGCACCAGCACACCGCTGGGCGACGTCGCCGAGACCACCGCCATCCAGACGGTGTTCGGCGAGCACAGCCCGCCGGTCAGCTCGATCAAGGCGCTCACCGGCCACCTGCTCGGCGCGTCCGGCGTCGTCGAGGCCGCCGCGACCGCACTGTCCGTGAGCAGGGGAATCCTGCCGCCGACGGCCAACCTGGACGACCCGGACCCGGCGTGCGCGCTGGACCACGTGCGCGGGACGCCCCGCACCGGTGACGTGCGGGTGGCCCTGTCCAACACGTTCGCCTTCGGCGGCCACAACATCACGCTCCTGTTCGGCCCATCCAGCATCCCCCGAGGTTGACATGCGCATATCAGGGATCGATCACGTCGAGTTCTACGTGGCGGACGCCGACCTGGCGACCGCCCGGCTGCGCGCCGAGTACGGCATGCGCGTGCACGGCCGGACCACCGCCGCCGACCACCGGTCCGTCCTGCTCCGCCAGGGCGACATCCGGCTGCTCGTCACCGAGGGCACCACGGACGGCCACCCGGCCACCGCGTTCGTCGCGAAGCACGGCGACGGGCCGGCCACCATCGCGCTGGCCACCGACGACCCGGACGCCGCGCTGACCGAGGCCGTCGCCGCGGGCGCGGTGCCGATGGCCACGTCGCTGGAGGCGGCGCCGCCGGCCAGCCAGGTGCGGATCACCGCGTTCGGCGACGTGGCGCACACGTTCGTCCGGCCGGGTTCGCCGGCCGCGCAGCTCGGTGACGTCCCGGAGCCCGACGCCGACGCGCTGGACCTGCTGGACGTGCTCGACCACGTCGCCGTGTGCGTGCCGGGCGGTGAACTGGGCCCGACCGTGCGGTTCTACCAGGACGTGCTCGGCTTCGGCCTGATCTTCTCCGAGTACATCGAGGTCGGCGACCAGGCGATGAACTCGCAGGTGGTGCAGAGCCCGTCCGGTGGCGTCACGCTCACCCTGCTGGAGCCGGACACCAACCGCACGCCGGGCCAGATCGACGACTTCCTGCGCGCCCACGACGGAGCGGGCGTCCAGCACCTGGCGCTGCGCACCGACTCCATCGCCACCGGCGTGCGAACGCTCGGCGAGCGCGGTGTCGGGTTCCTGACCACGCCGGGCAGCTACTACGACGAGCTGGAGCGGCGGCTGGGCCACATCGGCCTGCCGGTCGACACGCTGCGCGGCCTGAACATCCTGGTGGACCAGGACAACGAGGGCGAGCTGTTCCAGATCTTCGCCCAGTCCACGCATCCGCGCCGCACGTTCTTCTTCGAGATCATCGAGCGGCGGCACGCGCTGACGTTCGGCAGCGCGAACATCAAGGCCCTGTACGAGGCCGTCGAACGCGAGCGGGCCAGTCATGGTGCCGGCGTTTCCCGTTGAGCTGGAAGGACAAAGGTGACCACGATCCCCGTCGACTTCGCCCTCACCGAGGCGGAGCGTGCCCTCCTACCGTCCGATGAGGACGTGCGGTTCTACGCCGAACACGGCTGGTTCCTGACCCAGAAACTGTTCACCGACGACGAGGTGGACGCCATCGTCGCCGAGACGGAACGGTTCTACGCCGGCCACAAGGACCGCGGCCTGCCGTTGCGCCCGCCGAACCTGGCCTACTGGACGCCGGCCGACGGTCCGATCCAGCGGCACAACGACTACGTCCACTACGAGGACGACGTGCTGGCCGGCCTGCTGCGCAAGCCGCTGGTCGGCGCCGTGGCCGCCCGGCTGGCGCAGGCCGAGGAGATCCGGATCTTCCAGGCGACGCTGATCTACAAGCCGCCGCGCCCGGACGAGCCGACCAACCGGGTGCCCTGGCACATGGACCGGCACTACTGGCAGACGTGCACGTCGGAGAAGATGCTGACGGCGTTCATCCCGTTCCACGACTGCGACGAGCAGATGGGCACCATCACCATGGTGGACGGCAGCCACCGGTGGACCGAGGTGCCCGGCGACGACTCGACCCGCCACTTCGCCCAGCGCGACCGCACCGAGCTCGACGAGCTGCTGGAGCGCAACGCCGCCCACAACGGTGCCACGGTGGAGCGGATTCCGATGCGGATTCCCAAGGGCCACATGAGTTTCCACCACTGCCGGACCTATCACGGCAGCGGTCCGAACCTCAGCGACCGGCCGAGGCGGGCGGTGTCGCTGCACATGCAGGACGGCGACAACATGTACCGGCCCTACCTGCGCTCCTCCGGTGAGCCGGTGGTGTACAACCACGACGTGCTGGTCCGGCGAACCGAGGACGGCAGGCCCGACTACGCCGACCCGATGTACTGCCCCGTGCTCTGGCGCGGATAGTGATCTCCGTACGGTTCACCGGTGAGCGGGCGGCGACCGGCCCGCTCACCTTCGGCCAGCGCAACACGCTCGACTGGGTGGCCCGCGAGGACGACGAGTTCTCCGCGGTCATCGCCTGGATCTTCACGCTGCCACCGGATGTCACGCTGGCCGACATCGCGGCGGCGTTCGAGGTGCTGCTGGGTCGGCACGAGGCGCTGCGCACCCGGTACGCGGCCGACAGCCAGACGGTCCTGGCCGAGGGCGTGTTGCCGATCGAGCTGTGCCCGGGCGCCTCCGCGGAGTCGCTGATCGACCACCTGCGCGCGGCCGGCGGCGACTTCCGGTCGGGACTACCGCTGCGGGTGGCGGTCGCGGTCGACGGCTGCCTGCCCACGGCGGTCGTCGCGGTGTACTCGCACGTGGCCGTGGATTTCGGCAGCGTGGCACTGATCGGTATGCAGTTCACCGAACTGGCCGCCTCGCCTGCCGCACGGACGGTCGATCCGGCCGCGCACCAGCCGCTGGACCAGGCGCTGGCCGAGCAGTCGCCGCGCGGCGGGAAGGCGGCCGACGCGGCGCTGCGCTACTGGGAGACGCACCTGCGGACCGCGCCGCAGAGCCTGTACCCGGTGCCGCCGCCTGCGTCGCCTCGCGCCGAGCACCGGATGTGCGTCCTGACGTCGGCGGCGGCCGGTGCCGCGTTGGGCCGGATCAGCGAGCGGACCAGGAGCAGCCGGCAGGTGGTGATGCTGGCCGCGGTGTGCGCCGTGCTGTCGTGGCGGACCGGGGTGCCGCGGTGCGTGTTCGCGGCCGTGTCGGGCAACCGGTTCCGGCTGCGGCTGCGCGAGTACGTGGGCAGCCTTGCCCAGGACGGCCTGCTGGCGCTGGACGTCGACACGGTCATGTTCGACGAACTCGTCACACGCGCGGCGAAGGCGACGCTCGCGGCCAACACGAACAGCATGTTCGACGCGACGAAGCTGTGGCGGATCATCGACCAGGTCTGCCACGAGCGCGGCACGTCGTTCACCCGGGACTTCACGCTCAACGACCTGAGCGGCCATTTCGACGCGGCGATCGAGTTGCCGCCCGCGCCCGCGGCGACGGAGGTGCGGTGGATGGAGTCGGCGCCGTTCCCCGTGGTGATGATGTGCAATCCGGCCCGGTTGGCGCCTGATCTGATGCTGGCGCTGACGGTGGACCTGCGGCAGGTCGGTGAGGCGGAGACGGAGTCTCTGCTGCTGGGTGTGGAGGCTTTGCTGGTGGCGGCCAGCGATGGGGACATCGCGTTGTCCCGGCTCGGTGCGGTGACCGGGGTCGAGCGGGTGGAGCGGGACGCGGACTGGTTGTGTGTGGACTCGTGCTGGGTGCGGTTGTCGTCGGTCCGTTCGGTCGTCGGCGCCGCGTTGCCCGGGTCGCGGGTGGTGGAGGTTGGCGGGCGGCTGGTCGCGTATGTGCCGGTGTCCGACGAGGTCGCTACACCCGAGGCGGCGCACGCGGCCTGCCTGGGCGCGTTGGCCGGCCACCAGCTGGCGATGACGCCTGGTCACTACGTGCTGTGCTCCGGTAAGCCGGATGACGACTGGGCCTGGGCGGCGATGCCGGTGGTGGCGGAGGGCGACGGGCGGGTCAAGCGACTCGTCTGAGCGATACTGGTCAGGTGAACCTGACCGGATTGGTGATGCGCGAGGGAGTCGTCGCGCGGGCGAGCGGTCGGGTGCTGGTGATCGACGGCATCGTGTGGTTCGAGCGGCCGGGCCCGGTGGCATTGCCGTGGACCTCTCGACCGCGGCCACCCCGCCCGGGCCGATACGCCGTGCGCGCGCACGGCATCGACCTCGATCGTCTCGACCGCGTCCAGCGGCACGACGATGGCACGCTCGAGGGCTGGACCACCGTCACCGGAACCTGGCGGCACCGTGAACTGCACGTCAGCGCCCAGACCTCGACACCCCAGCGGGGCGCCTGGACGAACCGGTGGACCACCCCGCCCTGCCCGCCGCCCGCGGGCGGATGGCCGACCGCGGATCTGCCGGCGAGGTCACCGCAGCCCGACGAACAGACGAGGCTGACGATCACCCAGGTCACCGTGTTCCGTCCACATGAGACACAACAGGTGCTGGTGGTGGCGGCGGAGGACGTCGAACGAGTCGAGCGGGCCCTGCGGCCGACGTTCGGTGCGGCACTGTGCGTCGTCCCCAGTCGATACCGCCGGCACGAGGTCGACGAGACCCTGCGACGGCTGCGGGACGAGATGTCGTCGCACCACTGGCCGATGACCTCGAACGGCCGGTCGGCCGGCGACGACGGCCAGCCAACGGTGATCGCCACGTTCGCCTGGATCGAGCCCGAGGTGGCGCGGTGGGCGGCGACCGTGCCCGGCGGGCTGCTCGACCTGGACGTGTGGCTCACGCCCGTCGGTTGAGGTGAGATGATCTGCCGGTGTCCGATGGCAGCGGCAGGGACCGACTGGTGGCGACAGTGCGGGAGTTGCGGCTGGAGTGGTCGGACGGGCCGCCCGCGAACTGGGAGAACCGCTCGCTGCCGGACTACCTGGCGGCGTTGGCCGCCTGGCTCGCGGACTCGGAGGGCTACCACGCCGACCGAGGCGTCCCAGTCCCGGCGGACGGTTGGCAGGTCGTCGCGGACGCGCTGCGGGCGGCAGCGGTCTACGAGTAGCCGACCGTCAGATGATGGCTCTCATCCAGCGGCGATCCGTGGGCGCAGCGAACACAATGCTGGCGTGACACAGGATGGCTGGGTGGCCGAGCGGTCGCGAGAATTCGAGTCGCTACGCGGCAGGCGCGTCGAGTCGTGGGTCGGCGTGGAGATGGCGCTCCGCGAGGACGTGACGGGCCACGGCGCCCAGTTCGTCGATCCGGAGGTGCCCTGCCTGCAACTGATCCGCTTGCACGCGACGCTGGAGGACGGCAGCACCATGGGCGTCACCACATACCAGGATGATGCGGAGTTCGGACTGCGGGCCTGCCCAGGCGCACAAGTCCTGGACGCGGACCGGTGGGCAGGGATCTACCGTTGGCGGCCGTTGACCGAGTTGCCGGTCGGACAGGTCGATGAGGTGACGGTGTTCGTCGACGACTGTGTCCTGGCCGAGGTCGGCCTGCGGATCGGCGCCCGGCCGCTGCTGCTGATCGCCGCCGAGTTGGCGGAGACCCCGACGGGCCGTCTGTCGTTCCGTCGTCTCGACGAGTCGATTCTGGCGTTCACCGATCCTGCCTCGGCCAACCAGGTGCCGTGGGCGACCGCCCGACCGGCCGAGTGGAGCTGCGGCTGAGCCGCACTCGGCGTCAACGGCCGACCGGTGCCTGCGGACGGTTGGCGGGTCGTCGCGGACGTACCGCGGGCGGCAGCGGTCTACCAGTAGTGGGTGAACGAAGGCGTCAAGCGGCTTGTCTGGCTACGACTGCGCGGTCCGGCGGCGCCAGCGTTCCACGGGGTCGTGGCCGTCCGCGCGGCGGCGGTCCAGGCGGGCCCACCAGCTGTCGGCCATCTGGGTCAGCTCGACAAGGTTGCCGTCCGGGTCGCGCACCGCCGACATCCGGGTCCAGCCGAGATCCTTCGGCGGGTACAGCGGTGGCACGCCGCGCTCGGCCATCGCGGCGAGCAACTCGTCCAGGTCGTCCACGGCCAGCGCGAGCACGATCGAACCGGCGCCGGTGGCCCGATGCTCGGGGAAGTCACGCACGTCGTGGATGGCGAAATGCAGCTGGCCCAGGGTGGCACCCCAGTGCGGCAGGTCGTCGTCATGTTGTTCCGGCGCGAGCGGAACGGCCAGCACGTCCTGGTAGAACGCGGCCAACCGGTCCGGCTGCTCGCTCACCACGATCACCGCGGACAGGAACTCCGGCATGTCGCCTCCTCGACGTCCGACCGGCGTCGAGTCTGGCACATCAGCTCTTCAGCACCCGCCGGATCGCCTCGGTCAGCTGCGCCCGTGTCGGCTGGAGCGCCACGTCCAGTTCCGGCGAGGCGCCGACCATGGCGCCGTCCGGGCGGGTGATCCGCTTGGGTGGCGCGACCAGTCGCATCTCCTCGGCCGCCGTGGCCAGGATCTCGCCACCGAGCCCGCACGACCGGTTGGAGTCGTCGACCACCACCAGCCGACCCGTCTTCTCCAGCGACGCGGCCAGGCCGGCCCAGTCGAACGGGTACACCGTCCTCGGGTCGAACACCTCGACCGACGCCTCGCCGGACAGCTCCTCGGCGACCGCCAGGGCATCGTGCACCAGGTGACCGACGGCGACCACCGTCACGTCCGCCCCGGAGCGGTGTACCCGGCCGACGCCCAGCGGGATCGGGCCGAGCGAGGCGTAGTCGACGTCCTCGCGCACGCCCATCGTCGCGATGGGGCCGAAGAACACCACCGGGTCGTCGTCCCGGATCGCGGACACCAGCAGCCCGTAGGCGTCCGTCGGGGTCGCCGGCAGCACCGTCTTCACGCCCATGTGGGCGAACAGGCTGTAGGGCTGGTCGGAGTGCTGCGCGCCCCACGCGGCCCGCCAACCGGCGGCCGGACACAGATAGGTCGCCGGCACGCTGAGCTGGCCACCGCTCATCAGGCGGAACTTGTTGGCCTGGTTGGTGATCTGCTCGAACACCAGCAACAGCAGGAACGGGATCTGGAACTCCACCACCGGCCGCCGCCCGGCCATCGCCGCGCCGGTGGCGAAGTTGGTGAAGCCCTGTTCGGTCAGCGGCATCTCCAGGATCCGCGACGGGCCGAACCGGTCGAGGAAGCCGGCGGTCACGTTGGTGAGCGCGAACTTCATGTCCTCGCCGAGCACGAAGACGTCCGGATCGCGGTCCATCTCGTCGCCGAGCGCCCGGTTGAGCGCCTTGAGATACGACAGTTTAGGCATCGCCGACCACTCCCGCCCTGGCGCGCAGCCCGTCCGTGTACATGTAGTCCAGCGCGGCCGCCGGGTCGGGCCGCGCGCTGCCGACCGCGAACGCGATGACCTCGTCGAGTTCCGCCTCGATCCGGGCGTCCACCTCGGCCCGCACGTCTGCCGGGACGCGGGCGGCCGCGATGTCCAGCGGGTCGCGCTCGCGCCACCGGGCGATCTCGTCCTCGGTGCGGTACTTCATCCTGGCCTTCAGTTCGAACGTGTGGTGGCCGTAGTAGCGGTACGTGGAGAACTCCAGCAGGGTCGGGCCGCCACCGGAACGCGCCCGCTGCACCGCCGTACGGGCCGCGGCCAGCACCACCTCGACGTCCTGTCCATCCACTGTGGACGACGGGATGTCGAACGCCTCGCCCCGGCCGGTGATCGTGCCGGCCACGGCGGTCTCGACCGGCAGCGTGGTGGCGTAGCCGTTGTTCTCGCACACGAACACCACCGGCAGCCGCAGCAGCGACGCCAGGTTGAACCCCTCCAGCAGCGCGCCCTGCGTGACGGCGCCGTCGCCGAAGAAGTTGACCACTACCTGACCGGGCCGGCAGGTCCACGCGATGCCGGCGGCGATCGCGGCGCCGTGGCCGACCGTGCCGGTGGCGTTGTACACGTTGGCGTGCAAGTCCGACGGGTGGAACGAGCCGCCCCTGCCCTTGTCGATACCGGTGATCCGGCCGCACATCTCGGCCATCACCTTCGCCGGGTCGCAGCCCTTGGCCAGCAGGTGGCCGTGGCCGCGGTGACTGCTCAGCACGATGTCGTCCGGGGTCAGGGCCGCGACGACGCCGACGCCCACGGCCTCCTGCCCGATGCACGGGTGGATGCCGCTGACGATCTCACCGGCCGCGACCAACTCCACCGCCCGCTCCTCGAACCGGCGGATGTAGCGGATGGTGCGGTACAGGTCGACGGGTTCAGTCATGACCGCCACCGAGCGCGGCGAGCACGCCGTCCGGCCAGGTGCGCGAGTCGGGGCCGTGCGCGTTGATCAGCGCGAGCGCGATCCGCTCCAGGCCGAACGCCATGCAGGACGTGTTGCCGACCTCGCCGTCGCAGGTGAACCGGAACGTCTCGCCGAAGTGGTCCTTGTGGTAGTTGGCCGACGCGACCGCCTGCACCAGGCCGTCGGCCAGCGGCACCCGCAGCTCCAGCTTCAGTTCCTGCATCCGTTGCGCCGCCTGGAACAGCTTCTTGCCCGGCCCGAAGAACGGGTCGTCGGCGACCTCGACGTCGACGGGCAGGCCCAGCGAGGTCAGCCAGCCGGTGACCCGCTCCAGCCAGTGCGCCCGCCAACCGACGCAGTAGTCCGGCGTGGCGGCGGTGACCAGTTCGACCATGCGGAACGTGCGCAGCCGGCCGGTCTCGCTGGTGGCCTCCTGCCGGAAGCAGTTGCCCTCCACGGCGAACTTGCGCGGACCGTCCAGTGCCTGGTCGGTGAGCGTGTCGTACACCGGGTAGCAGGCGGCGGGCAGCAGCACCAGGTCGCTGATCCGCTGTTCGGCGTGCCACTCGCCGCCCTCGTCGACCAGCGGCGCGAGCGCCGACCAGCGGCGCGAGTCACCGGTGTAGCTGTGCACGGTGCCGAGCAGGTGCGGGAACGTCTTCACGTAGCCGGCGTGCTCGATGGTCCGGCGGGAGATCACCGGCGGGATGGCCAGCCTGCGGAACGGCTCGTCCGTCGCCATGGCCGCGATGCCCTGCCGCAGCAGCCCGATGATCGTCTCGAACGAACCCGGGTACAGGTACACCCCGGGTACGCCGGTGGCCAGCGGCCGGCCGGCGACGTCGGGGTCATCGGCTACGCCGACGTGACCGCCGGCCTGACTGTCGAACATTGCTCCACCGCCATCGTGTCGAGGAAAACGTGAGGATCGGGATCGTCGTCGAGTTCGGCGGGCCACCAGTGCCGGACGACGGGGCACCGCCCGGCACCGGACACCGCGACGGCGGCACGGAACCCGTCCGGCGCCGGCAGGTCGCGCACCAGGTACGGGCCGGGCAGCGGACCACTCGGATCGCGCACCACCACGGCACCGTCACCGGTGACCGCGCCGTGCACGGGCAGCCGCATGCCGGGCATCAGCCGGCCGCCCGCCACCTTCAGGCACGCCTCCTTGCGGGTCCACAGCACACCGAACCGCCGCACCCGCTCGGCCGGATCGGTCACGGCGGTCACCAGTCGGGTCTCCTCCGCCGGGAAGAACCGGCCGGCCAGCCGGACGGCCTGGGTGGCGTCGGGCAGCAGTTGCAGGTCGACACCGCAGTGCCGGTGCTCGGTGATCGCCAGCAGGGCCAGGTCGCCCGAATGCGACAGGTTGACCTGGATGCCCTGCGGGGTACCGGTGAGCTCGGGTTTGCCGTGCAGGCCACGGGTCCAGCCGATCCGGTCGGCCGGCACGGACAGCCAGTGCCCGATGATCACCCGCGCGACGCCGTGCGCCGCGATGAACCGCCTGCGGTTGGCGTCCAGCGCGAGCAGCGCCGCCCTGCGCCGCTCGTCCGGGTCCAGCACGGTGGTGAGGCCGGCGACGTCGGCGGCCGGCAGGTCCACCCGCATGAGCCACACGTGCACGGTCATGCCGTCACCCGCACACCGATGTCCACACCGGACGTCGACAGGTAGCGCAAAGCCGGGTCGTACTCGGCGACCACCACCCGCCTGCCATCGGCCTGCCAGTCGGCCAGACCGCCGGCCAGCGCCCACCACGGCCCGGTGTAGGGCTGGCCGGCCGGCGCGGACACCGTGTCGGCGACCAGCCGGACGCCCGGCGGCAACGTCAGTCCGCCGCCCAGCACCAGGGTCACGTCGGTCCGGTCGCCGGCCAGTGCGGTCACGTCCTCGGCCAACAGCGACCCGGCCAGCGGGGCTGACACGTCGGGATGCTGGCGTACCACCGTGCACCCGGCGTCGCCCCGCTCCCACAGCAGCGCGACGGCGGCGTGCCGGTCGGGCACCACGGCCGGACCGGCGGGCAGGTAGTGCAGCGCGGACTGTTCGGCGACCAGCAGCAGCGCGCGGCGCGGGCCGTACTCGCCGATCAGGCGCAGCGCGGTGAACGGCGCCGCCACGCCCTGGTCGCACACGGCGAACGCCATCGGGTTGCCGGGGCACACGTCGCTCAGGTACGCGGCGGTGGCCCTGCCCAGCCGGATGTCGTGGATGCCGAACGCCAGCACCAACAGGTCGACCGGTTCGTCCTCGGTGACGATCCGGTCGATCAGGTCCGCGGCCATCTCGCCGTAGGACTGGCCGGCGCCGCTGTCCAGCAGGTCCTCGCGCAGCGGCAGGTCGTAGGGTCGCACCAGGTCGGCCAGGAACAGCCGCAGTTGCGGGTCGAACGCCAGGTCCGAGACGCCTCGGAACTCGCGGCGGGCCGCCCTGGCCAGCCGGGGTGCGCCTGCCGGTGTGTCCCGCGGTCGCCCGAGGTACATCAGATCACTCGTCCGTGAGCGCGTGGGACGACACGAAGTCGGCGAGGCTGCCGATGGACGCCAGGTCGGTCTGGTCGATCTCCTCGACGTCGATCTGGATGTCCAGGTCCTCCTCCAGTTCCAGCAGCAGTTCCAGCGTGCTGGCCGAGCTCAGGCCGAGTTCGTCGAACAGCCGGGTCTGCTCCGGCATGGTGGGCACGTCCCGCTTGAGCACCTTGGGCAGCAGCATGGCGATGCTGTCCACGACCCGCTGCCGCAGTTCGGCGTCCGGTACGACGGTGGCTTGTTCCATCACTGCGTTCCCATCTGCTGTCTGGTGCCGGCTGTGCTCAATGCAGGAAGACCATGGCCGAGAAGATCGCGCCGAGCCCGGCCGCGGCGACCAGGTAGGCGTCGCCGTCGCGGAGCAGGCCGCGCTCGGCGGCGGTGCGGTAGTTGATGAACGGGTCGGCGGCGAAGTTGTGGCCGGTGAGCGGGACGTTGTCCAGCACCACCCGCTCCACCGGGAAGCCGATCCGCTTGCACATGCGCCGCCACGACACGACGTTCACGTTGTGCGGCAGGATCAGCCGCAGGTCGGCCACCCGCAGCCCGGCCTGCTCCACGGCGCACAGGATCACCTCGGCAAGCGCCTCCGGGTACTCCTTCTGGAAGCGGGCGAGCAGGTCGGCGTCGGCCATCAGGCGGCCGTCGAAATCGCCGCGGATGCGGCTCACGTAGGACAGCAGCCGGTCGTGCTCGCCGTCGGCGGACACCAGGCAGGCGGCGGCGCCCTCGCCGAACACCGACGTCTCGGGCACCAGTTCGGCGTCCCGGGTGAACGTCTTCTCCCCCGCCAGGACCAGGGCCAGCGCGCCGGGTTCGCCGTCCGAGGCCAGCAACCGGCCGGCGACGTCCACCGCGAGCAGCCCGCTGGCGCAGGCGTGGTGGGTCACGGTGAACGCGATCGCGTGGCCCAGGCCGAGCGCACCGCACAGGTCGTGCAGCGGGTTCATCGGATACGGCACGCCGACCGGCATGCCCCTGGCGTAGATCACGTACCGGACCTTGTGTTCCTGCCCGCGCAGTTCGGTCAGTCCGGACGCGGCGCCGAACAGCAGGTCCAGCAGCGTGCCGTCCGGTTCCCGGCACACCTCGCCCAGCCCGTGGAACCGGCGGAACACCTTGATCTGCCGCTCCCCCAACGCCAGGCGGCCGGCGAGGTCCTCGATCGGCACCCGCTGCGCCGGCAGGTACGCCGAGACCGCCTCCAGGGCTGTCACACCTTCGCCCCTTCGATGACACCGGTGCGCGCCGTGACGTCCTGGGCGGCCTCGACCACGACGGCCTCCAGGGTGCGCACGACCGACTCCATGTCCGCCGGGGACAGTCGGTGGGTGTCGGCGATCAGGACGAACTCGATGGCGCCGGGTGGGGCGTCCACGTTCAGGTACAGCGCTGGCTGGTCCACGTCGGTGGGCTCGCCCCAGGACAGGGCCGACTCGGGTCGGACGGCCACGATCTCCGCCGCAGTGGGCACCTGGCCGGCGGCCATCCGGTCGGCTTCCCTGCGGTCGTTGAAGTAGCAGTCCAGTTCGATCTCCGCGCCGCGTTCCCCAGCCACCTGCTCGACCAGGGCGACGCGGTGCAGCGGGTCGTAGTACGCGTTGAGGTAGGTGGACATCGCGGCCTGCACCGCCCTGGCGACGACCTCGTCGAAGGTGGCGTCGGCGACGTCGAGCAGGCACGGGCTGGCCTGGGCGAGCGGGCTGACCGAGTCGGCGAAACGCGGCCGGAACCGGTTGCTCACCGCGAGTTGCAGCACCACCGGGTTGTTGCCCGCGGTCCTGGCCAGCGCGACCGCGTAGGCGGCCAGCAGCACCGGCGAGGTGTCGGTGCCGGTGCGTGCGGCGATCAGCCGCATGGCGCGTTCGGCGGCGGGCGAGCGGTAGGTCAGCCGCCAGTAGCGGGGTTCCCGCCGGTCGGTCGACTCGCCGAACCGCCGGGGCGCCGCCGTGCGCAGTACCCGTTCCCAGTGCCGCAGGGCGCCCGCGCTCTGCCGGCGGGCCGCCGCGGTCCGCTGCTGCCGCACCTGTTCCAGCGGCTGCATCGCGGTCACCGGGCGGATGTCGCCGGTGAACATGGTCATCAGGTCGGCCAGCAGCACGGCGAGCCCGAGCGCGTCGATCGCCATGTGGTTGTAGACGGCGACCGAGTGGGTGGGAATGCCGTGCCGCACCACGGCGGCCATCCGCAGCGGCCACTCGTGCTCGTAGTCGAAGTTGGTGCTCTCGTACCGGCGGTGGATCCGCTCGGCGACCTCTGCGGGGTCGGCATCGCCCGCCTCGGCGATCTCCAGCGGGATCTCACCGGACTCGAAGACCCGTTGGCGTGGTTCGTCGCCGGAGTCGAACACCAGGCGGGTGCGCAACGACTGATGCCGGTTCATCACGAACCGCAGACACTCGATCATCTCGTCCAGGGTGTGGCCCTCGGGCAGCCGGGTGACCCCGCCGAGGTATTCCGACGCTCCGGTGAACGCGACGGTCCGCCAGATTACCCGTTGCCCCCAGGACAGCTTGTCGGTTCCGGAACCGGGACCCGAGAAAGAAACGAGGATCTGATGAGGCATGTCGTTTTCTCCCGCGATCATCAGATCGTCAATTGGCTGCAGGTCGCATTTTTGTGAGAACACCGAATTCTGTCAACACTGGACGGATGCCGCCTTTCGTGACAACGAACCGATGTCACGAACGTGTGCCGCGGGATCGACGGCACCGGTCACCAGCACATCCTCGATGCGCAGCATCATGGCGGCCATCTCGGCGGGCGCCAGCCGGTGCGTGTCGACGCACATGGAGAAGTCGAACACGTCCGGCACGTCGTTGACGTGGAAGAACATCGTGTGGTCGTAGAGCTCCAGGCTCTCCTCCCAGCGCAGCTCGGTCTCCGCGCGGGCCTGCTCGATCTGGGCGGCCGTGGGGAACTCGGTGAGTACCGGCGGGTTCTGGAACGCCAGCCGCCGGTCGTTGAAGTAGCAGTCGATGTCGACGTACTCGTCCCGGTCGGCGTTGACCTCGGCCAACATCTCGGCCATCCGGTCCGGGTCGTAGTAGGAGTGCTTGGCTGCCCTGGTGGCGGCCTGCCACGCGCGGCCCACCACCTCGTCGAACGTGCTGTCCTCGGTGTCGACCACGGCGACGCACGCCTCGGACACCGGCCCGACGGCCAGCGCCAGTCCGGGCCGGAACCGGTTGTTCACCACGATCTGCGCCACCGCCGGGTTCACGTCGGTCACCTCGCTGAACGCGACGGCGAACGCGGCGAACAGCACCGGTGAGGTCTGCATCCGGTTGCGCGCGGCCACGGTCCGGCCGGCCAGGTAGGCGGCGCGGGAGCGCACCCCGACCTGGTACCAGCGGGGCCGTCTCGGGTCGGCCGACGTGTTGTAGCGGCGGGCCGGGATCCGCCTGACCAGCCGCTCGGTGTAGGCGACGGCGGCCTCGCTGTGCCGGACCGCGCCGGGCGAGCGTTGCCGTTCCACCTGCTGCAGCGGGGTCAGGCCACCGATCGGACCGGTGGCTCCGCCGGTCGCCGGGTCCATCCCGGCCAGGTCGGTGACCAGCGCCTGCACGCCGTGCACGTCGACCGCGATGTGGCAGTACACGGCGACGACGTGGCTGACGCGGTCGCCGACGCACACCGCGGCCATCCGGATCGGCCACTCGTCGACGTAGTCGAACGGTTCGGTGTAGTAGCGCTTGGTGGTCCGCCGCGCGATCTCCGCCGGGTTGTCCTCGCCCGCGTCGATCACCTCCAGCGGCACCTCGCCGGACGTGGCCACCCGCTGCCGGAGCACGCCGTCCGCGCCGGTCACGACATGCGTGCGCAGCGACTGGTGGCGGGTCATCACGTAGCGCAGGCCGGTCACGATGAGGTCCACCGTGGTGTCCGGCGGCACGGCGACGTAGTCACCGACCGGCAGGGCGCTGCCCGCGTTGGTCATCGAGTCCCAGATCGACTGCTGGCCCCAGGACAGCACATCCTCTCCACCGTCGTCCGCTGCGAACGTCACCATGATCCGGTGCACCATCGTTTGTCTCCTGGCTCGCCGAGGGCAGGCGCAAATATGCCGCCATCACCCATGCGAACACAATTTGTCCGGCGATCGTTGCAAAGAAATGTGCAATATTGACAGTGACGGCCCGCGGTACCGTTTTCGGGTGGCCGACCGACAATTGCTCACCGAGATCACCGGGATGCTGGCGGCCCTCACCGGCGCCGAAGCGGTGCCGGCGGACGCCGCGCTGGAGGGCGACCTCGGGCTGGACAGCCTCGACGTCGCCGAACTCGCCGTGCGGCTGCGCGAGCGCTACGGCGTCGACCTGGTCGGCGTCCTGGCCACCCTGGAGGTCGACCGGCTGGTCGACCTCACCGCGGCCGACCTGGCCGAGCACGTCGCGGCGGTCGCGGCGTGAAGGTCCTGATGGTCACGCTTCCCCTTGCCGGGCACGCCAATCCGGCGGCGGCGCTGGCCGCGCGGCTGGCCGCGCGCGGGCACGAGGTGGCCTGGGCCGGGTCGGAGCTGATGCTGCGGCCGATGCTCGGCCCGGACGCGGTGATCCTGCGGACCGGTTCGCGGCTGTTCCGCGAGCAGGGCGGCGCGGGGATCGCGTCGATCCGGTCACTGTGGACCCGGTTCATCGTGCCGTACGCCAAGTTCCTGCTGCCCGGCGTGGAGAAGGCGGTGCGGGCCTACGAACCGGACATGCTCGTGGTGGACCAGCACGCGGTGGCCGGCGCGATCGTGGCCCAGCGGCACGGCCTGCCGTGGGCCACCCTGGTGTGTTCGGCGATGGAGCTGACCGACCCGTACCGGGCGCTGCCCAGGCTCACCGAGTGGACCCGCGACCAGCTCGTCGGCCTGTGGACCGGCGCCGGGCTGGCCGCCGAGGACTTCGCCGACCCGCGCTGGTCACCGCATCTGGTGCTGGCCCAGACGGTCCGCGAGCTGACCGGTGCCGTCGACGGCGTCGAGCTGGTCGGGCCGCTGATCGGCGAGCGGGCCGCGCCACCGTTCCCGTACGACCGGCTCGACCCGGACCGGCGGCACCTGCTGGTCACCATGGGCACGCTGGCCGACGACCTCACGGCCGACTTCCACGCCCGTGTCCTCGCCGGACTGACCGGACTGGCCGACACCGTCCAGGCCGTCGTCGTCGGGCCGCCGGACCGGCTGCCGGACGTGCCGGACAACGTGCTCGTCGCCGAGCGGGTGCCCATGCTGGACCTGTTGCCGCACATGGACGTCGTGCTCGGCCACGGTGGCGTGAACACGACGTCGGAGGCACTGGCGAACGGGGTTCCCCTGGTGCTGGCGCCGATCCGGCACGACCAGCCGGAGATGGCCGGGCAGGTGGTCGCCGCGGGCGCCGGCGTGCGGGTCAGGTTTCGCCGTGCCACACCGGACCAACTGGCGGCGGCGGTCACCGACGTACTGGACAACACGGCCTACCGGGCCGCAGCACGGCGGATCGGCGCGGCCATGCGGGCCGCCGGTGGCGCGGACACCGCGGCGGAACTGGTCGAACGATTGCAGCGAACCGTGCCCGAGCGGCGTCGAGCGTTGTCCGGCGCCACATCCAACCCATAGCCTGGCGCGCGGCAGTCCGTGCCGGCACCAGCGACATCCGGAGCACACCGTGATCGAAACCAAGGGGCTGCGCAAATCCTTCGAGGTCGGCAAGCGGCGCAAGAAGACCACGGTGGAGGCGGTGCGCGGAGTCGACCTGAAGGTCGGCGACGCCGAGATCTTCGGCTTCCTCGGGCCCAACGGCGCCGGCAAGACGACCACGCTGCGCATGCTCACCACGTTGCTGGTACCCGATGGCGGCGACGCCGTGATCGCCGGCGCCGACCTGCGGGCCGACCCGGCCGCGGTGCGGCGACTGAGCGGCTACGTCGCGCAGGGCGGCGGCACGGTCGACGAGGCCAGCGCACGCGAGGAACTGGTGCTACAGGCCAGGATGTACGGCATCGACAAGGCCGAGGCGCTGCGCCGGACCGAGCGGGCGCTGGAGTCCTTCCAGCTCGCCGACTTCGCCGACCGCAAGTGCCGCACCTACTCCGGCGGCCAGCGGCGCCGGGTGGACATCGCGCTGGGCGTGATCCACCAGCCCAAGGTGCTGTTCCTGGACGAGCCGACCGTCGGGCTGGACCCGCAGAGCCGGGTGACCATGTGGGACGAGGTGCGCAGGCTGCGCGAGGACGGCATGACCGTCTTCCTCACCACGCACTATCTGGACGAGGCCGACGCGCTGTGCGACCGGATCGCCATCATCGACAACGGCGAGATCGTCGCCGAGGGCACACCGGACGACCTGAAACGGGAGATCGCCGGTGACGTGGTCACGGTGAATGTGGACGGTGCCGCGCCGAGGGCGGCGGAACTGTTCGACGGCAGCGGTTTCGTCCGCAAGCTGGAGATCGATCCGCAGCAGGGACTGCGGCTGTACGTGGACGACAGCGCGTCGGCCATCCCGCAGATCCTGCGCACCCTGGACGGCTCCGACATCCCGTTCGGCGGCATGGGCCTGAACCGGCCCACCCTGGACGACGTGTTCCTGACCAAGACCGGCCGCTCACTGCGGGAAAGCTGAGGACGACATGGTTGCTGGCACGGTCGACGGTGCCCTCGCCGCCCCGGTGGGACAGGTTCGCCCGGTGTTCCAACGGGGTCCGGCGAAGCTGTTCCGGGACACGTGGTTGGTGTTCCAGCGGCAGATGCTGCTGATCCTGCGCACGCCGCTGCGGCTGGTGATCGGGTTCGCCCAGCCGATCGCGTACCTGCTGCTGTTCGCGCCGCTGCTGAAGTCCGCGCTGCACGCGTCGACCTACGCTGAGGCGTACCGGATCTACGTGCCCGGCCTGCTGGTGATCCTGGTGCTGCTGAGCGGATTCTTCACCGGGTTCTCGCTGCTGGCCGAACTCGCATCAGGGGTCATCGAGCGGTCCAGGGTGACGCCGATCAGCCGGTTCGCGCTGCTGCTGGGCCGGTCGCTCAGCGAAGTGGCGACCCTGATCGGCCAGGCGATCATCATCACGCTGCTGGCCATCCCGTTCGGACTGTCGGTGTCGCTGGGCGACGCGGTGCTGGCCTACGTGCTGCTGATCATGATGGGCATCGGGGCGTCGTGCGTGTCGTACGCGGCGGCGCTGCTGATCCGCAACCCGATGGCGCTCGGCCCGCTGATCAACGTGGTGTCCCAGCCGCTGGCCCTGCTGTCCGGCGTGCTGCTGCCGCTGGCTCTGGCGCCCGCCTGGCTGCGCGCCATCGCCTGGTGGAACCCGTTCTACTGGGCGACCAACGGCACGCGCGCGCTGTTCGTGGGCGATCCGGGCGACAACTCGGTGTGGATCGGCGCCATCATCCTGGCCGCGCTGGCCGTCGGCACGGTGACCTGGGCGACCCGGCTGTTCTCGCACCGGGTGCGCTGACCCGGTAGGTCAGGTGCGTCACGGCCGGGGTGACCAGCGCCTCGGTACGTTCCAGGGTGATCGATGAGTCGAGCATGCCGAACAGCGGCGTGCCGGCACCGAGCAACACCGGCACGACGTGCACGCGGATCTCGTCCACCAGGCCCAGCGGGAGGGCTTGCTGCATGACCGTGGCGCCGTGCAGGCCGACGACCTTGTCCCCCGCCGCCTTCCTGGCCTGCTCGAGAGCACTGACCACGCCGTCGGTCACGAACGTGTACACAGCAGGGAAGGCGCGGGTCGGCGCGTGATGGGTGACCACGAAGCACGGGATCTCCCCGAGCGGGCCGCCGTCACCCCAGCCGCCGTCACCCTCGTTCTTGTCGAACGACTTCCGGCCCATCACCACGGCGCCGATGCTGGTCAACAGCCGCCGAGCCAGCGCCCGGTCCTCGTCGGTGGCCGCGTCGAACAGCCAGTCGTGCAGCATGTCGGCACCGTCACCGAAGGGGTTCGCGCGGCTGTCGTTCGGGCCGGTGACGTAACCGTCCAACGACATCGACATGTCGCAGATCACCAGTGCCATCGGGGTCCCCCTGTACCGGCCGACCAATGCCCACCGTAGTGACGTGCCGCCGGCCCGGCCCGTTGACCTGGCGTAGCGGCGGGGGCGCGGTCAACCGGCGTAACTTGGCCGGCATGCGGTTCGGCCTGGTCACGTACCCGACGCACCGCGCGCTGGATCCGGCGAGCCTGGGGCGCGCGGCGGAGGAGCGCGGCTTCGAGTCGCTGTTCTTCGCCGAGCACACCCACATCCCGACCAACAGTCGCCGGCCGGGCACGAACGGTGACGACGCCGACGGCCGCATGGTCGGCTACGCGCACGCCTACGACCCGTTCGTCGCGCTCAGCATGGTCGCCGCGACGACCACCAGGCTCAAGCTGGGCACCGGCGTGTGCCTGGTGGCCCAGCGGGACCCGATCATCACGGCCAAGGAGGTCGCCAGCCTGGACCACCTGTCCGGCGGGCGGGTGCTGTTCGGCGTCGGCGCAGGCTGGAACCGCGAGGAGATGGCCAATCACGGCACCCATCCCGCCGACCGGATGTCGGTGCTGGCCGAGCGGGTGCACGCGATGCGGACCATCTGGACCCGGGACGAGGCGTCCTTCCACGGCCGGCACGTAAACTTCGACCCGATCTGGTCCTGGCCCAAGCCGGTGACCGAACCGCATCCGCCGATCCTGGTCGGCGGCAACGGCCCGGCCGTGGAGGACCGGGTGCTCGACTTCGGCGACGAATGGTTCCCGCAGGGCGTGACCAGGGAGAACGTGGGCCCGTTCGCCAAGCGGGCGGCGGCGCTGCAACGCCGGGCCGGTGCGCTGGGCCGCGGCCCGGTGCCGATCACGCTGTTCGGCGCCCAGCCCGACCTGGTGGCGATCGAGGCGTACGAGGCGGTCGGGATCACCCGCTGCCTGTTCGTCCTGCCCGAACTGGACCGCGACCGCGCCCTGCCCCGCCTGGACCGCCTGGCCGAGATCGCCGCGGAACTGAAGCAGTGACGCTCAGCCCATGCGGCGGGCGTTCCACTGCGGTGAGTGGGTGATCGCGGTGACGACCTCGGCGAGCTGGTCCGGCCGGCGGGTGGGCGCGACCCACGTGCGGGACCGGGTGCCCACCTGGGAGGTCGCGACCGCCACGGCCTGGCGGGTCCGGAACTCCGGGAACGTCGCGTACTCGGGGTCGATCTCGACCACCAGCGCGGCCCGCATCAGCGGCGGGGTGAGCATGCCGAGGTAGAAGCCGACGGCCACACCGCTGCGCGCCTTGACGCCCTTGGTGGAAGCGCGGCGGCTGGCCTTGGCGAACGCCCGCAGCTCGCGGGGATCGCGGACCACCCGCATCTCCAGCACACCCGCCCACGGCACGCTGAACAGGCGGTACGCCTGGAACGACGGCGCGGGCGCGTGCCGCCGGTTGGCGTCGGGCCGGCGCACGTTGCCGATCCGCACGCCGTCGGCGTCGATCCGGATCCCGGTGGGCCAGTGCACGAACACCCGGAGGGTGTTGGTGGAGATCGCCACCAGCAGGGCGATGGCGAACGGCACCAGGTACACCTCCTGGCCGGTCACCCCGCCCACCACGATCGACGCCAGCATGATGATCACCATGCCCACGCCCAGCAGCACGACGACCGGCCGCAGCGCGGCGTGGTCCTCGGCGAATTCGGTCACGGTGTGGTCTCCAGCAGCACCAGATGGGTCAGCTCGTCGGCCACATCATGCTCCGTGCCCGCGCCCAGCCAGTCACCGTCCCTGCTGAACCCGCACGTTCCGTCCGGCTGGCGGTCCGCGGTGAGGGTGGTGCGGGTCAACTGCTCCGCTGCCCGGTGCCGGAACACGTCCAGCGTGCGCGAGCCGGGCGGCTGCTCGGCGCACATCCACCCGGCCAGCACCGCCACCGCGCGGGCCGGCGAGAGCAGCAGGTACTTGTAGAGCTGGTGCAGGTCGTCGGCACGGGCACGATCCTCGTCCGGCGACAGCGTGACGTGCTCCCGCACGCCCAGGCCGACCCGCTCGTTGCTGGCCCGCTCCACCAGCACGGCCCGCACGCCCATGCCGTCCTGGGCGATCCCGTACATCCGGGGTGCGCCGCGCGCCTCGCCGGCCAGCGCGCACTGCACCACGAACGCCGGCTGCGACCTGGTCATCATGATCAGCGCGAGCGGCGGGGCGACCCTCGCCACCGACTGGCCACCGGCCTCCGGCTCGGGTTGCGGCGGGTCCATCAGCCGCCTACCGACCAGGCCGCGGAAGGAGTCCCCGGCCAGCTCGTCCCGGTAGGCGTCGGGCAGGTTCACCCACGCCCGCCACACCGGCTCGTCGAACACCGCCTGGAACGCACCGCCGAGCGCGCACAGGTCGACCGCGATCAGGTCCGGCAGCGCGACGGCACCGTCCCGGGCGGCCGCCGCGAGGAACCGTTCGACCTCGACGACGTCGGCCTGTCGCGGATCGGTCGGCCACACCGGCGGGGTCACAGCCACCCCGTGGCCGCGTGCCAGGCGGACGATGCCGCATGGCCCACGGTGGACGCGGCCGAGCTCACCGCGTGGGCCGTCGTCGTCGCGGCCGACGCCACCGCGTGCGCCGTGGACGTCGCTGCCGTGGCCACGGCGTGGCCCACGGTGTTGGCGGTGTCGTGGAACCACGGCCAGTGATGGTAGAGGTAGTCGCCGCCCAGGTAGACACCGGTGGCGACCATGGTGACCTCACCGACCACCGGGATCTCGTCGGTGGCCAGGTTGGCGATGACCAGGGCACCGTTGACGCCGGCTGCCGCCCGGTCGACGCCACCCATGACGCCGCTGTCCTCGGGGTGGATCAACGTGCCCGCGTCACCGACCAGCGCCGTGACGCCCAGGACCTTGCTGGCCACGTCACCCACGGCGGTCGCCTTGCCCACCCAGCTGGTGTCCTCCGCCCACTGTTTGGTGAACGCCTCGGCCGCGTTGACCTTGGAGGTGAAGCGGTCCGCCATGGACGCCACGTCGTCCCACGACGCGAGGCCGTTGTCCGCGTCGTGCGCGAGGGAGCTGACGTCGCCCCACCACTTGTCGACCTCGCCGGGCATCTCCTTCTGCCAGTCGGCGACCGCCTCGGTGATCGACTCGCCCTTCTTCAGCAGCGACTCCAGCACCGAGTCCGCGCCGAGCGCGTCCCACGGCGCGTGCAGCTTCTCGATGAACCCGCGAACCGGCTCGCTCTTCTCCCAGATCTTGTTCAGATCCTCGACCGCCGACTCGAGCACACCCTTGGTCTCCTCGCCGGACTGCTCCAGCTCGCTGGTCGCCGCCTTGGTGGTGGACTCGGCCGTCGCGGTCGCGGTGGCGACCGCGTCACCGGTCGCGCTCTGTGCCGCGCTCTGCGCCGCGGCCACCCGCTGCTGGGCGGACTTCAGCACACCCGCGTAGCTGCGGATCGCGCCTGCGACGCTGCGCAGCGGCCCGGGAACGGCGGCGACGCCCTGGGAGACGCCGTTGGTGAACCCGGTGTAGGCGTTGGCGGCCGACCCGGTCCAGTTGGCGCTCGTCCTGGCCTGCGAGGAGTAGCTGGCGCTGTCCGACGACAGTTGGCTCACGGTCCCGGCGTGACCCTCCAGCTCGCCGGCCAATCGGAGCAGCGCGTCCGGGTCCCCCGGCAGCCCGGTCACCGCGGACCACCGGCCCGGTTGATCGTCGTCGTGTTGGACTGCTCGGTCTTGTCGTAGCTGCTCGCCGTCGACTTCAGGTTCTGGCCGACGAAGCCGAGCAACGAGGCGGTGTCCAGCATGGACTTGGTCGCCGCGTCCGACACCTGGGCGAGCAGACCGGCCAGGTCCGGCAGGCCCGCCGCACCGGCCATCTGGGCCAATGCCTGCCCCGCACCGGTCGCCGTGGACTGAGCTGTGTTGACCAGGCCGAGGATCCGCCCGCTCGCGGCATCCAACTCGCCCGGGTGCACCGACATGCTGCCGCTCACGAGTCATCCCTTCTTCAAAGCGTGACGGCGCGTGCGCGCCACGGATACGGTCGGCTCCGACGGTAGCCGATCCCCGCACCCGTCATGTGTCGATTGGTCAGATCGACGCCGGTCGGGTCACAGCACCAGCCGCATCACCCAGCGCGGCCGACCGCCGCTGCGGCCGCTGGTCGGCGCGGCACGGTCGAATCCGGCCCGCTCGAACAGTTCGACGGTCCCGACATAGCCGGAGATGACGTCCACCCGACCGTCCTCGGCCTCCACCGGATAACCCTCGACCACCTCGGCACCCTGTGCCCTGGCATGGTCCACCGCGCCGGCCAGCAGCCGGTGCATCAGGCCGTGCCGCCGATACCCCACGCGGACGACGAAGCACACCGCCACCCACGTGTCGCGCTCGTCCAGGATCGGGATCGTCCGGGAGTGCAGCAGCCGCCGGTAACTGGCCCTTGGCGCGATCGAGCACCAGCCGGCCACCACGTCGTCGACGTACACCAGCACGCCCGGTCCCGGCTCGCTCGCGCACTCCGCCCGCAGGTAGGCGGGTCGTTCCGCGTTGGGCACCCGGCTGTCCCGATAGGACATGCACCAGCAGCCGCCGGCGCCCGGCCGCTGGGTGCCCACCACCGTGGCGACGTCGGCGAAGCGGCCGACCGCCGCGCGCACGTCGATCCGCGGTTCGTGGTCGGTCGGGAACGCCGGTCTGCCGGGCATGACCCGACCGTACCAACGTCAGCGCGGGTCGGATTCCGCTTCGTACTCGGCCGTGGTCAGGTACCGGACGCCCAGGTCGGCGACCTTGGCGCGCAGGCCGTAGCGGTCCAGGCCCAGCTCCCCGGACCGGAACGCGGTCCGGGCGTCGGCCTCCTTGTCGATCCTGGCCTGGGCCGCGGCCAGGCCGCGCTCGACGTCCGCCCTCGGCACGCACAGGACGCCGTCGTCGTCCGCGACGATCGCGTCGCCCGGCCGGACGAGCCGGCCGCCGACCACGATCGGGACGTTCACCGAACCGGCCGTCGACTTCACCGTGCCCTGCGCGCTCACCGCGGCCGACCACACCGGGAAACCCATGTGCCGCAGGTCGGCCACATCGCGCACGCCGGTCTCGGTGACCAGGCCGCGCACCCCGCGCGAGCGCAGCGACGTGGCCAGGAGTTCACCGAACATGCCGTCGGTGCTCGGGGACGTCGTCGTCACCACGAGCAGGTCGCCGGGCCGGCACTGCTCCACCGCGACGTGGAACATCAGGTTGTCGCCCGGCCAGCACACCACCGTCACGGCGGTGCCGCCGATCCGGGCGCCCTTCTGGATGGGCAGCAGCGCGGTGCCCAGCAGGCCGACCCTGCCCAGCGCCTCGTGCACGGTGGCGACGCCGAACTCGGCGAGCTTGTCCACCTGCTCGATGGGCGCCCGCCGCGGATCGGTCACCACCACCGGGCCGGCCACACTCACGCCAGCACGTCCGTCACCTGCGGGTACAGCCGCATGTACGCCTCACCCATGGTGTTGTGCGGCAGGCCGAGGTTCGGGCCTGCGTTGCGGCGCAACTGGGTGCCCCGCCGTTTGGCCAGGTCCGTGTAGTACTCCCACATGTGCTGCTGCGCCGGCAGGCACTCCATCGCCTTGCGCTTGGTCTCGAACACGGACGTGATGTCCAGCAGCACCTGCGGGGTGAAACCGCACTGTTCGGGCTGGTGCGGCTCGAAGAAGAACACCGGCGGCGCACCCAGCGGGTCGCCCGGTGCCGGATAGCCGATGGCCTGGGCCAGGATGCGCGCCTGGACGGCCATCCGCGCGGCGGCCGGGTGGTCGCCGTTGTACGGGTCGGTCAGCGGATGGGTCAGCACGATCGACGGGTTGACGTCCCGGTACACCCGCACGATCTGGTCCACCAGCTCGTCGCTCTCCCGCAGCGGGTAGTCGCCCGCGTCCAGGAACTCGATCTCCGCGCCCAGCACGGACGCGGCACTCTCCGCCTCGGCCTGGCGCAGCTTCTTGATCTCCGCCAGTTGCTTGCCCTCACGCCAGGCGCTCGCGGACTCGCCGCGCTCGCCGAACGTCAGGCACAGCACTTTCGCCCGGTCACCCCGGGACGTGGCCAGCGCGATGGCACCGCTGGCCCGCCAGACGAAGTCACCGGCGTGCGCGCTGATCACCAACAGTGGGCTGCTCAACTTCAACGCTCCATCGAGGTCGTGTCGGATCACCAGGTCACCGCCGGACCCGCGGGTGGCACGCATCCGCCACCCACGGGGTCCGGCCGGTGGTCACGACTGCCCGTTGCGGCCCATCTCCGCGCGGGCCATCAGTGAGTCCTGCACCACCGGGTCGTCGTCGGTGCCCAGGACGCGCCAGTTCTCACCGGGCTCCAGGATCTTCTCCGCCGACCGGATGGTCCGGAAGTCGTGCTCGGGGTCGCCGGCCAGTGCGGGCGGCACGACGCCGTCGTCCAGGCCCTTGGCCGCCTTGAGCAGGATCTGCCGCATCCGGATCACGGCCTTGTCGGTCGTGCCCAGGTGCTCCTGCGTGCGGTCGTAGATCGGGCCCATCGACTCCGTCACCATGAGGTCCTGCGTGACGAAGTCGGGGACGCCGCTGAACGACGCCGTCCGCTGCACTTCCCGGTCGATCCCGTAGTCGTTCTCCGCCGTCCAGGGCCGGGGAGTGATGCCGCTGGACCGGTCCTGGAACGGCGTGGTGAACGGAGCCGGTACGTCGAACAGGCTCTTGCCGCCCAGGTTGTTGGGGTTGGCCTCGACCTGCGTGGCGAAGTTGTACCGCCAGCAGGTGTGGTCGTCGATCGGCACGAACATGCCCTGCCGGCTGGTGAACGGCAGGCTCGCGACGACCGTCGTGTAGGGCACCACGTACTCGGTGACACGTACGTGGGTGTGCCCGGCCGGGGTTTCCCGGATACCGGCGTACCGGTAGCCGTACCAGGTGTCCTCCACCTCCAGCCGGGGCGCCCTGTCATGCAGCCAGAACTTCCAGGACATCGCGTTGGACGAGTAGCCCGGCTTGTCCGAGCCGTCGTCCGGGATGTCCTCGACGCCGTTGAACTGGTGCAGCCATGAGATGTGCGCGCTGTCCAGGTTGCCTTCCATCGCCTGCACCCAGTTGCACGTGGTGAGCATCTTGCGGGCGAACACGTTCTCGGTGGGCAGCGAGTCGGTGCCGAAGTCGCGGAACGGCGTCATCGTGTCCTCGGGCCCCATGTAGGCCCAGATGATGCCGCCGGACTCGTGCACCGGGTACGCCGTGATCCGCACGCGGTTCTTGAACGTGCTGGTCGGCGGTTCACTGGGCATGTCGACGCAGGTGCCCTCGGCGTCGAACTTCCAGCCGTGGTACGGGCACCGCAGGCCGCACTCCTCGTTGCGGCCGTAGAACATCGACGCGCCACGGTGCGGACATGCCTCCGCGACCAGTCCGAGCTTGCCCTCGGTGTCGCGGAAGGCCACCAGGTTCTCGCCCAGCAGCCGGACCCGAACCGGATCACAGTCCGGCCCCGGCAGTTCCACCGAGAGCAACGCGGGCGTCCAGTAACGACGCAGCAGGTTGCCCATCGGCGTCCCCGGGCCAACTCTGGTCAGAATTTCGTTGTCCTGCTGAGAAAGCACCTTTGACCTCCTGTCCGAACCCTACGAACTCCTGTGCACGCTCACTGGGTCACTGGCGCCGCGGACACCGAGCCGTCGGGCGCGACGATGTCCATGGCGGACACGGTGTTGGTGATGTTGCCGTGGTCATCGGGCGTCCGCGCGAAGTAGTAGCCCTGCAGGCCGGCGACCACGATCTTCTGGTGCTGGAGGGCCTGCGACACGGCGTTGGTGTCGATCGAGTTGGCCGTCTTGATGGCGTCGACCAGCTCCCGGCCGGCGTCCCAACCCTCGCTGGAGCCGTTGATGGCCTCCTGGTCGTAGCCCGCGGCCTTCATCGCGGCGATGTAGTTCTTGGTGTCCGCGATGGCCGGGCCGTTGGTGGCGTTGTTGGCCAGGTCGTTGGTCAGCGAGTCGGGCGAGCCCAGCAGGTAGACGTTCTTCATCGCGGTCGGACCACCGGCGCCCTGGATGAAGCTGGGCAGCGCGCAGCCGGAGCACTCCGAGATCGGGATGTTCGGGTCCTGCGCCCTGATGGCCTTGATGGCGGTGATGGTGTCCGCGCCCGGGATCATGCCCAGGACGATGATCTGCGGCTTGGCCTTGAGCATGGCCAGGGCCTGCGGGGTGTCGTTGGTCGAGCCCGGCGTGGCGATCTGCGTCGACACGATCTTGAACTCGCCGTTCTTGGCCAGGCTGCCGGTGTAGGTGTCGTTGCCCAGACCACCGGGGGCGTTGTCCTCGATCACCGCGACCTTGGTGTAGTGACGCGGCAGGATCAGCTTCTGGACGGTCGCCAGGTCGTCGGCGTGGAACACGTCACCGATGGCCGGGAACACGTACTGCGAGTGCAGGATGCTGTCACTCAGGCCGATGTCCTCCCAGCCGGACTGCCAGCCGAGCATGATGGTCTTCAGCGAGTCGGCGACCGGCATGCCCGCGGCCGCGGTCGACGTCTCCTCCGGACCGAAGATGAAGTTCGCGTGGTCCTGGGTGACGCACTTGCGCACCAGGCTGGCGGCCTGGGCGGGGTTGGACTGGTCGTTCTCCTTGACCAGAGTGATCTTGTGGCCGAGGACGCCGCCCTGCTTGTTGATCATCTTGACGTAGGCGTCGGCGCCCTGCATGTCGGTGCTGCCGAGCTGGGTGAACGGGCCAGAGGTGGCCGCCACCTCACAGACGATGATCTGGCTGTTCGCTGAAGTGGACCCCGAGCCCCCTCCGGAGCCACATGCCGCCAGCGCTAACGCGCCGACGCCGGCCATGGCGGTCCAGGCGATCATCCTGCCGCGGCCGAAGAGCTTGCTGGTCATCTCTCATCCCTTGTTCGAACTAATTGGTCATTGGCGGCGGGGGTGCCGCGCAGGGCAGATCTAACCGGAGAGGCCCGGAAGCCGGTGACGTCCCCCTCATAAGCGAGGCGGCCGTCCATCATGGCGTAGAGCTTCGTGCTGATCCGTTCCAGCATCTCGATGTCGTGTTCGACGACGAGCATCGTCCGTGTTTTCGCCAGTTCCACGAGGAAGTCGGCGAGTGCGAGTCGCTGGCCACGGCTCAGGCCGGACGCCGGTTCGTCGGCGAGAACGACGAACGGCTCGGTCACCACCGCCCTGGCCAGTTCCACCATCCGCTGTCCCTCCAGGGTGAGCGCCCCGACCGGGCGGCCGATCAGGCCGCCGAGGTTCAGGTCGTCCAGTGCGGCGCGGGCCTTTTCCCGTGCCGTGCGGAGGGATCCGCGGAAGATCGAGGAGATCATGGACTGTCCGATGTTGCGGGCGTAGCCGATGGCCACGTTGTCCAGTACGGAGCGGTCCTCCAGCAGTTGCACGGCCTGCCAGGTGCGGGTGACACCGGCCCTGGCCCTCGCCGTCGCACTGGCGCCGGTCATGTCGACGCCGCCCAGTTCCACCCGGCCGCTGTCCGCATGGGCGGCACCGGCGAGCAGGTTGAACAGGGTGGACTTGCCGGCACCGTTGGGACCGCACAGTCCGTACAGGCCGGTGCGGGGCAACGACAGCGACACGTCGTCGACCGCTGTCACACCGCCGAAGTGTTTCGTCAGGTGTTCACACCGCAGGCTCGGCGTTTCCTGGTCACTCACCGGTGTCACCGCCTCCGACGGGCGCCACGGCGTCCGGCCGCAACGGGACCGGCGCGAACTGCTGGGTCGCGTCCGGTTCGCCGGCGGGTGTTCGATGGCGGGCGTTGCGCAGGGCGCGCCAGCCGCGCTGCACGATGCCACCAAGACCGTCCGGTTCGAACAGCAGCACCAACAGGAGCAGCACGCCCTCGATGATCGACAGATTCGTGGTGATGGTGCCGCTGAGGTTGGACAGGTACTCGATGGCGACGGCACCGACGATCGCGCCCCACACGCTCCGGCGCCCACCGACGAACAGCATGACCAGCAGTGTCAACTGGGACGACTCGCCGGCCAGGTCGGGCGTGACGATGTTCTGCGCGCTGGCCACCACGGCACCGCCCAGCGCGGCCAGTACCGAACCGAGCACGAACACCTCGATCTTGCGCTGGCCCAGGCTCACGCCCATGCCCTCGGCCATGCCCTCGTTGGCCGCCACGGCGGACAGTTGCAGGCCGACACCGGACCGTAGGATCCGCACCGCGATGAACGCGACCAGGCCGAGTATCAGCGCGGCCACGATGCCGGTGCCCAGCAGGCTCTGCTGGAACGTCTCGCCGTTGTACAGCGGCTGCACGCCACTGATGCCGGCGAAACTGCCCAGGTAGTGGGAGAACGTGGCCAGTTGGGACACGATCTGCGGGATCAGCAGCGTCACCAGGGCCAGTGCCAGGCCGGCGATCCTGGTCAGCACCGAACTCATCAGCAGCGACACCAGCGCGGCACCCACGATCGCGGCCAGGAACGCCAATGCCGTCGGCACCTGGTACTTGACCTCGAGGATCGCCACCGCGTACGCGCCGAAGCCCATGAACGCGGACTGGCTGAACGCCAACTGGTGGCTGTAGCCGAGCTGGATGGACATCCCGATCGTCACGATCGCGTAGCCGAGGGCCACCGTGAACACGTTCGCGTTGTACGAACCGCCCAGGCCCAGCAACACGATGATCGCCACGCCCGCGACGGCGACGCCGTAGCCGAGCGGGATGACCCCGGAACGGTTGCTCAACCAGTCAGTGCGCGGTTGCAATGCCCAGCACCCCCGGTCGGATCATGATGACGACGGCGAGCAGCGCGTACAGCAGGATCTCGTTGTACGACGTGCTCAGGTATCCACCGAGGAACGACTCGGCGAGGCCGATCAGCAGGCCGGCCACCACTGCCCGGCCGGGCCGGCGGAAGCCGGCGAACCCGGCGGCGACCACGCCGATCAGGCTGATCGTCGGGCCGGAGCTGAACGTGAACCCGGTCAGTGGGGACTCGACGACGCCGAACAGCGCGGCGATCACGGCGGTGGTGACGAAGATCTGCCGGCGCAGCTTGTGGGTGTTGATGCCGACCACGCGGGAGCCGATGACGCTCTCGCCGCTGGCCGTCGCCGCCTTGCCGGACATCGTGTAGTAGAGGTAGCCGGCGGCCAGACCGCCGATCACGATCGCCAGGCCGAGCACCAGGATGCCGGCTCGTTCGATGTGCAGCGAACCGAACGACAGCGCGTTACCCGACCACAGTGCGGGAGCGGCGTGCACGTCGGTGCCGAACACGATGCGGGCCGCGCCTTCCAGGATGAACGACAGCGCGAACGTGTAGAAGAAGACGGACACGATGCCCGAGTGGCCCCGACCGCCGTCCAGCGCCGGGTGCAGCACTACCCAGTCGAACGCCCACGCGATCAGACCGGACGCCACCAGCGGAATCAGGATCGCCAGCCACAGCGGCATATGTGCGTCCTGGGCCAGTTCCGCGGTGCCGATCGCACCGATCATCGCGAAGTCGCCGATCGCCAGGTTCAACACGTTCGCCACGCGGAACCAGATGGACAGACAGGCCGCGAAGACGGCATAGATGGCGCCGGACGTGATACCGGCCAACAACAGATTCCCGAAGTTACTCACCGGAGCGCCTCCCGGGCCGAGCCGGCGCGGTCCTCACCGGTGATCGTGCCCTGATGGACGCTCAGGATGCGTGAGCTGACCTGTAATGCGCGCACCGGATTCTCTTCGACGAGGAGGATGCTGACACTGGTGGCGGACAGCCTAACCAGGGCTTCGTAGACCCTCGCCGTCACGCTCTCGGACAGACCGAGGCACGGTTCGTCGAGTACCAGCAGTTCGGGGCCGGCGGCCAGTCCCCTGGCGAGCGCGACCATCTGCTGCTCGCCGCCGGACAGTGTGCCGGCGCGCTGGTTGAGCCGGCGGCCCACCTCGGGGAACAGGGCGACGACCTCGGCCACCTCGTCCCAGGCGTTGCGTACCAGGCGCTTGCGGGTCTTGCTGTACCGGCCGAGCAGGATGTTGTCCCGGACGGTCATGCCCGGGTAGAGGTGGCGGCGCTCAGGCACCAGCACGAGCCCGGCACGGATGGCGGCGATCGGGTTGCCGGACGGGAGTCGCGAGCCGTTGACGTGCACCTGTCCTTTGCGCGCCACGACACCGGCGAGCGCGCCGACGAGACTGGACTTGCCGTGCCCGTTCGGACCGACGAGGCTGACGAACTCGCCGGGACGGACGCTGAACGACGCCGATTCGACCGCCTGGTGCTTGCCATACGAGACGGCGACGTCGGCGGCCACCAGTACGGGCTGCTCCGGCGTGCCGTCGGTGCCGGAGTTCCCTTTGGCAGTGCGTCCTTGGACTGTCAGGCGTGCCACTGGATGCGCCTCTCTGGCACGGAAATGGGTGGGCGCCGGAATCCTAGGAGCCGGCGCCGGTGGATGTTACTCAGGGTGCGGCGACCGTAACAACGGTCAACAAGAGTGTCAACAGATCCGGACAGTGCCGCGGAGCCGGTTTTCGCTGGTCACGACTCGTCCGATCGCGGAGGGAGCGCGGCCACCGAGGGATGGTCACGGTCCGTGTAGTCCACCGTGCTGGCGCCGCCGGGCGATCCGATGTCGGAGAAGAACTCCGTGTTGATGGCGGCGTACCGGCTCAACTCGTCGGGTAACCGCGGCTCGAAGTAGATCGCGTCCTGCGGACATATCGGCTCACAGGCCCCGCAGTCGATGCATTCGGCCGGATGGATGTAGACCATTCGGTCGCCTTCGTATATGCAGTCCACCGGGCAGTTGTCCAGGCAGGTCCTGTCCTTGACGTCGAGACAGCCCTCGCTGATCACGTAAGCCATGACAGTGGTTCCCTCGGCTTCGATGACTGGGATCCCCGTGCCCGCGGGCACGGCCTCACCCCGTAGAGCCTGATACACCGCCCACCGACTGTCAACGATTTTGTCCCCAATCGTCAGCCATTGCGAGGTCAAAACTACGTGAGATGCAAGGGTCGGCGCGTCCAACCGGCAGGGTAGGGTCGGCCGACTACCGATCATGGCAGGACCATCGATATTCGCCGTACCAGGCGGAATCGGCGTCTGAACCGGTTCGGCCGGACCGGTCGAATCAGTGTCTGAGCTGGGAACGATCGTGAGCAGTTTGGTTGACGATCGGTAGGGTGCTTCGTACTCTGGCGCAGCCGTCAGCCAGTCGGGACAACGGAAGCGGGTGTTCGGTGGGCACGTTCGTCTTGATCCACGGCGCATGGCACGGCCACTGGTGTTGGGACGCCGTCGCCACGCCGCTGCGGGCGGCGGGCCACCACGTCGTCACGCCGACCCTGACCGGACTCGGTGACCGCGCCGGCGAGCTGAACCCGGACGTCGGCCTGGACACGCACGTGCGGGACATCGACATCGCCGTGCGGGCGGCCGACCTGCGCGACATCGTGTTGGTGGCACACAGTTACGCCGGTATGGCCGCGACCGGCGCCGCCGCGTGCCTGGGCGATCTGGTGAATCGCCTGGTGGTGGTGGACGGATTCCTGCCCGAGCGCGGGGAAACGGCCCTGGAACTACTGCCGGAGCGGGCCGCCGCGCACTACCGAGAGTCGGCGGCCGAGGTCGGCGACGGCTGGCGCGTACCGCCACGGCCACTGGCCAATCTCGGCGTCACCGACCAGAACGCGATCGACGAACTCACCCCGAAGCTCACCGACCATCCCTTCAAGACCTATACCGACCGGTCCCGTTACGGTGCGAGTGAGTTAACTGTCAACGGAAACTATCTGCTCTGCTCGGGGTGGCCGTCACCCTTCCGTCCGGCGGCCGAACGGGCCAGTGCGCTCGGCTGGACGGTCGAAGAACTCGACGCCGACCACGAGGTGCCCGTTACCGACCCCGAACTGCTCGCCGGACGGCTGCTCCGACTGACCGGAGCGACCAACGCGGCAGACACGGGTGATTCCGTCGAGGAGGCGAACGCATGATGGAGTTTCTCGTGCACCAGACCAACCGGATGCCCTCGGACGAGGCGTCCCTGCGGCTGCGCGAGGAGTTGCGGATCATCGAGCGCAAGCGCGCGCAGGAGCTGCGCGACGCCGGCATCCTGATCCGGCTGTGGCGGGTGCCGGGCACCCGCGACGCCATCGGCCTCTACCGGGCGGAGGACGCCACCGCACTGCACGATGCGCTGTCGTCGCTGCCGCTGTTCCCGTGGCTGGAGATCAGCGTGCAGCCGCTGGCCACCCACCCGCAGGAACAGGCGCTGCGGCAGCAGTAGCTACGGCCTGGCCGGCGGGACGTACGCGCCGAACACACCCATCGCGGCCAGTTGCTGGAGCGCGCCGATCACACTGGTCAGGTGCGCCCGCATGGTCTGCTCCGCATCGTCGGCCGACCGGGACGTCACGGCGTCGATGATGGCCAGGTGCTCCTTGAGTCCCTGGGCCGGGCGGGCCGGGAGCATCGCGACGCTGAACTGGTAGCGCACGCTCTGGTAGCGCAGGCGGTCCAGCACGATGCTCGCGGTCTGCTGCTTGGCCATCCCCCTGATGTAGAGGTGGGCCTCCTGGCTGGTGGAGCTGTAGGCCAGGACGTCGTTCTGCTTCACGGCCTTCTGCATGGCGGTGGCGATGGACTTCAGCTTGCGCCGGTCGGCCGCCGTGCCGCCGGTGGCCGCCTTGGCCGCGCACAGGCCCTCCAGGACCGCGCGCACCTCGGTGATCTCGATGGCCTCATCCAGCGACACCGGGCGAACCGAAGCACCCCGGTTGCGCTGGCGCGCGATCAGTCCCTCGTTCTCCAGCAGCACAAGGGCTTCCCGGACGGCGCCGCGGGAACCGTTGAAGCGCATGGCGAGATCGGCCTCGACGAGGCGCTGCCCCGGCGTGAGTTCGCCGTGCACGATGGCCAGGCGCAGCCTGTCCAGGAGACTGACCTCGGCCAGTGCCTCGGTCTCGCCGCTTGCCGTCATCGCTCGTCTCGTCCTTCTGTCGCCCCGACTGACCGATCCGCACCGCCCACATTGTTAGCAATCTTATTGACAGTGTAGCGGGCCGATGCCTATCGTGAGTGTATTGGCGGCGGCCAGCCCCATCCACTCGACTGCGCGTGTGGTGGCTGACATCATTGATTCCCGTTGTCGGCGAGGGAGATACTCACGTGGCAGAGATCGTTGCGGCCGCTGCGGCGGTGCATGCACCCCAGTTGCTCAGCCGCCCACCGCACGAGGATCCGGTGAAACTGGACGGCAGCACCGATGCGCTGCGCCGCTTCGGCTCGGTACTCGACGAAACGAAGCCCGACGCCATCCTGCTGATCGGCCTGGACCACCTGGAGACCTTCTGGTTGGAAGCGGTGCCCGCGTTCACGCTGGTGCTCTCGCCGCAGGTCACCGCGCACTACATGGCGAAGTCCAAGCAGGTGCCGGTGCACACGGAGTTGGCCAAGCACCTGCTGAAGGGCGTCATTGCGCAGGACTTCGACCTGACCTACTCGCAGGAGGCGGTGCTCGGGCACGCGTTCCTCACGCCACTGGAGTACATCGTCGGCGACCGGCCGATCCCGGTCATTCCGTTGCTGGTCAATACCTATCTGCCACCGATTCCCAGTCCACGCAGGGCTTTCGCGCTCGGTCAGGCCATCGGGCGGGCGCTGGCCGACCGTCCGGAACGGATCGCCGTGATCGCCAGCGGCGGCATGTCGCACTTCCCGGGCACCACGCGCTACCACTCCCCCAACTTCGCCTTCGACGAGTGGGTGCTCGGCGAGGTGGCCGAGGGACGGTGGGACGACCTGCTCGACCTGAGCGCCGTCAACCTGGACGAGGTGGGCGAGAGCGAACTGATGACGTGGTTCACCGCGCTGGGCGTGATCGGCAAGGTGCCCGGCACGCTGCTGTCCTATCAGGAGCTGTCGCACCACGGCCACGGTGTGGTGCAGTTCCTGCCGGCCGGTGCGGACGGCGTCAGCTTCGGTTCCGGGGCGACCGTGCCGCGCTACGGCGGGCACGAGTTCACCCAGACCGACTACGTGTACTACAAGTTCCCCGAGCCGGACAGCCTGCCGCTCAACCGCATGCTGCACCGGCTGATCATCGAGCAGGACTACCGCACCGAGTTCGTCCGGCACACCGAGGCCGTCGTCGCGGCGGCCGGGCTGCGACCGGAGGAGAGCGCGGCGATCCTGTCCAGCGAGAGTTTCGACGCGCTCGTCGACGTGGGCGCGCACCCGCTGCTGGCACTGTCCGCCCGCCAGGTGTCCGAACTGGAGCGGCAGCGGCTGGCGGCGGCCGGCGCATGACGCCGTCGCTGGCCGGCAGGACGGCCGTCATCACCGGCGGCAGCAAGGGAATCGGGTTGGCGACCGCGCGCCTGTTCGCCAGGGCGGGTGCGCGGGTGCTGATCGCGGCCCGCCGGGCGGACGCGCTCGCCGAGGCCGTCGCGGACGTCGAGCGCACCGAAGGCGTCACCATGGCGACCGTGTCCGCCGATCTCACCGTGCTGCCCGACCTCGACCGGCTCGTGGCCACGGCGATGGCGGAGCTGGGCCGGATCGACATCCTGGTCAACAACGTCGGAACCGGGATGTACAAACCGTTCCTGGAGGTCACCGAGGACGATCTCCGGCACGGCATGGAGATCAACTTCTTCTCGCAGTTCCGGATGTGCCAGCGGGTGGTGCCGCACATGATCGCGGCCGGTGGCGGGTCGATCGTGAACGTGTCCGGCGCGACGGCGACGCGGGTGCTGCCGCCGCCGTTCCTGTCCAGTTGCACCGGTCCGGCCAAGGCGGCCGAGGTGCGGCTGACCAAGGTGCTGGCCAAGGAGTTCGGCGAGCGGAACATCCGGGTGAACTGCGTGGTGCCCGGCCGGGTGGACACGCCCGAACGGGTCGCGATGTGGGAACGGGACCTGGCGGCCACCGGTGCCGACCCGGCGGCGTTGCGCGCCGAGTGGGGCCGCGACATCGCCACGCCCGACCACCGCTGGGGCACGGCCACCGAGGTGGCCGAGTTGATCGCGTTCGCCGCGTCCGACGCGGCGAGCTACGTCAACGGCGCGGTGCTGGTCATCGACGGCGGCGAGGACTGGTCCTGAGCGGGTCGGCGGGCCGGTTCGTCCGTCGGGTCCGGCTCGGACCCGACCCGCGGTCCGGAAGCTACCCGTTCACGCTGCCGGCCGTGACGTGGCTGGCCGGGTCGGGCGGGCTGGAGTTGGCGCCGGGCGTGACGTTCCTGGTCGGCGAGAACGGATCCGGCAAGTCCACCCTGGTCGAGGCGATCGCCGTCGCGGCCGGGTTCAACCCGGAGGGCGGCAGCCAGAACTTCCGGTTCGCCACCCGGGCCAGCGAGTCCGGTCTCGGCGACCATCTGGTGCTCACCTGGGGCACCAGCAAGCCGCGCACCGGGTTCTTCCTGCGCGCCGAGGCCTACTACAACGTGGCCAGTGAGATCGAACGCCTGGACCGGGAACCCGGTCCGTCCCTGCTGGCCTCCTACGGCGGCGTCTCGCCCCACGAACGCTCGCACGGCGAGTCGTTCGTGGACCTGATCACCCACCGGTTCGGGCCGCGCGGGCTCTACCTGCTGGACGAGCCGGAGGCCGCGCTGTCGGTACGCGGCTGCATGGCGGTGCTCGCCCTCCTGGCGGATCGCACCGGTCGGGGCTGCCAGTTCGTCGTGGCGACGCACTCACCGATCCTGCTCGCCCTGCCCGGCGCCACGATCTACGAGATCGCCGAGGACGGCCGGATCGACCAGGTCGCCTTCGACGACGCGCTGCCGGTGCGGCTGACCCGCGACTTCCTCGCCGCCCCGCAGCGGTATCTGCGGCACCTGCTCTGAACTACTCCGCGCACGCCGGGTCGTCGGGCCGGGTGCGCACGCGCGACAGCAGACCGTGCAACCGCGTCACGTCGGACGGGTCGAGATCGGCGAACAGCTCCCGCTCCACACCGTCCAACGCCGACCGCACGTCGACCGCGGCCCGCTCCCCCTTGGCGGTGATGGCCACGATGTGCCGGCGCCGGTCGGCCGGGTCGCGGCGGCGGACCACCAGTTCGGCCGCCTCCAGGTCGTTCAGGATGCCGACCAGCACGCTCGCGTCCACGCACAGTGTCTCGGCGAGTGCCTGCTGCCCCATCCGGCCCGGCTCGGCGGCCAGCCGCAGCAGTGTGGTGCCCTGGCGCGGCGTGTAGCCGATCGCGGCGAGCGCATCGCGGATGCGGGCCGTGGTGACGCCACCGTGCCGGGCGAGCAGGACGCTGACCCGCTCGTCCACACCGGTCTCGTCGCCCACCTCCGCACGATATCACTGCGCGTAGTCACCAGTTGATCTTCGCTACCCCCGCCACGGCCCATGGTCCAGCGGGAATGCGCCGGAACCGGTCAGCCGTGCCAGCCGTTGCGGGCGTCCGGCGCGTACACCCGTAGCTCGGTGGACGTGGTCTCCGCGTCCTCCTCCCGGCGCGCCGCACCGCTGGCCGGGAACTGGGAGAGCTTGTCGACCTCGCGGGAGAACGCGTCCGTCGCGGCGTGCAACTGGACCTGGATGGCGTGGCAGAAGGCGCGCAGCCAGGCCACGCGCCGCTCCATCTCCTCCAGTTCGGCCGCGTAGCCGCCGCCCGAGTTGTACCGATAGTCCTTCGCGGCCGTCTCCGACGCCGCGTCGGCGCGTTCCTGGGCGTCCCGCAGCACGAGTTCGGCCTGCTGCCTGGCCTCCACGGCGACCCGACGCGAGTAGGACTGGGCCTGTGCCACGTACGCCTCGACCTGCAACTGGGCGTCGGAGAGCATCTGCACGGCCTGCGCCTTGGCGTACGCCTGGCTGGCCTCGCGGGTCGCGTCGACGTCGTGGCCACGCTTCTTGTACCAGTCGCGCAGCCGGTTGATCTCGGCGCGCAGCTTGCCCTTCTCCGTCTCCCGGGCAGCGATGTCCTCGGCGACCCGTTGCAGGAACAGCTGCACCTCCTCGACGTCGTAACCGCGGCGGGCCAGGGACGAGCGGCTGAACGCGGTGGTGCGTACCCGTTCCGGGGTCAGGGACGCGCGCCACCGCCGGCTCGGGCCGCCCTGTTCAGATGGCTGCATGCGGATCGCCCTCGTTCTCTACTCGAACCTCAGACACGGGCCTGCTCCTGCCGGGTCCTCGGCGGGGCCTGGCGGGCGGGTGGGGCGGACGTTCCGGCGAACTCCTCATGGTGGATCCGTTCGTCCGGGACGCCGGCCGAACGCAGCGCGGCCAGGCTGTTGGTCACCATCTCGGGCGATCCGCACAGGTAGATCTCCTCGTTCGGCCAGGTGCCGTGCTGGAGTGCGACGTCGGCCACCCGGCCGCGGTCCCCGGAGAACCCCGGATCCTCGGACGTCACCGGCACCACCCGCAGGCCGGGCAGCCGGCGGGCGTAGTCGCGCAACGCGGTCATGTCGTAGAAGTCGCGGCGGGTCCGCACCCCCACGTACAGCCGGATCCGCCTGCGGCTCTGCTCGTTGGCGGCGTGGTCGACCAGCGACTTGAACGGCGCCAACCCGGTGCCGCCGGCGATCAGCACCAGGTCCCGGTCGTGATCGACCACCAGGTCCCGGCCGATCGGCGCACCCAGCCGCAGGATGTCGCCCACGCCCACGGCCTGCACCAGCGCGCTGCTCACCGCCCCGCCGTCCACCAGGCGGACGTGCAGCTCCATCGTGTCGTCCGAGCGCGGGCTGTTGGCGGGCGAGTAGTACCGCCACATCTGCGGTCGGACGTCGCTCTGCACCGCGACGCTCTGCCCGGGCAGGTAGTCCATGCGCGGGTTGGTGCGCAGGGTCAGTACCGCGATGTTGAGCGTGCGCCGCTCGTGCGCCACGATCTCGGCCTCCCACCAGGGCGGCTGGGTCTGCGCGGCGACCTTCGCGGCGTCCTGCATCACCGTGGCGACGATCCCGTAGGCCTCTGCCCAGTCCGCGGCCAGCTCCGGGGTCCACTGGTCGCCGAGGAAGTACTCCAGGGTGGCCAGCAGCGCCTGGCCCACGGCCGGGTAGTGCTCGGTGATCACGCCGAACTTGCGGTGGTCCCGGCCGAGTTGCTGCACCATCGGGACCACGGAGTCGAGTTGGTCGATGTTCGACACCACGTTGCCCAGCGCCGCGACCAGCTTGTCCCGCTGACCGGCCATCACCGGCGGGAACATTTCCCGCACCGGTGGATGGTCCAGGAACAACGTGGAATAGAAGAACAGGGGCAACTGCACGCCGTGCTCGGCAGCCGCCTCCCAACTCGCCTTCAACCTGGCGATATCCACGATTCAGCCGACTTCACCAGCGACGATCTGACTCCGTACGCTTTCCACAACGGATGAAGTCGCATCGATCACATCGTCCGGCGCACCCATGTCGCGCAGAACTTTGGTCAGATAGTTGGCGACCGTGGTGTAGTGCGCGTCGGTGATTCCCATGCCGGCGTGTGCGACCGCCAGTTCCCGACCACCGTACTCGTTCGGTCCACCGAGGACGGTGGAGAGCAGTTGTACCTGGTGACGCCGGAGTTTCGCCAGGTCGATGTCGGCGAAGTAGGGCGCCAGTTCGGGGTCTGCGACCACCAGTTCGTAGAAGCGGTCAACGGCGACCCGGATCGTGGCCGCGCCGCCGATCCGATCGTAGTGCGACGGCGCGACATCACTGACGCTCACCAGCGATTTCCTTCCTAATAGGAGCCTCGAACCCACTTCGGGCTCCGTGGTACCCGGCGAGAGTACGGGTGAGCGGCTGGTGAATCAAGGATTAGTTGTGGTGGTGGGACACCGATCACGGGCTGATCACGAGCAGATCGCGGGCCGAGCATGGCCGCCAGCGGTGATTCTGTGAACCAAATCGCTGCCGGAGTAGCTACTTACTGAGCAGTCGGCCCTGTCCGGGCACGGAAACAGCCCAATCAATGGGCGCCGTTCGGCCCATTCGTCGGCACCATTCGCTACCCCGCCGCGCTCAGGCACCGCCGTCCAGCCGGTGGTAGAAGGGATCGTCCGGGCCGAGTTGGTCGCGGCGCACCGGCCGACCGGTGAACGCCGACCGGTAGATCGCGGTGATCAGCTCCAGCGTCTCCCGCGCGGCCCGGCCGCTGGCCGGCGGGCGTTCGTGCTCGGCCATGGCGTCCAGCAGCAGCGGCAGTTGGGCGGCGTGCGAACTGCGCCGGTCGTCCTTGGGCCGCCAGGCGCGGCCGGGCACGTGCGGGGCGGGCGTGTAGCGCCAGTGGGCGTTGGCGTAGCCGTACAGGTGGGTCAGCTCCACGGTGCCGCCGGTGAAGTCGAACCGCAGGTAGCTCTCCTCGCGCGGCGACAGCACGCTGTTCACCACGGATGCCATGGCACCGCAGGCGAACCGGACCACCGCCAGCGACACGTCCTCGGTGCGCACCCGCCTGGCCAGCGTGCCGGTCATGGCGCACACCTCGACCCAGTCGCCGAGCACGGCCAGCATCAGGTCCATCTGGTGGATGCCGTGCACCATCGTGGCGCCGCCGCCCTCGGTCGCCCACTCGCCGCGCGACGGCACGTCGTAGGAGGCGTCGTCGCGGTACCAGGTGGTCTGGCACACCGCGACCAGCGGCCGGCCCAGCGCACCCTCGGCCATCAGCTCGGCCAGGTGGCGGGCACCGGACCCGAACCGGTGCTGGAACACCACGCTGGCGTACGGTCCGCCGTCGCGTTCCTCGGCCTCGATCCGGTCGAACTCGGCCAGCGACAGGCACGGCGGCTTCTCCACCAGCACCCACGCCCCGGCCCGCAGGCCGGCCACGACGTGGTCGACGTGCAGCGCGGGCGGCGTGCAGACGTGCACCAGGTCCGGTTTCTCGATGTCCAGCATCGTGTCCAGGGACCGGTAGCCGGCCGGGATGTCGTGGCGGCTCTGGAAGTTCTCCAGCCGGTCGGCATCGATGTCCACGGCGGCGACGAGCGAGACCCGGTCGCCCTGGGCGCGCAGGGCGGGAACGTGGGCCAGGTCGGCGATACCACCGGTGCCGACGATGGCGACGCGGATCGGTCCGAAACTATCGGAAAGTTCCACGCCTTGAACTTATGGTGACACCGGTCATAACGTCAACCCGCGGTTTGACAGCGCGCCCGACGTACCCGAAACTTTCGGGAACGACGGTGAGGTGACTGTGGCCAGAACGAGGGTGACCATCGCCGACATCGCCCGGGAGGCGGGCGTGTCGGTGCCGACGGTGTCCAAGGTGCTCAACGGGCGGCACGAGGTCGCGCCGGACACCAGGGACCGCATCGAGCGGCTGATCGAGAAGCACCGCTACGCCCGCCGCCCGCGCCGCCAGGACAGCAGGGCCGGCCTGGTCGACCTGGTGTTCCCCGAACTGGACAGCGCCTGGGACGTGGAGATCATCCGGGGTGTCGAGGAGATCGCGCACCAGGCGAAGATGGGCACCGTGGTGTCCGCCATCCACGGGCACGGCGCCACGGCCCGCAACTGGCTGGACAACCTGTCCACCCGCCGGTCCGACGGCGTGATCCTCGCCGTGTCCGACCTGACCCAGCAGCAGGCCGACCGGATCCGCTCGCTGGGCACGCCGATCGTGGCCATCGACCCGACCGGCGGCACACCGCAGGACATCCCGTCGGTCGGCGCGACCAACTGGACCGGCGCGCTCACCGCAACCGAGCACCTGATCTCGCTGGGCCACCAGGAGATCGCCTTCGTCGGCGGGCCCGACCTGCTGCAGTGCAGCCGGGCCAGGGGCGACGGGTTCCGCTCCGCCATGCACGCCGCCGGGCTGACCGTGCGCCCGGAACTGGTGCACGCCGGCGACTTCTCGCACGAGGCGGGGCAGCGGGTGATGGAGCGGCTGCTGGCCCTGCCGGCACCGCCGACCGCCGTGTTCGCCGGCAACGACCAGCAGGCCCTCGGCGCGTGCCAGGCCGTCCGGGACCACGGCCTGCGCATCCCGGACGACGTGAGCGTCATCGGCTTCGACGACCTGCCGGCCGCCCGGTGGACCAATCCCCCGCTGACCACCATCCGCCAGCCGATCGCCGAGATGGCCGCGCAGGCCATGCGGATGCTGCTGCGCTACCTGGACACCGGTGAGTACGGCACCCAGCGGGTCGAGCTGTCCACCGAACTGGTGGTGCGCGCCAGCACCGCCGCGCCCCGCGACCAACCGCGGCGCCGCCAGCGGTGAGCTACCGGGGTGCCGACGTCATCCGGTCGCGGCCTCCTCGGCCTCCCAGCGCAGCAGGTCGCCCGGCTGGCAGCCGAGCACCTCGCACAGCGCGGCGAGCGTGGCGAAGCGCACCGCCTTGGCGCGGCCGTTCTTGAGTACCGCTAGGTTGGCCGGCGTGATCCCGACGCGGTCGGCTAGCTCGCCCACGGACATCTTCCGCCGGGCCAGCATCACGTCGATGTCCACGGCGATCGGCATCAGATCACCTCGTCCAGATCGGCCCGCAGCTGCGTCGCCTCGACGTCGCGCGCGACGGCCTGGGCGAGCAGCATCCGCAGCACCAGCACGATGAGCGCGACCCCGAGGATGGCCAGGCCGATCCCGCCCATGATCAGCGTGACGCCGGGGTCGGCCCGCTGGCCCGGTGCGTTGATGGCGGTGACCGCGAACCACACCAGGGCGGCCGCCACGATCGCGCCGATCACGCCGTCCACGTAGCGGAAGGCGGCGTGGGAGAACACGGTGCCTCGGCGCACCATCGTCACCAGCCGCCAGACGCAGACCACGGCGACCTGGACCGACACCATGCCCAGGATCGCGACCAGGCGAAACGCGGTCAGCGGAAGCGTGCCGTCCTCGGGGTCGCTCCCGGTGGCCAACACCCACACCATCAGTACCTGGATGAACACGGTGCCGGCGAGCACCACCGCGAGCACGGCGCGCAGCGCGTGCACGGTCAGCTTTCCCATCGTCCACCCTTCGATCGAGTTACGATGGGAATCTATCGAACGTCGATAGATAGAGCAAGGACTGGCCGAAGAGCGGCGCCACCCCGAGCGAGAGGGGTGACGCCGCCGGTCCGACTACCTCACGAGCACGCCTTGCCGTTGACGGTGAACGCCGTCGGAGCCGCGTCGTTGCTGGTCCACGTGCCCTGGAAGCCGAGCGTCGTGTTGCCGCCCGCCGGGATCGTGGCGTTGTAGCCGAGGTCGGTGCCGGACACCGACTTGCCGGTCTGGACCGCGGCGATGTTCCAGGCCGAGGTCACCTTCGTGTCACCGGGGAAGGTGAACGACAGCGTCCAGCCGTTGATCGCCGTGGTCCCGGTGTTGGTGATGGTGATGTCGGCGACCACACCGCCGACCCATTCGGGGGCCTTGACGTAGTCCACATGGCACGGACCGCCGCCGGTCGGCGGTGGCGTGCCGGCCGCGCCGATGGTCCAGGTGAACGCGGCCGTCCCGGACGCGCCGGTGGCGTCCGCCGCCTTGGCACTGACGGTGAACGAGCCCGCCGTGGTCGGCGTGCCGGACAGCACGCCGGTCGTGGCGTTGACCGCGATGCCCGGCGGCAGCCCGGTCGCCGAGTAGGTCAGTGCCGCCCCGCCGGAGTCGGTGGCGTGCAGGGTGACACTCGCCGCCGTGCCCACCGTGCCGGTCTGCGCGCCCGGGTTGGTCAGGGTGACCGTGTTGCCGGGCGGCGGGGTGGTCGTACCGGCGGACAGCGCCGCCACGACCGAGTTGTACGACGGCTTGGGCTGGTAGCTGTTGTCGAACATGGTGGCCGCGCCCTGGCCGGCGAACGTGCCCGGAATCCAGGAGTCCGCGTCGCCGATGCCCCACTGCGTCACGCCGACGCACCGGACCACCTGCAGGCAGTCGTTGACGACGTTGCTGAAGTCGGTCGCCTGCTGCGTCAGGTTGGCCGAGCTGGCCGGCAGGGTGATCCGGTCGTCCAGCTCGGTCACGGCCACGTCCACGCCCAGCGCCGCGAACCGCTGCATGTTGGCCAGCATGGTCGAGGGCACCTGACCGAGGATGAAGTGGCTCTCCAGGCCGACACCGTCGATCGGCACGCCCTGCGCCTTGAGCGACTGCACGAGGCTGAACATCGCGTTGCTCTTCGCGTTCTCACCCTCGATGTTGAAGTCGTTCAGGTACAGCTTGGCCGTCGGGTCGGCGGCGTGCGCGGTGCGCAGCGCGTCGGCGATGTAGCCCGAGCCGTTGAACGCCCGCTCGAACACGTCGGCCTTCAGCGTGCCGTCCTCGTTGAACGGCTCGTTGACCACGTCCCACGCGTAGAGCTGGCCCGCGTAGTGGGTGACCTCGGTGGTGATGTGCGTTTCCATCGCCGACTGCACCTGGGTGAGCGGGAGGCTGCTGACCCAGGACGGCAACTGGCTGTCCCACACCAGGTTGTGCCCGCGCACCCGGGCGCCGATCGACTTGGCGTGCGCCACGATCTGGTCGCCGGGACCGAAGTTGAACACCCCGTTCGACGGCTCGGTGGTGTCCCACTTCATCTCGTTGCCCGGGGTCACCATGTTGAACTGGCTGTCGGAGACCGCGAGCAGCGTGGGGTTGCTCAGGTTGCTCTGGGTCAGGGCCGTGCCGAAGTACTTCCCGTGCGGCGCGGCCAGCTGCGCGAGCGACGTGGTGGGTACCGCGTTGGCCGGCACGGCTGCCAAGACCGTGCCCGCCGCCGCGGCGGCCACAGCGACCGCGGACACCCACAATCGAGTTGATTTTCTTTCTGGCATAATCGTTTCCTCCGTGTGACAGCAGGGGTGGAGAAACTATGCTGGGCGAACACGCGGGAAGACAACGCGGGCAGCCACCCATGGCGGACCGAGTAGGGAAAACCCCGGTTTCAGCGGGAAAGTTTCATCCCTTGACGGCGCCGGTGAGCCCGCCGACGATTCTGCGCTCGGCGAGCACGAAGAATCCCAGCGTCGGAATCATGGACAGCGCGGTGAACGCGAGCACCTTCGCGGTGTCCTGAGAGAACTGCGACTGGAACGTGGCGACGCCGAGCGGCAGCGTGAACTGCGCCGGGTCGTCGAACACCAGCAGTGGCAGCAAATACTGGTTCCAGCTCGTGACGAACGCGAGGATGGCCACGGTCGCCAGCGCCGGTCTGGACAACGGCAGCAGGACACGCCAGAAGAAACCCAGTCCACTGGCCCCGTCCAACACCGCCGCGTCCTCAATCTCATGAGGAATCGCCGCCATGAACGGTCTGAGTATTACGATCGTGACCGGTAGCGAGAATGCCGCCTCCGGAATAGCGACCCCGAGCGGATTGTCCAGCAGCCCGATATCCTTCAGCAGCAGGTACAGCGGCAGGCTCGCCGCGCTGATCGGGAACAACAGGCCGAGGGTGAACAGCGTGTAGGTGCCCTCCCGGCCGCGGAAGGAGTATCGGGACAGCGCGAACCCGGCCATCGACCCGAACCCGACGGCCAGCACGGTGGCGATGACCGCGATCACCGCGCTGTTGCGCAGGTCCTGCCAGAACACCGGGGACGTGAGAATGGTCAGGTAGTTCCCCGTCACCCACGGGCTCGGCAGGCCGGCCGGATCGTTGTTGATCTGCGCGTTGGTGCGGAACCCGCCGAGCACCACGAACAACAGCGGGATCACGGTGATCCCGACGACGACGATCGCGGCCAGGTAGGCGAACGGCGTGCCTGGTCCGACCCGCCGTCGTGTCCTGACTCCTGACGTGGGTCGGACGTCCACGATAGCGGACATGGTTCACCCCACCGGGCGGGTCAGTGCGCCGTCGGTGTCCCGGCGCAACGCGAATCTCTGGTAGATCAGTGCGAACACGAAGCAGATGGCGAACAGCAGCACGGCCACGGCGCTGCCGTAGCCGAACTCGTTGCGCTTGAAACCGTGGTCGACCAGGTAGCTGACGATCGTCGTCGACGCGTTCGCCGGGCCGCCGAGCGTCATGATCCACACGAGGTCGAACAGTTGCAGCGAGCCGATCACGGACAGGAAGATCCAGATCCGGATGGTCGGGCCGAGCAGTGGCAACGTGACGAACCGGGTGGCCTGCCACGACGAGGCGCCGTCCAGCGCGGCCGCCTCCCGCAGCTCGGCCGGCACCCCCTGCAGGCCGGCGAGCAGCAGGATGATGCCGAAACCGATGTACTTCCACGTGATGACCACGAACAGGGTGTAGAGCACGATGGTCTGGTTGGCCAGCCACAGGTTGATCAGGCCGCCCAGCCCGAGCGAGGTGAACACCTGGTCGACGAAACCGCCTGGCTGCAACATGAGCAGCCAGATGACCGCGGTGATCGCCTCGGACAGGACGTAGGGCGCGAACACCACCATCCGCAGGACGGTCCTGCCGTGCAGCCGCCGGTTGAGCAGCAGCGCCAGGCCGATGGACAGCGGCAACTGGATCACGACGGACAGGCCGGCGATGATCAGGTTGTGCAGGATCGCGTCCCGGAACACCGCCCCGGCGAAGGCGTCGTGGTAGTTCTGCAGGCCGGTGAAGTCGGTCGGTGGCCCGAAGCCGGTCCAGTTGTAGAGGCTGTAGTAGGCGGCGAAGCCGATCGGCACCAGCACGAAGCCGACGAACAACACCAGCGGCGGACCCAGTAACAGGACCAGTTCCAACCGCTTGCGGACGCCGCGCGACCGCCGGGCCGGCCGCACCGGCATGCGACCGGCCCGTGCCGCGGTCTCCGGTGCGGTGGCGGCGCGGCCACCCACCGGAGGCACGACATCCAGGTGCGACACTACTTGTCGCCGTTCTGCGCGTTGACGATGTCGTTCACCATCGACTGCGGTGTGCCCTTCTTCGCGAAGAAGTCCGCCACGGTGTTGTCCAACGCCTGCCCGACGTTCGTCGGGAACGCGATGTCGAAGTACAGCTGGACGTACGGCGTGCTGTGGCTGTACTGGAGCACCTGCTTGAGGTTCGGGTCGGTGATGGCCGACGCCGCCGCCGGGTTCACCGGCAGGCCGTTACCCGTGGTGGCCCACTTCGACTGCACGGGGGCACTGTCGATGTACTTCAGGAAGTCCGGGCACGCGGGTCCGGCCGTCGCCAGGCAGGAGAAGCCGTCGCCGCCGCCCAGTGCCGCCTGCTGGTTGCCCTGGCCGCCGGCCACCGACGGGAACGGGAACCAGCCCATCTTCGACGTCAGGTTCTTGTCCGTGGTCAGCGGAGCCATGGTGCCCGGCTCCCAGTCGCCCTGCAGTTCCATGGCGACCTTGCCGTTGGCCAGCATGCCGGCCGAGCTTCCAGCACCCTGCTGGGCCGGTGTGCCGAGGAAACCGTTCTGGAAGGGCTGGGTGGCGAGGAACGACTTGAGGTCGTTGCCGGCCCTGATCCAGCACGGGTCGCTCAGCTGGATCGTCTTGGACGCCTGCTGGAGCGTGGTGATCGAGCACTCCCGGACGGCGAAGTAGTCCCAGTAGAAGGCGTCCGGCCACCGGTCCTTGCCGCCGACGCCGACGGCCTGGATGCCGTGCGCCTTGAGCATCGCGATGTCGGTGTTCAACTGGGCCATTGTGGTCGGTGCCGTGGTGATGCCGGCCTGGGCGAACAGGTCCTTGCGGTACCAGAAGCCGACGATGTGCTGGTCGAACGGAACGCCGTACTGCTTGCCGTTGACCGCCCAGCCCTTGGCGACCGGGCCGAGTTCGGAGATCCAACTCGCGCTGGCCGCCGTCATGTCCATGAGCTTGCCCGACGGGATCTCGCTGGCCTCGGATCCGCCGCCCCACTGCTGGAAGATGTCCGGCGGTTGGTTGCCCTGCAGGGCGATCGGGATCTTCGTCATCAGCGACTCGTTCTGGATCGGGCTGATCTTGAACGACACGTTCGGGTGGGAGGCGTGGAACTGGTTCGCGGCCGTTTGCCAGACACCCAGCCCCGGTTGGGCCGTGGTGTTGTGCCACCAACTGAAGGTGACCGGGCTGGTGGCGGTGGTGGCGCCACCGCCACCGCTGCTACAGGCGGCCGCGCCGAGGGCAGCCACCAACGCCCCGATGAGCAGGAATCGTGACTTTCTGATGTCGCGCATGTTGGGTCCACTCCTGACGACGTCGGCGCGAACTGGACCGGGCCGTGGCAAGCCCAGGTTGGCTCCAGAGTTTGCGCCCAGACACAGGGCGTGTCAATCGTTGTCGATAACGTTTTATAAAGCTATCCTGACGCGGTGCAGCCGAGCTCCCGCGTCACCATCCGCGACGTCGCCGCCAGGGCGGGCGTCTCGGTGGCGACCGTGTCGAAGGTGATCAACCAGCGGTACGGGGTCGCCGCCGACACGTCGGCGCGGGTCCAGGCCGTGATCGACGAACTCGGCTACGAGGCCAGCCTGGTGGCGCAGAGCCTGCGCAACCACCGCACCAACGTGATCGGCATCCTGGTCGCCGATCTCGAACCGTTCAGCACCGAGCTGCTCAAGGGCGCGGCGGACGCCATCCGGGGCAGCGGTTTCGAACTCGTCGTGTACTCGGCGGGCGGCCGGGTCGGCGACCACGTCGGCTGGGAGCGCCGCTACCTGTCCCGGCTGTCCGGCACGCTCGTGGACGGCGCCATCCTGGTCACGCCCACCGTGGTCGACGTCCGCTACGACGCGCCCATCGTCGCCGTCGACCCGCACACCGGACCGACCGACCTGCCCACCATCGACTCGGACAACCTGCGCGGCGCCCAGTTCGCCACCGAACACCTGTTGTCGTTGGGCCACACCAGAATCGGCATGCTCACCGGCCGCGCCGACCTCCAGTCGGCGCGGCTGCGCGAGGAGGGCTTCCGCCATGCGCTCGCCTCGGCGGGCGTGCCGGTGGACGAGAGCCTCGTCGAGCCGGGCGCCTACGACGCGGGCGTGTCCGCCGACTCCGCGATCCGGCTGCTGTCCCGGCCGGACCGACCCACGGCGATCTTCGCCGCCAACGACATCACCGCCATCGCGACCGTCGAGACCGCCCACACCCTCGGCCTGCGCGTACCGGACGACCTGTCGGTCGTCGGCTTCGACAACGTGCCGGAGTCGGCGCTCACCTCTCCCCCACTGACCACAGTGCACCAGCCGATCCGCGAGATGGGCCAGAGCGCCATCGACATGCTGATCCGGCTCATCCGGGGAGACGACTCCGAACCGGTCCACCTCACGCTCACGACGAGTCTCGTCGTGCGGCAGTCGACCGGCCCGGTCTGACCGCCGGCAGACCCTTGACCGACGACGGACGGAGCGACGTGACACTGGACAGTGGCGTAGCCGTCGGCACCTGGCGCGACCCGAGCGCACCCATCGCGGAGCGGGTGCGGGACCTGATGGCCAGGATGACCGCGAGCGAGAAGATCGCGCAACTGTACGGCGTGTGGGTCGGCATGGACGCCGCCGGCGAGGTGGCGCCGCACCAGCACGACTTCGCCGACCCGCTGGTGGACTGGGACACCCTGATCAAGGACGGGATCGGCCAGCTCACCCGCGCCTTCGGCACGGTGCCGGTGGACCCGACGGTCGGCGCGCGCGGCCTGGCCCGCACCCAGCGCCAGATCATGGCGGCCGGGCGGTTCGGCATCCCGGCCATGGCGCACGAGGAGATCCTCACCGGCCTGGCCGCGTGGCAGGCCACCGTCTACCCGTCGCCGCTGTGCTGGGGCGCCAGTTTCGACCCGGACGCGGTGGCCCGGATGGGCCGCCACATCGGACAGTTGATGCGCCGCCTGGGTGTCCACCAGGGACTCGCGCCGGTGCTGGACGTGGCGCGGGACATGCGGTGGGGCCGAATCGAGGAGACGATCGGCGAGGACCCGTACCTGGTGGGCACGATCGGTGCCGCGTACGTGCGGGGCGTGGAGTCGGCCGGGGTGGTGGCCACGCTGAAGCATTTCGTCGGCTACTCCGCCTCCCGCGCCGGCCGCAACCTGGCTCCGGTGTCGATCGGCGGCCGGGAGATCGCCGACGTGCTGCTGCCGCCGTTCGAACTGGCGCTGCGGGCCGGTGCCCGGTCGGTGATGAACTCCTACACCGACAACGACGGTGTGCCGGTGGCGTCCGATCCGGCGGTGCTGACCGATCTGCTGCGCGGCACCTACGGTTTCACCGGCACCGTGGTGGCCGACTACTTCGCCGTGTCGTTCCTGCGCGACCTGCACCACGTGGTCGACTCACCGGCCGACGCGGCGGGCACCGCGCTGCGCGCCGGCATCGACGTGGAACTGCCCACCGTCAACTGCTACGGCGACCCGCTGCGCGAGGCGGTCGACGCGGGCGTGGTCGACATGGCGCTGGTGGACCGTGCGGTGGCCAGGGTGCTGACCCAGAAATGTGAGCTGGGCCTGCTCGACCCGGACTGGTCGCCGGAGCCGCCCGCGCTGGACGGCACGCCGATCGAACTGGACGACGCGCAGGCCAGGTCGATCGCGCTGGACCTGGCGCGCAAGTCGATCGTGTTGCTGCGCAACGAGAAAACGCTGCCGCTGCCGGCGGGCGCGAAGCTCGCGGTGATCGGGCCCCGGGCCGACGAGACCAGCGCGATGATGGGCTGCTACTCGTTCCCGCTGCACGTCGGCGCGCATCATCCCGAGGTGCCGATGGGCGTGCGGGTGTCGACGGTGCTGGCCGCGCTGCGCGACGACCCGGCCGGCTACGACGTGACCTACGCGCCGGGGGTTCCGGTGCTGGGCGGTGACGACGAGGGCATCGCGGCGGCGGCGAAGGTGGCGGCCGACGCGGACACATGCGTGCTGGTGCTGGGCGACCTGGCCGGGCTGTTCGGGCGCGGCACCTCCGGCGAGGGCTGCGACGCGACCGACCTGCGGCTGCCCGGCAGGCAGGAGGAGTTGCTGGAGGCGGTGCTGGCCACCGGCACGCCGGTGGTCCTGGTGCTGCTGGTGGGCCGGCCCTACGAGCTGTCCCGGCAAGCCGATCGGTTGGCCGCCGCGGTGTGTGGCTTCTTCCCCGGTGAGGAGGGCGCGACCGCGCTGGCCGACGTGCTGGCCGGCCGGGTCAACCCGTCCGGGCGGCTGCCGGTGAGTTTCCCGTCGGCGGCGGCGAACCAGCCGACCACCTATCTGGCCGCGGCGCTGGGGCAGCGGTCCGAGGTGAGCAACGTCGACCCGACGCCGGTGTTCCCGTTCGGCCACGGCCTGTCGTACGCGCCTGCCACCTGGGCGGACGTGTCGGCATCGGCGGGCGGCTGGCCCACCGACGGCACCTGCCGGGTCTCGGTGAGCCTGCGCAACGACGCCGCGATCGCCACCACCGAGGTGGTCCAGGTGTACCTGCACGACCCGGTCGCCGAGGTGGCCAGGCCGGTGCGGCAGTTGATCGCGGCGGCCAGGGTGGAGCTGGCGCCGGGCGGCGCGGCCACCGTGACGTTCGGCCTGCACGCCGACCTCACCTCCTACACCGGCCGGGCCGGGCACCGGCAGGTCGACCCGGGCGAGGTCGAACTGCACGTCGGCGCGTCCAGCGCGGACATCCGCGCGGTGCTGCCGTTGCGGATGACCGGGCCGTGCCGGCCGGTGGGTTTCGACCGGGTGGCGACGCCGGAGATCGAGATCAGCTAAAGGTCGCGCAGGGCCTGCCGGCGCACCTTGCCGACGGCGGTCCTGGGCAGGTCGTCGACGAACCGGACGTACCGGGGGATCTTGTAGTCGGCGAGCACCCCGGCCAGTGCGGCGCGCAGCGAGTCGGCCGTCCATGCCGGGTCGGTTGCGATGACGAATGCCGAACCCACCTCGCCCCACCGCTCGTCGGGTACCCCGATCAGCGCGCTGTCCACGATGCCGGGCTGCGCGTTGATCGCGGCCTCCACTTCGGACGGACTGATGTTCTCGCTGCCGGAGATGATCAGGTCGTTGACCCTGTCCACCACGTACGCCCAGCCGTCGTCGTCGACCCGGACGATGTCGCCGGACCGGTACCAGCCCGCGGTGAACGCGGCCTCGGTCTCGGCGGGCCGGCGCCAGTAGCCCCGGCTCACGTTCAGCCCGCGCACCCACAGTTCGCCCGACGTGCCCGGTTTCGCGTCGTCGGTGGCCGGGTCGAAGGTGACGTCGGTGAAGAACTGCGGCAGGCCGACCGACACCGGCCGGTCGGCGGCACCGTCCTGGATGGCCAGGTGCACGCCGGGACTGGCCTCGGTCATGCCGTAGCCCTGCAGGATCGCCACTCCCCTGCGCTGCCAGGCCACCGCGACCCGCTCGCTGACCATCGACCCGCCGTAGATCACGTAGCGCAGCGAACCGAGATCGGTGCCGGCGAAGTCCGGGTGGTCGCACAGCATCTGCAACATCGTGGGCACGGCGGGGAACGACGCGACCCGCAGCCGCTCGATCATGGCCAGCACGGCCCCCGGGTCGAACTTCGGCACCATGACGACGGTCCCGCCCTTGAACAGGGTCGGCAGGCTCACCTGGCCCAGGCCGCTGGCGTGGAACAGCGGGCACAGGCACAGCGCGGTGTCCGAGGACAGCACGTCGGCGTGCGCGAACTGGTTCATCGTGTTGAAGGTCAGGTTGCCGTGGCTGAGCACGACGCCCTTGGGCCGGCCGGTGGTGCCGCTGGTGTAGAGGATCACGGCGGGGTCGTCCAGGGACACGTCGGCGCTCGGGACGGGTCGGTTCTCGCCGGCGGCGAGCAGCTCGGCGTGGTCGGCGGTGGACCGGACGAACACCGTCGGTTCGGCGTCCTGGACGAGGAACGCGATCTCCGGGTCGGCCAGCCGGGTGTTGAACGGGGTGAAGATCGCGCCGAGCCGGTGGGCCGCGAACATCGTCTCGAAGGTGGCGATCTCGTTCGGTCCCAGGTAGGCGACACGGTCGCCGTGGCCCACGCCCCGCGTCACGAGGCCGGCCGCCATGCGGTCCACGCGAGCGGCCAGCTCGGCGTAGCTGAGTGATCGGTCGCCCTGCCGTAGCGCGACGCCGGCCGGGTCGATCCGCGCCCGCCGCCACGGCCAGCTGCCCAGTCCGTAGTCGGTCGTCATCGCGGCATCATCCACCACGGGCACGGGTACCCGGCTGGGCCGGTCGGATGATCCGGCCGTCCCGATCGTGTGGAACAGCGCGCCGACTCTTGGCCGGCCGGTGCGGCCTTTGGTTGCCTGCGGTGACCACTCGCGTGCCGAGGAAGGGCAGGTGCCGGCCATGCCAGAGCCGTTCCAGCTTCCGGAGTTCTACCTGCCGTACCCCGCGCGGCTGAATCCGAACCTGGAGTCGGCACGGCAGCACAGCAAGGCGTGGGCCCACCGGATGGACATGATCGACGTCCCGCAGCAGGGCATCCCGATCTGGGACGAATCCGACTTCGACTCGCACGACTATGCGCTGCTGTGCGCCTACACCCACCCGGACGCGGACGGGCCCGGCCTGGACCTGATCACCGACTGGTACGTGTGGGTGTTCTACTTCGACGACCATTTCGTCGAGTTGTACAAGCGCACCAACGACATCGCGGCCGCGCGGCGGTACCTGGCGCGGCTGGCGGCATTCCTGCCGGTGGACGGCGGGCTCACCGAGGAGCCGGCGAACCCGGTGGAGCGCGGCCTGGCCGACCTGTGGACCAGGACCGTGCCCGGCCACTCGCCGGACTACCGGCGGCGGTTCGCGGAGAGCACGCAGAACCTGCTGGACGAGTCGCTGTGGGAACTGGCGAACATCAACGAGGGCCGGGTGTCCAACCCGATCGAGTACGTCGAGATGCGGCGCAAGGTCGGTGGCGCGCCCTGGTCGGCGAACCTGATCGAGCACGCCGTCGGCGCCGAGGTGCCGGCGTCGATCGCCGCCACCCGGCCGATGCAGGTGCTGCGGGACACCTTCGCCGACGCCGTCCACCTGCGCAACGACCTGTTCTCCTACCAGCGGGAGGTGCAGGACGAGGGTGAGCTGTCCAACGGCGTGCTGGTGTTCGAGCGGTTCCTCGGGTGCCCGACGCAGGAGGCCGCCGACGCCGTCAACGACCTGCTGACCTCACGGCTGCACCAGTTCGAGCACACCGCGGTCACCGAGGTGCCGGCGCTGTTCGAGGAACACCAGGTCGACCCGAAGCGGCGCGCGGACACCGCCGCCTACGTGAAGGGCCTGCAGGACTGGCAGTCCGGCGGTCACGAGTGGCACCTGCGGTCCGGCCGGTACATGAACGGCGGCGGCCCGCCGGCAGGCGGCGTGCTCGGCGGACCGAACGGCGTCGGCACGCAGACCGCGCGGATCGTCTCCTCACTGGTGGCCACGGCACCGCAGCGGCTGCGCTCGCACAGCCATGTGCCGTTCCGGCCGGTCGGCCACATCACCCGGCCGGACCTGCCGATGCCCTATGCCCTGCACCTGAATCCGCACCTGGGACCGGCCAGGGACCACCACCGGGAATGGACCGCCCGCATGGGCTTCCTGTCCGAGAACGTCTGGGACGCCCGCAAGGTGGAGGCCAACGACCTGACGCTGTGCGCCGCCGGCGTGCACCCGGACGCGACCCTGGACGAGCTGGACATCACGACGGGTTGGCTGACCTGGGGCACCTACGCCGACGACTACTACCCGGCGGTGTTCGGCGCCGCCCGCAACCTCGCGGCGGCGAAGGCCAGTAACGACCGCCTGGCACTGTTCCTGCCGCTGGACGGCGTGCCGATGCCGCCGCCACTGACACCCATGGAACGCGGCCTGGCCGACCTGTGGGTGCGCACGGCGGACCCGATGACCGGCGACGCCCGGCAGGCGTTGCGGCACTCGATCGTCGTCATGCTGGACAGTTGGCTGTGGGAGCTGCTCAACCAGCTCGTCAACCGCGTCCCCGACCCGATCGACTACGTGGAGATGCGCCGCAGGACGTTCGGCTCGGAGCTGACCATGTCGTTGTCCCGGTTGGCGCACGGCCAGACCGTGCCGCCCGAGGTGTTGCGCAGCACGCCGGTCAGCTCGCTGGCGAACGCGGCCCAGGACTACGCCTGCCTGGTGAACGATCTGTTCTCCTACCAGAAGGAGATCGAGTTCGAGGGCGAGCTGCACAACGCCGTGCTGGTGGTGCGCGACTTCCTCGGCGTCGACCAGGAGCGGGCGATCGCGATCGTGACCGACCTGGCGGCGGCCAGAATGACCCAGTTCCAACACATCATGGCCGTGGAACTGCCCGCCCTGTTCGACGACTTCGACCTGGCCGCCGAGGTGCGCACGGCGCTGCTGCGGTACGCGCGGGACCTGCAGAACTGGATGTCGGGCATCCTGAACTGGCACGAGCAGGTGCTGCGCTACGCCGAGACGGAACTGCGCGCCACCGCACCCGGTGCGCGCGGCCGGTTCGGCGGTCCCACCGGCCTGGGCACGGCGACGTCGCGTCTGCGCCCGGTGCCGGTCGCCGGCGACTGACTGTCCTGCCCCGGGCGTCCCGTTCGACTAGAACAGGAGGCGGCAGTGGGTCGCCCGCAACCCAGGAGGTCGACGTGAAGTACCTGTTCCTGCTGCGCACCGCAGACGACGGCCTGCCACCCCAGGGCACGCCGGAGGCGGCGACGATGTTCCACGAGTACCGGGCGGCGCTGGACGAGCTGGCGCGGGCCGGTGTGCTGTTGGAATGCGCGCCCTTGCAGGCCGCGTCCTTGGCCACCACCGTGCGGGTGCGCGAGGGCGAGACGATGCTCACCGACGGTCCGGCCGCCGAACTGCGCGAGCAGGTCGGCGGCTACACACTGGTGGAGTGCCCCGATCTGGACGACGCGCTGCGGTACGCGGCTCTGCTGCCGGCGGCGCAGGCGGGTTCGGTGGAAGTGCGGCCGGTGTTGGCGGTGGCGCCCCCTGACTGAGTACGAGGCGCTGCTGCGCGCCCACTGGTGGCCCGCGGTCGCCCAGGTCACCCGGCTGACCGGGGACCTGGGCCTGGCCGAGGACTCCGTGCAGGAAGCGTGTCTGGCGGCGGTCCAGCAGTGGTCGGACGGAGTGCCGGCCGATCCCCGGGCCTGGTTGGTGGCCACCGCCCGGCACAAGGCGCTCGATCAGGTGCGGCGGGAGGCCGCACGGCCGGCCAAGGAGGCCGAGGCCGTGCGTGTCCTGGCCATGCCCAGTGGTCCGTCCGACGAATCGGCCACCACGGCGGTGGATCAGCTCGGGTTGATCTTCTTGTGCTGTCATCCCGCACTCGATCAGGACAGCCGGGTGGCACTCACCTTGCGTGCCGTGTGCGGGTTGACCACCGCGCAGATCGCGTCGGCCTTTCTGGTGCCCGAGCCCACGTTGGCCAAGCGGTTGGTGCGGGCGCGGCGAAAGATCAAGGAGGGTGTGATTCCGCTGCGGCTGCCGGTTCCGGAGGAGTTGGGGCGGCGGTTGGGTGCGGTGTTGAAGGTGGTGTACCTCGTCTTCACCGAGGGGCACCGGACCGTGGGTTCGCTGAGTGACACGGCCATCGAGCTGGCTCGGGCGCTGTCCGGGCTGTTGCCCGGTGAGCCTGAGGTCACCGGGCTGTTGGCCTTGTTGTTGTTGACGGATGCCCGGCGCCCGGCCAGGTTGGACGCCGCCGGCAACCAGGTGTTGTTGGCCGATCAGGATCGCTCGCTGTACGACCGGGCGTTGATCGCCGAGGGTGAACTGCTGTTGGAGAAGGCGTTGTACGCCAACCGGCCAGGGCCCTACCAGATTCAGGCGGCCATCGCGGCTTGTCATGCTTCCGCTGTGGTGGCCGCGGACACCGACTGGCGGGAGATCGCGGCGCTGTACGGGGAGTTGCTGCGGCACGAGCCCAGTCCGGTGCATGAGGCGAACCGGGCGGTTGCGGTGGCGATGGTGGACGGCCCTGCCGCCGGGTTGGCCATTCTCGATTCCGTGGTGGCTCATCCGCGGATGGCCCGGTGGCCGCAGTTGCACATCGCTCGGGCGGCGCTACTGACCCAGTTGCGCCGGTTGGGTGAGGCCACCGAGGCGTACCGGCAGGCGTTGGCGCTCGGCCCTTCGGACGCCGAGCGGGCCTTCATCGAGGGTCGGCTCGCCAATGACCGCTAGCTCAACCGATGGCGATGCCCACGATTCCGGACAGGACGATCGCGGCCCCCACCAGGCGGCGGACCGGATTCGGTTCGGCGAGCACCCGCCAGGCGACGAGGCTGCCGATGACGATGCTCAGCTCGCGGACCGGGGCGACCACGCTGATCGGGGTGGTCCGCATCGCGAACAGCACGAACAGGTACGCCAGCGGTGACAGCACCGCGACGACCAGGATTTCCCGCCGGTGATCGCGCCACAGCCGGGCGACCTCCTGCTGGTGCGCCGCCGCATGCGGGGTGAGCAGCGCGCTCTGCACCAGGCAGCCCGCGGTGAAGTACAGGATCGGCGGCATGGCCAGGGTGGTGACCGCGCGGTCGTCCCACAGGGTGTACCCGGCGATCGCCGCACCCGTCAGCACTCCGTACACCACGCTGGCGAGCCTCGGTTTGGCGCTGGCAGCGCCCGGATTGATGCTGATCACGCAGACGCCGAGCACGACGGCGAGGACGCCGAGCAGGCCGACCACTCCCGGGCGTTCCCCGAACACCAGCACGGCGACGATCACCGACAGCAGCGGACCCGTGCCTCTGGCCAACGGATACACCACCGACATGTCGCCCACCGCGTAACCACGCTGCAGGATCACGCCGTAGCCGACGTGCAACACCCCCGTGCCGAGGGCGGCGACGAGCCACCACCACTGCGGCGCGACGTGTGCGACGAACAGGTTCCCGATCGCGATCGGCAGGCACAGCGCCGCGGAAATCGTGTAGTAGCACCAGACGAACACCGCCCCACCCGCGCCGACCCGCTTGGCCGCGAAGTTCCACGCGGCGTGCAGGATGGCGGCGCTCACCAGCAGCGCGAGCGAGGCAGGATGCACGCCGCCTCCTTTGGAATCGAGTTTCGAAAGTAGGCTAGCATGAGAAACATGGTTTCCGACGGTGACGACGGGCGCGTGGACGTCGCCGGGGGCGTGCGCGCGACGATCACGGCCCTGATGCCCGGACTGCGGCCCAGCGAGGCCAAGGTGATGCGCCTGGTACTGGAGGACACCGCGTTCGTCCAGGCGGCGACCACCGGCGAGGTGGCCGCACGGGCGGACGTCTCGCCGGCCACCATCGTGCGCGCGGCCCGAGCGGCGGGGTTCCAGGGCTTCGGCGACCTGAAAAACGCGCTGGTCCGCGAACTCGCGCTACGGCCCGGCGAGGCACCGCCCGAGCAGTTGACCGACCGGTCGACGGCGGACGAGATCTGCGAACTCGTGCTGACCAGTCACGCCAACAGCATCAGCGCGACCCGGGCCACGGTGGACCCGGAACAGCTGACCCGGGCAGCCGCGCTGCTGGCGGCCGCGGACACGATTCTCGTCTTCGGCGTGGGGACCTCGGCCGCGCCCGCCGCCGACGCCGCCTACCGGTGGACCGCCATCGGCTGCCATGCCTACGCCCCGCACGACGCCCGCACGGCGCAGCTACAGGCGCGACTGCTGACACCGGCCTCGGCGGTCGTGGTGGTCAGCCACTCCGGACGCAGCGCCGAGACCCTCGCCGTCGTCGACGCGGCGACCAGCACCGGGGCGAGCACCGTGGCGATCACCAGTTTCAGTACCTCCCCGCTCGCCGACCGGGCCACCGTGGTCCTGGTCGCCGGCGGTCCCGATCTCGGCCTGCACATGGCCGCCTCCAGCAGCCGGCTGGCCCACCTCGCCGTCGTCGACATCCTCCACGCGGCCATCAGCCTGGCCAACCCGTCCCGAGCCCGACACGCACTGGGCATCACCGCCGACATCACCCAATCCCTCAGCCTGCTCTGACCGACCGGTGGGGTCACGCTCTGGGACGCTGTCGTCGTGGAGGTCTCCGAATTCGACGTGCGGGACACGGTTCGACGCCGCCTGCCTGCCGCACCTGATGGAGCTGTTCGCCTCGGGCTGGTGGGCTGCCGGCCGTACCGCTGATGACGTGACCCGGATGCTGGCGGCGTCCGACCTCACTCTCGCGGTGGTGGACCGAGAGTCGGGGCGGCTGGTGGGCTTCGCCCGCGTGCTCGCCGACGACGTGTACCTGGCGGTCGTGCTCGACGTGATCGTGGCGCCTGCCTGGCGGGCAGCGGGTTTGGGTGCGATGTTGATGGACGCCGTCGTCGGGCACCCTCGGCTGGCCGGAGTGCGCAGCATCGAACTGGTCTGCCAGCCGGAGCTGATCCCCTTCTACCGGCGTTGGGGCTTCACCGACCAGGTCGGCCCGTCCCGCCTGATGCGCGGGACCGCGGACCCGCTGCTGGCGCCCGATCCGCTTGGCTGAACCTCCGTCCGGAGGGCACCGTGGCACCGGCGGCGTCGCTGCCAAGGGCCGGGCAGACCAACGTGTGGCGGCTGGCCGATGAACTCAGCACCGAATGGATCGCCCGCTACCAGGCGAAGCTACCTCGCACCTCCACCCTCTCCACACAGCCTGACGCGACGCTAGGCCAGGCCGGCCGGGATTCGGCCGGCCACCTGCTCCAGTGCTCGGGCCGTGAGGACTCTGGCCAGGTGCTTGCGGTATTCCGCGCCGGCGTGGGCCTCGTCGACCGGGCTGGTGCCTTCGGCGGTGAGGGCCGCGGCGTCCTCTATGGACGCTCCGTCGGCCAGCGCGGCCTCGACCGCCTTCGCACGGATCGGCGTGCCTGCCATGTTGATCAGCGCCACCGATCCGCCTACGGCCGCCACTCCCACGATGGCCCAGTCGATGGCTCGGCGGGTGAACTTCTCGAAGCCCCAGCCCTGGCTCGCCTTCGACGGCACGACGATCTCGGTCAGCAGTTCGTCCGCGCCCAACGTCGTCGTGAAGGGGCCCTGGAAGAACCCGCCGATCGGCACCTCCCGACTGCCCGATGGCCCGGCGATCACCAAGGTCGCGTCCGACGCCAGCAGGGCCGCCGGCACGTCGGCTGCCGGGTCGGCGTGGGCCACCGAACCGCCGATGGTGCCCCGGTGGCGGATCTGGGGGTCGCCCACCACGCCGGCCGCGTGGGCGACCAGACGAGCGTGCTCCAGCAGGATGCCGTCGTGCTGGAGGTCGTGGTAGCGGGTCAGCGCGCCGATGCGGACCCGGTCGCCGTCCAGGCGCACGTACCGCAGGTCGGCCACGTCCGCCATGTCGATCAGGATCTCGGGGGCGGCGAACCGTAGCTTCATCAACGGAAGCAGCGAGTGGCCGCCGGCCAGCAGCTTCGCGTCGTCGCCGTGTTGGGCGAGCAAGGCCAACGCTTCATCCACTGTGGACGCACGTCGGTAGGTGAACGCGGCGGGGATCAACCTTCCACCTCCTGCACGGAAGCATCCATCACGGCACTGACGATGTTGTGGTAACCGGTACAGCGGCAGAGGTTGCCTTCCAGCGCCGCCCGTACCTCGTCCCTGCTGGGCTTCGGGTTCTCGTTGAGCAGCGACACCGAGGCCATCATCATGCCCGGCGTGCAGAAGCCGCACTGCAGACCGTGCTGCTCCCGGAACGCCCGCTGCACCGGGTGCAGCTCACCGTTGGCACCCAACCCCTCGACCGTGGTCACCGCGTGACCGTCGGCCTGCGCGGCCAGCATCGTGCACGACTTGACCGACTCGCCGTCCAGCAGCACCGTGCAGGCGCCGCACGACGTGGTGTCGCAGCCGACGTTGGTACCGGTGAGGCCGACGACGTCCCGGATGTAGTGCACCAGCAGCGTGCGGTCCTCGACCTCTTCGGCGGTCGCCCGGCCGTTGATCTCGATGTTGACCTTCACTCAGACCGCCTCCTTCGCGTCGTTGATCGCCTGCCAGACCCGTTGCGGCGTCGCCGGCATGTCGACGTGCCGCACACCCAGGTGGGCCAGCGCGTCGACCACCGCGCTCTGCACCGCGGGTGTCGAGCCGATCGTGGCCGCCTCGCCGATTCCCTTGACGCCCAACAGGTTTCGGGTGGTCGGCGTTTCCGAGTCGACCAGCTCGAAGTCGGGGAGCTCGGGGGCGGTGATGAACGAGTAGTCGGCCAGGGTCGCGGTGACCGGGTTGCCGTCCTCGTCGTAGTCCATGATCTCCAGCAGCGCCTGCGCCACGCCCTGGGCCAGCCCGCCGTGCCGCTGGCCGCGGAAGGTCAGCGGGTTGACCACCGGTCCGGCGTCGTCCCCGGCGACCATCCGGCGCACCCGCACCTTGCCCGTCGCGGTGTCGACCTCGACGACGGCGACGTGCGCGCCGAACGGGAACGTGGGCTTGCCGTCGGCGAACCACACGTCCTCGGACAGCGGCGGGTCGGCCCGTTCCGCGACGCTGGACCAGCTCACCGTGCCGGCGCCGGCGGCGCCGCGCACCTGCCACACGCCGTCGGCCAGGTTGAGCTCGATGTCGTCCGGACTGGCCTCCAGCAGGTCGGCGGCCAGTTCCCTGGCCCGCTCGATCACCTGGTCGGCGGCCTGTGCCACGGCAGAACCGCCGAGTTGCAGCGACCGCGAGCCGAACGTGCCGACCGCCTTGGGCACCTCGTCGGTGTCGCCGTAGCGGAGCGTGATCCGGTCCATCGGGATGCCCAGCCGGTCGGACAGCAGCATCACCAGCGTGGTGGCCAGACCCTGCCCGTGCGGCGAACTGCCGGTGTAGGCGGTGACCGTGCCGTCCGGGTTGATGTCGACCCGGCCGCTCTCGCCGCTCGCGTCGCCGCCGGTGATCTCCACGTACGTCGACACGCCGATGCCGAGCGCGACCACGTCACCCGACTCGCGCCGCTTGGCCTGCTCGGCCCGCAGTTCCGGGTAGCGGGCCGCCGCCAGCACCTTGTCCAGCACGGCCGCGTACTCGCCGGTGTCGTAGTTGGCGCCGCTGCCCGTGGTGAACGGGAACTCCTCCGGCCGGATGAAGTTGATCCGGCGCACCTCGGCCGGGTCCATGCCGATCTCGGCGGCGAACAGGTCCATCGCCCGCTCCACGGCGGCCGTGGCCTCGGGCCGGCCGGCGCCGCGGTACGCGCCGATCGGCGTCGTCGTGGTGCACACCGCGATGCTCTCGGTCTCCACCACCGGGAAGTGGTACACGCCGGAGGCCATCAGCTCGGTCAGCGTGGGCAGGAACGCGGCCCTGGCGTAGGCGCCCAGGTCCTGCTCGACGTGCAGCCGGAACGCCTCGACGGTGCCGTCGCGGCGGCCGCCGATGGTGATGACCTGGCGCTGTGCCCTGCCGTGGGTCATCGCCGTGAGGTTCTCGCTGCGCGTCTCGGTCCACCGCACGCCCCGGCCGATCCGCTTGGCCGCCCAGGCCAGCACGACCGCCTCGTCCGGCGCGCCGATCTTGGCGCCGAAGCCACCGCCCACGTCCGGCGCGACGACCCGCACCAGCGCCGGGTCGACACCGAGACCGGCGGCGATCGAGCCGCGGCCGATCTGCGCGTTCTGGGTGGACAGCCAGGCGGTCACCCGGCCGTCCTCGCCCCACGCGCACGATGCGCCACGGGTCTCCAGCGGCGCGGGCGCGACGCGCTGGTTGACGATCGTGTGCGTCACCACGGTCTCGCAGCCGTCGAACGTGGCGTCGTCGAACGGGCCGCCGTTGCGCTGCACGACGTTGCCGTCGGTCCCGTCGAACAGCAGCGTGTCGCCGTTGATCGCGGCGTCGAAGCCGATCACCGCGGGCAGCGGGTCGTAGTCGACGTCGACCAGTTCGGCCGCGTCGGCCAACTGGTAACGGTGATCGGTCAGCACGAGCGCGACGGGCTCGCCGACGTAACGCACCTTCTCACCGGCGAGCCACGGTTCCATGCGCGGATCGTCGTCCTTGGTGATGTCCAGATCGGCCGCGGTGAAGACGGCGACCACACCGGGCGCCTCACGGGCCGCCGACGCGTCGACACCGAGAATCCGCGCATGCGCCAACGGACTGCGCACGAACACCGCATGTGCGGCACCATTCAGCAACGGCTCCCGCAGATCGTCCACATAAACGCCGCCGGACGTGATCAGTTTCTGATCCTCGATCCGGACAACGCGTGTCCCCATCAAGCTCATGCGGCCTCCAGGCGTGTTCGCTCCGCCACGAATCATGCCTCAGCCGGATACGTTCACGCCTCCACCCACCCATGAGTGTGCGCGACCTGTGCCATGCGCTGCCGGATATGCACGATCTGTTCGCCGGTCAGCGTGGGTGCGGCGTCCAGCAACGTCTCGGTGACCTCCTCGAGGAACTCCTTCACCGACAGCACGTCACACAGCACCTCGTCGTCGGCCGCGACCCTGGGTTCGGACCGGGTCGCCGGAGCAGTGGGCCGGTCGGTTCCCCTGCTGATCATCCGCACGTGGGACGCCTTGAGGCCGCGATCGCCCTCCTCGACGTCGAATTCCACGAGCGCACCGGGACCGAGCAGCCGCTTGTCGAACTGCAGATCGTTGACGTGCAGGAAGACATCCTCACCACCGGTGTCCGGCGCCACGAAGCCGTATCCGCGGATTTCGTCGAACCGCACCACTTTGCCCGCTACCACAACCACACCACCTTCAACCACAACACCAACTCCGTGACGCTACCACCGGGCGAACAACGGGCTCGGCGCCGGCAACCGGCCGTCGACCGGCGTGCATCGGGTGGCGATCGCCTCGGCGGCGGTGGGCAGCAGTGGTGCCAACTGTTCGCCCAGCGCGCGGCACGCGTCGAGCAGCACGCCGAGCACCTCGTCCAGTTCCCGCGCCGCGCCCTCCCGTTCCTCGGCGGCCAACCGCCACGGCCGGGCGTCCTCGACGAACCGGTTGGCCGCGTCGACGATCGCGAACACGGCGCTCGCCGCGCCCCGGAAGTCGTACGCCGCCAACGCGGCCCGCACCAGCGCGGGCGCCTGCCGGCACTCGGCGAGCGGCTCGCCGTGCCAGGGCGGGACCTGCCCGGCGCGGTACCGGTGCACCATGGTCACCACCCGGTGGACGAGATTGCCGATGCCACCGGCGAGATCCTGGTTGGCGCGGGCGACCAGCCGGTCGACGGTGAAGTCGGCGTCGCCGGTGCGCGGCACCTCGCGCAGCAGCCACCAGCGCACCGCGTCCGTGCCGTACCGCCGGACGAGTTCGACCGGGTCCACCGTGTTGCCTGCCGACTTGCCGATCTTCCTGCCGTCCACGGTGAGGTAGTCGTGCACCAGGATCGCGGTGGGCAGCGGCAGGCCGGCCGACAGCAGCATGGCCGGCCAATACACCGCGTGGAACCGCACGACGCCCTTGCCGACCAGGTGGATCCGCTCGTCACCGGCCACCCACCAGCGCCGGAACGCGGCGTCGTCCGGGCCCCCGAAGCCCAGACCGGTGACGTAGTTGGCCAGGGCGTCCCACCAGACGTAGACGACCTGGTCGGGGTCGCCGGGCACCGGGATGCCCCAGCCGCGCGCCCGCGCCGCCGACCGGGAGATGGACAGGTCGACCAGCCCGGCGGACAGGAACGACAGCACCTCGTTGCGCCGTGCCACCGGTTCGACGCGCAGCCGGCCGTCGGCGATCAACTCGTGCAACCGCTCGCCGTACCGGGACAACCGGAAGAACCAGTTCTGTTCAGCCACCGGCCGGGGTGGCGTGCCGTGCTCCGGGCAGCGGCCGGCCACGAGTTCGGACGGCAGGTAGAACTGCTCGCAGTCCACGCAGTACAGACCCTCGTAGTGCTTGCGGTACAGGTCACCGTTGGCCGCGCACGCCTGCCACAGCAGTTCGACGCCGCGCCGGTGGTCGTCGTTGCCGCTGGTGCGGGTGAACGTGTCGTAGGACAGCGCCAGCGGTCCGCGCAGCGCGGCGAACGCGGCGGCGTTGCGGTCCACCAGTTCCCCGGTCGACACGCCCGCCGACTCGGCCGCCAGCACGTTCTTCAGCGAGTTGTCGTCGGTGCCGGTGGCGAACCGGACGTCGTCGCCGAGTCGCCTGCCGTGCCTGGCCAGCACGTCGGCCTGCACGATCTCCAGCGCGAACCCCAGGTGTGGTGGCGCGTTGACGTACGGGATGGTCGTGGTCAGCAGCGAGCGGGACATCGGAACCTCCTGGTGTGGTCACCGGGGCTCCGGTCACGTCGCGGGCCCCGTGTGGGGTCGCGCGACGGCTTCCGTCCAGCGCTAGCGGCCCCGGCTCCGGGGCATCATCAGCGCGGTCGACGACGTGCTCATGCCGGCCACGGTAGTGGCCCGGCCACGTCGGCTCGACCGGATTTCTCACGTTCCGCCCGCCCGGAGCGTCTACCTCGTGACGAACACGGACGAGAGGATGCTGGGGACGATGAGCGTGACGCACACGGTGATCGACTCACCGGTCGGCGACCTGATCCTGGTGGCCGAGGACGGCGACCTGACCGGCCTCTACTTCGCCGGCCAGCGCCGCAGGCCGCGCGGTGACGCGCTCGGCGAGCGGGTCGACACCGGATTCGACACCGGATTCGACGAGGTCGTCCGGCAGCTCGGCGAGTACTTCGCCGGCGATCGCACCACGTTCGACCTGCCGCTGGCACCGCGGGGCGACGAGTTCGACCTGCGGGTGTGGGAACTGTTGCGGACCATCCCGTACGGCGAGACCCGCAGCTACGGTGACCTGGCCCGCGAACTCGGCGACCCGGCCCTGGCCCAGGCGGTGGGCAAGGCGAACGGCCGCAACCCGCTGGCCGTCGTGGTGCCCTGCCACCGGGTGATCGGCGCGGACGGCAGCCTCACCGGCTATGCCGGCGGCCTGGACCGCAAGCTGTTCCTGCTGGAACTGGAGGAGCCGGCCGAGGTCAGCGCCGGGAGGCTGTTCTGAGTCACGCCGTGGCGAACCGGACCGCGCACGTGCGGCCGTTCGAGCAGGTCGTCGCCGAGTACGGACCGACGGTGCTGCGCGTGTGCCGTGCCGTGCTCGGCTCGGTGGACGCCGAGGACGCGTGGTCGGAGACGTTCCTGGCCGCGCTCAAGGCGTACCCGGACCTGCCGGCGGACGCGAACGTCGAGGCATGGCTGGTCACCATCGCGCACCGCAAGGCGATCGACGTGACCAGGGCGGCGGCCCGCCGGCCGGTCGCCGTGGCCACGGTCCCGGAACGGCCGGCCAGAGACGGCCGGCCGGAGGACTGGGACGGCGACCTGTGGCGGGCGCTGGGCGCGCTGCCGACCAAGCAGCGCACGGCGGTGGCGTACCACTACCTGGCCGGCCTGCCGTACGCCGAGATCGCCGAGATCACCGGACAGACGACGGATGCCGCGCGCAGGGCGGCCGCCGACGGAATGCGAACCCTGCGCACGACGTATCCAGGAGGATCACCATGACCGGCGGGCTGTTCGACGCACTGCCCTCGGTGGACGAGGAAGCGAACATCCGGCTGCACGCCAGACTGGCGGCGGCCGCCGAGCGGGACGGCGTGCTGGACGTCGCCTACCGCACCGTCGACTCGCCGGTGGGCGAGCTGCTGCTGGCCGCGACCGGCGAGGGCCTGGTCCGGGTCGCCTACGACACCCAGGGCATGGACGAGGTGCTGGCCGCGCTGGCCGCCTCGGTCAGCCCGCGCATCCTGCGCGCCCCCGGCCGGCTGGACCCGGTGAGCCGGCAGCTCGACGAGTACTTCACCGGCCACCGCACGACGTTCGACCTGCCGCTGGACCTGCGGCTGGCGACCGGCTTCCGCAAGGCGGTGCTGGCGCACCTGCCGCACATCGCCTACGGGCGCACCGAGAGCTACGCCGAGGTGGCGATGGCGGCGGGCAGCCCGAAGGCGGTGCGGGCGGTCGGCACGGCGTGCGCGCGCAACCCGCTGCCGCTCGTACTGCCCTGCCACCGGGTGGTGAAGTCGGACGGATCGTTCGGCGAGTACGCCGGTGGCGCGGACGTGAAACGGATCCTGCTGACGATGGAGGCGAGCGCATGAGGGACCGGTTCGCCCGGCGGGTCGCGTCGGCCGACTGGGCAGGCGTGGCCGCCGAGGTCGACGACTACGGGTGCGCGGCGCTCCCCGAGCTGCTGACCGCCCAGGAGTGCGCCACCATCGCGGCCCTGTACGACGAGCCGCACCGGTTCCGGTCCACCGTGGACATGGCGCGGCACCGGTTCGGCAGCGGCCAGTACCGCTACTTCGCCGAGCCGTTCCCCGACCCGGTGGCAGGGCTGCGCGAGGCGCTGTACCCCAGGCTGCTGCCGATCGCCAGGGACTGGTACGACCGGCTGGGCAGGGTCGCGGAATGGCCGGACACGCTGGCCGAGTGGCTGGACGTGTGCCACGCAGCGGGCCAGACCCGGCCGACGCCGATCCTGCTGCGCTACCAGGCGGGCGACTGGAACGCCCTGCACCGCGACCTGTACGGCGACAAGGTGTTCCCGCTGCAGGTGGTGATCAACCTGAACGATCCGGGCACCGACCACACCGGCGGCGAGTTCCTGCTGGTCGAGCAGCGGCCCAGGGCACAGTCGCGGGGCACGGCGACGCTGATCCCGCAGGGCCACGGCCTGGTGTTCACCACGCGGGACCGGCCGGTCGCGTCGGCCAGGGGCTGGTCGGCGGCACCGGTGCGGCACGGCGTGTCGGCGATCCGGTCCGGCAGGCGGCACACGCTCGGCCTGGTGTTCCACGACGCCGCCTGACAATTGCCGTCACCGACCGGGTTACGCATTGGCGCCGCATTGTTCTCCGATGCCGCGGTGTCGCGGGCGATGAACCGTCGGCGGCGCGCCGCTGGGCATTCCGCCCTACGGTTCCCTGTCGTTCTCGCAGATCTGGTTCGGCTATCTGCTGCCGCCGGTCCGGGCGCTGGAGTTCGTGCTGGGCTGATGGCCGCGCGCCTGGTCCGCGAGGGTCGGTGGCCGCGCATCGGTGTGCTGCCGGCCAGGCCGCGTGGCAAGCCCGGTCCCGTAGTGGACCTCATCCCACCGCCCGCCGAGGCCGAGCGGGAACGCCGTAGCGGCGCCGGTTCGGCGGGCTGGCGATACTGGAGTCGTGTCCACCGGGGACTGGGTGCTGCACGTCGATCTCGACGAGTTCATCGCGGCCGTCGAGGTCGCTCGACGGCCGGAGCTGCGGGGCCGGCCGGTGGTGGTCGGCGGGCAGGGTGATCCGACGCTGCGCGGGGTGGTCGCCACGGCGTCGTACCGGGCGCGGGAGTTCGGCGTGCACTCCGGCATGCCGCTGCGCACGGCGGCCAAGCGGTGTCCGGAGGCGGTGTTCCTGCCCTCCGACGCGCCCGCCTACGAGGCCGTGTCGGAGCGGGTGATGGCCACGCTGCGCGAATTCCCGGTCGTGGTGGAGGTGCTCGGCTGGGACGAGGCGTTCCTGGGCGCGCGGACCGACGATCCGGAGGCGCTGGCGGCGGCCGTGCGGCAGGCCATCGTGGACGAGACCGGCCTGGCCAGCTCGGTCGGCATCGGCGACAACAAGCTACGCGCCAAGATCGCCACCGGGTTCGCCAAACCGGCCGGCGTCTACCGGCTGACCAGGCAGAACTGGGTCGACGTGATGGCCGAGCGGCCGACCAGGGCGTTGTGGGGCATCGGCGGCCGGACGTCGGCGAAGCTGGCCGAGCAGGGCATGGTCACGGTCGCCGACCTGGCCAGAGCCGATCCGGACGCACTGGCCGAACGGTTCGGGCCGCGCATGGGGCCGTGGTACCGGACGCTGGCGCTGGGTGCCGGCGACGCGACCGTGACGGCCACGCCGTGGGTGGCCAAGTCGCGCAGCCGCGAGGTGACGTTCCAGGAGAACCTGACCGACTGGACGCGGGTGACCGAGGAAGTGGCCACGCTGGCCGGCCGGGTGACCGCGGACGTGATCGCGGAAGGCCGCCCGGCGCTGCGGATCGGCGTGAAGGTGCGCTACGCGCCGTTCTTCACCCACACCAGGAGCATGACCTTGCCCGAACCCACCGCCGCCGAACCGGCCATCCGGGACGCGGCGCTCACCGTCCTGTCCTGGTTCGACCCGGGCCGCCCGGTCCGCCTGCTCGGCGTCCGCGCCGAGTTCGACTCCGACGGCCGCTGAACCGGGCTACTCGTACGTGCCGTAGCCGGGGAGGCCGGCGGGTTGGTAGGTAGCGATGAGCACGCCCGATGGGGTGGCCTTGGCGTCGACCAGGCGCAGGGCGGCCAGGTTGGACTCGGTGAACAGGCGTTGCCCGGTGCCCAGCACCACCGGGTAGATCAGCAGGCGGTACTCGTCGACCAGCCCCTGCTCCATCAGCCACGCGGCGAGCCTGCCGCTGCCGTGCACCTGCAGTTCGTTGCCCGGCTGTGCCTTCAGCCTGCGCACCTCGCCGGCCACGTCGCCGCTGATCACGGTCGACGTCGGCCAGTCGGCGGACGCGAGCGTGGTGGACACCACGTACTTGGGCAGCCCGTTGAGCTTGCTGGCGATCGGGTCGTCCGGATCGGTCACCTTCGGCCAGTAGCCGGCGAAGATGTCGTACGTCCGGCGCCCGAGCAGGAACGCGTCGGCGCTGGCGAACCAGCCGACGATCGACCCGCCGATGACGTCGTCGCCGTAGGGCACCTGCCAGCCGCCGTGCGCGAAGCCGCCGCTGCGGTCCTCCTCCGGCCCGCCCGGCGCCTGCATGATCCCGTCGAGGGTCAGGAACGTCGTGATGGTCAGCCGCATGTGGTGCCTCCCTCGGCTAGGGCGCGCCGAACAGCGCCGCCAGTTCGGCAGGCGCCACCTCGGCGAGTTGGGCGTAGGTGCAGGACGCCGGTTCGCGGTCCGGCCGGAACCTGGCCAGCCGGGCGGTGTGCCGGAACCGGCCGGACAGCAGGTGTTCGTACCGGACCTCGGCGACCAGCTCGCACCGCAGCGGCTCCCAGGACAGGTCCTTCTGCGCGTTCCACCGGCTCAGCGCACCCGGCATCCGGCCGTCCGCGTTGGCCTGGGCGTCGGCCCAGGACCGCCACGGGTGGCCCTCCAGCGCGTTCTCCCGCAGCGGCGCCAGGTCGGTGACGAGTTGGCGGCGCAGCGCGGCGGCGAAGCTGCTCGCCACGCCGACGTGGTGCAGCACGCCGTCGTCGTCGAACAGGCCCAGCAGCAGCGACCCGACCGTCTCACCGTCCTTGTGCCAGCGGAACCCGGCCACCACGCAGTCGGCGGTGCGCTCGTGCTTGACCTTCCACATCACGCGCTTGTCCTGCTGGTACGGCTCGTCGACCCGCTTGGCCATCACGCCGTCGAACCCGGCGCCCTCGAACCGGGTGAACCAGTCCTGCGCCACGTCCGGGTCCGAGGTGAGGGGGGTCAGGTGCACCCGGGCCAGGGCGCCGTCCAGCACCCCCTCCAGCAGTTCGCGGCGGACCCGGAACGGTTCCTCGGTCAGGTCGCGGTCACCCAGCGCCAGCAGGTCGAACGCGACGAAACTGGCCGGCGTCTCGGCGGCCAGCTTGCGCACCCGTGACGCCGCAGGGTGCAGGCGCAGTTGCAGGGTGTCGAAGTCCAGGCCGGTGCCGGTGACCACGACGATCTCGCCGTCCACCACGCACCGGGGTGGCAGCGCGGCCCGCAACAGGTCGACCAGTTCGGGAAAGTACCTGGTCAGCGGCCGGTCGTTGCGGGAGCCGAGCTCCACGTCGGCACCGTCCCGGAACACGATGCACCGGAACCCGTCCCATTTGGGCTCGTACGTCAGTCCGGGCGCGCGCGGCACCTCGTGCACGGCCTTGGCCAGCATCGGACGCACCGGCGGCATCACAGGCAGCTCCACGGACCAGACAATAAGCCGACAGGGCGACACCGACCCGGCGAACGCACGCACCGGGTGGTCGTGGCGCCCCGCCGACTGTTCGTCGGCGATCTTCCGGCGTACCGTCGGTGACCAGGGGTGATCGCAGCAGCAGGATGTCGCGGAGGTGGCGAGCGATGCGGGCGATGTGGAAGGGCGCTGTGTCCTTCGGGCTGGTCTCGATCCCGATCCAGCTCTACGCGGCGACGGAGAACAAGAACGTCAGCCTGCACCAGGTGCACGAGGCCGACGGCGCCCGCATCCAGTACCGGCGGTTCTGCTCGGCCGAGGACAAGGAGGTCCCGTACGGCGAGATCGCCAAGGGCTACGAGCTCGACGACGGCCAGATGGTGATCCTGACCAGCTCCGACCTGTCCGATCTGCCGCTGTCCACGTCCCGCACCATCGACGTGCTGGAGTTCGTCGACCTGGAGGCGATCGACCCGATCTACTTCGACCGCAGCTACTACCTGGAGCCGCAGAAGGCCGCGGCCAAGGCGTACACGCTGCTGCGCGACGCGCTGCACAAGTCCGGCCATGTCGCGGTGGCCAAGGTGGCGCTGCGGCAGCGCGAGTCGCTGGCCGTGCTGCGGGTCTACTCGGACGTCATGGTGCTCACCACGATGCTGTGGCCGGACGAGGTCCGCACGCCCGACTTCGACTTCCTGCACGAGGACGCGCCGCAGGTGCAGTCCCGGGAGATGGCGATGGCCGGTTCGCTGATCGACTCGCTGACCGAGCCGGTGTTCGAGCCGGACAAGTTCCAGGACGGCTACCGGGCCGCGCTGGAGGCGAAGATCGAGGCCAAGATCTCCGGCGGCGACACCGAGGAGCCGGCCGCGGCCGAGGACGGCAAGAAGGCCAAGAAGGAGGTCCCGGACCTGGTGGACGTGCTGCAGGCCAGTGTGGACGCCGCCAAGCGGAACCGGGGCTCGGGCAGCCGGTCGGCGAAGGCCGACACCAAGCCGGCACCGGCGAAATCGGGCCGCAAGAAGTCCTGACACACCGCCCGTCCTCACCGGTTCTGTCGCCCGGTGGTGGTAGCACAGACGGCATGGCTGGTGAATGCGCTGACTGTGCCCGTGGTGTCGACCACTGCCACGGCGCCCTGGTCGTCCACGACGACGGCGGCGTCGAGTGCACGGGGCCGGACTGCGCCGACGTCGACCCGGCGCGGCACGGCATGGTGATGGACTGTGCCGGCACGCTGCCCGGCTGTTGCGTGGCGCGGCCGGTGGCCGTGCTGGTGGCGTCCTGAGCTACTCCCCCGCCTGCCCGTCGATCCGCTCGCGCAGCAGGTCGGCGTGACCGCAGTGGCGGGCGTACTCCTTGGCCAGGTACAGGTAGCGCCACCGCACCCGGTCGTCCAGCGGCAGCGCGGTCATGATCTCGCGGGAGCGGGCGCAGTGTTCGGCGTGGATCCGCAGGTCGTCGGCCACGGTGGCCGGGGTGACGTCGAAGTCGCCCTCGGGGTCGGCGTCGGTGCAGTACAGCTCCGGCAGGCCCGGCTCGGCGAGCCGGTGGGCATAGACCCGTTCCATCTCGACGAGGTGGCGCACCAGACCGATCAGCGACATCGGGGACGGCGGGCAGGATCGTTCGACGAGTTGTCCGGGCGTCAGCCCGGCGCATTTGGCCACTATCGTCGCGCGGTAGTAGTCCAACCAGGAGTCCAGCAGTTCCCGCTCGGGCGCCACGCCGGGTGGGGTGCGGTCGGTCTCGGTCATGCCGGTGAACGTAGCGTCCCACTGGCTGGGAGGCGGAACATCCGAGCCACGACGGCGTTGCACCAGCGGACGCCGAACGGGAGGTCGACATGCCGGAAGCACCGCACCTGGCCGTGGCACTGGTGGACGCCGGCTGGCACCCGGCGGCGTGGCGTGAGCCGGACGCCCGGCCGGCCGAGCTGTTCACCGCCGGCTACTGGACCGACCTGGTGCGCGAGGCCGAGCGCGGCCTGCTGGACCTGGTGACGTTCGAGGACTCGCTGGCCGTGCAGTCCACCCACCGCGACCGGCACGACGACCGGGTGGACCAGGTGCGCGGCCGGCTGGACGCGGTGCTGGTCGCGGCCAGGGTCGCGCCGCTCACCCAGCACATCGGGCTGGTGCCGACGGTGGTGGTGCCGCACACCGAGCCGTTCCACATCTCCAAGGCGATCGCCACGCTGGACTTCGTCAGCGGCGGCCGGGCGGGTGTGCGGGTGGTGGCGACGGCGTGGCCGCACGAGACGGCGCACGTCGGGCGGCGCGAGTTCGCCGAGCCGTTCGACGCCGAACGGTTCGCCGAGACCGCCGACTACGTGGACGTGGTGCGGCGGCTGTGGGACTCGTGGGAGGACGACGCCGAGATCAGGGACGTGGCGACCGGCCGGTTCGTCGACGTCGACAAGCTGCACTACATCGACTTCGAGGGTCGCTGGTTCAACGTCAAGGGCCCCTCGATCACGCCACGTCCGCCACAGGGCCAGCCTGTCGTCGCCGTACTCGCCCACAGCACCGAGCCGATCCGCCTGGCCGCGCGGACGGCGGACGTCGTGTTCGTGACACCGCGCTGGACGGCGGACATCGCACCGCTGCTGGCCGAGATCCGCGCCGAGGAGGCGGCCGCCGGACGGGCCGAGCCGCTGCGGGTGTTCGCGGATCTGGTGGTGTTCCTGGGCGCGGACCGGTTGGCGCGGCTGAACGACGTGGCGGGTACGGAGTTCACGTCCGACGCGGCCGTGTTCGGCGGTACCGCGAGCGAGTTGGCCGACCTGGTGCTGGAGTGGCACGCGGCCGGTGTCTCCGGTGTCCGCCTGCGGCCCGGTACCCTGCCGCACGACCTGCGCGCCATCACCGGCGAGCTGGTGCCGGAACTGCGCCGCCGCAACGCCTTCCGCTCCGGGTACGAGGAGTCGACGCTGCGCGGCCGGCTCGGCCTGGACCGCCCCGCCAACCGCTACGTCACCACCTGAGCCCTGTGCGCAACTGTTGCGTGATGACGCAGCCACGGTTGCTCCCGAATCCCCCACATAGCCTGGGGTGAGCCGACATGCGGGGAGCACAATGTCCACTTTGGATGGACTGGACGTGGATCTACCCACCATTACCCGAGTTGACCGCCGCACGGGCCGCCGACCGTGGTCAACCGGACTGATACCGCCACTGTTCTGGCTGGCTGAACCGGAGGAAGTCACGAACCGCCTTGTTGTCGGTGTCGTCGCCAGGGTCCTGCCCGGACACCAGGTCCTGGGGCACGAGGTAGTGATAGCCGCGTTCCTGGGCGCCGAGTACCGCGTAGAGCACGCAGCAGATCAACTCGACCCCGCAGATGATCAGGCCATCGATGCCACGCTCGTCGAGAAAGTCCAGGAATGCGGGACTTTGCCAGCAGTCGTACCGATACTTGACGACCAGACTCGCACCCGGGACCGGGTCGAGGAACAGCTCCGCACCCCACGAACCCGCGGCGCAGAGCCCACCCGGTCGTTCCCAGCCGCGCTGCCGCGGGCTAAGCCGCTCGAAGTCCAGGACCTGTTGTGTGTAGACGACATGCGCTCCCAGATCGGCTGCCTGACGGGCGAATCGGTCGGCCCGCCGGGCGGCGGCCGCGTTGTTGCCGTTCGTCACCGGTCCGCCGCCGAAAACCTCGGAGCTGCAGAAATCGTTCTGGAAGTCGACCAGTACCACGGATACCCGCTGGCGTGCCAGCGCGAAAAGCCCCTCAGCCACGTCCGTACGCCACCGCATCGCCGGCCCTCAGTTTCCGGTCGCGTCCCGCCAGGACGCGGGTGCGCGGCCGGGTGGCTGTCGCGGCGCCGGCCGGGGCTCCAGAGCGGGCACCTCCCTGCGGACCGGCTCGGCCGCGGTGAGCGTGAACCGCTCGGTGTGGTGGCCGAGCTCCAGCGGTTCACCCTCCACCAGCGTGTAGACCGCCTCGTCGGCGGTGACCTCGACCCGCACCAGGCGGTTGCGGAAGAACAGCCGGAACACCAGCCGCGTCGAGCCGGGCGGCACCCGGGGCGCGAACGTCAGTGACCCGCCCGGCCGGTGTCGCATGCCGCCGAATCCGGCCACCAGCGCCAGCCACGACCCGGCCAGCGACGCGATGTGCAGGCCGTCCTTGGTGTTGTGCTCCAGGTCGTGCAGGTCCATCATCGCGGCCTCGCCGAGGTAGTCGGCCGCCAGGTCGAGGTGGCCGACCTCGGCGGCGAGCACCGACTGGACGCACGCGGACAGCGACGAGTCGCGGACCGTCAACGTCTCGTAGTAGTCGAAGTTCCTGGCCTTCTCCGCCGACGTGAACTCGTCCGGGCACAGGTACATGGCCAGCACCAGGTCCGCCTGCTTGACGACCTGCCTGCGGTACAGGTCGAAGTAGGCGTAGTGCAGCATCAGCGGATAGTTGTCCACCGGTGTGCGGTCGAAGTTCCAGACCTGGTGGTCGGTGAAGCCCTCGGCCTGCGGGTGCACGCCGAGCCGTTCGTCGTAGGGCACGGTCATCGCGGCCGCCGAGTGGCGCCAGCCGTCGGCCTCGTCGTCGTCGACGTTCAGTTCTGTGGCCCGGTCGGGGAACCGGGCGACCGAGTCGGCCGCGGCGAGCAGGTTCGCCTTGGCCATCAGGTTCGTGTAGACGTTGTTGTCGGCCACCGCGCTGTACTCGTCGGGGCCGGTGACGCCGTCGATGCGGAACCGGCCCGCCGAGTCGAAATGCCCTACGGAGCACCACATCCGGGCCGTGGCGACGAGCAGGTCGGTGCCGACGGTGCTGTGGAACCGTTCGTCCTCGGTGGCGTCGATGTAGCGGACCACGGCGTTGGCGATGTCCGCGTTGACGTGGAACGCCGCCGTGCCGGCCGGCCAGTACGCGGACGACTCGGCTCCGTCGATGGTCCGCCACGGGAACGCGGCACCGCTCAGGCCGAGTTCCGCGGCCCGGTTCTCCGCCTGCGGCAACATCTCGTGCCGCCAGCACAGCGCGTCGGCCACCGCGTCGGGCAGCGTGTAGTTGAGTACCGGCAGCGCGAAGATCTCGCTGTCCCAGAAGCTGTGGCCGTCGTAGCCGGGCCCGGTGAGCCCCTTGGCCGCGATGGCGCGGCGTTCGGCGCGGGCACCGGCCTGGATGACGTGGTACAGGCCGAACCGGACGGCCTGCTGCACCTCGGGCTGACCGTCCAGTTCGACGTCGGCCCGCGTCCAGAAGTCGTCCAGGAACCGGCGCTGCCCGGTGACCAGCCCGTCCCAGCCGATCTGCCGTCCGGTGGCCAGCGCGCCGTCCACCTGGGCTCGCAGGCCGGCCGCGGACCGCTGCGCCGACCAGCCGTAGGCGACGAACTTCACCAGCCGCAGCCGCTGCCCCGGTTCCAGGTGCACGGTCACGGTGAGCCGGCCCAGGTTCCCCGACGCCTCCGGCCGGACGTCCAGGTCGACCGGCGCGTCCAGCACGTGGTCCATCGCGCAGGCCACCCGCAGGCCGCTGCGTTTGGTCTGGTGCAACAGGTTGACGCGGGTGGTGTCCATGTGGTGGTACAGCGGCGCGAGCGGCGCCTCCAGCGCGGCGGCCGTGCGCGGATCGGCGGTGGACAGCGGCAGGGGCGCGTTGGCCACCAGTTCGGACTGCAGCACCAGCCACGCCGGACCGTCCACCGGCGTGACGTCATAGCAGACCGCGGCGAGCGAGCGCTGGGTGAACGAGACCAGGCGGGTCGACGTGACCCGGACCGTGCGCCCGGTCGGTGCGGTCCACTCGGCCGCGCGGCGCAGCGTGCCGGCGCGGAAGTCCAGTTCCCTTTCGTGGGAACGGAGTTCGCCGTACCGGACGTCGAACGGCTCGTCGTCGACGAGCAGCCGGATCAGCTTGCCGTCGGTCACGTTGATCACGGTCTGCCCGGCCTCGGGGTAGCCGTAACCGGCCTCCGCGTAGGGCAGCGTCCTGATCTCGTAGACGCCGTTGAGGTAGCTGCCCGGCATGCCGTGCGGTTCGCCCTCGTCCAGGTTGCCGCGCCAGCCGATGTGGCCGTTGGACAACGCGAACAGCGATTCGCTCTGCGCCAGCATGTCCAGGTCGAGCGTCCGTTCGGTGAGCCGCCACGGGTCGGCGCCGAACGCCGGGTGCGGGATCACCGCTCCGCCAGCAGGTCGGCCAGGTCGGTGACCACGACGTCGGCGCCGTGCTCGCGCAGCTCGTCGGCCTGCCCGACCCGGTCCACGCCGACGACGTAGCCGAACTTCCCGGCCCTACCCGCCGCGACACCGGCCAGCGCGTCCTCGAACACGGCTCCCGCGGCAGGCTCGACGTCCAGCAGGCTGGCGGCCGCCAGGAACGTGTCCGGCGCCGGTTTGCCGGCCAGGTGCCGCTGTTTCGCGACGACGCCGTCGACCCGCACGTCCAGCAGGTCGGTCAGCCCGACGGACTCGACCACCTCGGCGCAGTTGGCGCTGGAGGACACCACCGCGGTGGGCAGCCCGGCGGCCCGCACCGCGTGCAGCAACCGCACCGACCCCGGGTAGGCGTCCACGCCGCCGGCCTTGATCCGCTCCAGCACCAGCTTGTTCTTCCGTTCGCTCAGCGCGTGCACGGTCTGCGCGTCCGGCGGGTCGTCGTCACTGCCCTCGGGCAGCTCGATGTGCCGGGATTCCAGGAACGCGCGGGTGCCGTCCTCGCGGGGCCTGCCGTCGACGTACTCGTCGTACTCGCGTACCGGGTCGAACGGCACGAACCGCTCATCGTGCTGCCGCGCCCACGCACGCAGGAACTCGTCGAACATCTGCTGCCAGGCGGCGGCGTGCACCGTCGCCGTGGCCGTCAGGACGCCGTCCAGGTCGAACAGGCAGGCCCGGACGTGGTCGGGCAGTCGCAGTCGTTCGGTCACCGGTGTGCCCCTCCCCGGCTGAGCACCGCCTCGGCGATCCGCTCGGCCAACCAGGCTTCCGCGTCGTCATAACTCCACCCGAAGTCCACCACCAGCCGACGCCAGGACAGGTGGCCCAGGAAGTACGCGAACGTGTCGACGGCCTCCGGTACGCCGACCCGCAGCACGCCCAGCTCACCCAACCGCAGCGCCACCAGGTGCAGTGACCGGCGCAGCCGCTGCTCGGCGGCCTCGGCGCCGCTGGCGACGGCCTCGTCGACGTGCACGGTGCGGTGGATGAGATCGTAGAAATCGGCGAACGCCTCGGTGGCGAACCTGTTGGTCCGCACCGCGTCGCGCACGATGGCGGGCGGGTCGACCAGTTCGCTGTACTCGTCGACGGCCCTGCCCAGCCGGGGATCGGAGAACCGCTCCACCACGGCTTCCAGCAGTTGCGGCTTACCGCCGACGATACTGTAGACGGTCCCCGCCTCGACCCGGGCCGCGACGGCGATGTCCTCGATGGTGGTGGCCAGGTACCCACGTTCGACGAACAACGCGCTGGCCGCGTCCAGGATCGCGGTGCGGGTCGCGACGTCGGCCTGCTGCCGGTGAGACCCCGGCCGATCAGCGGGTTCACCGCGGCCGAACTCCCCCGGGTCCGACCGGTGCGCGCCTGCCATGGCAGGTGACTCTACCTGGCCCGCCGGACCCCCACCCAGCAGTCCGGTGTGGACGTTCACCGGGCTCACGGCAGTACCGGGCGCAGCCACGGCGGCACCGGTCGGCCGTTGTCCGCGCACACCTCCAGCAGCTCGAGTGTCCAGCTCACGGTGTGCGCGAACACCTGTCCGGTCTCCTCGGGATCGGGTGCGGCCTCGACGATGTCCAGTTGTGTCTCGGCGTCATCGTGGTGGTTGTTGGCCAGTGCCAGCAGCACCCGCGCGGACGCCCGCTGGGCCGGTTCGGTCTCGTCGATGGAGCCGGGCAGGCCGGCACCGTCGCCGTCGGCGAGGGTCACCAGCAGGTCCTCCTCGGCGTCCGGGCCGATCAGGGTGTGCAGCATCTCGACATTGGCCTCGGCCAGTTCCAGCACGCTGTCCCGCAGCGTCAGGCCGCTCCCACCGGCCAACCGGCCGAACCGCTCCAGCGCGCCATCCTCGTCACCGCGCCGCACGGCCCCGACCGCGCCGGCGATCGCGGCACGCAGCAACTCTCGGTCGGTCATGCGTCCTCCGCGTCCTCCGCGATGGGGTTGCCCGCTCCACCACAGGTGAAACGCCCCGTTATGCGTAGGCCGCGGCGATCGCCCTGCGCAGCACGGCCCAGTACACGCCGCCGCCGACGCCCGCTCTGGCCAGCGCGGCACGGGCCGCGTTGGCGCCCGGTCCACCGTGCACGGCGCCACCGGGATGGGCCGACGCACCGGCCAGGAACAACCGGTCGATCGGGGTGTCGGCGCGGCCGAGACCGGGCACCGGGCGGAACAGCAGTTGCTGGCCGGGCGCGGCGGTGCCGGCGTTGACGGCGCCGTCGACCAGGTTGGCGTCGGCCCGGGACAGGTCGGCGGGGCCCTGCACGCGCCGGCCGATGATCCGGCCGGTGAAACCGGGGGCGTTGTGTTCCACGGTCCGTTGCAGCACGTCCGCGTAGCGGGCCAGTTCACCGTCGGTCCACGGGCGGCCGTGCGGCACGTGGGTGTACGCCCAGGCCGACTCGGTGCCGGCGGGCGAGCGCGTCGGGTCGGCCGTGGTCATCTGGCCCAGCACCAGGAACGGCCGCTGCGCGACCCGGCCGGCGGCCAGGTCGGTGCTGTAGGCGGCCAGGCCGTCCAGGTCGGTGCCCAGGTGCACGGTCCCGGCGCCACCGACGGCCGGGTTGCGCCACGGGATCGGCCCGGACAGCGCCCAGTCCACCTTCACCACGCCGTGGTCCCAGCGGAACGTGCGCAGGTCGCTGACCAGCCGGGCGGGCAGCAGGTCCGCGCCGACCAGCCCCAGGTACAGGGTCGGTGCCGGCACGGTGGCCAGCACCGCCTGCCTGGCCCGTACCAGGCGGCCCTGCGCGTCGGCCACGCCGACGGCCCGACCGCCAGCGGCGAGGACGCGGGTGACCGTGCGGCCGCACTCGATCCGGCCGCCGCGCGCGGCCAGCCGGTCGGCCAGCGCCCTGGCCAGCCGCCCGGCACCCCCCTCGGGCACCGGGAAACCGACGTCCTGGGCGGCCATGGACAGCAGCCAGCCGATCGCCGCTCCGCCCGCGTCACCAGGCCCCAGGTCCGTGTGCAGTGCGTTGCCGGCCAGCAGCAGCCGCCCGCCGTCGCCGGTGAACCGCTCCTCGCCCAGGGCACCGGCCGGCAGGGTGGCCAGGCGGGCGAACCGCAGCCCGTCGGCCGCGCCCAGCGTGCGCAGCAGCCGCAGTCCGGAGCGAACCGGCGGGAACGGCGTGAACAGGGCGTCCACCAGGTCGTGCCGGATCCGCGACCACGCGGCGAACTCGGCCCGCCAGGCGGCGCCGTCGCCCTGGGCGAACGCGGCCAGTGACGCCGCCGTCACCTCGACGTCCCGGGAGATCACCGCGCACCGGTCGTCGGGCAGCACGTGGGCCAGCACGGTGGGCGCCTGCCGCCAGCGCAGGCCGTAGCCCGCCAGGTCCAGCCCATGCAGGATCGGGGACAGCGCGGCCATCGGGTAGAACGCGCTGAACCGGTCGCTGCGGAAGCCGGGGACGAACTCGTCCGTGCACACGGCGCCACCGGGCCGGTCGGCGGACTCCAGGACCAGGACCTCCCAGCCCGCATCGGCCAGCAGGTTCGCGGCGACCAGCCCGTTCGGACCCGCCCCGATGACGACGGCGTCCACCGTCCGCACGGGCTCGGACATATCTCCTGCATACCCCAGCCGGCTGCCGAACAGACCCGGTCACCCGCCGGTGTACGCCGATCCCCGTAACACCGGGGACTAGCGCGGCAGCGGCCGGAGCATGCGATGCGGCCTGGTCAGCGCCACGGTCACCGGGTCGGCGACCTCGGGCGGCGTGCCCAGACCCGGTCCCGGCGCGACGACCGTGTCGGCCACCGGGATCAGCACATCGCAGGCGGCGCAGCGACCGTCCCGGTCCAGCACGCCGCCGTCCTGGGCGTGCCAGAACTCGCGGTGCGGGCCGGTCGGCGCGTAGTTGTCGTCACCCCACGCCATCAGCGACCGGATCGCCGGCCACAGCGAGACGCCGCGCTCGGTCAGCTCGTACTCGGCCCGGCGCCCGGTCCCGGGCACCTTCGCCAGGACGTCGGCCTCGACCAGCGCGGCCAGCCGGTCGGTGAGCACCGCCCTGGGCAGGCCGAGATGGGTGGCGAACTCGCCGAACCGCCGTACACCGAAGAACGCGTCCCGCACGATGAGCAGGGTCCACCGCTCACCCACGATCTCGAGAGTCCTGGCCAGTGCGCATGCCTGGCCGGAATAGTCCCGGGGCAGAACCATGCGCGGCACCGTACCGCAGACGGTTCACCGACCGAACCGACCTCGTCCCGGGGCGCCGCACGGGCTACCAGGCGTCGCCGTCGCGCCAGTCGCAGGCCAGCTCACCGGTCAGATCCAGCGGTACGGCCAGCGGCAGAACGTAGATGGCATCGTCCTCGTCCTCGGTGCGCACCAGGCCGTCCGGCGTCAGCGTCCATGTGGTGCCCTGCCACCGCAACCAGCCCCGGCCGGTGTACAGCGGGACGGCCTGGTCGGTGGCGGCCAGCGCGCCCAGGTCGTAGCCGCCGCGGACGATCCGCTCCATCTCGGCCATCAGCGCCGACGCGCAGCCGTGCCGGCGGTGGTCGGCCCGCACGCCGAGGCCCTCGACGTAGCCGCAGCGCAGTGCCCGGCCGCCGTGCAGCATCCGGCGTGCCACCACCGAGGCGTGGCCGACGAGTTCGTCGCCGTCCCAGGCCGTGGCGTGCATGCCGCCCAGCGAGTGTTCCCAGTCCTGGTCGGAGAAGTCGCCGTCGAACGCGTCGGCCACCAGTCGCGCCGCCGCGGCCAGCACGTCGGGCGGGACGTCCGCGGTGTGCGCGGTCCGGATCGTGATCAGCCCAGACCTCCCCTGCGCAGCGCCCGCAGCGCGGCCGCCTGCTCCACGGTGACACCCGATTCCCGTTGCGCCACAGCCTCTTCCGGGCTCAGCCCGGCACCCAGCCACTCGGCGACCTCGTCGAACGGGATACCGGCCCGCCACCACTCGCGCATCACGTCGGCCGGTTTCCGGTCCGCCTTGGCCAGTTCGCCCGCCTCGACGGCGACCAGGCCGAGGGTCTGCCAGACCCGCGCGTCCCACGCCGAGACACCTTCCTTGGCCCAGGTCACGGCCTCGGCGTCGGTCCACTCGGCCTGGAGGTAGCCGGCCATGATCTCGTGCGCGACACCGGCTTTGAGGAACGTCTGGATCTGCCCGCCGATCCCGCCGGCCGGTGTCGCCCTGGCTCCGGCGAGCTGGGTCATGTGCTGCTGGTGGTTGTAGGCGTCGTCGGGTCCGTGGCCGCTTTTCAGGTTCGCCTTCGCTTCTTCCAGGCCGAAGCCGAACTCGTGCCAGCGGATCGCCTCGCCCACGGTGATCTTCGCGGCGAACCAGTCGCCGACGGTGTCCGGGTCGACCCCCGCGATGCCCCACTGGGCGGCGGTGAGCGCCTCGAGGACACCTGCCCGGCGCCAGCGTCGCGCCTCGTCCAGCGTGAAGTTCCAGCGCCGCCAGGCCACCGCCTCCACCCGGCGCAGGCCGGCGGCCAGCCAGGCCGTCAGGTCCTCCGGGGGCCGGCCGCGGTCGTCCGGGTCGCCGAACCGGCTCATCGGCCGCCTCCCACGGTGGCCGGGTCGATGTCCACCGACGACGCCCACGCCGGCACCGAGCCCGCCTTGTCCATCAGCCCGACGATCACCTTCGCCCTGCCCGGCGGCCCGGCAGGCCACGGCGTGAGGCCGTCGGTCAACACGATCACCAGGTCCGGCCGGGGTTTCAGGTCCGCGGTCGCGGCCAGGCCGGCACCCATGTCGGTACCGCCACCGCCGAGCAGCCGCACGTCCCGGGCGTGCAGCACCCGTTGCGCCTGGTATGCCTGGGCGTCGCAGCACACCACGTGCAGGCGGTTGCGCCCGACGCCGACGCTGGCCAGCAGGCCGCCGACCTCGGCGAGGATCTGCGACAGCATGCCGTCGCTCATGCTGCCGGACGTGTCGATCACCACGGCCACGGTGGGCAGTGGCTGGCGCAGGCTGGGCAGCACGACGTCGGGCAGGGCCGCGGCCCGCCGGGACGGCCTGCGGTAGGTGAAGTCGACGCGGCCGGCCACGTCCGCGACACCCCGCCGGACCGACGCGCGCAGCGCCCGCCGCCAGTCCACCGCCGGTTCCAGCACGTCCTCGGCCCAGCGCCGCCAGCCGGCCGGTGCGTCGCCGCGCCCCCGGCTGTGATCCCTGATCCGCCGGGCCACGTCCCTGGCCAGCAGCTTCTGGTGGGTGTCGGACAGCCCGTCCAGGCCGGCGTTCCAGTCGCGCGGCTGGCCGTCCGCTCCGGTGCCGCAGTCCGGCGGGTCCTCGGGCAGTGCCAGGTCGGCCAGCTGGTCCCAGTACTGCTCGGCCAGCCACGCCTCGGGCAGGCACAGGCCGGCCGGGGTGATCGCCCGCTCCGGGAGGCTGAGGTCGTCCACGCTCAGGTCGTCGTCGATCTCGGCGTCGCCTGCCACGTTCCAGCGGCGCTGGTCCTCGCTGCGCCTGCCCAGCGGGGAGGTGTGGGTGGCCGCCGCGCCGGGGTAGCGGTGGCCGTGCCGGCGCAGCAGGTGGGTGACCTGGTGCAGCAGCCAGAAACCGAGTTCCGGCACGTCGGTCCGGTCGATCACGGCCGGGTCGAGGTAGACGTGCCAGGCCAGGTCGGTGGGCAGCGCGAACAGGTCGTACTGCGCGCCGTCCTCCTGGAGCACCACGAGCGGTTCCAGCGCGAGCAGGGCGGACGCCAGGTAGGGGGCGCGGCGGGCGGTCCACACCCTGGCCGCGGCCCATTTCTGCCGCTGCTCGAGGCTCAGCGAGTCGATCCGGCCGATCCGCAGCACCGCCTGGTCACCGCCCCTCCTGGCCGTCCGGCATCAGGCCGGCGGCCCGCAGCACGGGCGTCAGTTGGAGCACCTCCACCGGCAGCGTCGCACCGGCGGGCCGCGCGGCGGCGAGGGACTGCGCCACCAGGGTGGCCACGTCGGGCGCGGCGTCGGTGGCCTTCGCCAGCACCCGCCACGCCGCCGACCACGATTCGGCGTCGCCGCGCGCGATCGCCACCGACGCGACGGCGGTCAGCACGGCGAACGCACGGTCGCTGCGCTCGGGCAGTTCGACGGAGTCCGGGTCGGCCAGCACCGCCTCCGGGTCGGGCAGGTCGGCGTTGGCCAGCCAGGACAGGAACTCGATGCCGGCGCCCTCGCCGACCGCGCCCGCCACCAGCATGGCCCGCACGTCCTCGTCGGCACCCGCGGTGTCGCACATGCCCACCAGCGTGGCCACGATGTCCCAGCTGCGCGGGCTCGGCCAGCCGCGGCCGGCCTGGGTGGCCTGGGTCGGCACCTGGAGCGCGAGCGTGGGCCGGACCTTCAGGAACGCGCCGACCACCGCCCTTGCGGTGGCCAGCCGGACCGGGTCGGGTTGGGTGTGCGGGCTGGCCGGTGGCGGCGGGAAGCCGACCGCGATGCCCTCCGCCACGGCGGCCGCGTCGACCGGCCAGTCCAGGTGGACCAGACGATTGGCCAGCGGCGGGCTGAGTTCCCAGCCGTCGGCGGCCTGTTCCGGCGGGTTGGCCGCGGCGACCACCCGTACGCCGCCGGGCAGCGCGAGGTCGCCGACCACGCGTTCCAGGACGATGCGCAGCATGGCCGCCTGCACGGCGGGCGGGGCGGTGGTGAGTTCGTCGAGGAACAGCACGCCGTGGCCGGCGTCGGCCAGCCGGCGCGCCCAGACCGGCGGCGCCAGCCGGACGTCGCCGTTGACCACGACGGGCAGCCCGGCGAAGTCGGTGGGCTCGCGGATCGATCCGACGACGACCTCGACGGGCCAGCCGAACGATTCGCCGAGCGCGCGTACGACGGACGTCTTACCGGTGCCCGGACTGCCCCACAGCAGCACCGGAACTCCCGCGGTCACGGCCAGGGCCAGGGCCTGATGGGTGGTCTGCGCCGACATGTCGAACTTGTCGCCCCCTCTGCTACTCCCAGTGTCCCGATCACGACAGGGCTCCGCCAGTGCTTTCGGCCAGCAGCGAACGCGGTCAGTCGACGGGGACGATCCGGGCGTCGAGCAGGGTGCCGTCCTCGACGTGCCAGAGGCCGATCGTGCCGTGCGGCTGGCGGCGCCGGTCGGTGGGCGAGCCGGGGTTGAAGATCCGCAAGCCGTGGGCCGTCTCGTCCCACGGGATGTGCGAGTGGCCGAACACCACCACATCCGCGGTGGGAAACCGATGTCGCAGGCGCGTCCACCGGCCGGTGGCCTGGCCGCTGTCGTGGATCATCGCCACCCGCAGGCCGGCCACGTCGAACTCGGCCGTGTCCGGTGCTCCCCACTCCACCACGTCGACACCGTCGTTGTTGCCGCACACCACCCGCACCGGCGCGTACCCGGCCAGTTCGTCCAGCACGCCCGCCGCGCACACGTCACCGGCGTGCAGGATCAGGTCCGCGCCCCGCAGGTGCTCCGCCACCGCGGGCGGGCACGATTTCCACCGGCGCGGCCCGTGGGTGTCCGACAGCACCACCACTCGCACACCACCCATCATGCCGACCGGCTCTGGACACGAACCGCCCGTGGGCCAAGACTGTCGCCTGATCGACTCCCGCCAGCACTGGGACGGCACATGACCTTCGCACCGGACGACGTCCTCGGCCGGTACCACTTACTCGCGCCCTGCGGCGGTGACGACCGGGCAGGGCTCCAGTTCTGGCACGCCAGGGACGTCACCGACGGCCGCGACGTCGCGCTGACCGTGCTTCCCGACCACCCCGGCCTGGCCAGGCACGTCCAGGTCGGCGAGCGCTACGCCGCCACGGTGACCCATCCGGCGCTGGCGCCGGTGAGCGACATCGACGACGGGGTGATCGCGGCCGAGTGGACACCGAGCGTCGACGTCGGCGACGGCGTGCTGGGCGCGCACCTGCCGGCGGCGACGGTGGTGCGGCTGTTACGCCCGCTGGTGGACGCCGTCGAGGCCGCACACCACGCCGGGGTGGCCGCCGGGATCGACTCGCCGGGCCGGGTCCGGATCGCCGAGCGGGGCGGCGCGCTGGTCGCGTTCCGAGGCACCGCGCCCGACGTGACCACCCGGGACGACGTCCGCGCGCTGGGCGCGATCACCTACCTGCTGCTCACCGGCTGCTGGCCGGTGGCCGACCGCGACGGCCACCTGGTGGACCCGGCGGTGCTGCGTCCGGACGTGCCGAGGGATCTGGCCACGGTCGCCGCGCTGAGCCTGGATCCCAGTCTGGGCCCCGACATCCGCACCTGCGGACCACTCCTGCGGGCACTGGACCAGGCTCTGGTCCCGCAGCCGGAGGTGCCCCCGGCGCCGCCGCCACCGGAACCCATCGCACCGCGCCGACCGCGCCGACCGCGCAGGCCGCGCCGCCGGCCGTTCGCGGTCGCCGCCGCCACGCTCGTCGCCGCGCTGATCGTGTTCTTCGGCATCCAGTTCGCCGGTTCGTTCGGCGTGGCCAGCCCGTCCGCGGCAGCGCCGCCGACCACCCGGTCGCCCGCGCCGACGACCACGACAGCGCCGCCGACCACGACCACCACGACTCCCCTGCCACCGCCACCCGTCACGCCGGCGACCGTGCGGGAGTACGTGGTGTCCGGCAGCGAGGACAACCCCGCGACGCTGTCGCGGGTGATCGACGGCGATCCGGGCACGATCTGGAAGACCGACGAGTACCGGCAGCAGTTCCCGCTGTTCTCCCCGGGCATCGGTGTTCTCGCCGGCTTCGGGAAATCCCTGGCGCTGTCGTCGGTGACCATCACCTCGCCCAGCCCGGGCACGGTGGTCCAGATCCGCTCGGCGGCGGCACCCGGCGTGTCCCTGGACGACACCACGCTGCTGGCCACCGCGACCCTGCGGGACGGCGCGACCACGATCCCGGTGGCGCACCGGGCTTCCCCCTACCTGCTGGTGTGGATCGTCCGTCTGGACGGCACGGGCAGCGGCTTCCAGTCGCAGATCGCCGAGATCACCGCTGCGGCCACCCGCTGATCCGCGATCCCGGGCCTCTCACATGCCAGGATGAGCCGGCACAGGCACCGCGACGGAGAGGATCACCATGCCCCGCGCCAGAGCCAACGGCGTCGAACTGGAGTACGAGACCTTCGGGGACCCCGCCGACCCACCGCTGCTGCTGGTCATGGGCCTGGGCGCCCAGCTGATCGACTGGCCGACCGAGTTCACCCGGCAGATCGCGGCCGGCGGCTTCCACGTGATCCGCTTCGACAACCGCGATGTCGGCCTGTCCACCTGGCTGGACGACCTGGGGGTGCCGGACATCGCCGGGCTGCTCATCGGTAACGGCACGGCGCCGTACTCGCTGGCCGACATCGGCGACGACGCCGTCGGGCTGCTGGACGCGCTGGGCATCGACCGGGCGCACATCGTGGGCGCGTCGATGGGCGGCATGATCGTCCAGCGGATGGTGCTGGACCACCCGGACCGGGTGCTGAGCATGACGTCGATCATGTCCACCACGGGCGCGCCCGACGTCGGCCAGCCGAACGAGGTGGCGATGGCCATGCTGCTGCGACCGCCGGCCCAGGACCGGGACAGCGCGATCGAGGCGATGATCGCCGGGTTCCGGATCACCGCGTCCACCGGGTTCGAGGTCACCGACGAGGAGCTGCGCGACCGGGCCGTCGACGGCTACGACCGGGCGTTCCACCCGGCAGGCGGCGCCCGGCAGTTGGCGGCGATCATCACCACGCCGGACCGCACCGAGGCGCTGGGCGGCGTGACCGTGCCGACGAGCGTGATCCACGGCGACATCGACCCGCTGGTCGACGTCAGCGGCGGGCGCGCCACGGCGGCCGCGATCCCGGGCGCGGAACTACTGGTCATCCCGGGCATGGGCCACGACCTGCCGACCGGCGCGTGGCCGCAGATCATCGACACCGTCGTGCGGACCGCCAAGCGGGCCGGTTAAGGCCACTGTGGACGGTCACCGGCGGCCGCCGGTGACCGGGGCCGGGACCGCGCTGCCGGAATTTCGGTTATCGCGGCCTCGGCCGGGTGTCTCCTGGTCGGTGCCGGCCCTGTGCCGGCGTTGACCGGACGAGGAGATGTGGGATGCGGGCAGCGGGCGAGCCGGACGTCGCCACGGTGATCGCCGCGCGGGACGGCCGGCCCGGAGCGGTGGACGAACTGGTGGCCGCGTACCTGCCGCTGGTCTACAACATCGTGGGCCGGGCGATCGGCGGGCACCCGGACGTGGACGATCTGGTGCAGGACACCATGGTGCGTGCCCTGGACGGGCTGCCCGGCCTGCGCGATCCGGCCAGTTTCCGGTCCTGGCTGGTGATCATCGCGATGCGGCAGGTGCGCAACCGGTACCGCGCCGAGCAGCGGTCCGATCACCTGCCCGACGACGTCGCCGATCCGGGCGCCGACTTCGTCGACCTCACCATCGCCCGGCTGCACCTGGCCGACCAGCGTCGCGACCTGGCCGAGGCCACCCGCTGGCTGGACGAGTCGGACCGGGAACTGCTGTCGCTGTGGTGGCTGGAGGCGGCCGGCCGGCTGACCAGGGCCGAGGTGGCCGACGGCGTGGGCCTGTCGCCGCAGCACACGGCGGTCAAGGTGCAGCGGATGAAGGCGAAGCTGGACTCGGCCCGGTCGGTGGTGCGGGCGCTGCGGACCACGCCACGCTGCCCGGACCTGGCCGGTCTCGCCGAGGACTGGGACGGCCGGCCGAGCCCGTTGTGGCGTAAGCGAATGGCCCGGCACACCCGGGAGTGCCGGCGCTGCCAGCGGTGTTGGGATCTGGTGCCGGCGGAGCGGTTGCTGGCCGGGTTGCCGCTGGTGCCGGTGCCCTTCCGGTTCGGCGGTGCGACGCCGACGGTGTCGACCGGTGTCCGGTCGGTGCACCGGCTGGGCAGGCTGTGGGCGCACGCGGCCGCCAAGCCGGTGGTGGCGGCGGTCGCCGCGTTGGCCGCCGTCGGTGCGGTGGTGGTGATGCCGGCGCAGCACGCGCAGCGGGTCACCCCGCGGGCGCTGCCGGCCGCGATCCCGACGACGGTCACCACGACCACGCCCGTCCCGACCACCACCCTGCGCACCACCACGGCACCGCCGACCACGACGCACACCACCACGAGGGCACCGGCCCCACCGCCGGCCACCCCGGCGGCCACGTCCGACCGCAAGGGCGTCAGCACGTGGAACTTCAGCGGTGTCACGTCGTCGCTGGCCGACGTCGGCGCCACCTGGTACTACGACTGGGCCGACACCCCGCAGGGCATCACCGCGCCCAAGGGTGTCGAGTTCGTGCCGATGATGTGGGGCGCCGCGTCGGTCACGGCGGCGAATCTGGCCCAGGCCGAGCAGGACGGCACCGAGTTGCTGGGCTTCAACGAGCCGGACATGAGCGGCCAGGCCAACATGTCGGTGAGCCAGGCGCTGGACCTGTGGCCGCAGTTGCAGGCGACCGGGATGCGGCTGGGCAGTCCGGCCGTGGCCACCGGTGGCGACCAGGCCGGTGGCTGGCTCGACCAGTTCATGAGCGGCGCCGCCCAGCGCGGCTACCGGGTGGATTTCATCACGCTGCACTGGTACGGCTCGGCCTTCTCCTCGGCGGCGGTCGGTCAGTTGCGCGGCTACATCGAGGCCGTCCATCAGCGTTACCACAAGCCGATCTGGCTCACCGAGTACGCGCTGATCAACTTCGGCGGCGGCCAGAAGTACCCGACGCAGGCGCAGCAGGCGGCGTTCGTCACCGGTTCGTCGGCGATGCTCGACTCGCTGCCCTACGTCCAGCGGTACGCGTGGTTCGCACTGCCGTCCCAGGGTGACGACACCGGCCTCTACCAGGCGGGCGGGACCCCCACTCAGGTGGGCGTGGCGTACCGAGCGGCGAAGTGACCAGCCATGGGACCGAGCGTGCTCAGGCGTCGGGCGGGCCGGACCCGCTGCCGTTCGCGCTCTGTTGTCGCTGGCGGTCCACCCAGCTACGGATGGCCTCCCTCAGTTCCGCGCTGTGACGGTAGGGCTCGGAGTCGATCTCGCGCCGCCAGCGCTCCAGGAGTTCGGCGAACCAGTCGCGCGGCACCGTCATGTCCTGTTCAGTCGGACCGCTCCGACCTGGCGTTACCGCTGGCCGTCGGGCACATCACACCCGCACGGTTGTTGACATACAACTGTTGTCTTCTCACAATGGTGACGTGGAGGTGACAGCCTCGGACGTGTGGCGGCAGCTCGTCTCGCTGGTCATGGACAGCAGGGGCGACTGGCGACGGTCCGTGGCCGACACGACGGGAATGCCGTTCAGCAGGGTGCGCGCACTGTGGCGTCTCACCGGTGGTCCGCTGACACTCGCCGAACTCGCGGAGTCGATGGCCGTCGACCCGCCCGCGGCGACGGTCGCGGTCAACGACCTGGAACGGCGGGGACTGGTGCGCCGGACACCGCATCCGACCAACCGGCGGGCCAAGCTGGTCCAGCTCACCGATCCGGGCCTGCGCATGGTGCACGCCGCGCGGTCGGTGCCCGACCAGCCGCCGCCCGCGCTGGCGGCGCTGTCCCCAGCACAGTTGGCCCAGCTCGGTGACCTGCTGGGCACCATCCTCAGCTACGAACCGGAGTGAGCCGTGCCAGTTGGAATCGTGACCCCGCTGCGGGACACGGTCGGCAGCCCGAGACGCAAGGCGTTGATCCTGACGATCTGCTGCATGAGCCTGTTCATCGTCGGTCTGGACAACACGGTGGTGAACCTGGCGCTGCCGGCGATCCAGCGTGAGCTGCACTCGACCGTGTCCGGCCTGCAGTGGACCGTCGACGCCTACACGCTGGTGCTGGCCAGCCTGCTGATGCTGTCCGGGTCCACCGCCGACCGGGTGGGCCGCAAGCGGACGTTCCAGCTCGGTCTGGTGCTGTTCAGCGCCGGTTCGCTGCTGTGCAGCGTGGCGCCCGACACGGGAGCGCTGATCGCGTTCCGGATGCTCCAGGCGATCGGCGGGTCGATGCTCAACCCGGTCGCCATGTCGATCATCACCAACATCTTCACCGAACCGCGCGAGCGCGCCCAGGCGATCGGCGTGTGGGGTGCCGTGGTGGGGCTGAGCATGGCGCTGGGCCCGGTCGTCGGCGGCGCGCTGGTCGACTCGATCGGCTGGCGGTCCATCTTCTGGATCAACGTGCCGATCGGCCTGGCCGCGGTCGTGCTGACCGCGCTGTACGTGCCCGAATCGCGGGCCGAGCACCCGCGACGGCTCGATCCGGTCGGGCAGGCGCTGGTGATGGTCGTCCTGGCCACGGTGACCTACGGGATCATCGAAGGGCCGAGCGACGGGTGGAGCTCCACGGTGATCGTCGGTTGCTTCGTGGCCGCGGGCGTCGCGCTGTGCGGGCTGGTCCGGTACGAGCGGCGTCGCCTGGAACCGTTGCTGGACATGCGGTTCTTCCGCAGCGTGCCGTTCACCGGCGCGACACTGACCGCCGTGTTCGGCTTCTCCGCGCTGGCCGGTTTCTCGTTCCTGAATGCCCTGTACCTGCAGGACGTGCGCGGTTTCTCCCCGCTGCACGCCGGCCTGCTGACCCTGCCGATGGCCGCGGCCACGGCTCTGTTCTCTGCACTGGCCGGCCGGATCGTCGGGCGGCGAGGTCCGAGGCTGCCGCTGGTGGCCGCGGGCGTGGGGCTCACCGTGGCCGCGCTGCTGTTGGCCACGCTGCGCCAGGACACCCCGGTGTGGTTCCTGATCGTGGCGTACGTGGTGTTCGGGATCGGGTTCGGCATGATCAACCCGCCGATCACCAACGCCGCCGTGTCCGGCATGCCCAGGGCGCAGGCCGGGGTGGCCGCCGCGATCGCGTCCACCAGCCGCCAGGTCGGTGCCTCGCTGGGTGTCGCCGTGTTGGGTTCCGCGGTGACCGGGCGGATCGTCGGTTCGTTCGCCGACGGGTTCGCCCCGGCCAGCCATCTCGGCTGGTTCATCATGGCCGGTTCCGGCTTCCTGGTGCTGTGCCTGGCGTTCGTCACCACCAGCGCATGGGCGCGCCGCACCTCGGCGGCGATCGGCCGGCCCGCCTAGAGTCCGGCGCATGACTGCCACGCCCGTACCCGTCCCGACCGTCGACCGGCTCGCCCTGGGTCTCGCCGCGCTCGGCAGGCCGGCCTACATCAACGTGGGCAGCGCGGACGCGCTCCCGCAGCACCGCACGGTCGACGAGTTCCGCGCGGCGAGTTGGGCCGTGCTGGACGCCGCCTACGCGGCCGGGCTGCGGTGGGTGGACGTGGCGCGCTCCTACGGCCGGGCCGAGGAGTTTCTCGCCGGGTGGCTGGCGGACCGGGGCCACGACGACATCACGGTGTCCAGCAAGTGGGGTTACACCTACGTGGGCGAGTGGCGGACGGACGTGGCGGTGCATGAGGTGAAGGAGCACTCGCTGGCGCGGTTCCGCACCCAACTGGCCGAAACCCGTGCCCTGCTCGGCGACCGGCTAGCCCTCTATCAGGTGCATTCCCTGACCGTTGACAGTCCATTGTTCGACCAACCGGAACTGATCCGGGAACTGGCCGAACTGGCCGCCGGTGGGGTCCGGGTCGGATTCTCCACGTCCGGTCCGGCGCAGGCGGACACCGTTCGCAAGGGACTCGCCGTGGAAGTGGACGGCCGCCGGGTGTTCACCTCGGTGCAGTCCACGTGGAATCCGCTGGAAACGTCGGTCGGATCCGCGCTGGCCGATGCGCATCGGGAAGGCGTGCTCGTGCTGGTGAAGGAGCCGTTGGCCAACGGAATCCTGGTCGTTTCCCCACCGGAGCCGGTCGCCGAACTCGCCGCGCGCCACCAGGTGGGACCGGACGCCGTGGCACTCGCGGCGGCTCTGGCCCAGCCGTGGGCGGACCGGGTCCTGCTCGGCCCGGCGAGCGTCGACCAGCTCGATTCCAATCTATCGGCGACAAATATCCGTTTCACTACGGGCGATCTCAACGCGCTCATCCCTATCGTCCAATTGCCCGAACGGTATTGGTCCAACCGGTCCGCACTCCATTGGGTATGACTTCCGCAGCGGTGCGCACATTCACGGTTACCGCCCGCATACTCATGTATGCGCAAGGAGGTACTCGATGGACCTTCGGGAATGGTTGGGCAACGCGGTCACCGAGATTGGCCGTTGGCAGGGCGAATACGGGCCCTTTGATCAGCACGGCTCGACGTCGGTCAACGACGCCGAGTTCGAGGTAGCGTTCAGCGAACTTGTCAAGCGCCTACGGGATAATTATCCGTTTTTTCATCCACGTTACGCAGGGCAGATGGTCAAGCCGCCGCATCCGGCAGCGATTGTCGGCTACCTGACGGCAATGCTGATTAATCCGAACAACCATGCTATCGAAGGCGGCCCGGCCACCGCGCGAATGGAGAAGGAAGCGGTCGCACAGCTCGCCGGCATGTTCGGTTTTGCCGAGCACCTCGGACATCTGACCACCGGCGGCACCCTGGCCAATCTCGAGGCCCTGTTCGTGGCCAGGGAAACCCACCCGACACAGGGCGTGGCGTACAGCGTGGACGCGCACTTCTCGCACCGCAGAATGTGCCACGTCCTGGGCATGAAGACCTACCCGGTGCCGGTGGACGCGGCCGGCCGCATGGATCTGTGCGCGCTGGAGGACGTCCTGCGCACCGGTCAGGTCGGCACGGTCGTGGCCACCGTCGGCACGACCGGGCTGGGTGCCGTCGACCAGGTCCACGACATAGTCCAACTGCGCGACAGATACGGGGTCCGGGTTCATGTGGACGCCGCGTACGGCGGTTTCCTCACGCTCATCGCGGACGACACCGTGGACGGTGTGTCGTCCGCGCCTTTTCGTGCGATCGCGTCGTGCGATTCCGTGACGGTCGACCCGCACAAGCACGGCCTCCAGCCCTACGGCTGCGGTGCCGTCCTGTTCGCCGACCCGGCCGTCGGCCGCTTCTACAAGTACGACTCCCCCTATACGTACTTCACGTCCAACGAATTGCACCTGGGTGAGATCGCGCTGGACACGTCCAGGGCCGGCGCAGCGGCGGCCGGGCTGTGGCTGACGTTCCAGGTGTTACCCCCGACGCCGGGCGGCCTGGGCAAAGTGATCCGGCCGGGTAGGCGGGCGGCGCTGCGCTGGGCCGACCTGATCAACTCCGGTGACGAGCTTTCCCTGTACCAGCAACCAGATCTGGACATCATCAACTTCATGCCGAGGGCGGACCGGCTGTCCGATGTCGACCGCTTGAGCAAGGCGGTACTGCACGACGGCATGACGGCCGCACCCGAGGACGCGGTGTTCGTCGCCGCGCACGGCGTGCCGGCCGAGGCGCTCGCGGCCCGGGGCCACCACATGACGGCCGACGTGCCCAAGGCGTCGATCCTGCGCAGCGTCCTGCTGAAACCGGAAAGCGAGAAGTGGGTCGACTATCTCAACGACCGGCTGGAGGCCCTGACCAGGCGGGCACGGGGGACCGGCTAGGCCGCCAGGCCCACTCTGATCACCGCGATGAGCAGGTCCAGGTTCTTGTCGGCCTCGTCGGACAGGCAGCCCTTCATCAGCGCCTTCACGTCACCGAAGCTCACGTCCGGCCGGATCGTCCCGGCCCGCTGCGCCGCGACGAGCAGAGCGTGCAGCCGGCCGGACACGTCGAATCCGGCCGCGAGGCCGATGGCGTCCATGTCGTACCCGTTGCCGGCGAGTGCCTCGGCGAGTCCGAGATGCCGCGCGCCCTCGCGGACGACGATGGCGAACAGCTCGAAGAACGCGGTCGCGGGGTCGTGCCGGTCGGCGAGTTCGTCGGCCGTGCGGGTCAGTTCCGCCATGCGGTCGAGCAGGATCGCCGTGAACAGGTCCTCCTTGGTCGGGAAGTGCCGGCTCACCGTGCCGGTGCCCACGCCTGCCCGGCGGGCGATCTCGTGCACGGGCACGGAAAGGCCCTCGGTGGCGAAGACCTGCGCCGCCACTTCGAGCACCTTGGCCCTGTTGCGCACGGCATCGGCCCGGGGCATCCGTCCTCCCTCGACAAGCGGGATGGCCATCCCGTATCGTCGGTACAACCGGGACAACCATCCCGATTATAGGGAGGCAGGACATGACCAGCCAGCGGTGGACCGCCACCGACGTACCCGACCTGCGGGGCCGGACCGCCGTGGTCACCGGCGCCAACAGCGGTATCGGTTACCACACCGCGCTCGTGCTCGCCCAGCACCGCGCGTCCGTCGTCCTGGCGTGCCGCGACCGGACCAGGGCGGCCGACGCCGCCGACCGCATCCGCGCGACCGTGCCCGACGCGGACCTCGCCGTCCAACTGCTGGAGCTGTCGTCACTGGCCTCGGTCCGCGCGGCGGCCGCCCAGCTGCGGACCGACCACGAGCACATCGACCTGTTGATCAACAACGCCGGCGCGGTCCGCCGCCGGTACCACCGCACCGAGGACGGTTTCGAGTCGACCTTCGCCGGCAACCACCTCGGTCCGTTCGCGTTGACCGGGTTGCTGCTGGACCGCCTGCTCGCCACCCCGGGGTCCCGCGTGGTGACGGTGAGCAGCATCGGGCACCGGCGTGGCGTCATCGACTTCGACGACCTGAACATGGCGCGCGGCTACCGGGCCGCGACGGCGTACTTCCAGTCGAAACTGGCCAACCTGATGTTCACCTACGAGCTGCAACGCCGGCTCCCCGACACGTCCACCATCGCGGTGGCGGCACATCCCGGCAACGCGTACACGAACTTCCCCCGCGAGCTGAACCCGGTGATCAGGTACCTGGCCGGTGGACACGCCACCTTCCTCACGAGCTGGATGGTGCAGACACCCCAGATGGGTGCGCTGCCGACACTGCGGGCGGCGACCGACCCCGCGGTGCGCGGCGGCGAGTACTACGGCCCGCCCGGCCGGGCCCAGTTCACCGGCTACCCGGAGCGGGTCGAGTCCAGCGCCCGGTCGCACGACATCGAGGCACAGCAACGGTTGTGGCGGGAATCGGAGCGCCTGACCGGTGTCGTCTACCCGGCCGCGTCGGCTAGGCGGGTAGCAGGCTCGTGACCAGGCGGCTCAACTGGTGCACGTTGCGGCACTCGTGCATCTGCACGATCTCGGCGTACGCCTTGGCCACCGAGTCCCCCGTGGACCACAGGCCGGTGCGTTCCGGGTTGAGCCAGTAGGTGTGCCTGGCCGGTGCGACGATGCGGCGCAACGCGGCCAGGTTGGGGTCGGCACCGTTGGTCCTGGCGTCGCCCAGGATCAGCACCGAGGTGCGCGGGCCGACCGCGTCCAGGTAGCGCTCGGCGAAGTTGCCGAGCGCCCTGCCGTAGTTGCTGTGGCCGTCGAACACGATCAGGTCGGCCTCGCTGAGAATCCGGCTGCCCAGGTGTTCCGGGTCGGCGGCGCCCGAGGTGACCAGGTGGGTGATCTCGTCCATGGCCTCGATGAACGCGAACACCCGCACCTTGCTGAACTGGTCGCGCAACGCCTGCACCAGCAGCATGGTGAAGTTGGCGAAACCGGCGACCGAGCCGGACATGTCGCAGATCAGCACGATCTCCGGGCGGCCCGGCCGGCGCTTGCGGAACGCGGGCCGCATCGGCACGCCACCGGTGGACAGCGACCGGCGCAGGGTGCGCCGCACGTCGATCTGGCCCCTGCTGTGCCGGCGGCGCTGGGCGGCCAGGCGGGTGGCGAGCTTGCGGGACAGCGGTCGCACGGTCCGGCGCAGCTCGGCCAGTTGGGCGCGGCTGGCCACGAGGAAGTCGACGCGATCGGTGGACGGCGGGATGCCGTGCCGCGCGATCCGTTCCCTGCCACGCAGTTCCGACGACCGGCGCAGCGCCTCGGTGCGCACCAGGCCGCGAAACCCTTCGATCCTGCGGCGCACGTCGTCGGCCAGCAACCGGTCGGTGAACTCGTCCTCGACGGGCGTGCCGGCACGGATCGCGGCGAGCACCCGCACCAGGAGTGTCTGCGGCTGCAACCGATCCAGCGTCTGGAAGGCGGAGAATCCGCCGCCCGGTCCCGGACCGTAGCGACCGAGCAGGTCGACGGCCTGCCCGGCGAGTTGGGTCATCGCCTGCTCGTCGGCGACGGCCAGCGCGGCGGCCAGCGCCTCCCGCAGTTCGTCGGCGTCCTTCGGCCGGCCCGACCTGGTCGACTCGGCGGCGCCCACGCCCAGCGGGAAGTAGATGTCGAAGGTGGCGTCGAACACCGCGCGCTGGCCGCCCCTGCGCACCAGCGCGGCGGCCAGGCCCTCCCGCATCCGTTCCCGGCTGGTGAACCCGAGCACGTCCAGCACGGCGGCGGCGTCCACCGTCTCACTGGGACCGGCCGGGATTCCCCTGTCCCGCAGGGCACCGACGAACTCGATCAGCCGGTCCGGCACGCCGGTCATGGCGCTGAGCCGTCCAGCACGCGTTCCAGCTTCAACTGGTCGGTGGCGCGGCGGACGTCGTCCTGGTGCTTGAGGATCACGCCGAGGCTGTCCCGGACGACGTCCTCGCTCAGCGTGTCCGCGCCCAGGGCGAGCAGGGTGCGCGCCCAGTCGATGGTCTCGGCGACCGAGGGCGCCTTGCGCAGTTCCATCGCCCGCAGGGCGCCGATCACCCGGACCAGCGAGTCGGCCAGGCGCTCGTCGGTGCCCGGTGCCTTGAGCGTGACGATGCGCCGTTCCAGGTCCGCGTCGGGGAAGTCGATGTGCAGGAACAGGCACCGGCGGCGCAGCGCCTCGGACAGCTCGCGGGTGGCGTTGGAGGTGAGCACGACGAACGGCCTGCGGGTCGCGGTGATCGTGCCGAGTTCGGGGACGGTGACCTGGAAGTCGCCGAGCACCTCCAGCAGCAGACCCTCGAACTCCAGGTCGGCCTTGTCGGTCTCGTCGACCAGCAGCACGGTCGGTTCGGTGCCCCGGATGGCGGTGAGCAGCGGCCGGGTGAGCAGGAACTCCTCGCCGAAGATGTCGGTCTTGGCGTCCGACCAGCTCTCGTCCCGGCCCGCGGTGATGCGCAGGAGCTGCTTGGCGTGGTTCCACTCGTAGAGCGCGCGGGACTCGTCGACGCCCTCGTAGCACTGCAGGCGCACCAGGCGCGACCCGGTGGCGTCGGCGACCGCCCTGGCCAGTTCGGTCTTGCCCACCCCGGCCGGACCCTCGACCAGCAGCGGCTTGCCGAGCTGGTCGGCGAGGAACACGGTGGTGGCCACGGCGGGCGACGTGAGGTACCCGGTGTCCGCGAGCCGCGCGGCGACCGCGTCCACCGACGAGAAGAACGACGTTCCGGCCACCGGACCCCCTTCGCCGGGCCAACCCCGGTCGGTCCAGGGTCGCGGACGAGCCGGTGCCAATGCAAGATCGTGCGGCCGGACGTGGCGAAGCCCTCGTCAGTCCGACACCACAACCCGCACGTCCGCCACGTCGCGCACGGCGGCGATCCGCTCCGCCTCGACGTCCAGTTCCTTGCGCAGCACCGCAGGCAGCCCGTCGAACGGTGTCGCGGTGAGTTCCAGCGTGCGCTTCCCGGCCAGTTTGGCCCGCCAGGTGCCGCCGACGTCGCCGTCCACCAGCAGTACGCCGGGATTGCTGATCGCCTTCCACACCTGCTTGTGCCGCACCGGGTCGGGCAGCACCAGTTGGCGGTCCCTGGCCTGCAGGAACGGGTCACCGGCGGGCACCAGCCGCAGCCCGGGCGGTTCCGGCGGGTCCAGCAGGAGGTCCAGGTCGTCCTCGGGCAGCCACGCCGCCCGGCCGGCCACGTCGACCTCGACCAGCCCGTCCGCCGGCCAGGCCCGGCGCAGCTCGGTGCGGTTGGCGCCGACGAACCCGGCCACGTCGGCCTCGGTGGCCGGGCCGAGCAGCCGCAGGTAGGTGCGGATCAGGCGGTCGGTGCCCGAGGCGTGGTCCGGCGGGCCGACCCAGCCCCCGATCGGGGCGAGGGTGGTGGTCCGCGCGCCCGGCACGAGTTCGACACCGGCGAACACGCCGACCTGCTGGAACACGGCACCGGAGATGTGCTGCGACTCGCACACCGGGCACCAGAAGCTCAACGACTCCGGCACGCGGGCGGTGACCGCGCCGCTCACCGCGCCCTTGGCCATCGGCTCGGTGACGACGTCGAACATGGCGGTGGCGGCCGCCCGGAACGCGGCGATGCCCAGCTTGGCGCCCTCGCGGATGCGGGTGGTGACGATCCTGGCCCGGGCGTCGGCGTCGGTCAGCGGCCACAGCGCGGCGGCCAGGGATGCCAGATCGGCCCTGCGGTGCAGGTGCGGGGCTCCCCTGGTGGACCACACCATGGCGAGCCGGTCGTCGGCGACGTCGGCCGTGGTCCGGGCGGAAATGGCCAGCCGAGCGGTGCCGGCCGGTGTGTCCTGCACGCCCAGTTCGGTGACGGCCAGTTCGGCCGGCCGGGCATCGCCCCGGTGCAGCTCCTGAGCCGCGATCCGGTAGGCCAGCACCTGCTCCCTGGTCACCCGCTCCATGCCGCGCACCCTAACCCGAACGGCCGACAATCGTGCCGCGGCCGAGGTGGTCCGCAGTGGTGTTTTTGCTGGTCAACGGCATGGCGCGCGTGGTGGCGGGCGGGTCGCGCTGAACGCAGGGCAGCAAGTTACGACCCGGGGAACACATCGCGGCCCTGTATCGTTGAGGATGTTGGTCGGTGCGTCTCCGTGTCCCCCGGACCCACATCAGCCTTCGTGGAATACCGTTCGGCAGGAGCCACGTCGCGCAAACCGCCGAGAGGCGACCGAGGCGTACTGACCACACCAGCGGCGAGCCGTGCTCCCCACCCGCGGGAGCACGGCTCGTTTGCGGTACCAGAGCCCGCGACAACTCGTTCCGGCCAGATAAATGACGACCCGCCAACACTTTGCTCAGTCGAGTGTCAACGCCGCGCCGGGCGTCAGTCGGGTGTAGGCGGCGCCGATGCCGGGCCCACGTTCGCCGAACAGGCGGTCCACGGTGCCCAGGCCGGTGTCGCTCAACCCCGCGTCGTGCACGGCGACACACCGCCCCGGTTTGACCTCGCGTACCCAGTCCACGAGTTGACCGACCCGCGACCACGGCCCGTGCACCGGCAGCAACAGCGTGCCGACCGGCTCGTCCGGCACGGTGAAGGCGTCACCGGGATGGAACACCGGACCACCGGGCGACGCCACCAGGAACCCGATGTTGCCCACCCTGGGGATGTCCTGGTGCACCTCGGCATGCCACTCGCCGTGCACCCGCACGGTGAGCCCGGCGGCGGTGAACTCGTCCCCCGCGCCGACGACGTGCACCCGGGGCCCGCCGTCCAGCTGGCGCGCGACCGACGCGTTCGTCCAGACCTCGAACCCGGGGTCGGCGTCCAGGGCGGCCTTCAACTTCCGGGGGTCGAAGTGGTCGGCGTGCTCGTGCGTGACGAGCGCGGCGGACGCGGCGGCGAGTGCCTCCTCGCCGGTCATCGTGCCCGGGTCGAGAACGAGACGCCGGCCGCCCTGCCCCAGGACGACCGACGCGTGCCCGTACTTGACCAGTTCGGTCACTGGTAGCCGCCGCCGCGCAACCGCATCTTCGTGGCGGAGATGTACTGGTTGGACTGCGGCGTGTAGGACAGGATGGCGCCGACCACGGCCGCCAGGTCGCCGATCAGGCCGAGGATGGACAGGTTGCCACCGTTGAGGAGCAGCGACAGCAGCGACAGCACCGCCACGATCGTCAGCACGATCCGGGCCCAGTTGCGGCCCGCCCGCAGCTTGAACGAGAAGAACACGTACAGCGCGGCGAAGATGATCGCCAGCACGAGCGCGGTGGTGACGACGGTGCCGGCCGCCGACTGGATCTGCGCCTCGGTCAGGCCGGTGGTGTTGGCGTTGCGGAGTGCGTTCGCCACTGTCTGCTTCTGCCCGAGGAACAGCAGCGCGCCGATCACGGAGACGACGGCCGCGGCCACGTAGCACCAGAACGAGCCGGTGATCGAGCCCGGCGGGTTGATGGCCGGTTGCTGCGACTGCGACTCCATGGACTGCGGAGCGGCCGGGAAATTGGGCAGCCCGGACGGGTTGCCGTAGCCACCGGGTTGGTACCCGGGGTTGCCGCCGGGTGGGGTCATCCCCGGCTGGCCACCGTAACCGCCCGGCTGGCCGCCGTATTCAGGCTGGTTGCCGTAGCCACCGGGCTGGTTCGGATCGGAAGGAGTCGTCATGTCGGCAGAAGATAGACCACGTCGTTCACGGCCGCTTCACAGTTCGCACAACCAGGACAGGACTGTGACCTGACTCGCCGGATCGGGTGAACCACACGCCGGAACCGCTGGGCCGGCAGGGAAGCCTTGTCCGCCGGCCGGGCGTCTTCTACGTTCGATGCGTCGATGCGCTTCGACGGCCCGGGGAGGCGCGGTGGTCACCATCGCCGACGTGGCGTCCGACGCCGGGGTGTCGCCGAGCACGGTGTCGTACGTGTTGTCCGGCAAGCGGTCGATCTCGCCGCCCACCCGCAGGCGGGTCGAGCAGAGCATCCGCAGGCTCGGCTACCACCCGCACGCCGGCGCACGGGCGCTGGCCAGTAACCGGACGAACATCCTGGCGCTGGTGGTGCCGCTGCGGGCGGACCAGAACGTGCCGGTGGTCATGCGGTTCGTCGCATCGGCGGTCACCGCGGCCCGGGCGTACGACCACGACCTGTTGCTGCTCACCAAGGACGAGGGCGCCGACGGGCTGCGCAGGGTGGCGGCGTCCAGCATCGCGGACGCGATCATCGTGATGGACATCGAGGCGGCCGAGCCGAGGGTGCCGGTGCTGCGGGCGTTGCACCTGCCGGTGGTGCTGATCGGGGTGCCGGACGAGCCGTTCGGGTTGCCGTGCGTGGACCTGGACTTCGCGGCCGCCGGGTCGGCGTGTGTGGCGCACCTGGCCGGTCTCGGGCACGCGGAGATCGCGTTGATCGGCCCGTCGCCCGCCGTGTACGAGCGGGGCACCAGCTACGCGGGCCGGTTCCTGCGCGGTTTCACCGCCACGGCGGGCGAGCGCGGCCTGCTGGCCGCCTCCTACGCGTGTGCGCCGTCCTACGACGCCGTGCACGCCTGCGTCGACGACCTGCTGCGCGAACATCCCGACACCACGGGACTGGTGGTGCACGACGAGGCCGTGCTGGCCGCGCTGCTGTCCGATCTGCGGCAGCGCGGCCTGCGCGTGCCCGATGACGTCTCCGTGGTGGCCGTGTGCCCGGAGGACATGGCCGCCACGCAGTCGATCGCGCTCACCTCGGTGGCGATCCCGGCCGGCGAACTCGGCCGGGCGGCGGTGGAGCTGGCGATGCGTCAGCTCGACGGGGAGACCCACCACGAGATCCGGCTCCTGCCCCCGCAGCTGACCGTGCGGGCCAGCACGACGGCAGCCGCCTAGTAGTACTTTGTTAGGTCGTTATGGGTCAAGGGAAGGGACGTTGGCAGATATGGCACGCGCCGGCCATGAACGCAAGAAGTCGTTGCAGTTCGCGGAGAACCGCGTAGACGCTCAGGCCGGCGCACCCACTTTTGGG
>DASUGU010000073.1:0-8013 GCA_036273855.1 Pseudonocardiaceae bacterium
CGCAAGCTACCCCACAAGAGGCTTTCCGGATAGCGGAATCGAGTGAACCGGAAGAGCCACCCGATCGCGGTCAGTGCCCCGCCGCCGGCACGGAATACGCCTTGAGGAAACGGTCCCGGAAGGCACTCATCGGCCACACCGGAGCGGTCCGGCTCGGCTGCATCCCCTCGGTCCAGCCCCAGCCGGCTATCCGCTGCAGCACGGACGGATCGTGCGCCACGATGGTGATCGGCACCCGGTGGCTGGCGTGCGAGCCGCTGACGATGGTGGCCGGCTGGTGGTCACCGAGCAGCACCAGCACCAGGTTGTCGTCGTGCGCGTGGCTGACGAAGGAGACCAGCGCGGTCAGCGAATACTGGATGGATTGGCCGTAGGAGGCCCGGACCTGGCTGGCGTTCTGCCAGAGCGCGCTGGGGGTCGGGCCCTGCGCCGGCATCGGGTCGAAGATCGAGCCGTCGCCGATCTTGGCCGGATCCACCATTCGCGGCAGCGGCGTCCAGGGCGTGTGCGAGGACACCAGGTCGATCTCGGCCATCACCGGCGGGTGGCCCGGCTGGGCCAGTTCCTTCTGCTGGAAGACGTGGAACATGTACTGGTCGGGCATCGTGGCGTAGGAGAAGCGCGGGCCCTTGTAGCCGACGTTCACCGCGTCGTAGAACTTGTCGTAGGGGTAGAGCGTCGACTTGGGCACCGGGGCGAAGTTGGACGCGTCGTAGCCGACGGTCTGCCAGCCGGCCTCCCGGAACGCACCGGACAGCGACGTGCGGTCGGAGTTCACCAGCGACTCGTAACGCTGCTGGCTGCTCACGAACAAACCGGACTGCATCGACGAGTGCGCCAGCCAGCTCGCGCCACCCACCGTGGATGAGGTCAGGAACCCGCTGCGCGCCTGGAAACCGTCCGCGGCCAGTTGCTTGGTGCCGTTGTCCAGCAGCTTGTCGATCGGCGGCGAGAAGAACGAGTCCTGCACCGCGACCCGCCCGTAGCTCTCCACGAACACCAGCAGCACGTTCTTGCCGCGCAGCCCGGTGAGCAGGTCGGCACTGGGAATGGAGTTGATCGGGTCGGTGGCCAACTGCTGGTCGAACTGGCGCTGGTCGGCGATGTCCGCACTGACCTGGCGGGCGTTGTCGGCGGCGAGCGTGGCGTCGGCCCGGGCGGCGAACGGCTGGCCGGGGGCGAACTGGACGCCGGTGAACGCGCACACCAGCCAGATCACCGCGAGCACGGCGGTGGTTCGGGTGACGGCGATGCGGTGGCTGCCGGCGATCCTGGCCAGCCTGCCCACCGCCAGGCCCATCACCAGCACCAGGGCGATCGCCGCGATGATCACGAGGATCGCCACGATCACCGCGCCGACGTGGCCGACCGCGCCGATCAGGAAGTTGTAGCCGGGCTGGAAGAACGCCCAGTCGCCGAGCAGGTCGAACGGCTTCTCCAGGGCGATGAAGAAGCCGATGTCCAGCAGCTTGACGACGGTGACCAGACCGAGGAGCACGCCCAGCACGATCGCCACGATCCGCCTGGGCTTCGGCGGCAGGATCAGCAGCAGCGCGGCGCCGACCAGGGCCTCGACCGGGATGCGCAGGAACGCCCCCAGGGTGAACTCGGCCAGCTCGTTGGGCGCGACGAGGGCGGCGAACACGAGCAGGCAGGCCAGCGTGGTGAACACGACGCGCCGGACGGGATGCCGCCGACCGGTGCCGTCCGGCGCATCAGCGGTCTCGGCCGGCTCGGTGGTGGTCGCCGATGCGGCCGTGGTGGCCGCAGGCTCGGTGGCGGTGTCCGCCGGGCCGGTGGCAGTGCCCGCCGGGCCCGTGGTGGGCTTCGCCGCGTCTGGGGTGTCCGCGCCGACCGACGCGGCCGGCTCGGTGGTCTGCTGGGTCTCCGCAGGAGTGCCGTCCGCGGGGTCGTCCGTGCTCAGGGTCGTCCTCCGCGGTTGTTCGAGATGGTCCGGTGACACCGACGATATCGCTCGTCAGCGGCCCGCCCACGGCGCGGTGGTGCCCGCACGGCGTTGCGTAACGATGGCCCACAGGGGCTTCACACCGTGGACCGAAATCAGGCCGGCCAGTCGCCGTCCGGGTCCCAGGACAGCAACCGGACCCGGCTGACCGTCTCCACGTGCTTGCGCATGGCCGAGCGGGCGGCGGAGGCGTTGCGCGCTCTGATGGCCTCGGCGATCTTGGTGTGCTGGGCCAGTGACTTGGGGGGCCTGCGGGGCTGCTGGAGCGACTCGTGCCGACTCTCCGCGACCTGCTCGGCGATCTCCCGCATGAACTCGGCCAGGAGCGGGCTGTGCGCGGCGGCGGTGACGGCGGAGTGAAACCGCAGGTCACCGTCCTCGCCACGGTCACCGGCGTCGATCTGGGCGCGCATCGCGGCCAGGGCGCCGTCGATCTCGGCGAGGTCACTGTCGGTGCGCCGCAGGGCGGCCAGTTCGGCCAGCTTGGTCTCGATGGCCTCGCGGGCGTCGAGCACGTCGGGCAGCCTGCGGCGGCGCTCGACCAAGGTGTCGACCGGCTCCGGAACGAGGCTGTCGGTGCGCAGGAACATGCCGCCGCCGTGGTGGATCTCCACCAGGCCCTGGACCTCGAGCACGACGATGGCCTGTTTGATCGACGCCCGGCTGACCCGGAGACGTTCGGCCAGCTCACGCTCCGACGGCAGGCGGTCGCCCGCCTTCAGACCCGCCGCCACGACGTGCTCCCGGAGCTGCGCCATGACCTGCTCGTACAGCCGGGGCCGTGTAACGGGTCTTAGCGAATCGGACACGGGCTCCCATCCCCCCTTGACACCTGCGGTTCAGCCTAGCAGTGTCACGGTTCACTGACCCAGTGGACTAGTGGCTGAGCCAATGGAGGCGATCGCCAGTGGACACCTTGAATCGCACCCACCGCCGGCGAGCAGTTGTCGCCAGCACCGTGGGTACAACCATCGAATGGTACGACTTCTTTTTGTACGGATTCGCCGCCGCGCTCGTTTTTCCCCATGTGTTCTTCCCGGACAGCTCGGACTCCGCGGGCATCCTGGAATCCTTCGCCACCCAGTTCGTCGGCTTCGCCGCCCGGCCGGTCGGCGCCGCCATCTTCGGCCACTACGGCGACCGGATCGGGCGCAAGGCGACCCTGATCACCACGCTCCTCCTGATGGGCATCGCGACCGCGCTGATCGGCGTGCTGCCCGGCTTCGCCACGATCGGTGTCGCGGCTCCGGTCCTGCTCGTCGTCCTGCGCCTGATCCAAGGTGTCGGCGTCGGCGGTGAGTGGGGCGGCTCTGTGCTGCTGTCGATGGAATGGGGCAGCCAGAAGCGGCGCGGCCTGTTCGCGGCCTACCCGCAGCTGGGTGTGCCGATCGGCCTGCTGCTGTCCACCGTCATCTTCCAGGCGTTCAGCTCGATGTCGGACGCGTCGTTCCTGTCGTGGGGCTGGCGGATCCCGTTCCTGCTGTCCGTCCTCATGATCGGCGTCGGCCTGTTCGTCCGGCTGCGCGTGCAGGAAAGCCCCGAGTTCAAAGTGATCAAGGAGGCGGAGCACGTCGTCCGCCTGCCGGTCCTCGAGGCGTTCAAGAAGTACCCGAGGGAGATCTTCGCCTCGGCGTTCGTGCGCATGTCCGAACAGGCACCGTTCTACCTGTTCACCACGTTCGTGCTGACCTACGGCACGAAGGCACTCACCCTGCCCAGGGGTCAGTTGCTCACCGACACGGCGATCGCCGCGGCCATCGGTCTGATCACGGTGCCGCTGTTCGGGCACCTGTCCGACCTGATCGGGCGCAAGATGATGTACGGCATCGGCATCGTCCTGACGGCCGCCTACGCGTTCCCCTACTTCGGCCTGCTCAACACCAGGTCGGCGGGCATCGTGCTGCTGGCGATCATCATCTCGCTGGTGGTGCACGACATGCAGTACGGCCCGCAGGCCTCGCTCATCGCGGAAGCCTTCGGCACCAACATCCGCTACAGCGGTGCCGGCATGGGCTACCAGTTCGCGTCGGTGATCGCAGGCGGGCCTGCCCCGCTGATCGCCGCCGCCATCCTGACCGCGACCGGCTCCAGTACCTGGATCAGTTGGTACATAGTCGGATGTTGTGTGCTGGCGGCAATCGCACTCGCGATAATGCCGAAACCGGCACCGGCGATCGTGGAGACCCCGGCCGCTGCCGCGCCTTCCACGGCCTGACGGCGGCGGCACGGGCGGGTGACCGGGCCTCGGACCGGTCACCCGCCCGTACGCGACCGACACCACTCGCCCGTCCCCTTGACACAGCGCGTCACCGGCCGAAGACTCGGGTAAGTGGATGAGCCACTGAGCCAGTTGGCCAGCGATGGAGGCGTCATGGTCGAATCCCCGTCCCCTTGGCTGCACCACGAGGGCACCCTGAGCGGGCTGCGCGTGCTCGATCTGTCCCGCATCCTGTCCGGACCGTTCTGCACGATGGTGCTGTCCGATCTGGGCGCCGACGTGATCAAGGTCGAGAACAACCAGGACGGGGACGACACCCGGGCCTGGGGCCCGCCCTTCCAGGGTGAGGACGCCGCCTACTTCCTCAGCGTCAACCGCAACAAGCGCGGCATCTCGGTGGACCTGAAGGACCCGGAGTGCCGCGAGCTGGTCGGCAGGCTCGCCGCGACGGCCGACGTGGTCGTGGAGAACTTCCGCCCCGGCACCGCCGCCCGGCTCGGCGTCGGCTACGAGCAGGTCGCCGAAGGCAACCCGCGGGTCGTCTACGCCTCCATCAGCGGCTACGGCCAGACCGGCCCGTACAGCCACGAACCCGGCTACGACGCCATCGCCCAGGCACTGTCCGGCGTGATGAGCGTGACCGGCGAGGCGGACGGGCCGCCGGTGCGGTTCGGCGTGTCCGGCGCCGACCTGGCCGCCGGCATGTGGGCCACCGTCGGCATCCTCGCCGCGCTCCAGGAACGGGAGCGAACCGGCCGCGGCCAGTGGGTCGACGTGTCACTTTTGGACGGTCAGATCGCCTGGCTGGCCTACGTCGCGGGTGGCTACTTCGCGTCCGGCGAGATCCCCGCCCGGTACGGCTCGGCGCACCCGACGATCGTGCCCTACCAGGCGTTCCCCACCTCGGACGGACACATCATGGTGGCCGCCGGCAACGACACGCTGTGGCGCCGGTTCGCCACCGCCATCGGCATCGGCGAGCTCGCCGACGACCCCCGGTTCGCCACCAACCCGGACCGGGTGCGCAACCGGGACGAACTGCTCCCGCTGATCGAACGGATCCTGGTGACCCGCGGCGGCGCCGAGTGGAGCACGGTGCTGTCCGAGGCGAAGGTGCCCGCCGGGCGGATCAACACCGTCGACCAGGCGCTGGCCCACCCGCAGGTGGTGGCCCGCGACATGGTGACCGACATGGTGCACGAGACCGCAGGCAAGCTGCAGACCGTGGCGTCGCCGCTGAAGCTGTCGGCCAGCGCACCCCAGGTGCGCACCCCGCCGCCGCTGCTCGGCGAGCACACCGACGAGGTGTTCACCGCGCTGGGCGTCGACCCGGCGCATCTCGCCGAACTGCACGCCAAGGGTGTCGTCCGATGACCACCGAGGTCGCGCCCGCCACGTCGTTGGTGGCGGCGCGGCTGGCCGGTCCCGTCGCCCGGATCACCGTGGGCAACGGGCAGCGGCGCAACGCCCTGACCATGGCCGGGTGGGCCGAACTGGAGCGGCTGGTCGACGAACTGGGCACGCAGGAGCGGGTGCGGGCCATCCTGGTCAGCGGCCACGGCGGGACGTTCTGCGCCGGCTCGGACATCAGCGAGTGGCTGGACGCGGACGCCGACCTCGTCGAGGAGTCCTTCGCCCGCATGGAGGCGGCGTTCCAGGCGATCGAGCGGTGCCCGGTGCCGGTGGTGGCGCGGATCGAGGGCGCGGCCGCCGGAGCCGGGTGCCAGCTCGCACTGGCCTGCGACATGCGGTACATGGCCGAATCGGCCCGGATCGGCATGCCCATTGCCCGTCTGGGCATTCTCGCCACGCCCGCCTTCGCCGCCCGGCTGACCGTGCTGGCCGGGCCCGCCGTGGCGCGGGAACTGCTGTACACCGGTGAACTGCTGACCGGTCCGGCCGCGCGGGCCGCCGGCCTGGCCAACCGCTGCGTGCCCCTCGCCGAGTTGGACGCCGAGGTGACCGCCGCGCTGGGCCGGATCTGCGCGCAGCCCCCGGCCGCGGTGCGGGCGGCGAAACGGGCGGTCGGCGCCGCGCTCGCGCCGATGCGGGAGGCCACGACCCACAACGATCTGCCGGCCGTGTCGATGGACGACTTCGCGGCCGCCGTACAGGCTTTTCTGCACTGACACCGAAGACGCCGCCGCCGGGATGCGTCCCACGCCCGCATCCCGGCGGCGGTTCCGATTCGGTGACCCGGACAGCCGTCACCGGGGCATGGTCCGCGCCAATGCCCCGGTGACGGCGCTGTGCGTTACGGCAGGCGGGCCAGCAGGTTCAGCACCCGCGTGGTCTGCGCCGCGCTGAAGTTGTCGTCGCTGATCATGCTGACGCCGGTCAGGCCGTGCTGGTGACCGGTGATCGCCATGCCCTCGAAGTTGTCCAGCAGCGGGTTGGTCTGCGTCTCCTTCGCCGTCGCGCCCAGGGTCGGGCACGTGACGAGATCGGCCACCAGCCGCTTGTGCACGGCGTCGCCGGGCACGTCGGACAGGTTCGTCACACCGCTGACGTCCTTCGCCTTGTGCAGCGCGGTGACCGCGTACAGGTCGACCGAGTTGCCCGCCGTCGTGGTGAAGGCGGCCTCCTCGACCAGCAGCGAGTCGTCGGTGTAGGCCGCCACCTCGGGCACGCGGTTGCCGGTGTCGGTGCGGTAGGCGATCTGCGTGGTCAGGTGCCAGGTGCCGTGCCGGTCCACGTCGTAGACCAGGAACCGGTGCTCGGTGGCGTCACCGGACGCGGACACGTCACCGGACAGCGCGCCCTCCATCGCGGCCACGATCTGCTTGCCGTTCGGCGTGATCGTCAGCCCTTCGAGGGTCGCGTTGTTGGTGGCCTGGCCGGCCGGCGTGGTGCCGGTGACCGCGAACCGGGCCGGGACCGGCAGCGACGCGCGCTGCACGCCGTCCCGGCCGTAGATCCGGATCGACGGCTCCGTCTCCGAACTCACCACGTAGTCACCGTCGGGCAGTACCGCGAGACCCTCGTTGTCCGAGTTCATCCCGTTGTACGGCGTGCCGTCGGGCATCTTCAGCACCAGCGGGTCCCGCACCACCGTCGGGTGGTTCAGGTCGCGGAAGAACCAGATCCGCGCCGGGTCGGTGCCGTTGTTGTCCACGGCCGACGCCCAGGCGTGCGACCGGGCGTCGAACGCCAGCGACGACAACCCGCCCAGCCCGGCCCCGTTGCGCACCAGCTTGTCCAGCGAGTCGTTGAAGCCGACCGCGAACGCGTCCGGTGCGCACCGCAGCGAGTCGGGCAGCCGGTCCGGCCCGTGGCCCTGGGCCGCCGCGCCGGGTGCGGTCGCCATGGTCAGCGCGACCAGTGCCGCGCCGACGAACCCGACGGTGACCGTTCGTCCGTTCATGTTTCTCCCCACGTCAGTGGCCATGGCCGTGGCCGGTGACCGTGATCGTCACCGTGGCCGTGCCGGTGGCATCGTGCACCTTGGCCATGGTGACCGACAGGTACTCTCCGTCGTCCTGCTGGCCGTTGGGCAGGATCTTGGCGTGCAGCTGGAACGGCGGCGCGTCGTTGCTGACCCCGTCGATGCCGAAGTCGTTGTCGTTGCTGACCACGACGGTCGGCCGCCGTCGGTCGTGGCGACACCCTCCACCTTGTCGTGGCCGAAGAAGCCACCGGTCGGGTCGAGTGCGCTGACGAAGCCGCTCAGGTCCAGGAACAGGCTCTCAGCTTGTTATTTAACCTGGTTGTGCCGGTGAGCGACCCCGGTTGATCATGGGTGAAGCCCTTGGTTGATCATGCTTCTTGCGACAGAAGGAAGATCACGACCAAGGGCTTCAGTTGATCAGTGTGCATGACACCGGCCACG
>DASUGU010000074.1:0-10711 GCA_036273855.1 Pseudonocardiaceae bacterium
GCGACGAGTTGGCTCCGCTGCTGCAGATCATCATCGAGGAAGGTAAGGCCGCCAAGAATCACCTGCTGGAGGCCAACCTGCGCCTGGTGGTGAGCATCGCGAAGCGCTACACGGGACGAGGCATGGCGTTCCTGGACCTGATCCAGGAGGGCAACCTGGGCCTCATCCGCGCCGTCGAGAAGTTCGACTACACCAAGGGCTACAAATTCTCCACGTACGCCACCTGGTGGATCCGCCAGGCCATCACCCGCGCCATGGCCGACCAGGCCCGCACCATTCGCATCCCGGTGCACATGGTCGAGGTGATCAACAAGCTGGGCCGCATCCAGCGCGAGCTGCTGCAGGATCTCGGTCGGGAACCCACCCCCGAGGAACTGGCCAAGGAAATGGACATCACCCCGGAGAAGGTGCTGGAGATCCAGCAGTACGCCCGGGAGCCCATCTCGCTGGACCAGACGATCGGTGACGAGGGCGACTCGCAGCTCGGTGACTTCATCGAGGACTCCGAGGCCGTCGTGGCCGTGGACGCGGTGTCGTTCACGCTGCTGCAGGACCAGCTCCAGTCGGTCCTGGCCACGCTGTCCGAGCGCGAGGCCGGTGTGGTGCGGCTGCGGTTCGGCCTCACCGACGGCCAGCCCAGGACGCTGGACGAGATCGGCCAGGTGTACGGGGTGACCCGGGAGCGCATCCGGCAGATCGAGTCCAAGACGATGTCCAAGCTGCGCCACCCGTCCCGGTCGCAGGTGTTGCGGGACTACCTGGACTGAGCACATCCGCACTCGGCCCCGACCGGTTCACCGGTCGGGGCCGAGTCGTGTTCGCGCCCTGGCTACGATCCCCGCCGTGGGGAGTCACCGTGGGGGATGACGAGCGGGTGATCGCCGGGCGGTACGCGGTACTCGGCGAACTGGGCCGGGGCGGCATCGGTGTGGTGTGGCGCGCCGAGGACCGGGTGATCGGGCGCCAGGTGGCGGTCAAGGAGATCCGGATACCGCCGGGCCTGCGCTCGGGCGAGCGGGCCGCGTTCATCCAGCGGGTGCTGCGCGAGGCGCGCACCGCGGGCCGGCTGAACGACCCGTCGATCGTCACCGTCTACGACGTGGTGCCCGAGCAGGACGCCATGTTCCTGGTGATGGAACTGGTGGCCGCGCCGACGCTGGCGCACGTGGTGGCCGCGCAGGGGCCGCTGCCGCCGGATCGGGTGACCGAGATCGGCCGGCAGGTGCTGGCGGCGCTGGAGACCGCGCACGCGGCCGGTGTGGTGCACCGGGACGTCAAGCCCAGCAACATCATGCTGCTGCCCGGTGGCCGGGTGAAGCTGGCCGACTTCGGCATCGCGCAGGCACCGCAGGGCCGAGGCCGCGCCGCCGAGCGGGCACGTGGCGGCCATCCAGGACTCGGCGACGACGACCCCGACGACGTCCGGTGGACCCACCACGACGGCCACAGCCACGCCCACGGCGTCGGTGACGCCGGTTCCGCTGACCACCGCCCGGGATGGCGCCGCGCCGCCCACGGCCGCACACACGGCGACCCGGCACCCGCTGCCCACCACCGTGCCGCCGCCGGCCACCAAGGCGAGCCTGCCGACCGTGCCGATCACCCGGTACCACAGCCCGACCGGCTCGCACATCACGCTCACCGCGGGCTCGGCCGTACCGGCCGGGTTCACCGCGGAGGGCCCGCTGGGCTACCTGGTGCGTACCAACGTGTCGGGCACCGTGCGCTTCTACCTGTGCCAGGTGACCGGCGGCTCGGACTACTTCTCGTCGGTCGACCAGAGCGGCAAGTGCGAGGGCCAGACGACGATCCGGCTGCTCGGCTACATCTACACGCACGCGCCGGCCGGGCCGGAGTCGGCGCCGCTGTACCGGTGCAATTCGGGCGGTTCGCACTACGACACCCTGCGGTCGGATTGCGAAGGAAACGGACAACTGGAAGGCACATCGGGTTACGTTCTCTGAGGGCGAACCGCTCCGCACGGCAGGAGAATCGTGACCCACATCACGATCGAACCGGCTTCGTGCATGGCATTTCCCCTGGTAGCGGCTACGGAGCGGAACGATCATCCGTGGTTCGCTGCGACATCCGGGTAGTACGTGACGTGACGACGCTCGCAACGGCGCGGGAACACTTGCGCACCCCCAGGCGTCTGCAAGAGTGGAAGCAGCGAACGCGAAGGGAAGCGCCACCCCGGTGCCCACCGACGTGATCGTGGCCGGAAGTGGCACCGGTGTCCTGGTGCCGGGACGGAGGGAGAACTCCATGACGACAACGCTCGCCCGCCCCGAATTGACCGCTGCCGATCGTTGCGACCGTTGTGGCGCACCTGCCCGGGTACGGGCCGTGCTCGCGACGGGCGGAGAACTCCTGTTCTGTGGGCACCACGCCCGCCAGCACGAGACCAGGCTTCGCGAGATGGCGGCGGAGCTGCAGCAAGACTGAACCGGCCACTGCCGGCTCACGATGCCGGCACCGACGAAGCAAGCCACCGAGGGCGGGATCGCAAGGTCCCGCCCTCGGTGCGTCGTCAGAGCCCCAGATTGGCCAGCACGGGCTCGAAGGCCAGTTCCGCGGCACCCAGCAGCTTGGCGTCCGAGCCCAGCGACGACGTGACGATCCGGGTGCCGCCCAGGGCCCGGCTGACCAGGCTGCGTTCGCGCACCACCCGCCCGACGTGCTCGACGAGGTCGTCGGGCAGCGCGGTGAACAGGTCGCCCAGCACCACCAGTTGCGGGCACAGCAGGTTCACCACGTTGCACAGGCCCACGGCCAGCCACTCGGCGAACTCACCCAGCAGGTCCAGCACCGTGTCCGGGTCACCGGCCATGGACCGCAGCTCGGCCACGATGGCGCCGCGCGGCGACTCCGCCGGCATGCCCAGCGCCCGGCTCAGCGCCCGCTCGCCGACCTCGGTCTCCCAGCAGCCCCGACACCCGCAGTAGCACTGCCGGCCGTCGTGCCGGACCACCATGTGGCCGATCTCGCCGACGTAGCCGCCGCTGCCGCGCAGCGAGACGCCGCTGGAGATCACCCCGCCGCCGATGCCGACGTCGGCCGCGACGTAGACCACGTCGGCGGCATTGCGGGCGGCGCCCCGCAGGTGTTCGGCCAGCGCGCCAAGTTCGGCGTCGTTGCCCACGTGCACCGGCAGGTGCAGCGCCCGGGTCAGCCACTCCCCCAGCGGCACGTCGGTCCAGTGCAGGTTGGGTGCCTCGTGCACCAGGCCGTCCGCGCGGCGCACCACGGCGGGCAGCGACACCCCGACCGCGACCACCGGCACGGCCAGCTCGTCGATCAGCAACTGGCTGCTGTCCACGATCTTGGTGAACACCTCGAGAGGTGCCCGGGTGGCCGGCCGCAGGCTCCAGCTGGACCGGGACATGATCTCGCCGCCGATGCCGACCAGCGCCACGGACACCTGTTCCACCCGGATGTCCACGGCCAGCACCACGGCGGCCTGCGGCTGTGGCAGGACCAACAGGGACGGCCGGCCCGCACCGCTGCGCCGGGCCGGCACCCGTTCGGCGACAACCCCGTCCTCGGCCAGACCGTCCACGAGGGTCTTGATGGTGCTGCGGTTGAGCCCCAGTTCCACGGCCAGATCGGCGCGGGTGCAGGGGCCCTCCACGTGCAGCCGACGCAGCAGGGCGGCCCGGTTGTGCCGGCGCACCTCGTCCGGACGAGTGCCGGCGGTGGGCGAACTGGTCAATCTGGGCCGCCCCCCTGCGTGTTCCGCGGTCAGTGGGGCGTCCTCAGCGGGTCGAGGCGCGCCGGCGCGACAGTGCGTCCACGGTAGCCGCGATCAGCAGGACCAGACCGGTGATGATGTTCACTTGCGCGGCCTGGAAACCGAGCAGGCCGAGTCCGTTCTGCACGATGGCCAGCACGGCACCACCGAGCACGGCGTCGCGTACCCGGCCGCGACCGCCGAACAGCGACGTGCCACCGATGACGGCGGCGCCGACCGCGAACAACAGCGTGTTGCCGTTACCGGCGTTGCCGTCCACCTCACCGATCTTGGAGCTGTAGACGATGGCGCCGATCGCCGCGACGGCCGAACAGATCACGAACACGCTCATCCGGATCTTGTCCACATTGATACCGGCGCGCAGCGCGGCCTCCCGGTTGCCGCCGACCGCGTAGACGTGCCGGCCGTACTTGGTGCGGTCCAGCACGAAGGTGCCGATGACCAGCAGCACCAGGATGATCGGCACCACGAACGGCACGCCCGCGATGGTGGTCAGCGTCGGGTTGGGCGACCGGTTGAGCGTCAGCAGGTAGGTGGCCACGGCGCCGAGCACCACGACGATCAACACCTTGATCGTGATCAGGGTGGTCGGTTGGGCGACCAGCCCCCTGCGCAGCCGGGAGAAGTGCCGCCACAGCACCACTGCGGCATAGCCACCACCGCCGATGACGAACAGGACCCAGCTGCCGACCGTGTTCAGGTTGCCGTTGGCGACGTCGAACAGGACGGAACTCTGCCGAATGGACAGTTCACCCGCGTTGCCGATCAACAGCAGGATCACGCCGTACCAGGCGATGAACAACGCCAGAGTCACCACAAAGGACGGCATGCCGATCTTGGACACCAGGAAGCCGGTCAGGCAGCCGATGCCCGCGCCGACGCACACGGCGAGCAGCATCTCGATCCAGGCGTTGGGCGCCGGGCCGATCAGCATGATGACCGCGCCCGCCGCGGAGAACACGGCACCCGCCCAGATCCGCTGCATCGCGGACAGGAGCGCCGCCACCACCAGGATGATGATGAATCCGTAGAAGACGGTGTTGCCCATCCCGGCGAGCAGGTTGCCCTTCTCGTTCAGGTGCAGCGCCAGCACCGCGGCGGTCAGACCGGACGCGGTGCCCGCGGACAGGTCGATCTCGCCGAGCAGCAGCACCGGCACGATGCCCATCGCGATGATCGTCTCGCCCGCGCCCTGCGACATCAGGTTGGCGAGGTTGTTCAGGGTGAGGAAGTTGCCGGACAGGGCGGTGAAGATGATGAGCAGGATCACCAGTCCGGCCAGGGCGGGCAGCGGGCCAAGTTCACCGCCGCGCAGCTTGCGGCCGTAGTCGCGGATCGCCTCGCCGGTGGACAGCGACGTGGTGTCGATGCCGAAGTCGGAGATGACCGAGTCCTGGGTCGCCGTGCCCACGCCGGACGGTGGCCGGTCGGTCGGTGTGGTCGAGCTGTCAGTCATGGTGGTTCCTCACGCTGATGGACCGGATGCGGTGCTGGGATTGCGGTCGCACGTCAGACCGCCGCCACGTCGGGCCGGGCCAGGCCGAGATCGCCCGACCGGCCGGAGGTGATCAGCTCGACGACCTGGCTGTTGGTCAGGTCCTTGGTCGGCAGTTCGGCCGCCATCCGGCCGAGGAACAGCGTCGCGATCCGGTCGGACACCTCGAAGACGTCGTTCATGTTGTGACTGATCAGCACCACGCCGAGCCCCTGTTCGGCGAGCCTGCGCACCAGGTCGAGCACCTGCCGGGTCTGGGCGACGCCCAGCGCGGCGGTCGGCTCGTCGAGCAGCACCACCTTGCTGTTCCACAGCACCGACTTGGCGATGGCCACGGTCTGCCGCTGGCCACCGGACAGTGAGGACACCGGGGTCCGCACGGATTTCACCGTGCGCACCGACAGGGAGGCCAGCGTCTTGCGGGCGGCCAGTTCCATGTCGGCCTCGTCCAGCATCCCGTTGTGGGTGCGTTCCCGGCCCAGGAACATGTTCTGCACGATGTCCAGGTTCTCGGCCAGCGCCAGGTCCTGGTAGACGACCTCGATGCCCAGCGCGGCCGCTTCCTTCGGGTTGTGCACGTGCACATGCCGGCCCTCGAACAGCACCTCACCACTGTCGATGCTGTTGATGCCGGCGATGCACTTGACCAAGGTGGACTTGCCGGCGCCGTTGTCGCCGACCAGCGCGGTCACCTCACCGGCCCGCACGACGAGATCGACGTCGTGCAGGACGTGGACCGGGCCGAAGCTCTTGTTGATGCCGCGCAGTTCGAGGATCGGCTCGTTCACGGCGGACCTCCACGGAAAGTCGGGCAACGCTGTCCGGCCACACCGGACAGCGTTGTCAGCGGTTGTCAGCGTGATGTCGGCACCAACGCCACCGGTTCACGCGGTTCGTCATGGTGCCACGTGGGATGCCGTGACGGGGCCCGGTGCGGTCGAGGCCCCGCCACGGCGAGTTGTGCGATCAGGAGATGCCGAGCTGGGTGCACACCGCGGCGGCCGCGCCGACGCAGATGTCACTCGCCTTGACGTACCCCTGCGAGACGACGTCCTTCACGTTGTCCTTCGTGATGGACTCCGGCGCCAGCAGCACGGACTTGACGTCGCGGTTGGCCGTCGGGTCGTGCGAGGTCTGGCCCGCGATCTGGTTGGCGACCGTGGTGTTGCCCTTCTCCAGGGCCAGCGCCAGTTCGGCGGAGGCGTTGGCCTCCAGCTTCTCCGGCTTGAACACCGTGGAGTACTGCTGGCCCTCCAGGACCGCGGTCAGACCGGCGGCCGTGGCGTCCTGGCCGGTGACCGGGACCTTGCCGGCCAGGCCGTTCTTCTGCAGCACCGTGATGATCGCGCCGGCGAGGCCGTCGTTGGCGGCGAGCACGCCGTCCACCTTGCCGCCGTTGGCGGTCAGGAACTGCTCGAAGGTCTGGCCACCCTTCTGATTGTCCCAGTTGTCGATCCGCTGGGCCTTGACCAGCTTGAGCTGACCGCAGGAGTACAGCGGGTCGAGCACCTGGCTCGAGCCCTGCTGGAACAGGGTCGCGTTGTTGTCGGTCGGCGCACCCTGGATGGAGATGACCTGGGCGCCCCGCTTGTCCTTCAGCGCGGTGGCCATGGCGATGCCCTGGAGCTGGCCGACCCGCACGTTGTCGAAGCTGACGTAGTAGTCGGCGCTGCCGCCCAGGTTCAGGCGGTCGTAGTCGATGACCGGCACGCCCTGGGCCTTGGCCTTCTGCTCCACCGTGGCACCGGCGGCGCCGGTGGTCGCACCGATGACCAGCACCTTGACGTGCTGGGCGAGCATGCTGTCGGCGATCTGGGCGAAGCGCTGGTCGTCGCCCTGGGCGTTCTGGATGTTGACGCTGAAGCCCTCAGCGCCCAGAGCCTGCTTGAGGAACGGCAGGTCGAAGTCCTGCCAGCGGGCGGACGTCGCCGTCTCCGGCAGGATGACGCCGACCTTGGCGCCGTTGGCACTGCCCAGCTGCTGGGTCACGCTCTGCGGCGTGACGGTGCTGCTGGCCGCGGTCGCGGCGCTGGGAAGACCGGCGCCGATGGCCTTGCACGACGAGGCCCCCGACGCGGCCGGAGCCGCGCCGTTCGACCCGCCGGAGCTGTTGTTCCCGCAGGCCGCGAGGCTCAAGGCGAGGCCCGAGCTCACGGCGATCAGGGTGAGGGCGGTTTTACGCATCCGCGTCCCCTTCATCCTTGGTTGCGTGGTTCCGAGCCGGGCCGGAACCGAAAATGTTGTGGGCGACAACATAAGAATGTTGTGGGCGACAACATATGCCACGACAGCCGGTGACCCAAGCCATGCGAATCGATTCAGTACCGAACTGGGTGACACAATCCGGCAACGGCCATGTCACCGGGCCGTCAACTCTCCGCGCCAGCCACCCGGCCGATCACCGTGGGTTACGAAAACTGAGAAAAAGACGCAGCTCACCGGTGGCCGTGTCCCGCCACCTGGGCGATGCCCGGCGATCACCACGAACGCAGCGTGGCGATCCGTTCCTCCAAATGCTCGACGGACGCCATCGCCGTCGGCGGACCACCACAAACCCGGCGAAGCTCCCCGTGGATCATGCCGTGCGCCTTGCCGGTCCGGTGGTGGTAGACCGACACGAGGGTGTTCAGCTCCTTGCGCAGCGACGCTAGCCGCTCCCCCACCGACACCGGGCGCGTCGGCTGCTCGGCCGCCGGTCGGTCGGCCGGCCGCGCCGAGCGGTCGGTCAACTGCCGGTCCTGCCGCTGCCGCAGCAGCGCCCGCACCTGGTCCGGTTCCAGCAGGCCGGGCAGGCCCAGGTAGTCCTGTTCCTCGTCGGTCCCGGCCAGGGCCGCGGTGCCGAACGACGAGCCGTCGTAGATCACCTGGTCCAGCTCGGCCGAGGCGCCCAGCGACGTGAACGCCGACTCGTCCTCGCCCAGTTCGTCCCGGGTGCGGTTGGCATCGGCGAGCAGTTCGTCGTCCCAACCGTCCTTCTCCCGGTGCGGCCGGCCCAGCACGTGGTCCCGCTCGGCCTCCATCTGGCTGGCCAGCTCCAGCAGCACCGGCACGCTGGGCAGGAACACGCTGGCCGTCTCCCCCGGCCGCCTGGCCCGCACGAACCGGCCGACGGCCTGCGCGAAGAACAGCGGAGTGGACGCGCTGGTCGCGTAGACGCCGACGGCCAGCCGGGGCACGTCGACACCCTCGCTGACCATCCGCACCGCCACCAGCCACCGCGCGGTGGTCGCGGCGAACTCGGCGATCCGGCCGGACGCCTTCGGGTCGTCGGACAGCACGACCGTCGGCTCCTGCCCGCTGATCTCGGCGATGGCCTTCGCGTACGCCTTGGCCGACTCGTGGTCGGACGCGATCACCAGCGCGCCCGCGTCCGGCATGCCCGCGGCACGCAACTGGGTCAGCCGGGTGTCCGCGGCGTGCAGGACCGCCGGGATCCACTCCCCCGACGGGTCCAGCGCGGTCCGCCAGGCGCGGGCGTTCTGCTCCTGGGTCAACGGCTCGCCCAGCCGGGCGGTGAACTCCTCGCCCGCGCTGGTGCGCCAGCTCGCCTCACCGGAGTAGGCCAGGAAGATCACCGGCCGGACCACGCCGTCCCGCAGCGCCTCGCCGTACCCGTACGCGTGGTCGGCCGCCGACCGCAGCGCGCCGTCCGGCTCCGGCTCGTACCGGACGAACGGGATCGCGTTCTCGTCCGAGCGGAACGGCGTGCCGGTCAACGCCAGCCGCCGGGCCGCCGGCTCGAACGCCTCCCGTACCGCCTCGCCCCAGGACAGTGCGTCGCCGGCATGGTGCACCTCGTCCAGCACGACGAGCGTGCGCCGGTTGGCGGTGCGCGCCCGGTGCAGCGCCGGGGCCGCGGCCACCTGCGCGTACGTCACGACCGCGCCGCGGAAGTCCCGCGCGGTCGCGCCGTCGGCGTTGCGGAACGTGGGGTCGAGCGGGATCCCGAGCCGGGCGGCCGCCAGCGCCCACTGGTTCTTCAGGTGCTCGGTCGGGGTGACGACGGTGACGGCAGCGACGGTGCGGTCGGCGAGCAGTTCCGCCGCCACCCGCAACGCGAAGGTCGTCTTCCCTGCGCCGGGCGTCGCCACGGTGAGGAAGTCCGTCGGCCGGCGCAGCAGATACGCCGAAAGTGCGCGGCGCTGCCACGTCCGCAGCGGTGGCGTCCCTGAAGCCGGCTCAGCAGGCATCCCAGCGACGGTCACGGGCCCCCTCAACACGATGCGGACAGCGAGCACCCTCGGCGGGGAGTCCCCGACGAGGGCCCGGCAACCCTACCCGCGCCGGCCGCCGCCGAGCCGCAGGCGCGACCGCTCGGAGGACTGGTGTCGCCGACGGCGCTCCCGGCCGGGCGGGGTGCCCAGCCGGGCTGGCCCGGCGCTGCTCGGGTGCCGTCCGGCGCGCCGGAGGGGTCCGGCGTGTCCTCGCAACCCGGCGGGGGCACACTTCGGGGTGATGACCGCCACCCGGGACCCGGTGTCGCGGCGAGGGCGCGCGCCTGTCCTTGCCGTGCGCCAGGTGTTGCAGCGGGGCTCGAACCGCCCGCGGCGCGCCACCGAGGCGGTCAAGGAGGTTGCGCGTCCGGTGGCTCGCCAGCAGCACGTGTCGGTACTCCGCAGCACCGTGGCCAAAGCATGGGACGACCGCGTCCTCGGGCTGTCCGCCGAGGCGGCGTTCTGGCAGCTGCTGTCGCTGGCGCCGCTGTTCCTCGGGCTGCTGGGCAGCATCGGTTACCTGTCCGGGTTCCTCGGCGCGACGACGATCAACCAGGTCGAGGCGTCGCTGCTGGACGCGTCCCGGCGGGCGTTCGCCCCGAGCGTCGTCGACCAGATCATCGCGCCCACGATCGACGAGGTGCTCCGCCGTGGTCGCGCCGACGTCATCAGTTTCGGGTTCCTGCTCGCGCTCTGGGCCGGCTCGTCAGCGACGGCGACCTTCGTGAACACGGTGACCATCGCGTACGGCATGCGCGACCTGCGTGGCGCGGTGCAGAGCCGGCTGCTGGCACTCGGCCTCTACCTGCTCACCGTCGTGATCGGCATCGTCCTGCTGCCGGTGATGGTGATCGGACCGGGGCGGCTGGTGCACTTCTTCCCCAGATCCGCACAGAGTGACGTGCAAACCATCGTCCAGGCCACGTACTGGCCGCTGGTCGCGGTGCTGCTGCTCGTCGGGCTGGTCACCTTCTACCACGTCGCCCCGCCGCGGCGGCTGCCGTGGTGGCGCGGGCTCCCGGGGGCGGCGCTGGCCGCGCTGGTGTTCGTCGGCGGGACGTTCGGGCTGCGCACGTACATCGACTTCGTCGTCGGCAGCGGGCTGACCTACGGGGCGCTGGCCGCACCGATCGGCGCGCTGCTGTTCTTCTACATCCTGGCGCTGGCGGTCCTGCTCGGCGCGGAGTTCAACGCGACCATCGAGCAGACCTGGCCGACCCGCACCCGCCGCCCGAACGCCCGCCGCCGCCG
>DASUGU010000075.1:0-2505 GCA_036273855.1 Pseudonocardiaceae bacterium
GGGACCCCACGCAGGACTTCGAGCAGGTGATTCAGGGAGCTCTCCTTGGACACCCAGGCGGTGGCGCCGGCCCGTGCCGCCGCGACGGCATGGGCGCAGTCGTGGCTGGCGGTGAGGATGACGAGCTGTGCCGGGGGATAAGCGGCGTGCAGTTTCCGGACCATCCCGCCGGTCGCGACCGTCGCGGAGCCGATCTCGGTTGTCACGACGTCCGGGCGCAGGGTGCGGACCATATCCAGCAGGCGTGGGTCATCAGGTGTGGCGCTACCGACGACCCACAGATCAGTGGTGGTGGACAGCTGGACGGTCAGGGCATCGGTCAGCATCGTGTGACTGTCCACGAGGAGAACCCGCAAGAACGTCACGGGCTCAACTGTGCCCGGCAATGCCTCTAAGCGGCAACTCCCGATCCGCGTGACGTTGTCTAACTTGTTCATGTCGGTGAATGCGTCTAGTCCGTCGACGATGCTCTCACCGCCGCCGACATGGTCATCTGGTCGCTGAGTGCGGGGCGCATCCCCACCGCCCGGCGGACCGGACTGGTCCAGCGTCCGGTGGAGCTCAACCAGGCCCGTGGGAACACATACAGCGCGATCGCGGCGTCGAGTACCCGCAGCAACGGGAAGAAGATCCAGAGCAGCAGGAAACGAAGTCTGCGTTCGATCAACGCGACCACACAGGTCAACGCCAGGTCGGCACCGGTCACCGCGAGCAGCAGCACTCGCAGGGTCATGTGCGCGGCGACCGCGCCGTGCAGCGACGCTATCCCGGGCCACGACAGCGCGTCCGGATACACCGCGGGCACGGCGAGGACAACCACCAGCAACGGCAGCAGCAGGAAGAACATGCTGCTGGTCAGCAGCTCGAGCAGCAGTACCGTGAGCATGGCGCTGAACAGGTTGAACCGGGGCGGATGCCGTCGCACCGTCTGCCACAGACCCAGCCCCCACCGCTTGATCTGGCGGACGTAGTCGCGGAGGTTATCGGGATCCTGGGTCACCGCGACGGCGCCGAGGCTGAACGCCACCTTGCCCAGCCGCTTCTGGTAGATCTCGAACGTCATGTTGAAGTCCTCGATCACCAGGCCGGGCGGGTTCATCTCGATGTGCGGCAGCACCGCCGTGCGATACATGCTGGCGAAACCCGGCACGATATGGGTGGCGTTGGTGAACCGCCAGGTCTGACCGAACTTCAGCAGCCGCTGGCTGATCGCGTAAATGCGCTCCCGGTGGCACACCAGGATCTTGCCGACTATCGACAGCGCGCGGCCATGCCAGTGAGTCCGGACCGCGCCGGCGACGGCGACGACTTTGGGGTCGTCAAAATGCGGCAGAGCGGCGTCGAAATACCCTGGCTCGATGGTGGTATCAGCATCCAACAGCAGCACCGCTTGGAAACGTTGCACCAACCCGAAGCGCTCGATCGCCTCTTCAAGGGCGCCGGCCTTGCCGACGTTGGTGCGCGTTTCGATGACGTTCACCCCGGTCTGGCGGGCCAGCTCGGCGGTCCGGTCGGTGGAGCCGTCGGAGACCACGTGGACATTGCACCGGGGCACCAGCGCGGTAATCGCCGCGATGCTGGCCTCGATCACCAGTTCCTCGTTGTGCGCCGGGATCAGCACCGCCACGTCCTGCACGGTCATCGACGGACCGCTACGAAGCCCAAGCCGTCTCAACCGGCCGCGGAGTGTCTTGGTGGCCCAGGTCTCCTCGAGCAGCCGCGCCAGACCAACGCTCGCCCAGAGCACGAAATTCACGCCGAAGACGACGATCGCAACCGACCACCAGGGCATCAGCGGGACGACCCTTCAGGAGCGGGCACGGGCAGGATGTGGTGCAGCGTTGCCCAGGTCCGGTCGTCCTCCGAGCTGATCATCCACAGGAAGACACCGCGGATCCCGGCGGCCTTCGCGGCCTCGAGCTTGGTCGCGGTGCTCTCGGCGTTCTCGTACCAGACCTCGTGCTGGTGGCCTTGGGCATCGGTGTACTTGAAATGTGGTGACTGGCTGAGCCGGTCGTACTGCGAGGTGGCGTTAAACGCCCTGGTGCGTCCGAAACATTGGATCCAGGTGACCACTTCGCCCTGGCCGCCGTCCACCCAGTCGTAGCCAGAAACCGCAACCCCGAGCACGATCTTCTCGGCGGGTATCTGACTCTTGGCGTAGGTCAGCACATCGCGGACCCAGGGCAGCGGCGCGACCGGTCCCGGCTGTGACTCCGACCAGTTGTAGTCATATGCCATCACCCGGACCTCGTCGGCCGCCGCACCAATGGCTGCGTAGTCCTGCCCGGCGTTGCGCCCGTCCTCGCCGGCGTCGGTGGTCTTGGCGAACACAGCGATCGTGAGGATCTTGTCCTTCCCGTGTAACGCGTCGGCCAGGCGGGTCACGAACGTGGTGAACATCTGCCGGTCGGTGGCCGGCAGATCCTCGTAGTCGATGTCGATCCCGTCGTAGCGTTCCCGCTGCACCAGCGCGACGATGTCGTTGATGTGCCGGGTCATCGC
>DASUGU010000076.1:0-26983 GCA_036273855.1 Pseudonocardiaceae bacterium
GACAAGGCCGGATGTCGTTTTGTCATAAAGGCCGATAGCGACGCGGTGCGAGCGCAGCGTGGGGTGCGAGGCGGCAGCCTCCTGGAGGACGGAGAACGACTTGAGCTTGCCGGACTCGTCCACCGTGTAGGAGGGCCGCAGCGTGTTCACCCCGGCGGTCTCCAGCCACTCCCGGGACCAGGCTGTCAGGTCCCGGCCAGAGGTGGCCTCCAGCGCCGACAGCAGGTCAGCCAGCGTCGCGTTGCCGAACGAGTGCGTCGCGAAGTAGCGGCGGACGCCGGCGAGGAAGTTCTCCCGCCCCACGTACGCCACCAGCTGCTTCAGCACCGACGCGCCCTTGGCGTAGGTGATGCCGTCGAAGTTCACCTCGACCGCGTCGATGTCGGGGATGTCGGCGGCGATCGGGTGCGTGGACGGAAGCTGGTCCTGCCGGTATGCCCACGCCTTGTATACCTGCGCGAACGTCGTCCACGCGTGGCTCCAGCGGGTCGCCTCGGCCTGCGCGATCGTGCCCGCCCAGGTCGCGAAGGACTCGTTCAGCCACAGGTCGTCCCACCAGCGCATGGTGACCAGGTCGCCGAACCACATGTGCGCCATCTCGTGCAGGATCGTCTCGCAGCGGCGCTCGTACAGGTACCGCGTGACCCTGCTGCGGAACACGTAGTCCTCGAGGAACGTCACGCAACCCGCGTTCTCCATCGCGCCCGCGTTGAACTCCGGCACGAAGCACTGGTCGTACTTGCCGAACGGGTAGGGCAGGCCGAACGCCCGGTGGTAGAACCCGAAGCCCTGCTTGGTCTCCGCGAACAGCCGGTCCGCGTCCATGTGCTCGGCCAGCGACGCCCGGCAGTACAGGCCGAGCGGGACCACCACGCCGTTCTCGTCGACGAACTCGTCCCGCCACTCCGCGTACGGGCCGGCCACCAGCGCCACCACGTACGTGGACATCGGCTCGGTGGTGGCGAACTGGTGCCGCACCGCGCCGGACGGGTGTTCCTCGCTGTGCTCGACCGGGGTGTTCGACACGACCTTCCAGTCGGCGGGCGCGAGCACCGTGAGCTGGTAGGTGGACTTGAGATCGGGCTGGTCGAAACAGGCGAACATGCGCTTCGCGTCGGCGGTCTCGAACTGCGAGTACAGGTACACGCCGCCGTCCACCGGGTCGGTGAACTGGTGCAGGCCCTCGCCGGTGTTCATGTAACGGCAGTAGGCGTCCACCGTCAGCTCGTTGTCCTCGGCGAGACCGGGCAGCTCGATGCCCTTGTCCTCGCGGTAGTGCAGCAGGTCCAGGTCGACTCCGTTGAGGACGGCACGTTCGGCCTGCTCGGCGACCAGATCGATCCAGCTCGTCGCACCCGGCCGCAGGCAGCGGAACCGCGCCGTCGTGGTGGACCGGAACACCTTCTCGCCGGGTCCGCCGCTGCCGTCGGTGAGGTCCAGTTCGATCACGTACGACTGCGCCTCGAGCAGCTCGGCACGCTGTTCTGCCTGCTCGCGGGTCAAGTTGGGGGCGGCCACGGTCACCTCGGTCGGTCCAGGAACGGAGAGCATGGGACCTCCGCATCCAATCACGTTCAGCCACCTGTTTGCCCGATGGCGGCCTTCGGGTGCCCGTGAAGGGAAGAAACGCCGGCGCGAGGATGGTTGTCGTTAGCAGGGTGCCGGCTGGCACCGGTCGACTCGATCCCAGTATGGAGAACCGCACATGACGACTGCCGAGCGCGCCGCTGCCGGCAAGGCCAAGGTCGACTTCTGGTTCGACCCGCTGTGCCCCTGGGCCTGGATCACCTCGCGGTGGATCCTCGAGGTGCAGGAGGTCAGGGACATCGAGCTGAACTTCCACGTGATGAGTCTCTCGGTGCTCAACGAGGGCCGCCCTGACCTGCCCGAGCAGTACCGCGAGCTGCTCGACCGCGGCTGGGGCCCGGTGCGGGTGGCCGTCGCCGCCGCCGCCCAGCACGGCACCAAGGTGCTGCCCGACCTGTACACCGCCATGGGCACCCGGATCCACAACCAGGGCAACAAGGAACTGGGCGAGGTGATCGTGGAGTCGCTGGCCGAGGTCGGTCTGCCCGCCGAACTGGCGGAGGCCGCCACGTCCACCGAGTACGACGAGGAGCTGCGGGCCAGCCACCACCGCGGCATGGACCCGGTGGGCATGGAGGTCGGCACCCCCACCATCCACGTGAACGGCGTGGCGTTCTTCGGCCCGGTGCTGTCCAAGATCCCGCGTGGCGAGGAGGCCGGCACCATGTTCGACGGCGCCGTGCTGCTCGCCAACAACCCGCACTTCTTCGAGCTGAAGCGGACCAGGACCGAAGGCCCGTCCTTCGACTGAACCGGCGACTGTACCGATCGCGCGGACGGCCGGCGGCGGCCACCATGTGCCAGGCTGGAGTTACCGAGCAGTTGCCCCAACGCCTTCCTGGAGGGAACATGGCCGCCCCGGTCACCACGCGTACCGGTCACGTCATCGCAGGTGAATCCGTCGACTCGGCCACCGAGCGGATCGACGTCGTCAACCCGGCGACCGAGCAGACCATCGCCTCGGTGCCGGCCGGCACGCCCGCCGACGTCGACGCGGCCGTGTCGGCCGCGACCGCCGCGTTCCCCGCGTGGTCGGCCACGTCGGTGGACGAGCGGGCCAAGATCGTCCGCGCGATCGCCGAGGGCATCGTGGCCCGCAACGAGGAGATCGCCGCCACCATCACGGCCGAGATGGGCTCGCCGATCATGTTCTCCCGGCGGGTACAGGCCGGTCTGCCGGCCGCCACCTCCGGTGGCATCGCCGCGCTACTGGACGGCGGCTACTCGTTCAGCGAGGAGATCGGCAACTCGCTGGTGCTGCGCGAACCGGTCGGCGTCGTCGGCTGCATCACGCCGTGGAACTACCCGCTACACCAGATCGTCGCCAAGGTCGTGCCTGCGCTGGCCGCCGGCAACACCGTGGTGCTCAAGCCCACCGAGATCGCACCGCTGTGCGCCGGCCTGTTCCTGGACATCCTGGCCGCGGCCGGGGTGCCCGACGGCGTGGTCAACCTGGTGCACGGCACCGGTCCCGTGGTCGGCGAGGCGATCGCCGCGCACCCCGGGGTGGACATGGTGTCGTTCACCGGTTCCACCCGCGCCGGCCGCCGGGTGTCCGCCGTGGCGTCCGAGACGGTCAAGCGGGTCGCGCTGGAACTGGGCGGCAAGTCGGCCAACGTGCTGCTGCCCGACGCCGACTTCGCCAAGGCCGTGAAGATCGGCATGGGCAACGCCTACATCAACGGCGGCCAGACCTGCACCGCGTGGACCCGCATGCTGGTGCCGGCCGACCGGCACGACGAGGTCGTGGCGATGGCCGTGGCCGCCGCCGGCAAGTACGGCGTCGGCGACCCCACCGAGGACGCCACCCGGATCGGCCCGATGGCCTCGGCCGCCCAGCTGACCAGGGTGCGCGGCTACATCGAGAAGGGCATCGCCGAGGGCGCGACCCTGGCCACCGGCGGCGCCGAACCGGTGGACGGCATGGCCACCGGCTACTACGTGCGACCCACCGTGTTCGCGAACGTCCGCCCGGACATGACGATCGCGCAGGAGGAGATCTTCGGCCCGGTCCTGTCGGTCATGCCCTACACCGACGAGGACGAGGCCGTGGCGATCGCCAACTCCACCATCTACGGGCTGGCCGGCGGCGTGTTCTCCGCCGACCAGGACCGTGCCGTCGAGTTCGCCAAGCGGATGCGCACCGGTCAGGTGGACGTGAACGGCGGCGCGTTCAACCCGGTGGCGCCCTTCGGCGGCTACCGCCAGTCCGGCAACGGCAGGGAACTGGGCCGGTTCGGACTCGAGGAGTTCTGCGAGATCAAGTCCATCCAGCGCTGAGCGAAACGAACCGGCCCCGCCCCGAGCGGGGCCGGTTCGCGGTCAGTTGAGCCGTGCCTGGACGCCGACCCGCTCGTCCCGCCATTCGGCCAACCGCTCCGGCGGGATCCGCAACGGCTGGCTGAGCGTCTCGCCGCGGCGCAGCTCGCGCTTCAGCTCGGCCGTCCAGTGCAGCATGCCGCGCGGGTTGTCCCGGCCGACGATGCCGATCAACCGTCCATTGCGGACGTAGCCGGTGATGCCCTTGCCGTTGGTCTTGCGGTCCAACGGGATCGTGTCCTGGGCCAGCGCCGGCATCCCGGCGGCCTGCAGGTGCATGCCCTGCTGCTCGGACCAGAACCGGGGCAGCGGGGTGAACGGCTTCGCCTCGGTGGCACCGGCCAGCAGGCTCTCCGCCGCCGCGCGGCCCATGTCCACCGCGTTCATCCAGTGCTCCACCCGCCTCGGTGTCGCCTCGAACCGCAGGTTCGGCCACCGCGCCACGTCACCGGCCGCCACGATGTCGGCCGCGCCGACCACGTGACACGTCGGCCGGCACAGCACCCCGTCCTCCAGCGTCAGCCCCGATCCGCGCAGCCACTGCACGGCGGGCGTGCTGCCCACCGCGAGCACCACCGTGCTGGCCACGATCTGCTTGCCGTTGGACAGCCGCATCACCAGGCCCCACGGCTTGGCCAGCCAGTGCGTCACCTCGACACCGGTCTCCAGGGTGATCCCGCTGGCCCGGTGCAGGTCGGCGATCTGCTCGCCCATGGTGTCGCCGACGACCCTGCCCAGCAGCACCGGGGAGCGGGACACGATGGTGACGTCGCAGCCCAGCTCCCGCGCGGTCGACGCCACCTCGCCCGCGGTGAACCCGCCGCCGATCACCACGACCCTGCCGCCCGCGGTCAGCCCCCGGCGCAGCGCGAGCGCGTCACCCATGGTGCGCAGCACGTGCACCCGCAGGTCGTGCCGGGGCGCGCCGGGCAGGTGCCTGGCCTGCACGCCGGTGGCGATCACCAGGCCGTCGTAGCGGATCTCCTCCTCGCCGGCCAGTTCGATGACGTGCCGCCTCGGGTCCAGCTTGAGCACGTGGGTGCCGCTGCGCCAGACCGCGTCCAGCGGGACGTAGCCGCGCAGGGTGAGGTCCCTGGGCCGGACCTCACCGGTGAGCAGCCCCTTGGACAGGGCGGGCCGGTGGTAGGGGCGGCGCCGTTCCGCCCCGATCACCACCAGTTCACCGGTGAACCCGAGTTCGCGGAACCGTTCCGCGGCCCGCAGTCCGGCCAGTCCGGCGCCGACGATGACGAATCGGTCCCGCTTCGGCGCCGGCCGCAGGGGGAACGTCTTGCTCTTGTTCACGAGGGTCGTCTCTCCACGAAGATGGCCTGCATGGGGCAATACCGGGCGGCGGCCAGCACGTTCTCGTGCTCGCTGGCCGGAGGTCGGGAGTCGTAGCGCAGGCGGCCGTCGGAGGCCAGCAGGAACACGCCGTCCGCCTCGGCCTGGCAGATGCCGTACCGGTGGCAGCGCGCGTTGTTGACGGTGACCCGCAGGTCGGTTTCGCGGGTGCGGCGGATCTTCACGCGTCCTCCTCGACCAGGCCCACCTCGGTCAGCACCCGGGACGGCATACAGCGCAGTACCGCCAGCACGACCGTGGGCACCAGCAGCGTGATGCCGCCCAGCCACACGATCTCCAGGTGGCCGTTGGCGATCGCGCCGAACAGCGAGTGCACCACCAGCAGCGCCACGGCCGGGTAGGCGATCCGGTGCAGGAACAACCAGCGCCGGTACCGGAAGAACCGTTGGACCGACACGGACACCGCGATCGCAATCATCGCCTCGAAGCCGAGGATGCCCGCCGTGTGCCGCAGCAGCCCGTCGGCGAGCGGCACGAACAGCGTGATCGGCGTGTACGTCACGTCGGTCAGGTAGAGGAACGACAACGCGTGGACGGCGCCGAACGCCAGGGTCAGCGCGGCCAGCACCATGTGGCTGTTGCGGGTCGCCTGCCGCCCGCTCATCCGGTGCACCCAGCCCGTGCTGACGAAGACGCCCCAGGACAGGGTGGCGCACATCATCGCGTAGGCGAGTCGAGCGGACAGCGCGGCTACTTGGCGAACGCCCGCGTCGTGCGGCGAAGGGGCCACCTGCACGAGGGGATGCAGCATGAAGCGACTCCAGGTTTCCGTCTCAAGGGCCCCGACACCCGGATCTTGGTGGCCGAACTTCGGTACCGGCTCGATTCCTGTTCGATAACAGTTTGTCGACGGTTTGGCGTTCGCCTATCACCCGTTCAGCGCAATATGGGGCGGATAAATGGCCTATTTGCCTGACTCGGTACGAGTTGCCCTGATGCGCTCGATGGCCGTGTCCAGCACGCCCGCCGGGTACGGCGAACGGAGCAACGCGTCCCGCCGACCGCACCGACCAGCGACGACATCCGCGCCCACCTCGGCGACCACCGCCAGCTCGGCCCGCTGCGCCCGCACGAAGGCCACATCCACCGGATGTCCGTGACCAGGCGAAACAACCTCCGGCCGCAGGTCGACGATGCCGTCCACGGTCGCCGGCCACGCCAACGGAAACGCGTCCCCGAAGGCGGGCGGGGCACCCTGCTCGACCAGATCGCCCGCGAACACCACACCGGCGTCCGGCACCTGCACCACAAGATCGTTATCCGTGTGGCCGCGCCCGAAGTGCGCCAGCACCACGGCCCGCCCGCCGACCGTCAGCTCGGCGCGGCGCGCCACCACCCGGTCCGGCAGCACCGGGTCCACGGCCAGCACGTGCTCGGCGTCGGCCGGCCGGTCCATCGCCCGGTACATCTCCGCCACCTCGGCCCGCACCACGTCACCGCGCCCGGCCAGTTCGGTCCGGCACCGCTCGTGCGCCCACACCGTTGTCGGCAGCAGCGACCCGGTGCCGAAGCTGTGGTCCCAGTGGGCGTGCGTCAGCACCACCGTCCACGGCGCCCGCGTCACCTCGCGCACCGCGGCGGCCAACTCGGCGCCCTGGACGAGGTCACCCCGGGTGTCCACCACCAGGCACGCGCCGTCCCCGACGACCAGCCCGATGGACAGGTCCAGCTCCGCGTACCGGCGCACCAGCACGCCGTCGCCCAACTCCACCCACCGGTCGGTCACGACACGTCGACCAGCACGCCGTCCACCAGCACCGGAGCCGCCGTGCTCACGTCCAGCTCGCCGGCCAGCTCCACGTCCTTCGGGTGCCCCCAGGTGATCAACTCCACGCCCGACGTGCACTCGGTCAGCGCCACGTCCAGGTCGTCGGTGGCCAGCGCCACCGCGGCCGCGGCGGCGGCCTCCCTGGACGGTTTGCCCCGGCCCAGCACCCGCATCGCCGCGATGATCGCGCCCGCGCCGACGAAATCCTCGAAGGACGGCCGCAACGGCCGGCCGTCCACCGACCACCGCTCGCCCGCCGCGATCACGCCCACCGGCCGCCCACCCGCCGCGGCCAGCGCGTGCCCGGCCACCGAGCGGGCGTTGCGCAGGCACCCGGCCACCACCCGCACACCGGTCGCCGCCGCCCGCACGCACAGTGACGCGCCGTTGGGCGAGGGCAGCGCCAGCAGCGTGCCGGACGGAATGTCGGTCAGCGACGCCGGCCGCAGGCTCCACTCCCGCTCACCGCCCAGTACCGCGCCCGCCGCCTTCGCCGCCTCGGCAGCCCGCTCGTCCTTGTAGGGCAGCGGCAGGATCCGCGCCCCTCTGCTCACCGCGACGTCCACGGCCGTGCTGAACGACAGCACGTCGACGATCACCAGCACACCGCACTCGGCGGCCAGCACGTCGACGCCTTCCGCCCCCCATTCGAGCCGGATGTCGAAGCCGTCCTGGGCGTAGATCGTTTCCGTCACGGGCCCAGGGTGCCAGGTCCGACGACCCCGATGGCAGACTTTTCCCGTGCGCGTCTACATCGGCTCGGATCACGCGGGCTTCGAGCTCAAGTCCCATCTGGTCGAGCACCTGCGCGGGGCCGGGCACGACGTCGTCGACGTCGGCGCCCCCGAGTACCACGCCGACGACGACTATCCGCCCTACTGCGTCGAGACCGCGCGCCGCACGGTCGCCGACGACACCAGCCTCGGCATCGTGATCGGCGGCTCCGGCAACGGCGAGCAGATCGCCGCGAACAAGGTGCCCGGCTGCCGCGCCGCGCTGGCCTGGAACCTGACCACCGCCCAACTGGCCAGGGAACACAACAACGCGCAGGTCGTGGCCATCGGCGGCCGCATGCACTCGCTGGCCGAGGCCACCGAGATCGCCACCACGTTCCTCGCCACGCCGTTCTCGCAGGGCGAACGCCACCAGCGGCGGATCGCCATGCTCGCCGAGTACGAGCGGACCGGCACGCCGCCGGCCATCCCGGAGTAGACCGTGCCGGAAGGCCACACCCTGCACCGGCTGGCCCGGCTGCACCAGCGCCGGTACGCCGGATCACCGGTCGCCGTGTCCAGCCCGCAGGGCCGGTTCACCACCGGAGCGTCCCTTGTGGACGGCAGGGTGCTGGTGCGGGCCGAGGCGTACGGCAAGCACCTGTTCCACGTCTACGGCTCCGACCTCGCCGTGCACGTCCACCTCGGCCTGATCGGCACGTTCACCGAGGCCGAACTGCCCGCCCTCGCCCCGGTCGGCCAGGTCAGGATGCGCCTGGTCGGCCCCACCCACTGGACCGACCTGCGCGGCCCGAACATCTGCGAGGTGCTCACCCGAGCCGAGGTGCGCGCCATCCGCGACCGGCTGGGCGCCGACCCGCTGCGCCGCGACGCCGACCCCGACGCCGCCTACCGCCGGATCAGCAGGTCCAAGGTGCCCATCGGCGCGCTGCTGATGGACCAGAAGGTCATCGCCGGCGTCGGCAACGTCTACCGCGCCGAGATCCTGTTCCGGCACAACGTGCACCCGCTGCGCGAGGGCCGCGACGTGGACGCCGAACTGTGGCGGTCCATGTGGGACGATCTGGTGAAGCTGATGCGCTACGGCGTGCGCACCGGCCGCATCGACACGGTCCGCCCGGAACACTCGCCCAAGGCCACCGGCCGGGCGCCCCGCCAGGACCGGCACGGCGGCGAGGTCTACGTGTACCGGCGCACCGGCCTGCCCTGCTTCGTCTGCGGCACACCCGTCGCCATGGCCGAACTGGTCGGCCGCAACCTCTACTGGTGCCCGGTGGACCAGCCGTCGTGAACCTCACCGCCGCCGATGCCGCCGCACGGTTCAGCGATGCGCGGGTGGCCCGCCTGGCCACGGCGGACGAGGCCGGACAGCCGCACCTGGTGCCCGTGGTGTTCGCCGTGGACGGTGCCACGATCGCCATCGCGATCGACCACAAACCCAAGGCCCGCCGCGATCTCCGGCGCCTGGCCAACATCACCGCCAACCCGTCGGTGTCGCTGCTGGCCGACCACTACGCCGAGGACTGGTCCACGCTGTGGTGGGTCAGGGCCGACGGCGACGCCACCGTGGTCGACGAACCCGCCGCCATGGCCGGCCCGATCGACCTGCTCGTCGCCAAATACCCGCAGTACCGGCACATCCGGCCGGCCGGGCCGGTGATCCTGGTGCGGGTGCACACCTGGCGCGGCTGGGCGGCTACTCCTCCCACACCGATTCGCTAGGCAGGCCGCGCTCGGCCCGGGCAGCGTCCACCAGTTCCTGGATCAGCGCCGTCTTGGCCTTCGTGTAGTCCAGGCCGGTGGCGCCGGTCTCGGCGATCTCCCGCTTCAGGGACGCGTAACGGTCCCGGTCGGTCGGGTGGGTGAGCAGCCAGTCGCGCAACAGCCGCTCCTTCATCAGGTCCCACCGGTCCACCGGCACGATGTGCAGGTGCTGGGCGCGCACGCCGCCCTCGTCCCTGGTCAGCATCATCCGGCCGGGCATCCCGGCGTCGAACGGCTCGTACCCCAGCGACCGCACCGCGTCGGCCAGCCCGGCACCGTCCTCGGCGACGTCCCGCACCGCCACCACGATGTCGATCACCGGTTTCGCCGCCAGACCGGGCACCGACGTGCTGCCGAAATGCTCGATCGCCACGATCCACCCGCGGTCCACCGCGAGGATCGCGTCCCGCAGCTGGAGATACCGCGCCGGCCATGCCGGGTCGTAGTCCACGATGACCGTCGGCATCACGGCCCCGGAGCCACGGCGGCGGTCAACTGGTCCAGCACACCGGCGTCGCCGGTGAGCACCACCTCACCCAGCGTCGGCCGGTGCGTCAGCCAGCAGACCAGGTCCACGGCCTCGGCCCGGCATTCCGCCGGCACCGGCCCACCCGGATCCTCGGCCGCCACCTGGAGGTCGGCCTCGTCGTGCTCGACTCCGTCGGGGTCGGTCCCGGTGAACCGGCCCAGCGTGGCCAGCCACGTGGCGCCCGTGTCAGTGGCGGTCAGGCGGACCGTTTCCGCCGGTTCCGGCGTGAACGTGCCCCAACCGGGCAGGGTCCCGTACAGCACCCGCAACGTCTCGTCGACGCCATCGGAGGCCAGCGCGGAATCCATCGGGGTGCGTTGGCCCGCGGTCAACTCGGCGTCCAGCCGGTGGATCAACGCCTCGTGCGCCATCCGGCGCCGCACGAAACCCACGTTCCCCGGCGCCGCCCCCCACGTCCACGTCGGTGAATCCGGCGACCGGCTGCCCAGCACGTCGATCACCTCCCGGGTGGCGGCCGCGCCGAACGCGAACAGCTCCTCCCGGTCCTTCGGCCGTTCCGGCTTGCGTTTCTCGGCCTCGTCACCGGTGATGCCGTCCCGGACGACCGTCGCCCACCACCACTGCACCTCGCCCAGGTGCCACAACAGGTCGTCGGCGTCCCAGTCCGGACACGTCGGCACGCGCGCGTCCGGTGGTGCGTCGCGCAGCGCGGCCGCGAACCGTGCCGAGTTCCTGGCCAGATGCTCGATGTAATCCAGATTCGTGGTCATCACGAGCACCATAGCGAGTTTTGATCGACGCTCAATCGGTAAAAGTCGGGTCAGCGCCGTGCGTGCGCACGACCCGTCCCTTCGGCTCCTCCCACTCCTCCTGGCGGCCCAGCGCGGTCAGATCGAGCCAGGTGTAGGCGCTGCCGAGCTGGTCGGTGCCCCGCGCCCACGTCGAGTAGGTGTGGAACACGCGGTCGCCGTCCCGCAGGAAGCAGCTCACGCCGGGCACCTCCTCCGGCTCGGCGCCGAGGCTCTCGCTACCGGAGCCGGCCCGCGCGTGCTCGTCGCGGTCGCGGTAGTTGTACTCGACCGGTGCCACCGACTCGTCCAGCGTGGCGTGGAAGTCGTAGTTGAAGTCGGTGCCGAACGACGAGTACCAGGGGAACCGCCAGCCGCGGCCCTCTTTGTACGTCGCCACCTTCGAATAGGGCGCCCGGGACACGCCGACGAACGTGGTGTCCCGCGACCACAGGTGCTCGAACACGCCGGGCGCCATCTCGTCCAACCCGGCGGTGCACCCGGGGCACGCCGCGTCCCAGGTCGGGCCGAACATCACGTGCTGGAGCACCAGTTGGCTGCGCCCCTCGAACAGGTCCAGCAGCGTCGCCCGGCCGTTCGCACCCTCGAAGACGTACTCCTTGTCGACCGCGACCATCGGCAGCCTGCGCCGGTCGGCGTTCAACTCGTCCCGCAGGCGGGTGAGCTCCTTCTCCCTGGTCAGCAGCTGCTTGCGGGCGGTCAGCCACTGCTCCCGCGAGGTGACTTCCGGCAGACTCATGAGACCTCCGTGTGGTGGTGACCCTTTTCGGTGTCGGGCCGCTCGAGGTGACGACGAACGGGGAGGCGCCAGATGGACACCCACCGGTCACCAATGCTTGCCGGGCGCCAATCACACACCAACTCACCGACAGGATCGAGCGGTGCGACGCCGGGCAGCACGTAGATCTGCCCGCCCGTGCGCCGAACGCCGTCCAGGGTGACCGCGGCGGTCGGCCCGCGCCAGAGTTGCCAGCCGCGAGCGGAGTGGAGGTGACCGCCGTCCTCGCTGGCCCCGAGCGCGCCCAGGTCGTAGCCGGACCGGATGATCCGCTCCAGCGTCGCGCTACCGTGCCCCAGCCGGCGCCGATCCGCCCGCACCGCCACGCCCTCGACATATCCGGCCCGCAACGCCCGACCCCCCGTGCAACATCCGCCGCTGCACCACACTCGCGTGCCCGACAAGGTCGGTGTCGTCGAAGACCAGCGCGTGCCACCCACCCAGCACGTCATCGAAGGTGTCGTCATCGAGGTCGTCGAACACGCCCGACATGAGCAGTCGCACCGCTGCCCTCCGGTCGGCGCCGAGATCGGCCGTGTGCACGAGCTGTGCGTCGGTCATCCGGACAGCATCCATCCACCGACCCGCCCTTTGTCCACAGGGGAGGGTGCGCTACCTGGGCTGGTACGACCGCTCACCGACCAGCGTGACTCCAGCTACGCGATCGTCACCCCGTAGCACGACCCAGCTTGGCGATCAGCCTCGCGAACCAGCGAAACCGCCGTGGCCTGCGATGCCCGGATCAAATCCTGTTGACCGGTCCATGGTGTGGGGACGTCGCCGGGAACCCCGCCGATGACTTGCACTGATGTTGCATTTGATAGGCGGTCCGCAATGCGCTCTGGTCTGGGCTCACCGGCCGGTCACGTCGCATGACGAGGCACCTCCTAGTCGACGACCAGGTTACTGCGCTGGACCACGGATACGTTGCGAAACCAAGATTCTTGCGGCTCGTCCCGGAGCTGGACAGCGGCATCGCCCACGGCCATGCCGCGTCACGCGGTCCGGTCCTCGGTGATCACACCGTTGTTCGCGGCTGCGAGGGTGGCGATCGGCCCGCGACCGCCCACCGAGACGGCGCGCTGGTGCCGGTGGCGCGATAGCACGCGAATCGCACGGGAGATCGAAAACCACTCGGTGTCGTCCAAGAACTGGCGGCCCCCCCGTCTGACCTGCGGGGAGTGGTCTGGAGCGGGTGACGGGAATCGAACCCGCATGACCAGCTTGGAAGTCAACCCCGCTGACCAGGTGAAACGCGCTGACCTGCGGCGATGGGTGTCCGCAGGGTGCCCCGATTGACCGCTGCTGACCGGGGCATGTTGTTGGGATGTTGCTGGGAACGTGGCGGCTGACCTGCACCGATAGTGCAGCTCGTAGATGGTCCAGAGGGCGGTCTGGTTGGGGCTCACTCGCCGGTCGATCCGCATGGCTGGCGCCTCCCTGCCGGCTGGTGGAGGACGGCCCGGTTTGGTGCCGTCTCCCTCGCCCTTGCCGCCAGTTAGCGCCGGTCCGTCGGGGTCAATGGTGGGCGGAGCCCATCCCGCAGGGACGCCGAAGGCGCCATTGATGCCGGCGGACCGGTGTTAAACGATCCGGGGGCGTGCTGGGAGCGGCTGACGTGACGCGCTGGTGCCGACTGACGGCCCTGGCCTCTCGCGCCGTCGCTGGTAACCTCCCACGTACCCGGCGCGCAGCGCCGCCCGGCGCCCGGCCGAGAGCGGAGCGGCAGGCCGGTGTGCCGGGTCAGATGAGCTGTCGTCCACGGGACGTACGACCGCGCCGCCTGCGGCGCAGCTTGATCCCATAGAGCCAAGTTCGGCAGTATGCGCTGATTATCACAACACTCGACGCGCCAATTAAGTGCCGCGATGGTCGCGCCACCTGCGATGTTATAGTCGTCTGGTCAAACCTGATCGGCACCTGGACGGTTGAGACTACGAGTGGTGGACTTCCTAAGACGCTTCTGGGCGGTCGCGGTATCGTTGGCTGCGGTCGTTGGTCTGTACGTTGCCGCAGTTGCAATCGACTTAACTGAGGTCTTTTGGATCGTCGTCGCTGCATCTATCGTAATCGGTGGTCTGCCGATAGCCTTCAGGAAATCAATTGAGATTGCGAATCGGTACCGGAACTATTCGAAGCTGCTTACGCAGGTTGCGGAACACAAGGTCCGCAACGAGGAACTTGAAAGAGATCTAAAGGCCGCAAAGAAGTCGGCCGGTAAGCAGTGGCAAGAAGGCTTGACGGAAGGTAGGGCGCGAGTACTGGGAGTTATTCTTGGATATCAAACGCAACCACCCGTTCTGGTAGGGATATGTGAACTGTCCACCGGTGTAGCGCTCCTGGGTAAACCAAAAGATGTCCGATCGATAAGGCGTGGGGCCAGATTCTCTTTGGTGGGCGCAAATCTGGGTGAGTTGAGGGGGATTGTTGAGGTTGAAGAGGTAGATGTGAAAACTGGCCTTGTGATCCTGAAAAGAGTTGATCGTACGGCCTCGGCCTTCTGGGGCCACCTAGAATCTAGGGTGGCGTACGACACGTCGGCGCCAACAGACGTCGAACTGGTTAGCTATTCAATTGAACCTGAACAGGGCCTGTTGCCATCGATGTCCGCCCGTGATGATGTTGTTGTGGACGTAGAGGACGGAGTATCGGATGGCTGAGATTGTAGCCAAGGTTGCAGCATTGGTTTCAGATACGCAGCTCGCGATCAACGCGGGTACGGATCAGGGCGTTAAAGAGGGGTATACGGCTTATCTTTTCCGAACGGTAACGGTGAACGATCCTGACACTCAAGAAGATCTTGGTTCTGTACGACTGGTGAAGCTGAATCTTCGAGTCAGTCACGTGCAGAAGAAGCTATGCGTGGCGGCGGTGACTGACTTTGAGACGAAAGCTGACCCATTTCCTGAATCTATTGCAAGTGTCCGAAGTAGAAAAAGGGTTACGACTAGCCGTGCTTCACAGGTTGACGGACGAGTAGTACTGGTAAGGGTAGGCGAGGAAGTCATTCTGAAGGAGCCGCCTGCCATGGAGCCACCTTTCTGATGTTCGATGAAATCGATTTGGGCATAGTGTGGACTGACCCAACTGCCTCACGCTTCAGAGACGTGGGAAGTCTGCATAGCCCGTGGGTTCAGCTACCGTGTAGGACATGGATGCCGGCGAGCGGGCGCGTGAAGTCGCGGCGAAACTGCTGCAGACGTCGCTGCCTCGCCGCTGGGCGCATGTACAAGGAGTCGTTGCTCGCGCGCAGAAAGTGACGTTTCTGCCTGGAGTTGAGGCGCAGTTGCTTGTCGACGCTGCCACCCTTCACGACATCGGATACGCGCCAGAGATCTCGACTACCGGGTTTCATCCGCTTGATGGAGCGAGGTACGTGGCGGCGTTGGGAGCACCAGTCCGGGTGGTAAATCTCATTGCGCACCATTCGTGTGCGACTTTCGAGGCTGGGCTGCGCGCTCTGTCGGCTGAGCTCGCCGAGTTCGAGGACGAGGGCCCTACCGCGCTGCGGGACGCGCTTTGGTGGGCGGATATGACGACCGACCCGGACGGTGGCGTGATCACGGTTGTGGACCGCGTGGCGGAGATTCAAGACCGGTATGGCCCTGATGACCTGGTCTCGTGTTTTATCCGGTTGGCGTGGCCGGAGTTGGAAGCCGCGGTACGCCGGACCGAAGAACGGTTGGCGGCAGTTGGGATCGACTACGAGAAGTAGGGCTGGTCTCGGCGTTCGTAGCCGTGGTTGATCCGTAGTCGGATCGACGGGTGCACGTTCAGTGAGCCGAGGCCGCCTCGGGCTACCCACCGAACCTCGCTGGACTCGTCGCTTGTGCGGCGTTCCCCGCCAACTACCTGGGCCGCGAAGCAGATCGAGAACTCCTGTCGGACTTCTCCGTCCTTGAACGCGATGACATGTTCGGGGTCGGTGTAGATGCCGGTGACATGGGTCGGTTGAACGTCGAAACCGGTTTCTTCGTTCACCTCGCGGACGACGGTCTGTGAGATCGTCTCGCCGATCTCCTGTTGACCGCCGGGGATGGCGTACAGGCCAGAGTCGGTTCGGCGGATCATGAGAACACGGTCGGCGTCGTCCAGGACGAAGGCGGTCACGGCGACGACGATGCTGTTGGCTGCCGGGGCTGACGGGTCGCGGTAGTAGTCCTTGCGTGCCAACGCTTCCTCACCACTTTGGTTTCTTGGCTTGGCTCCACACGGTCTCGAAGCTCTCGGCGTAGGTCTGGAACATGTTGCCGGCGGACAACTGGCGGAGGTGGAGCACCGGTGCGTGGCCGGCCATGAACCCGTAGACGTGCGTGTTGACGAGCATCTCGTCGTCAAACCGGTAGATCGAGTTGTAGAGCGTGGTGCCGTGGCAGCGGATCTGTACGCCTGACACGTCGTCCAGCGGGCGGAAGAAGGCGAGCGAGTTTCTGGCCTTGGCGGCGATCGACGCCTTGCCGATTCCCTCGCTCTCGCTGCGGCGGGACAGCTCGGCGCTGGCCGGGTCGCCGAACAGCAGGCGAATGGAGACCCCACCCTCTGTCTTCTCGCGGAGCTGCTTCAACATTGAGTGGTCATCGGCCAGGAACAACCCGGAGTAGACGAGTACCTCGATCTCGCGTGCCGCGTTCTCCAGGAGCCGCGCCCATAGATCGCGGGGGACGTTGTGCCGATGCGGGTAGATCCGCACCACTTCGGACTCGCCGATCTCGGCCGCACGGTCGGGGGCCATCGCATCCGGCCAGAGATAGTTCTCCGTTTCGCGAACCATGGCAGCGATGGCGTGGCGGTACTTCTTGTATGGGGTGCGGCCGGTCATCACCCATCGCTCGACGGTCTTCCTATCCACTTTCAGGGCCTGGGCCACCTGATCTGGTGCGAGACCGTTCCGCAGTAGGGCGTCTCCGAGTCGCTCGTTCGGCATATCCCCACCTTCCTGGGACGAGCTAGTACGTCTTGAACGTACCAAAGACGTCCTGAGAAATCCCGCTGTGCGGTACTGGTGTCCCCCGATCCGGTCGATTGTTGACCGTGAAGGCAACCGGGATCAGCCCGGTGACCAGAGCAAACGGGAGGACAGCAGCCATGCCCATGATCCCTACGCGGTTCGCCGTCGAATTCGCGGCGGTGTTCCCGGTCGGTGTGTTCATCCTCGGTGTCGAGCCATCGCTGGAGTTCCAGGAGGACCGCAACGCGCCCAAGCGCCAGGAGCGTGACCGGGAGACCAACCAGCTCGTCTGGACCGTCCGCGCGCTGGACGCGAACGAGGAAGCCGCTCGCTTCGGGGCCGAGTTCAAGGTCAAGATCGCGGCACCGCAGCAACCGGTACCGCCGGCCAAGACTCCAGGCTTCCCCTACGCGCCGGCCGAGTTCGACGGGCTGACCGTCACGCCCTACGCCAACAACAAGGGTCGGGTGGCCTACAGCTTCCGCGCGTCCGCCATGCGTGCGCCGGGCGGCGCCAAGTCCGCGCGTCAGTCCATTGGCGACACCACCAAGGCTGCGTGATGACCAGGACATCAGGCGCTCACGACATGGTTCACATCCATGTCACGGACAACCTGCCGATCCAGGCTCGCGCCCTGCCGTTCGCCGGTCGGGTCGAGGTTCGGTTCGGCCGTGCCTTCCCCGTGGTCCTGCTCATTGACGCGCCTGCGCTGGACCGGTTGACCGAAGCGTTGCTGAGCGGCCAGGCAGAGCTGACTGCCGCGATCACGCACGCCGACACCGATCCCGAAGGAGAGTCGACATGACGAACGCCGAGGTGCCGGTGACCATGTGGTGCTGGCCGGGACCACGTGCGGCGGCTGGAGTGCAGGAGGCGCCGAGTGGTGATCAGGTGTTGGCGCTGTTCATTGACCCGGTGAGCCTGGTCCTTTCCATTCCACCGTTCCCGGATGGCCGGCTGGTGATGGCGCGGCTCCTGCGGGAGTTGGCTCGCGCGGCATCACAGATGGCTTTGGAGCTGGACTTGCCGGCCGACCGGCGTCCTGGCGGCGCCCATCGGGCCGCAGAGTCCGGATCGGGGACCGACTGATGGTGACGGACAAAGAGTCAGCGCTGGGCCAGGTGACGCTGCGGCAGGCACACGAGCTGCTGACGCTGCACTGGCCGGGTCTGAACGCATCAGTGGCGGCGCGGGCCGCGTATCACGAGCGGGCAGCCAGCTTGTACGAGCACGTTGCTCGTGTCGATCCGGATCACCATCACGAGGCTCTGTTCTGGGCCAACGAGGAACGCCATGCCGCCGAGGCCGCTGGCGCGGCGAGTTCTCAGTGCGTCAGGGGGGCCGGTGGTGAATGAGCACAGACCTACGGCACTTGCTATGACGGCGGGACGGGGTGGGGTCGTGCCCTACGTCGCCGTGTGGAGCGATGAGCGGACCGTGCGGACCACCGTGGTGCAGCGGGGTCGTTGGGGCATTGGTTACGCCGACGAGGTGCTGACGGATCGGGACCGGGACGGGGTCTTGTGGACCCGCACGGTGTCCCGACCGGGTCATGGCCGGCCGCTGTACGCCAAGTTGCATCCGTTGCGGCAGCGTCGAGCTATGCGGCGGCTCTTGTGTCAGGTCTGCGGTCAGCCGGCCGACTACACCGACCAGGGTCACCTGTGGCTGGCCATTGAGCAGCAGGAGAAATGGCCAGGGTGGCCGGAGAACTCGATCAACCCGTTCCCGCCGTTGTGTCTCGGGTGCGCGGTGCGGAGTGTGCGGTTGTGTCCACCGTTGCGGCGCGGGTTCGTCGCGTTTCGGGCGCACTCGACGCTCTACGGGGTGATCGGGGTGCGGTTCCGGTCCGGCCCGACGTACCCGGCGGTGGCGCTGGCTGCGGATGACGGCGGTGTGCCTGTGGCGTTCACCGATCCGGCGATCCACTGGATGCAGGCCGCCCAACTGACTCGCACGATGCACCAGTGCGTGCCGGTCGATCTGGACCGGTTGGCGTCATGACTGAGTGGCACGCCGAGTTGCACGCGATCGTCCGGCGGCATGCCGGGATGGCTCAGACGCTCCTGCGCGCCGAGTCACCGCAGGACGCCGCTGGCCAGTTGGACGAGTTCGTCACGCAGATGCAGGAATTGGCCGATCAATGTGCCGGAATGGCAATGCTCGCCCGGGCGATCGTCGCCGAATTGCGTGGCGAACAAGTGGACCAAGCGCAGTGGGAGGAATGGAGGTCACGACTACAGAACCGGAAATCCACTAGCTAGAACAGCGTCACCCAGTGTCCACCGACCCGTCTGCGGACCGGTGGCGAGGATGCCTGTCTGTGTTGTCAAACAACAAGGTTAGCGCGCAGAAGCGGTGTCGGATGGCACCCCTTTACCGCTTCTGCGCTGCCCACTCGGGTAGGGAGTGAACAGTGATGAGAATAGCCGACGACAGCGGGGGTTCGGCAAGTCCCCGATACGGTGCACGGAGGCGGCGAAACGGCCAGAAGTGTCCACGTTGCAAGCGGTTCGGTACGTTCGCGCCGAATGCGATTGTGTGCGATCGGTGCATGGGTGCGCTGCCGCTGATCTTCACGATCACGGTGATGATCGGCGGTGGCTGGTCATGACCGGGCACGCGGTGGACCTGGTGCTCGTGGCCGGCGGTCTGGGTCTGGTGGTGTGGCTGCTGGCCAGGCTCGGGCACGCTTTGGCGCGGATCGCGGAGCTGCTGGCGGCGGCGGTCGTGGTGTTCGCCGCAGTGTGGTGGGCGGTCAAAGGGTTGGTGTGGCTGCTGCGGCAGGCAGTCCAGCATTGGCGGAGCAGTGTGACCGTGCTTGTCGTGGGGGCATGGTGGCACTGGTGGGGCTGGCTATCCCTCGTGATCGTCCTCGGCGCGGTGGCGGTGTCGCTGGCCGTGTGGCGGCTGGTGGACCTGGCCGGTTTTGACCGGTGGGCTGGGTGGTGGCTGCGCGGGTGGTGGCTGCGCTGGACCGTGTACGCGCCGAAGTTGCCGGGTTGGTTGCACGCCTGCGGCCTGTCGGTGCGGGATGACTCGCTGCCGGTCGAGGTGACCGTCAACCTGATCGGCCGGCGCAAGGTCCGGCGGGACCAGGCACGGGCGACGGTGCGAGTACCCGTCGTGCTCGGCGTCCGTTCCGGACCGTCCTGGGACCAGGTGCGGGTGGGGCTGGTGCCCGGCCAGAAGCCGGAAGACTACGAGGAGGCCGCTCGTGCGTTGGCGTCGGCTCGGCATGTTGTCCGGTGTCAGGTGCGGGAGCTTGCGCCGCACGTGGTGTCGGTGGACTTTCAGCGGCGCAACCTGCTCGCCGACCCGGTGGCCTGCCGGCCGGTCGCCGATGGTCTGGTGGATGTGCGGCGGGTGTGGTCGGGACGCACCGAGTACGGCCAGGACTGGCACGTCTCGCTGGCCGGCAGTCACACGCTGGTGGCCGGCTCGACCGGGGCCGGAAAGAACTCGGTCATGTGGTGCCCACTGGTGTCCATCGCCCCTGCCATCCGAGATGGCCTGGTGCGGGTGTCGGGGATCGACCCGAAGGGGATGGAGCTTGCCTACGGGCGGCGGATCTTCACCCGCTACGCCGTCACCGGAGCCGAGGCGTTGGGGCTGCTGGATGAGCTGGTGGCCGCGATGGACGCCCGGAAAGCGGAGTTCGCTGGCCGGGTCCGTTCGGTGCCGATCTCGACCGATCATCCCTTGGAGGTGTTGGAGTTCGACGAGATCGGGGCGCTGACCAAGTACACCGACCGCAAGACGCGGGAGGCGATCACCGAACGGGTCGCGCTACTCACGACCCAGGGGCGGGCGTTGGGGTTCACCGTGCGCGGCTACGTCCAGGAGCCCACTAAGGACACCGTGCCGGTGCGGGAGTTGTTCCCCCGCCGGATCTGCCTGCGGGTAGCCGCCAAGTCCCACGTCGCGATGGTGCTCGGGGACCAGGCGTACGAACGCGGAGCGTGGGCCAACCGGATCGGCGAGTCCGAGGCCGGCGTGGGCTACGTGTTCGGCGAGGGCGTGCGCGAACCGCTGCGCATCCGGGCCGGGTGGGTGCCCGACGAGACCGTCAAGGAGTTGGAGGCGTTCGTGGCCGGCGGCACCGTGCACGCACTCCCGACCCGGCGGGGTGAGGCCGCATGAGCGGGACGCGGGCCGAGCGGATGCGCCAACCCCTCGCGGCCGATGTGGTGACCGCGCTGGCCGAGCAGCACGGCGTGTGTGTGCGGCCCTTCACCATGGAGGTGGGCGACCCGGACACGGGTGAACTGCGGTATGTGCCGATGCCCTGTGGGTCGACCGTCGAGTCGGTGTGCGGGCCGTGTGCGCGGAAGGCTCGGGCGTTGCGGATGGTGCAGTGCCAGGAAGGCTGGCACCTGGACGCCGAGCCGGTGTTCGACCGGGACCAGCCCACCGGCGAGCAGACGGCGCAGCTTGCCGTGCGGGCCGACCTGGTTGCCCTGTACCGGCAGGCCGTCGACGCCGGCCGGGGTGCCGACGCGGACGAGCTGCGGGAGGCCATCGACCAGGCGGACACCGAACTTCGGCAACTCGGGGTCCGAGGCCGGCTACCCTCGCCCGACCTGCCGGGCCGGCGGCTGGCGCGACGCTCCACCAAGCGGCGGCAGGACGCTCCGGACCTGCCTACCCGGCGGGTGACCAAGACGACCGTCGGTAGGGAGTTCGCGGGCGGCTATCGCCCGTCCATGTTCGTCACCCTGACGTGCGACAGCTACGGGCGGGTGCGGGAGGACGGCACGCCGGTTGACCCTGGCCGGTATGACTACCGGCGGGCCGCTCGGGATGCGGTGCACTTCGCCGCGCTGGTGGACCGGTGGTGGCAGAACCTGCGCCGGGTCGTCGGGTGGGACGTGCAGTACTTCGCCACCGTCGAACCGCAACGCCGGGCAGCGCCGCACCTGCATGCGGCAATCCGCGGTTCGCTTCCGCACGAAGTCATTCGACAGGTCACGGCCGCGACCTATCACCAGGTGTGGTGGCCAGCGCACGACGAACTGGTTTATGGCGGCGACCGGGTGCCGCAGTGGAGTCCTGGTGAGCGCGCGTTCGTCGACCCCGACAGCAAGAGACTTCTGATCTCTTGGTCTGACGCGGTCGACCAAGTGCACGAGCCCGCGCACGTGGTCAGCTTCGGCTCCCAGGTGCACTCGAAGGGCATCCTCGGCGGCTCCGAGGAAGCCGGCCGACACATCGGCTACCTGACCAAATACCTCACCAAGTCCATCAGCGAGGTCGTGGAGCCGACCACCGAGGCGCAGCAGCGGCACGCCGACCGGCTACACGATGAGTTGCGGGTGACGCCATGTTCGCCTCGTTGTGCGGTGTGGCTGCTCTACGGCGTCCAACCCCTTGGGGTGACGTCGAAAACCGTACCGGGGCACTGCAAGGGCCGGGCGCATCGGCGGACCACACTCGGGCTGCCCGGTCGCCGAGTGCTGGTGTCGCGCAAGTGGTCCGGCAAGACCCTCGCCGATCATCGTGCCGATCGGAAGACCTTTGTCACTGAGGCGCTCGCAGCGGTCGGGATCGTCAAGCCCGAGTCCGATCCTGCGCGGTTGATCTGGCGCAAGGTCGCGCCTACCGACCAGAACGTTCCGCCCAGGGCTCATCTGCTGATGCACGCGGTGTCGGAACGGATCTCCTGGCGCGCGGAGTACGACCGGGCGATGTTGGCCGCGTCCGGGGCTCCGCCAGGTGAGCCGGATCTTTCGGCAATTCCGCAGGCGGCCTGAGCAGGGGAGGGGATCACTGTGACCAAGTACCTGACCGTGGGAGAGGCGGCCATGTACCTGAACACGTCGGTGCGCTTCATCCGGCGGCTAATCGCTGAACGACGGATCGCGTTTCACAAGGTCGGCTCGCACGTTCGTCTGTCTGTGTCCGATCTTGACGAGTTCGTCCAGGCCGGACGAGTTGAGCCGATCACGGCGGACAGCGTGCTTCGGGATCTGAAGGGGGTGGCGTGATGCCGAACAACAAGGGGCGCAAGCGGCGGTTCGGGAGCATCCGGAAGACCAGCCTCGGCGAGTTCCAGGCGAGCTATCTGGGACCGGACGGCCGGCGGCATTTCGCTCCGCACCGGTTCAAGCGAGATCGGGACGCCGATCGGTGGCTGGTGCAGGTGGAATCGTTGATCGTCAGCGGGGACTGGACGGACCCGGACCGCGCCAAGGTCGCGCTCGCCGACTACGCGGCTCAATGGATCACTGAGCGGCCGGGCCTTCGACCTCGGACGGTGGAGCTGTACCGCACGCTACTGACCAAGCACATCGTGCCTGCCCTCGGCGCGATGCAGTTGGGCCGGATCAGTCCGGCGGACGTGCGGAAATGGCGTGCGGATCTGCTGGCTGCCGGTACGGGCACGTCATCGGTGGCCAAGTCGTACCGGCTGCTGCGGGCTGTGCTGAACACCGCCGTGGAACCGGACAACATCCTGACACGCAACCCGTGCAAGATCCCTGGTGCGGACAAGGAGACGCCGGCCGAGCGACCGGTGATGTCTGTGGCACAGGTGTTCGCATTGGCGGATCGGGTGGGAGACAAGAAGTACGGCGGGAATCCGCGCTATCGGATGTTGATCGTGCTGACGGCGTTCGCCTCGTTGCGCTGGGGTGAGGTGACGGCGCTGCGGCGGTGCGACATCACTGACGACTGCGGTTCGCTGCGGGTCACTCGTGCGCACGTGGAGATACCCGGCCAGGGCATCGTCGTCGGTCCGCCGAAGTCGAGGGCCGGTGTTCGGACGGTCACGATTCCGGCGGCGGTTCGGACTGACCTGCGGGCTCACCTGGCCGAGTTCGTCGGGTCTGGTCGGGACGCTCTGGTGTTCAGCGGTCAGCAGGGTCGGCCGCTGCGGCGGGGCAACTTCCGGCAGATCGCGCCATGGACCAAGGTGGTCGCCGACCTGGGCATGCCCGGCCTGCACTTTCATGACCTGCGGCACGCGGGCAACATCTGGGCGTCCAAGGCCGGCATGTCGACCAAGGACCTGATGGCGCGGATGGGGCACGACGACATGCGGGCCGCCCTGGTCTACCAGCGGGCGACCAGCGATGCCGACGAGAAGATCGCCGACAAGCTGTCTGAGCTGGTCGACCAGCACCGGAACGCCGAGGTCACAGCCACCGGCGAAGCCAGCGACGTCGAGTAGGGCATGTTGTTGGGATGTTGCTGGCGACCCTACTTGATCTAGCTACAGTGAAGGCCCAGGTCCATTGGAGACATCCTTTGACCTGGGCCTTTACGGTGAGAGCGGGTGACGGGAATCGAACCCGCATGACCAGCTTGGAAGGCTGGGGCTCTGCCATTGAGCTACACCCGCGCGCCCTGGGCGTACCGGGGCGCCAACAGACTAGCGTGTCGCGCTACGCTTCGTACGTGCGCCGTCCAGTGGGCGGGGCGCGCGGGATGTGGCGCAGTTTGGTAGCGCACTCGCTTTGGGAGCGAGGGGCCGCCGGTTCAAATCCGGCCATCCCGACCGTAGATGGCCAGGTCAAGGCCTTGCTTGCCGCTGATGGTCGGCTCACACGCCCATCGGTGCCGTGGGGCCCACGTACTGCTGCTGGCCGACGCGGACCTCGGACAGTGCCTTCTTGATGATGACCTTGCTGAAGTAGCCGCTGGCGAAGGCGATGTTCTCCACCACGTACCAGAACTTCTCCGCCGCGGTCATCTCGACCAGGCCGTATTCGGCGAGCGCCTTCTTGACCGGCACCTTGGCCAGGTAGCCGGCTCCGAAGCCAATGCACGCCAGGATGTACCAGAAGGCCTCGGCCGTCGTGACAATGCCGGAGCCGAGCCGCTGGAGTTGGTTGCTCATCATTTCTCCCCTGTGGGACGCGTGACGACATGCGGCACTCAACCTGTTGCCCGTAGGGCCAACTGGTTGGTCGCTGTCCTGTGTGGTCGGTGGACACAAAGGTGACACCCGGCCGTACTTAACGCCGGCTGCTCTTGTCCAGCTACGACAGTCATTTCGTTTCGATCTTGCGATCGTTACCGACTTCAGGTATCGAATGGGTGTCGGCCCGATCCGACCGGCGCAGGTCGGACTGCGCTGTCCGTCGTATGACCCATCTGCCGGTTGCGGGTACCTTGCGTGACCGGTTGGGTGCCGTGCGTGTCCGAGGTGGGCATAGCATGGGGTGGTTGGTCGTTCTCGCACTGTGATGGGACGTGGGCGCTGGTGGGGCGCTGGGTGACTGGGCGGTTGTGGTTGGCCTTCCTCGTCGCTGGCTTCTTCCTGGTTCTCGCCTACTACTCCGCGGTCCGCATGGGTGGGCCGGCTCCGCTGGTGGTGGCGCTGTACTGCCTGGTCAGCGGGTCCGCCGCGGTCGCGGTTCTGGTGGGTGCCAGGCAGTTGGATCGCGACACGAGGCTGCCCTGGTTGGTGCTCGGGCTCAGCCAGGTGGTCTATGCATCCGCCGACATCTGTTTCTACGTGTCCCACAACATCCTCGACAACACCGCTTTTCCAGCTCTCGCCGATCCGCTCTACCTGGCCCACTACCCGCTGGTCGTCATCGGCCTCATCCTGCTGATCCGTCGCCGCACCCCCGGCCGTGACCTGCCCAGTCTCCTCGACGCGGCGACCGTCGCCGTGGCCGCCGCGATGCTGTCCTGGCTCTACCTGATCGGCCCCCAGGCCCGCGCTGATTCACCCGTCCTGGTGAAACTCGCTTCGCTCGGTTACCCCGTGATGGATCTGGCGATGTTCGCCGTCGCGCTGCGGCTGATCCTGGGTCCGGGTCGGCGGCCGGCGTCGTTCCTGTTCCTGGCCGGCAATCTGCTGGCCATCCTCACCGCGGACACGCTCTACGTGATCCAGCAACTGGACGGCACCTACCGGACCGGCAACTTCCTCGACGCGATCTGGCTCGGCGGCAACCTCTGCCTCGGCGCCGCCGCCCTCCACCCGACCGCCGCCCAGGTCGCGGACCGCGCCGACGACCAGCGGCTCAGCCCGTTCCGGCTGGTCCTCCTGGCCGGCGCCGCGCTCATCGCGCCGGCCGTCCTGATCGTGCGGGACCTGCTCGGCACGCTGCGCGACGTGCCCGTCATCGCGGGCGCCTGCGCCGTGCTGTTCCTGCTCGCCGTCGCCCGCCTCGCCGGACTCGTCGCCGACCAGCGCCACCTGGCCTGCACCGACGTCCTCACCGGCCTGCGTACCCGCCGCTTCTTCGGCACCCAACTCCCGTTCGAGCTCACCAAGGCCCGCCGCGCCGGCACCAGCCTCGCCGTGCTGATCGTCGACATCGACCACTTCAAGTCGATCAACGACCGTTACGGCCACCCGGCCGGCGACCACGTCCTCGTCGAGGTGGCCCGCCGACTCCGTGAGTCCGTCCGGCATGCCGATTTCATCGCCCGCTACGGCGGGGAGGAGTTCGCGTTGGTCGTGCCCGGCGTCGGGCCGCAGGAACTCGCCGGTATCGGGGAACGGCTGCGGACCGAGGTGGCCGCCCGGCCGATCCAGGTGTTGCCCGGCGTGTCCATCTACGTCACCGTGTCGGTCGGCACCGCGGGCTACCCGCGACACGGCAACTCGCCCGCCGAACTCATCACCACCGCCGACCGCGCCCTCTACACCGCGAAATCCCTGGGCCGGGACCGGGTCGTGGTGGGGGAGACCACCGCCCCCGCGGCAATCGAGTCCACCGGGGACGTCATGTCGTACCTCCAGTGGGCGTCCGACGAGGTCGACAGTTGGCTGTCCACTATGGAGCACGGCCGGGCTGTCGGCCGCTGGTCGGCGATCGTGGCCGCCGCGCTCGGCCAGGACGACACGGTGATCCGCAGGGCGGAACTGGCCGGGCGGCTGCACGACGTGGGCAAAGTCCTGATCCCGCAGGCGATCTGGCGCAAGCCGAGCAGTTTGTCCCGCCACGAACGGCAACTTGTCGAGCAGCACAGCGACTACGGCTACCAACTGGTCAGCGTCGTCCCCGGCCAGCTGGAGGTCGCCGAAATCGTGCGCCAGCACCACGAACGGGTCGACGGGCGCGGTTACCCGCTCGGCCTGGCCGGCGAGGAGATCCGGCTGGAGGCCAGGATCGTCGCCGTCTGCGACTCCTGGGCCGCCATGCTCGCCGACCGGCCCTACCACGACGCGCTGCGCCCCGACGAGGCCGAGAACCAGCTCATCGCGGGCCGGGGCAGCCAGTACGACCCGGACGTCGTCGACGTGTTCCTCGACCTGCACCACCGCGGCCTGCTGGGCGGACTGCACCGCCTGGGCGAACCGGCGCCGGCCGCTCCTTAGCTTGTTGTTTAACCTGTGTTGTTGCGGTGCTGTCCGACGGTGAGGTCGCGTTTGACGGTCTTGCCGACCTCGTGGCGGGTCGCCGGTGTGTGGTTCTTCGAGCCGGGCGGGCGTCCGGGACCGGGCCGGGAGGGTTTCG
>DASUGU010000077.1:0-162712 GCA_036273855.1 Pseudonocardiaceae bacterium
GCGAAGACCGAGGAGTTGTTCCCGGTCTGGCGTTACCACCCGTTTCTCACCAACAGCCTCGAACCCACCGTCGCCGCCGATATCACCCACCGGCGGCACGCGATCATCGAGACCGTGTTCGCTGATCTGATCGACGGACCGCGGTGACCACCAGCGAGAGAGGTTTCTGTCCTTGCTCGATAGCCAGGTGCAGCTTGGTGGTCCACCCACCCCGCGACCTCCCCAACGCGTGGTCGACCGGTTCGGGTTCACCCACTCCACCGGGAGGCTCCTTCTGCCGTTCCGGCTCGGTCCGCGCGCCTGCCGCGTGCTGATGCGCCCGGTTGATCGTGGAGTCCACACTGATCTGCCAGGTGATCAGCCCGGCGGCATCCGCGCGCGCCTGCAACGCAGCCACGATCAGCGCCCAGACCCCGCTGCGTTGCCAGCGCCGGAACAACCCGTAGATCGTCTGCCAGCAGCCATACATCGGCGGGACGTCGCGCCAGGGTGCCCCGACCCGGATCCGCCACCGGATCCCGTCGATCAGCTGTCGCTTGGTCCACTTCGGTGGGCGGCCGGGCTTCTTTCCGACGGGCAGCAGTGGTTCCAGTACCGCCCACTGCGCGTCGGTCAGGTCGGCTCGTCCCGTCGCCGCTACGCTGGCCACGAGGTCTCCGGTGTTCTCGATCTTCTTGGTCGTTGATCGATCTACCGGAGACCTCGTCTATTCGATCAATGACACGCCGACCCGATCAGTATCACCAGTATTTTCCCTGGTCAGATCTATGAAACACGGCCTAGCCAAACACCGCCACGCCCGCGCGAGCCATGGAGCGCACGCCCAGGCGTCCTCGTACCCTCGCTTCGATCCGCCGCCCTAGTTCTGCGCCGAATGTCCGGAACGGTATCGGCATGTGCTTCTACCAGCATGTTTGTCCGCGCCCGTGATCGCTTCGAGGCGGGTCATCGGCACGCGTTGGCCGCTGTGTACGCCGCTGGACCGGATCGCGGTGCGGACCGAGGTCGCGGCGCCGCGGGTCGGGGACGTACTGTGCATGCCTAACGTTGGCGCCTACGGCCTCACCGCCAGCCTCACGGCGTTCCTGAGCCGGTCGGCCCCACTGGAGGTCGTGTTCGATGGCGACGACCTGGTTGGTTCGTGGCGGCTGACGACAACCGCGGCACGGCAGCCCACCGCGGTCACCGCCGGCAGGGCCTGAGATGGAGAATCCGGTGACTGAATCGGCGATACCCAAATCGGTGCGCTCGCTGCGCGATCTGGTCGACCGAGGGCTGGCGCCGCCGTCCGCCCACCTGCCGATCACCCAGGGCGGTACCACCTACAGCATGGCGCAGGAGGTGCGCTGGTTGGATGACGGGCATTTCGCCGTGGGCCGGTGGGACGGCTCGTTGGGTGTCTTCGAGTTCGAGACGGCGCCGTTGACGGGGCCACTGATCTCGGTCGCCGTGAGCTCCCCGGAGATCGGCGGTGTCCGGTCGATCAGTCCGTTGCCCGGCGGTGCGCTGGCCACGTCGAACAACGAGTCCTCGCTGACCCTGTGGTCCAGTGACACCGGCGCCTGGTCAGGCCTGCGGGTCCGCGCGGTCGTCGACCACGACCCGACGCTGGGCCCGGCAGCTACCGGCGTGTGGGCCGGGACGAGGTTGGTCACCGGGCATGTCAACGGCTACCTGGCGCTGTGGTCGTATGCGGACACGCTGCGGTTCGAGCGGGCGGTGGACGTGCGCAATGCCCATCCGGTTAATCCGTTCGGGGATCACACGGTCGAGGACGTGGTGACCGTCACCGACGACATCGTCGTAGCCGGGGCCGAGGACGGATATCTGACGTTCCTGCATGTCCCGTCCGCCACGATCCGATCCCAGACGGTATTCAACCCGCAGGCGCAACGCGGTATCAACGCGCTCGCGGTCAGCGGTGACCGACTGCTCGTCGCGAACTGCGCGGTCGGTCCGCAGGACCATAACCTCTGGTATTTCGCGATCGATCGCACCACGTGGCATCCCACACTGGTGGATCGCGCCGATCTGGTGATCGACCGGACCCGTCCGCAGGTGCTCGATTTCGACCTTGCCTGGGGTACGCACGCCGGCGAGGAGTGCTGGTTCGCGGCCACCGAGGAAGGTGCACTGTGGATGGGCACGGTGACACCGACCGCAATACGACCCGGCGGTTACCAGCAACTGTCTGGTCCGATCGGGGCAGCACTGAACACCCGTGGTGACCGGCCGGCGATGGTCGCCTACGACCTCTACCAGTTCGTCACGGGTTAGCCTGTGCCGGCCGCGACCGGTGTCGTCCAAGAATAATCCGGAGCGACCGCTTGCCGGCATTGTTGCCGTCCGGTAACACACGTCGTAGGCCATCGATATGGTCATTGTGTCACCCCCACGAGGACATTGTTCGCAACCCCTCGAAACGATCTCCAGGCTGGGTGCGGAAGGAGAACAATGAGAACCGGAAAACACCGCAGACGAGGCTGGCCAGTTCTCGCCGGTGTCGCGCTGGCGGGCGCACTGACCCTGTTGGCCGGCTGGACACCCGCGGCCGCACAGTCGGCCGGACTGGTCAGTTCGGCACATCGGGCGCTGCACTATCTGGGCACCCAACAACTGATGAACGGTTCGATCGACAACAGCGCATCGGAAACAGAGGACTACATTCTGGGCACGACCGCCAGCGGCCGCGATCCGAACGCCCTCGTCGCGGCATCCGGACAGTCGGTCTACGACTTCCTGGCCGGCGACATCACCGATGCGACATCCACCGCGAACCGTACCGGCAAACTGGTTCAGGCATTGATCGCCGGCCACCGGAACCCGCACAGGTTCGCCGGCGTGCACCCGTTGCGCCTGTTGGAGGGTCCCGGCGCCACCGCCGGTGGCTTCTACGACTCGGCCACCGGTGCGTTCAACGATGGCGTCAACGCGGCCTTCGAACAGGCCAACTCGATCCTGGGCCTGGTCGCCGCACAAGACCCTCGGTTCCCGGTCACCGCGAAGGCAGTCGCGTTCCTCAAGAGCCTGCAGGACACCAGCGGCCCCGGTGCGGGTGGCTGGCCGGCCGACGGCGTCGACAACACCAACTCCACCGCCATGGCGCTGATGGCGCTGGCCGCGGTGCACGACCACAGCGCGGACGGGGCGGCCTTCGTATTCCTGCACGGCCAGCAGGACCCGACGACCGGCGGCTTCCCGTTCACCACACTGGGCCCGTTCGGTTCACCCAACAGTGACCCCGACTCCGACGCTCTGGTGATCCAGGGCTTGGTCGCGGCGCGACAACACCCGGGTGGGGCGCGGTGGACCAACAGCGCGGGCAACGCGTTGACCGACATCGTCACGTTCCAGGACCCGGCCACCGGCGGCTTCTCGTTCCTACGCGGCACCCCACCGGACGCGTTCACGACCACGTTCGTGCCAGCGGGCCTGCTGCGGCGACCGTTCCCGATCCTGCCATGACACCCGCCCGGAGGCCGCACAGGATGTCGTATCTGACAACGAAAACCAGGCGTCGATGGGTTGCCGCCGTCGCCGTCGTGGCCGGCGCCGTCGGCACGATCGCGGCCGGTTCGCCCGCGCCCGCGGCCGAACCGTCATTCCACGTGATCAAGACGGTCGACGTTGCGGTCAACCCGTTCGGCGACACCACGTCGCCGGACGGACGCACGGTGTGGGTCGCCAACTGTGGCCCGCTGACCGGCCATGTCGGCGCGGAGGGACACACGGTGACCGTGCTCCACGCACGGACCGACGCCGTCCAGTCCGTGATCGACGTGGGCGTATTCCCCGAGGACATCGCCTTCACCCACCACGGGCAACAGGCATTCGTCACCAACTCCACCAGTGACACGGTGTCCGTCATCGACACCGCGACCCGGCGGGTCACCCAGACCATCGACCTGTCCGGTATCCCGATCACATTCCCGTTCGGGGTCATCGGCACGCTGGACAGCCGCAAGGTCTACGTAGTCAGCATCGGCGAAGCGTCCGACCGGACCATCGCGGTTCTCGACGACAGCGACCCGGCGCGCGTGACCCTCGCCTCGACAATCACCCTGCCCGGCTTCGGCGGCCGGCCGGCGCTCACCCCCGACGGGCGGACCCTGGTCGTTCCGTTCGGCAACGGCACCGACAACACACCACGGGCCGTGCTGATCGACACCCGTACCGACCATGTGTTCGCCCAGTTGACGCTGGCCGGCGGCAGCGGCGCGTCCCAGGCCGTGACGGTGACACCGGACGGCCGGTTCGCCTACGTGAGCATCTTCGGCTACCCGCCGGCCCCGGCCGGCACGGTGTGGGTGATCGACCTGGCTCGGCGGGCGACGAAGACCGTGATCCCGACGCCCGACTCCGGGAACGAGGGCATCAATATCAGCCCGAACGGCCGGTTCGTGTTCGTGACCGACTTCCTGACCGCGCAGGTATCGGTCATCGACACGCACAGCAACCAGATCATCGTGAACATCCCGGTCGGATCGGAGCCCAACGAGACGGCATTCACCCCGGACGGTCACAAGGCGTTCGTGACCAACCAGGGCGACACGACCGTCTCGGTCGTTTCGATACCCTGACCGTCGACAATGGTCTCCGTGGCTCGGGCATCCGTGCCACGGAGACTGTTGACACCATGCACCACGAGCACCGACCGGCCACCCGGTGCACGTCGTCACACGCCAGCGCGTTGCCGTCGGCTCATCCGCCTGCGGCGTTCTCGGCCTCCCAGCGCAGCAGGTCGCCCGGCTGGCAGTCGAGTACCTGACAGAGGTGATGGCGAACGCGTGTTTGCCGGGGGTTTCGTGCGCCGTGAGGCGCTGTGGTTTGAATGGAGACATCCGATGCGATCAAAGATGTCAAGTCGTGGCCGTGCCTGCGGTGACGAACGCCGCGGTTTCGTCGTAGCGCTGGCCAGCTGCAGGCAGTGGTAGGAGCTGGCCAAACATGCGGTTGAACAGGTGCCACATCGCGGCGGTGTAGCGGTCTCCGGAGTTCCGCCGGCGGTCGTAGCGCGCGTGCCCCGGGCGAGTCGTTCATGGCGGCGAAGGCCCACACGAACCCGGCTGCGGCGAGCCAATCGTTCTTGACCTGGCGGTGAGTGATCACGATGCTACGCGCAGAGGCGCAGGTAACCGGCGCCGAGCCGGCGAAGGCCTTCAGCGCGCGGGCATCGGCGAACCGGCTGCGATCGGTGACGTGTGCACGGTGACCGCGGGCCTCGGCCCACGCCGCCCCGTGGACCCGACAACCCGGCCGTACCACCCTGAGCGGGGCGACGGCCTCCTGTTCCACCTGGGTGTCTACCCGGTCTCCGTTCGCCCAGGTGCTCCTGGGCGCGCCGAAGGCGGTCGTCGCACACGGCGTCCTGCACGGGAGTGGAGCCGACGTGGAGGCCGAACGCGTGGCCGGTAGCCACACCGAGAGCGACATCATGCCGCTGGCCGACACGTTCGCCGTACAGGACGTGGTCGCCGAGATCGCCGACCAACTGGACATCCGGGTGGTCGAAGGCCCCGCCGAGCTACCCTGATGCGCGCGGAGCCAGCGGCTCTGGGCTGGGCAGCTCCAACCGTGCTTGGCGCCGCCGGCCCTCGCGCAGGGCGCGGTCCCGCACCAGTTGCCCGCAAACGTTCGCGCCATGATGCCGGCCAAGGCCGGACACCCTGAACGGGGTCGGTGACTCGGTGGCCGTCACCAGTTCTCGATGGACCGGACCAGGATCGCCGCGATGTCGGCTTCCGTGACCGGCTTGGGGCACGTCGCGAGCAGCCGTTGCTGCTTCATCGTGCCCGGTACCAGGTCCGGCACGTCGCCTTCCGCATAGCCCACGGCGCCGATCCCGTTCGGGATTCCGATGTCGCGCATGAGATCGATCAGCACCGCGGGCAACTGCTCGGCCGGGTCGGACCGCTTCGCCGTGTCCGGACCCAGCAGTTCGGCCGCGCGCAGGTGCCGCTCGGGAGCCGAGTCGAACGTGTAGCGGAACGCGGCAGGCGCCGTCAGCGACACCGACTGTCCATGCGGGACCATCGGTTCCGCCTGCGGGTACCCGTTCGGCCGGTAGCCGGTGACCATGCCCGCGATGGGGTAGCCGTTGGCGTGCGGGATGTGCACACCCGCGTTCCCGAAACCCATGCCAGCGAACGTGGCGGCCATCATCATGTCGGTGCGCGCCTCGACATCGCTACCGCGCTCGACCCTGGTCGCGCGTGGTGACCGGTTGGTGCGGTGACGTTGGACCAAGGTAGACATCGTCCGTGATGCCAGTCGCTGATCAGTGGTCGCGAATCAACTGGACTGTCGAGTCTCACATGTTTCCGGATAGCGTGATCCAGATGAGTCGGATCAGCGTCCAGCACTCGCGCGGCTTGCGTGAGCAGAACCTCCGCGTCGGCAGGACACCTCGCCGCCGACGACCGTCTGGTGGGGCGTGTACCCACTACGTCATGCAGGCCGATGTGGACAGATCATTGACATGCCTCGGTGGAGCAATGAACAGTTGACTATTAAGACGTTGATCAGGGATCTCGCTACGTAGTCGGGGCCGCGGTTGGTGGCAAGGTGGTCGGGGTTGTGGTCGTGGTTGGTGGCGGGATCTGTGTGGTCGTAGGCTTTGGCAGCGTGGTAATGGGCGGTGACACCGCCCCGCCTGCGAAGTAGCCCTCCAGATCGGCGATGACGTCCACGTTGCCGTGCGCGTTGAACAGGTCGATCTTCCCGTCACCGCCCACCGGCACGGTGACCAGATTCGGTGTGGCCGACTGTCCGGCCACCCAGTTCAGATTCGACGTCGCCGGCCGACTGGCACCGTCGGGATAGACGGTGAGAAAACTGCCAGTGGTCCCGTCGACGACGGTGACGTTCAGGATGGCGGCGGTGACGCCCGCCGGGATGCCATCGACACCGACGACCCGGACGGCCGCGACACCACCAGCATGGAGGATAGCGTGATCGGTACGAGTATCGAGCAGGCGTACCGCGGTGAGCGGAAAATAAGTCGAGCCGGTGGTGGCATCTGCGGCGCCCGCAGCGGGAGTCCCGAGGCCGCCGACAACGCCTGCGGTGACCAGGGCACCGACGACGAGACCGAGCGTGAACGCGACATGTCTGTTCATGATGGCCTTTCACGGTAACGGTCGTTCCGGTGTTAGTCGTCGGCATCGGATGTCCCGTTACACAGCCAGCCCAGCGAATCACCTAATGTCGAACATTTGACAATTCCGCGTAGCGCGCTCTTCCCGGGCAAGCCAGTGGTCGATCTCGACGAATCGGTGATCGGCTCGCCGGCAGTGGCGACCGTCGATGTCCTACGGCGACGGTGGGCGCGGTCTGTTGATCACAGCGACCACTACGGCCGCCGCACCCGTGATCAGGGCAGGAAGTAGTGCAACGACAATCGACATGGCCAGCGCTCCTGTCCGCGTCGGTGTTCGGCTGGGTCAGCTTGATTCGGAAGCCGTCAATTGGATTGTCGTACAGGTGCGCGAGCACCTTCCATAGTCCGATGGTCCTAGTACCCAGATCCGGTAGCCAGATCCGGCTATGTGGGGCAGTTCCTACTGAGTGTGGCGGAGCACGGTGGCCTGTCCGGCTGGGTGCGGTGGTCAAGGCAGCCGACCAGCTTCAATCACTCGGCCGTGGCGCCTGCCAGTGGCGGTGAAGGGAGTCTAGTAGACCGTCGCTACTAATAGTTGATCACGGTGTGGTTGGATCGGTGCTGGTGGTTTTCGTTCGTCTTGAGGGTGTGTGGTGTACACCGGTCAGGTTGCCGTTGGTGGCGTTGATTGCTGAGGATCGTGAGTGGTTGACCAGGGTGGTACGGATCGAGGCGCATCCGGCGTAGGAGGTTCGCCGATCGCGGATCCTGCCGGAGCTCGATGAGAACCACGGTCGCCCTGCACCCGGCGGGAGATCGCCGAGCGGGTCGGTGTCAGCGTCCAGACGATCGTGAATGTCGTGAGGGCCTACGCCATATGTGACGGCGACGTCGGGGTGACGATCAAGTGCAAGGAGCGCTTGACGCCGCCGGTGGAGCCCGAGGTCACCGGTGAGATCGAGGCCAGGGTGATCGTGTTGGCCTGCTCGGCACCACCTGAAGGGCATTCTCGCTGGTCACTGTGGCTGCTGGAGAAGCACGTCGCCCGCGCCGTCATCGAGGCCAGCGTTCCATGACCGGCGATCCCGTCCCGGGAGGTTGCGAACCCGGCTGACCGATTGACCCGATCGCGATGCAGCCGTTGCCCAGACGGCAACAACGCGAGTGCACTGCGGTCTGATACTCTGCGGCTCACCATTGGTGGGACGGGTGCACTGCGAGCCGAAAACCACCCTCTCCCCGGAGAGGCGACCCCTTTACCTGGCGGTAAGCGCGAACGAGTCCCCCAGCCACATTTCAACAATTCGCCGACCTGCCGAAACAGAGGATCCCCTGCATAAATGTGGTCCGTTGACGTCAGTTTACCGCAGTTCACGTAACCACGGGCACATTCAACTCTCCCAATTTTCTCTGTCACCCAATGCCGGTGGCTCAATGATCCCAGGTGTGGCACTGGCAGGGAAACTCGTACAAGAAGGACACCCAGTTCACGGTGTCCGCCGGCGTCAGAGACGTCGCCGTCAGCCCGGATGGTTCCCGGGTCGCCGTAACCGACGTGGACGGCAGGGTGGTGCTCACCGACGTCGCGGACGATCGCCAGCAGGTGCTCGACAACGGAAACGTCAGTGCCCACAGCAACGTCGCGTTCACCTCGGACGGCGCCATGCTGCTACAGGCGGACTGGCAACTGGGCGGGCTCGCGTTGTGGAGCGTGGGCGACGGGCAACTGCTCACCGTCTGGCAGACCGGAGCACATACGGCGCCGAACTTCGCCGGCGACATGGAAGTGGGGACGGCCGACGACGGCACAGCCGTGACCAACCAGCCCGACGGCACAGCGCTGCTGTGGCGTCCGGAGGTAGGCACGGTACTGTCGTCGCTGTCCGGCATCGCGGGCGAACTGTCCGGGGCCGACGTCGCACGGTACTTGCGGGGCGCCGCCGTCCCAGCCGCCTGCGACGAGTGAGGCGACGATGTCGGCGCGGAGGCCGGATCACCGTCTCACCAGAATAGCCATGATCCAGTCCCAGCCGGCCGAATACGACGAACCCACCAGCGGATGACTAAAACCCCAAATCGGCCCATTGTGACAGCAGGTTCAGGGTAACGACTTCGCCAAAACCTGCGATAGAAGATTGCCGCGAACAAGCGGCCCTCTCATCCCGGACGGAGCGGCGTCGTGCTGATTGCAGGTGGTTCGTCACCCGGCAACGACGCGAGCGTCGAGCTTCAAGGCGTAATCAAGCTGATCTTCTCATGGGTAATCTTGATGTAGCTATTCAGCTGTCTGGTGCCCCGGCGGGCGTGGTGTGATCACGATCTGAGATGATCTTGGTGTGTCGGTTCCGGAGTCGGCTGAGGCGTTGCTTGAGCGGCTGCTTGCACGTGTGGCCGAGTTGGAAGCGGCGCTGACCGAGCGGGATCGGGTGATCACCGAACAGGATGAGCGGATCGCGGAGCTGGAACGGCGGTTGGGCAAGGATTCGTCGAATTCGTCGCGGCCTCCTTCCTCGGATGCTGCATGGTCGAAGCAGCCAGCGAGGAAACGCTCATCGCGCACCAGATCGGGGCGTAAGCCGGGCAAGCAGCCAGGTTCGGCCTCGTCCTCCCGCAGTCTTGTTGAGGACCCGGATGAACGGTTGGAGATCCATCCAGATCGCTGCGGGTCCTGTGCCGCGTCGTTACGCGGGGCCGGTGAACATAGCCGTCAGCGGCGGCAGATCGTGGATATCCAGCCCGTCCCGCCGCCGATCGTGACCGAATATCAGCGGATATCGAAGGTGTGTCGGTGTTGCGGGGCGGTGACCACCCCGGGCTGGGACGATCCTGCGGTGCCGGTCGAGCATGCCCAACTCGTGGCCATGCCGGGATCGCCCGTGCGGATCGGCCCGGAAACCCTGGCCCGTGCCGCCCTGTTGACCTGCGCGCACTACCTGCCGGTCGGTCGGGCACGTGATCTGCTGGAAAGGCTGACCGCGATCGATGTCTCCACCGGACTGGTGGCCGGGATCCGGGGCCGCGTGGCACGCAGGCTGGAGAAGACGTTCCTCGGTCAGATGCGCACGCTGCTGGCTGGTGCGTCGGTGCTGCACGCCGATGAGACCACCGGTCGTGCCGCTGGCGGGCTGTCGTACGTGCATGTCGCGTGCACTGAGTATCTGACCTTGATGCACGTCGGTGGCCGCACCGTCGCCGATATCGACGCTGGTGGTGTCCTGCCGGGGTTCAGCGGGGTCCTGGTGCGGGATGGTTACCCCGGCTACGAGCACCTGACTGGCGCCCTGCACGCCTGGTGCGGGGCACACCTGCTGCGAGACCTGCGGTCGATGTCCGACGCGGACCCCGACGGGCAACTGTGGGCACTGGCCATGGCCAACACCCTGCTTGATGCTCATCACGCGGCGCGAGAGGCCCGCGAGCGTGGCGCGAGGGTGCTGGAGGCGAAGGACCTGGCTCGGATTCGGAACCACTATCGCGGAGCGCTGGCCCGAGGACGCGAGGACAACCAGGGCGAACGCGGCCTACTCGCTGCCGAGGCGAGAACACTGCTTCAGCGGTTCCACCGGTTCGAGGACATGATCCTCAGATTTGCCACCGACCTGGCCGTGCCGTTTACGAACAACGAGGCCGAGCGTGCCGTCCGGCCGGTCAAGGTGCAGCAACGCACCTCCGGTGGCGCTTGGCGCACCCTGCAAGGACTCATCGATTTCGCCATCGTGCAGTCCTACCTGGACACTGCCACCAAATGGGGACGCGACAAACTTGACGTCCTTCGTGAGTTGTTCACCACGGGTGCGTGGCTTCCATCAGCACTCGCACCAGCTGAATAGCTACTGCTCATCGCCTCGGAGAATGCGAGCTCCTTACGCGTGAATGCCTCGATCTGTCGAATAACCAAGTCCCAAGCGGACGTAGCATCCAACTCAAGTGCGCGTAGTCCAGCCAACCTAAGAATCTCTAGCAGTCGTCGGTCGGTGTCTTCGTTAGCCTGTTGATTGACATGGGCCGCGGTGGCGACCATCTCAATAACGGCGTCTGCCTGTCCGGAGGCATCAAGAAGCTCTTTAAGGATTGCGTTAATGACGTGAGTCGACGCCTCTGCGCCCGTACGCAAGTGTCGTATGAGTGCAGTTATCGTGTCTCTTACAGCTGGGACCACCGGTGCTATTTGTGCGTCATTGGTATATGCGGGAATAGTCGCGCTAGGCGCCTGGCGTCGCATCCGGTATCCGCTCTCCAACACCGTGACTCGCATCCTCCCCATTTTCGCAACCTCGAATCGTGAAGATCTCGCTTCCCTCATATGGTCCGCCAAGAGCGTGACCAAACTGCGTCCGAGAGAATCGGCCGTTGCCGCCTCACCCTTAGCTGCGAGTTCGATCGCCAATGCGACGATCGCGACGGCGGCGACACTCACTTCCTCGACATCTGCGGAGGTCGTAATTGAAAGTGCATTCGAAGCTCGGCGAGTCGTAGCCTTACTCACGGTTTCACTCTGGCCTGGGACCACCGACGCAAGCTTGTCGTGGGCAGACGCTATGACTCCGATCGGATGGACGATTCGGAGTATTGTCCCGCGCGAAAAAGTTGGATCCCTGAGGAGTCTTCTTAGGTGATGAACATCCGGATTCAGGAATCCTCGCATTTCGCTTCTTATTGTGGTCGAGTACTCGCCAACCATTGATTCGACGCTGACGACAACTGTTGCAATAGAGCCGAGCGCTTCCCGAAGACTAAGCGCACGGGCCTGGATGCGCCTGTGCTTTCTTCCTGACGAACGGTAGTCCCTAATTTTGGATGCCAGGAAAGCGTCGACGGCCTTAGCGGCGTCGGTTCGATTAACGATTCGTACAACAGCGAGCAGCAAGCTTATTGCAAAGATTACAAGTGATGCGATCGACGACCAGGAGACCGCCGACACGAGCCTGCCGGGACGGATTGGAATAAGTGTCACCGCGAGCAACCACAACGATGCGGCGTAAGACACTGTCAGGTACCACAGTTGGGCGGCTCCCCGGGCGATTATTCCCGGTAGTCGTGCGCTCGCGAGTTGCACCGTGAATACATTGACGGTTACAAGTGCCGCGAGCGCCGCAATGCCATCTCCCAATCCGGGGACGACCGGCGGAATTCGCCAGCGAGCGCCGTACGCATAAAGGCCTATAAGAAACGCGGCCGAGGGTGCAATGACAAATGGTAGCAGGGCGCTAGCAATAGCCAATACGGCAACAAGGAGCGCCCCACGGGTTGCGAACGTCACCGGGCGACTCTGTCGATTTATGGCCGAGTTTGCCAACCTGGCGTAGCTGGCAACTCCGTCCCCAGATATCTTGGCTGCGTTAATCGTCGCTATGAGTGATTGACCACCATCTGGCGTGCGGGACCGCAGTCCCATTGCGTGTAGCGAAATATAGATGTTTTTTCGTGTGTCCAACTCCTTGGCGCTGAGTGGGGTGCGCCGCTCTTCATCTAGGATCGAATGAAGTTTCTCGTCCAAATCTGGTCTCAAGGCAAGTAGATCCACGGCTGCGCGTCGTGCCAGAAGGATCAGTGACGGATCGGCATATGGATCGATGCTCTGGCGCGCAAGGATGAGAAGCTGGTGAAGAACTTCTTTTGCTTCGCTGTTCGAAAGCGTGGATGCCGCAAACCTGACCGTTCGAAGTAGTAGTGTTAATTTTGTCCTGCCAGTAACGGCGAGACCGTCCATGACGATGCCGTTGTATACCTGCTCAGGTATTCCTTGGTCTCGGTAGTCTCTTTTGGCAAGCCATCCAGTGAATGCTGGTATCCAGATTTCATGGTGCGGAGAAGAGGTCACCTGATCGATCGCATTTTCATAGCTGCCGGGAATTGCTGAAGCATCGAGAGCAATCGCTCGCAGCGTTGTGTGATCTCGCATCTCCTCACCAATGCCTCGTAGATCCGATGCCTCGGCGTTTAGGAAGACATCGGCGGCGCCGACGATCCGGTCTAGTAATACGGCCAGGTATCGGCGGCGCCCCGTCCTTTGCGCAACGACGCACAACGCGGCGATGATCTTCAGAAGCAGCGACCTCTTTGTCGCACCTAGCAATCGGCGAGCTTGGGTCAGATGCCTCGCGTTTTTTGTGCGAAGGAACTGGACGGCGAGCCATTGTCGGAGAGACAGTCGTGCCAGCACAACTTGCGCGACATATCCTTGTCGAATCTCTTTCTGGCGGGGATCATGTCGGTGTGGCACTCCGCGTCCCTTCATTGTTAATCGAGATACGCAGCCGCTTCGGCGCCGGCGACATCATTTCGAAGTCTGGGAAGTATAGTCCACTAGGGGGACTTAGAAGGTTGGTAGTTACCGGTCCAAGTATTTCGTCGAACGTCTTTTCAATGGAATCAATTGCCCTAGTAGCTTGGGCGATTAGTGCTTCGGCCTGTGCTTTGTGTTCCGCCGGAATTGTTTTGTCGCTCGCGAAGGGACCCATCCGTTGAAGGGTGTCTTGGAATACGTCTCGTTGAATTGTATTCAGAACCAGTGGCTCGATCTCTGAAATGCCGATATCGCTGTCGATCTGCTGCATTCCGTTGAGGTGGACAGTCCGGGGTCCGAGACCTCTCGACAAGGCTGCTGTGTCGTCCGGCCTGAGTAGCACCACCTCGCAATCGGGTACTTTGCCAAATTGAAGGTAGCCATTCCCGCATACTGAGGCGTCCCGAAGCAAGTGTGCGAAATATGTCCTCTGTGAAGCGAGATCGATGAGGTCGACGAAGTACCTCATTACTTCAGTACTGCTATCTCCACGTATGATCATCCCCTGTGTTGTGAGGGCTACGGTCTTGTCAACTGCCGCCCTGACCTTCCCGGATGAATTGTAGACGCTTCTTAGGATTGGACATCGTTCTGCTACCTCATCCGCCGTGAGAAGCGGTGCCTGATAGCTGACCTTCAAAGGGAGCTTTGCGCGTACGGCGGCCATGCTGACATCGCGTGCGGCTTGTCGCCAACCGTGCTTCCGCATTGAGTCTGCGACATCCGAGTAAGAGGATGCGTCGGTCTCACGGGTGATCTGATCAACATTTGATAATTGTAGGTGTTTGCTTTGGATAAGATCCTGTCGAGCAACAAGGGTCGCCAGCGTCTTTAGCGCGCTTTCTATTTGTATTTCTATGGGTTGATTGATTACGATAGCTTCGATGAACGGCTGTTCCTCGGTGGCATGTATTGGGCTACTCAGTTCTGCTACGTCGGCTGACTCATTGTGTCCACCGCTGGGCCTTAGTATGGAGAAGTTGTGCAGCCTCAGATTTAGGAATCCGCCGTGATCCACGTGGCCAATGCGTACATATAGAGTTGTTGAATCAGGGCCAGCGGGCTGGCTACTGAGGACGCGTGCAAGCTCATCAAGTGTCGAGGCGCTGGCGTCGACGTGCGATGGGGTGGCATCGCGATAATCTATGGTCATCGAAGTATCCGCGTCAGAGATTGGTGGGTCGTTTGGGCATGCGTGAACCAAGTATCTCAGCTGCTTTGCGGTCCGCAGCCCCAACCCAAGCGGCGTAGACACGAAGCGTGGTGGCGCCACCTCCACCATGGCCAAGTCGTCCTGCGACCGTGCGTAGGTCGACTCCTGCTGTCAGCAGCTCGGTGGCTGAGTAGTGGCGGAGTGCGTGCAGGTGGGTTTTGATGTTAAGGCGCGCCGCCATGTCTTTGTAGCGTTGGGTTACGGCGTTGGGGGAGTAAGGCGTTCGGTGGTCGGTCGTGTTCTGGCTACTGAACACGAACAGGTCTTCTGTGAACTTCTGGTCGATGCCTTCGACTCGTGCTTGTACTCGCTTCTTGTGGTCGCGCAGCAGGGTGACCGTTTCGGAGTCTAGGGCGATTCGGCGGCTCTGGTGGGTCTTGGTGTCCTTCTCCTTACCATTGACCCAGTTGCGGCTGATCGTGACGACCTCACTGTCTAGGTCGATTCGAGAGAAGCGCAGGGCGCACAGCTCGCCTCTGCGGATGCCCGTTGTCATGACCAGCCACACGAGGGTGCCCCAGTCCTCGTCCATCTCGAATGCGGCCTCCGAGAGTTGCGCGGCTTCGGCTGGTGAAGGGGGATCGGGTTCGGATGGCTTCGGTTTTGGGCGGCGAGCGACTCTTGCTGGGTTCGCGTCTATCCAGCCCCAGCGTTCCGCCAGCGACAGCGTGCCGCTGATGATGGAGTGGATTTGGCGGACCGTGGACACGCCGAGCGGCTTGCACTGGTGCACGCTGCATTTTGCCTTCACGCAGTCGTGCTCGTCCGTCGTCGTGTGCTTCTCGATGAGTGGCTTGCCGTTGCAGCGGGCTCGGCAGCGGCGGATCTCGGCGTAGAAGTTCTCCAGGGTGCGCGCGTTCATCTTGTTGGTCGGCTCGTCGCCTAGGACCGGCTTGATATAGCGCCTGATGTAGTTGACGTACCCGTCGCGGGTGCTGTCGACGATCTCGCTCGTGTTCATCCACGCGTCTACGGCCTGGCCGAACGGGACGGCCGACGTGGCAGACCGTTGGTTGCGCACCTGGGTGCGGAACTCGGACAGCTTGTCGCTGGCCTGCCTGCGGGCTGCCTTGTCGGTGCCCTTGATGGTGTCCGATAGGTAGATGTCCTTGCCTGTCACGGGGTCTACGCCCGCGTACAGGCGCACCTGTAGCGAGTTGCCGCGTGCCGGATGCTGCCGGTCCGGCGGCCGGAGCCGCTCTCACCGCCCATACGCCCGACGCTAGTTCATGGACACAACCATGGACAGTGATCAACTCAGTTCTACCCAAGTGGGGGATAAGTGCTGGTCAAGCTGGTGGGGCCGAGGGGAGTCGAACCCCTACTGGCTGGAACCTAAATCCAGTGCCTCTGCCTGTTGGGCTACGGCCCCTTGCCCGGCCGCCGCTAGAACGGCCGGGCGTGGTCAGACTAGTCCGGGCTTCGGAGGGTCGTGGGGCGGATGGGCGGCGGGTGATCTACCGTGGTCGGGCGCAGGACGACCGAGGAGGAACCGTGGCCCGCGACCCCGACACCATCCAGCGGGAGATCGAACAGGCGCGTGACGCGCTGGCGGTCACGCTTGACCAGCTCGGCACCAAGGCCAGCCCGCAGCGGCTGGTGGACACCGCCAAGTCGAACGTTCGCTCGACCCTGGACCAGCCGAAGGTCCGCTACTCGCTGATCGGCCTCGGTGCGCTGATCATGTTGTTGTTGGTCCGCAAGTTGTTCCGGTGAAGTAGCGGGACCAGCACCTGATCCACCAGGTGGTTCACGAAGACCGCGTCGAGTGGCTCGCCGGTGAGCATCAGGCGATAGGTCAGGGCCGCGCCGGCCAGTTCCACCGCCATGCCCTTCGGGGCGTCCTCAGCCACCTCGCCGCGGGCGGCCGCGTGGTCCAGGACCGTTCGCAACACGTCCCGCTGCGAACGTAGGAAGCTCTTGCGGAACGCTTCCGCCAGTTCCGGCTCGTGGGGGATCTCGCCGACCAGGGCCTGGGCCGCCTTCCCCGCGGGTCCGGACAGGAACGTCGCGAACGCCAACAGGAATTCCCGCAGGTCGCCGGCTAGTGAGCCGGTGTCGGGCGCGGGGATGTGTTCGCTGACCAACTGGTTGCACGAGTCGATCACCAGGTCCAGCTTGGAGTCCCACCGTCGATAGATGGTCGCCTTGCCAGCCCTCGCCGTCGCCGCCACCGCGTCCATCGTCAGCGCCCGGTAGCCCACCTCCGCCAACACCGCCAACGCCGCCTCACGCAGCGCGTCGTCCCTGCTGGCATCTCTGGGCCTACCGCGGGGCAACGACCGCGGCTGGACTCCGTCACGTGTTGTCGTCACGCCACCGCCTCACAACCGATCCGACCTGCCGGCTCATCCTAGGTCCCCGCTGACCTGCCACCCTCACGTGCGGTGACAGGCCGAACCCTCATCGTCAGGGCGGATAGGGCAGGTCATCGGGGGTTTCGTCGCCCGCGACGGTGGCATCGGGCCACGTCGGCTGTGGCGGGTCGGGCTCATTCATCACCTGATCGGATGGTTTGTCCCGGTTGGCGGGTAGGCCCAGTCGGGCCTGGAGGTAACTGTTCGTGAACGCGTAGGCGTCGCCGTCCAGCAGGTGCACCACCCGCCGGTGATCGTCGTCCGGCGTGAGCTGCGCGACCAACTGGTCTGCCCGGTCCCTGGCGGCGATCAGCCCGACGGCCGTCGCGCTGCGGGTCGTCGGTTCGCCGGCCACCGCGACGGTGACGGTCCAGTCGTCACCGTCGGGCGTGTAGTTGACCGTGATCGGTTCCAACACTGCACGTCACCTCGCTCCGGCCGGTACCGCGGTCCGGGTCGTCAACTGTTCGGCGAACAGCCGTCTGGCGAGTCTGGCCATCGCCGCCGGCAGATCCATCGCCACCTCCGGGTTCCAGTCCGCGAGTCGTTCCGCCACCCATTCCTGCCACGCCGCCGAGAGCGTGCCGAACTCCTGCTCACCCCGGTCGGTCAACCGCAGGCCGGTGCCGTCCTCGGTGAGAAACCCGTCCGCGATGACCTCGTCGAACGCCGGTCGCAGCACGCCGGCCGGCACGTGGGCGCGTTCGGCGATGGCGGCCACCGTGGCCGGCTGGTCGTGGCGGCGGGCCATCCACGCCTGCACCTCGCACCACGCCTGCGCCTCGTCCAGCGGTGACCGCGCGAGCACCACCGAGCGCATCTCGCGTTCCCGACGCAACAACGCCGCGACGGCTCGCTCCAGGCTCTGGTCCGCATCGGCCGATTCCGGCATCGCGAAGCCCTCGCCCAACTCGGTGGCCGCCGCCCGCGACGTGCCGCGCAGCGGGACCTCCTTGAGGAACAACGACAACACGAACGCCACCACGGCGACCGGTACGCCGGCCAGGAACACCACGTGCAGCGACTGGGCGTACGCGTGCACCACGGGCGCGGACACGGTGGCCGGCAACCGGTGCAGCGCCTCGGGACTCTGCGTCGCGCGCGGGTCGACGCCGGGCGGCAGCGGGTGTGCCGCCAGGGCCGCCGCGAGGTTGTGGGTGAGCCGGCTGGCGTAGACGCTGCCGAACACGGCGACGCCGAACGAACTGCCGATGGTGCGCAGGAACGTCACACCCGACGTGGCCACACCGAGATCGGCGTAGTCGACCGTGTTCTGCACGGCGATCAGCAGCACCTGCATGGCCAGGCCGACACCGACGCCGAGCACGAACATGTACAGTGACCCGAGCCAGAATCCGGTGTGTTCATCCAATTTGGACAGCAGATACAGGCCGACCGCCATGCCGACCGAGCCGGCGATGGGGAACACCCGGTAGCGGCCGGTCTTGCTCACCACGTTGCCGCTGCCGATGGCGGCCAGCAGCAGACCCAGCACCATCGGCAGCATGCGGATACCGGACGCCGTCGCCGACGTGCCCTGCACGTACTGCAGATAGGTCGGCAGGAACGTGATGCCGCCGAGCATGGCGAACCCGACGATGAAGCTCATCGGCCCGGCGACCGCGAACACCGGGTTGGTGAACAGTCGCATCGGCAGTACCGGTTCCGGCGCTCGTCGCTCCACCACGACGAACAACGCCAGCGCCACCACGGAAGCGACGGCCATCGCGATGATCGTGGTGGACAGCCACGGATAGGTGGTGCCGCCCCAACTGGTCACCAGGGTCAGGCCGCTGGCGCCGAGGGTGACCAGGATGATGCCGAGGTAGTCGATCACCGGCTTGAGCGCGCTGCGCACCGACGGGATGGCCGGAATGGCGACGGCGATCACGATGATGCCGACCGGGATGTTCACGTAGAACGCCCAGCGCCACGACAGGTGGTCCACGAACAGCCCGCCGAGCAGCGGCCCGATGACCGTGACGACGCCGAACACCGACCCGAGCGCGCCCTGGTACTTGCCGCGTTCGCGCAACGGGATCACGTCGGCGATCAGCGCGGACGACGTGACCAGCAGGCCGCCGGCACCCAGGCCCTGCACCGCCCGCCAGCCGATCAGCCACGTCATGCTGTTGGCGAAACCGCAGCAGAACGAGCCGATCAGGAACACCACGACGGACAGCAGGAACATCTGCTTGCGGCCGAACAGGTCGCCGAACTTGCCGATCAGCGCGGTGGACACGGTCTCGGCCAGCAGGTAGCCGGTGACGACCCAGGACAGGTGACCGGCGCCGCCGAGATCGCCGACGATCGTGGGCAGCGCGGTGGACACGATGGTCTGGTCGAGTGCTGCCAGCAGCATGCCGAGCGCGACGGCGCCGAAGACGGCGTTGATCCGCTGCCGGCTGACCTGGACCGGCGCCGCCGGTCCAGGCGGGCCGCCGGCAGGCGAACCGTTCGGCGCCGAGACGTCCGGCGCCGGGCCGATCTCGGTGGTGCTGGCTGTCATGGGACGACAGTAGGTCCGGGGCGGCCGGCAGGCAGCACGATGTGACCACCAGGGCACGCGCTGGAGCGATCTATCCCCGACCGGGTGATGGCTGGTCGTCGACCAGCGTCCGCATCCCGAACCAGATCAGCCGCATGACGAGTTCCGCGGCCTGTTCCGGGGTGGTCTCCGGATGCTGGTCGCACCACAGCGCGAGCCGTTCGCAGCCGCCGACGATCACCTCGGCTGCCGGTGCCATGTCCAGCGTCGACGGGGTGGGCGCGTAGAGCGCCATGGTGCTGCTGATCAGGTCGGTCTGCTGTTGCCGGCCGGCCTCGATCTCGCCGGCCGCGGACGGTCCGACGACCGCGGCCTCGGTGCGCAGCAGCGCCCACGCCTGGCCGTGCGCGCGGATGAAGTCGAAGTAGGAGATCAGGCCGGCGCGCAGCTTGTCCTCCGGGCTGGTCGCGGCCAGGGCCGCGTTCGACGTGACCCGCAGCAGTTCCGCCCTCGCCTGCCGGATGCACGCCACCAGCAGGCCTTCCTTGGAGCCGAAGTACTCGTAGAGCATCGGTTTGGAGACGCCGACCCGGTCGGCGATCTCGTCCATCGACGCGGCGACGTACCCGCGTTCGGCGAACACCTGCTCGGCGACGGACATCATCTGGCGCTCCCGGTCGGCCCGGGGCATGCGGCGCCTGCGGGGTGGTTCGGGAGGGCTGGTGGCGGCCACGACCCGAAGTCTACCGCAAGTAACCTACTGATGGTAAGCTACGCGTCGGTAGCCGAACAGTGAGGGATGGCGACATGGGCGAGCACCAACGGGTGATCATCATCGGTACCGGCTTCTCCGGCCTCGGCATGGCGATCCAGCTGAAGCAGGCCGGCATCGACGACTTCGTCGTACTGGAGAAGGCGGCCGACGTCGGCGGCACGTGGCGGGACAACACGTACCCCGGCTGCGCCTGCGACATCCAGTCGCACATGTACTCGTTCTCGTTCGAGCAGAATCCGAAGTGGACCCGCTCGTTCCCGTCGCAGCCGGAGATCTGGGACTACCTGCGCACCGTGACCGGCCGGTACGGGCTGCGCGGGCACATCCGCTTCGGCCAGGAGCTGACCGGCGCCCGGTGGGACGAGGACCAGCGGCGCTGGCACGTGCACACGAAGACGGGGGATGAGCGCACCGCTGACTTCGTGGTGTCCGGCGTCGGCGCCCTGCACATCCCGAACGTCCCCACGCTGCCGGGCATCGAGAGCTTCGCCGGCCCCACGTTCCACTCGGCGAACTGGAACCACGACGTCGACCTGCGCGGCAAGCGGGTGGCCGTGGTGGGCACCGGTGCCAGTGCCATCCAGTTCGTGCCGCAGATCGCCCCGGAGGCCGAGCAGGTGCACCTGTTCCAACGCACCGCGCCGTGGGTGATGCCGAAGCCGGACTACCCGATGCCGGCATGGACCCGGACGCTGTTCCGGTTCGTGCCCGGGGCGCAGCGGCTCTACCGGGACGCCATCTACTGGCTGCTGGAGGCCAGGGCGCTGGGCTTCAACGGGCACCCGCGACTGCTCCAGGCCGCGGAGGGGATCGCCAAGCGGCACATGGCGAAGGCCATCGCCGACCCGGAACTGCGGGCCAGGCTGACCCCGGACTACCGGATGGGCTGCAAGCGCGTGCTGGTGTCCAACGACTACTACCCGGCGCTGGCCAGGGACGACGTCGAAGTGGTCACCGAGGGCGTGACCGAGGTCCGGGAGCACAGCGTCGTGGCCGCCGACGGCACCGAGCGGGACGTCGACGTGATCATCTTCGGCACCGGCTTCCACGTCACCGACGCCTTCGACAACCTGGACATCATCGGCCGCGACGACCGGAACCTGAGCAAGGAGTGGGCAGGCGAGGGCATGCGGACCCACCTGGGCATCACCGTGTCCGGCTTCCCGAACCTGTTCTTGCTGCTGGGCCCGAACACCGGGCTGGGGCACAATTCCGTCGTGTTCATGATCGAGTCGCAGATCCGGTACGTGGCCGACGCGATCCGGCTGGTCGAGGCCAGTCAGGCCGCGGCCATCGAGGTCCGGCCGTCGGTGCAGGAGCGGTTCAACACCGACATCCAGCGGCAACTGGTCCGGGGCGTGTGGACACAGGGCGGCTGCACGAGCTGGTACCTGGACGCGAAGGGCGTCAATCGGACCATCTGGCCCGGCTTCACCTGGCGCTACTGGCTGCGGACCAGGAAGGTCGACGCCGCCGACTTCGAGCTGCGCGCGGCCCGTCGCCCGGCGGACGACCCGGTCGCGGCCTGAGCGTCAGGACACCTTGTTGATCGCCCGCAGTCGGCTGATCAGCTCGACCGTGTCCAACCCGCACAGCTCCGCCATCTGCTCCAGCGCCGCCAGGTCGAGGTGGATCTCACCGGGCTGACCCGGCGGTGTCTGCTGCAGGCGGTCGGCCGCCCAGCGGCGCAGCGGCAACAGCTCCGGCTGCGGGTCGGCGACCACCTTGGCCAGGTTGACCCGCAGGTGGCCGGGCCGGTCGTCGCTGAACACCCGGTCGTGCACCCTGGCCAGCACGTCGTGCGGCAGCACGTCCATGGCCAGGCACAGCTCGGCCAGGCGCACCACGGAGCACTGGCGGGTGCCCAGCTCGTAGGTGGCCAGCGTCTGCAGGGAGATGTCGTTGTCCAGCCGATGCTGCAGCTCCTTGCGGGTCCAGCCACGTTGCTTGCGCACGCGGCGTAGCTCGTCGCCCAGGACCCGTTGGTAGCTCGATGCGTTGATACGCACGGTGGTGCCTCCGCCCCCTGACTCGCATGCCCTACATACTGATGAGTACGAAGGGCACGCCGTCTTACGCCAGTTGGACGGCAAGATTCCGCCAATTCACCTGAACGGGTGACGGGCTAGGGCTGTCCGGCCGCTACTGAGTAGTGGCTCAGTTCACACAGGGTGCTGTGCCGTTGTCGGTGATGGCCGGACCGCCGCCGGGCGGCGTGCTGGGCGCGGCCGGCGCGGTGGTGGTCGGCGCGGTCTGCCGGTAGGCGATGTCGGTGGCCTGCTGGTGGTGGCCGACGATGACGTCGGACGCGTTGCTCGCGCCCTGGAAGTCCCGGCCGACGTAGACCCAGACGTGCCCGCTCGGCACGCTGGAGCCCTCCTCCAGCGTGAACTGCTGGTTGTTCAGGGCGGCCTGCACCGCCTGGGCGTCGGCCACCTGGCCGGACGAGTAGAACAGCACCGACTGGCTGCGGTGCGCGCCGTTGCCGGTCTGGCCCTTGGTGAAGCCCTTCGCGGCCAGTTCGTCCAGCACGTTCCCGGCCAGGCCGGTCTGGCCGGAGGCGTTCGTGACGTCCACGGTGATCGCGCCGTTGCCGGTCGGCGCGGCCGGGACGCCGGGGGCGCCGGTGGTCGGCACGCCCGTTGTGCCGTGCACGAACGCGTTGACCTGGGCCGGGTCGACCTCGACGGCGCTGAGCGAGCCGCCGGTCGGGTGGTAGTCGATGTTCACCACCGGCACCGTCTGGAACTTGATGGCGCCCGAGCTCATCCCGGACATCTCCTGCGCGAAGTCCAGCAGGTTCCAGCGGTTGTCGATGGTGATCGCGCTCTGGATCGCGGTGATCAGCTTGTCCAGCGTGCCGGGGCTGGTCAGCACGCCCTGGGAGAGGATCTTGTGCGCCATGCTGGCCATGAACGCCTGCTGGCGCTGCTCGCGCTCCAGGTCGGTGCTGCCGCCGGGGATGTTGTGCCGCTGCCGCACGAACTCCAGCGCCTTCACACCCTCCACGTTGAAGTGTCCGGCCGGGAACACCGCACCGGACCAGTGGGTGTCGTTCACCGGGTGCAGCAGGCACACCGGAACGCCGCCGATGGCGTTGGAGATCTGGTAGAAGCCGTCCAGGTTCACCGCGGCGTAGTGGTCGATGCCGACGCCGGTGAGCTGCTCGACGGTCTCGATGGCCTCCTTGGCACCGGCCTGGTTGGACATCACGTCCCGCTGGGCGGCGCTCATGCCGCCGTTGGCCTTCAGCGTGCGCAGCTCCGCGTTCTTGGCCAGGCCGTAGGCCGAGTTGATCTTGCCCATGCCGTAGCCGGGGATGTTCACCCACGAGTCGCGCGGGATGGACACGCCGATCGCCTTCCCACCCCCGGTCGGGATGTGGATCAGGATCATCGTGTCGGTGTCCAGCTCGCCGGTGTCCTGGCCGGCGTGCAGCTGGTTGAGCACCGCCTGCGGCAGCGCGTTGCCCTTGGCGTCGGTGCGGCTGTCCATGCCGACCAGGAGGATGTCCATCGAGCCGTCCGGCGGTTTCGCCGTGGCCTTCTGGTCCAGCACGTCGGCCGTCTGCAGGCCGCTCTGGGCGCGCTGCAACGTGTTCCACGCGTAACCGGTGGCCACCAGCGCGAAGACCGAGACGATCGCCAGTGCCGTGCGGCCGGCGTGCAGGCCGATCGCCCGCCGCGGGGAGCGGGGTGGCGGCCGGCGGGCCGGTCGGCGCGGCGGAGGGCGGTCGTCCGGCCGGTCGTCGACGGCCGGGGTCCGGTCGGTCTCCTGGATGGCGTTGGGGTTGGGTTGCGGGCGCGGCGGCGCCGGCCGGCGGACCGGCGGGTGCGGCCGGGCCGGTTGCTGGGGCGCGGGCATTCTGCGGGCGGCGGGTGCTGCGGGCTGGCCACCGGCCGGGCGGGGCCGGTTGGCGTGGGCGACGGGACGGCCCGGTTGGTCCGGGCCACGCCGGCCCAGCTGCGGGCCGGGTCGGCGGCCGGACTGCCGGCCGTCCGGCTGGTCACGCGACCAGTCGTCCACTCCGTGCTCCCTTCCCTCGACCGTGGTGATGGCGACGACCCCGTGCTGGAGACGCCGATGTCGTGGTGCCGGTTGCCCTGAGCCGTCGAGGATGCCAGCCGCTGGTCCCGGACTCGCACCCCGCCATGACCCCTCGTGCTGATCGGCTACACTAGGGCAGCAGGTTTGTGCTCCGCCGGAGTGTCCACCGTTCTTGCGTGCGGTGGCCCCGCGCCCGGTTACGTGGCGCGTCGGACGGCATCTTGACGACGGGATATAGAGAGGTCTGCATGCCTCCCAAGCAGAAGAAGACGTTCGAGGCGACGCTCGAACTCGAGGCGGGCAACGCCGCGATGGTGGACCTGGGCAAGATGCTCGGCCCGACCGGCGTCAACACCCGTAATGTCAAGGTCGAGTACGACGAGGCCACCTCCGCCAACCGGGGAGACATCGTGCCCGTCGTCGTGACCGTGTACGAGGACCGCAGCTACTCGCTGCGGTACAAGACCCCGCCCACCAGCTTCCTGATCCGCAAGGAACTGGGGTTGAAGTCGGGTTCGGCCACCCCCGGCCACGCGTCCGGCGGCACGATCACCCGTGATCAGCTCCGGAGCATCGCCGAGCGCAAGCTGACCGACCTCAACGCCGACGACATCGAAGCGGCCATCAAGGTCGTGGCGGGTTCGGCGCGTTCCATGGGTATCTCCGTCGCCGAGAGTTGAGCTCGGTCCCCGGGTGCTTTGTGCGACCACGTCACGGGCCCGGTGCCGGCGGATTTCGCCGGTCCCGGGCCCGTCGTGTTGCCGTGTGGCTTCAGGAGCCGTTGGCCTCCTGGAACGCGGCGATCAGATCGGCGGGAATGCGGCCCCGTTCGGAGACCTGGTGCCCGTTGCGCCGGGCCCATTCCCGGATGGCCTGGTTCTGCGCGCGGTCACCGCCCGGCTTGACCTGCGTCTTCCCGCCACGGGTCGCGCGGCCGCCGGTACGCCGGCCTGCCTGGACGAACTCGGAGAGCGTCTTACGCAGCCCATCGGCGTTTCCGCGGCTGAGATCGATTGCGTAGTCGACGCCGTCGAGGGAGAAGTTGACGGTTTCGTCCGCCTTGCCTCCATCGACGTCGTCAATGAGATGGACGACGGTCCGTGCAGCCATGGGTACTCCATTTCCCGGTGTTCGAAGTTCTCCCGTGCGATCGGTGCGGCAAGGATATCCCTGAACGAAATTGGTTACTCGGATATAGCCCGGCGCGTCCAGGTGGTCCGGCGAATCCGGACGAGGGATATATCAATTAGTTCAGCGAACTGGTGATGATCAAGGATGGGGGCGATATGTCCGGTTCATCGGGTGCTGGTGCTCCGGAAACCCTGACCCCAAGGTCGGCTTCACACCCGACATGCGACGATGACCAGGTTATGGCCGAAACCCAACTAGCCAGCATGGCGACGAGCGAGCCGTCGGCCGCCGACATACCCACTGACCAGGCATCGGCCTCCGGTGCCGGACTCGCCGCGGGGCGCGTTTCCGGCCTGTCGAGGCGCACCGTCGTGCAGGGCACGGTGGGTTCCGTACTCATCATGATCGGCTCTCTCGGCGCCGGTGGCGACCTGATCAGCGACCCGGTCCTGAGCAACAGCCCGTTCTCGTGGATCCGTTACGGTCACGGCCAACAACTCGCCCAGGCGGTGCTGTACATCGGCGTCGGCCTGCTGGTGTGGGCCTGGGTGCGGCTGGGTCGCGACGTCATGGACAAGCGGGTCTCGCCGCGTGGCGTCCTGCTGGCCGGCCTGGCCTGGATCGCGCCGATGATCGTCTCACCGCCCGCGTTCACCCGGGACGTGTACTCCTACCTGGGCCAGGGCGAGCAACTGCTGCGCGGCATCGATCCGTACGCGGTCGGCCCGTCGGTGCTCAACGACACCATCGCGCTGAACGTCCACCCGTTCTGGCAGGCCACCCCGGCGCCCTATGGCCCCCTGTTCATCCTGATCGCCAAGGGTGTCGCCGCGCTGATCGGGGAGAACCTGATCGTCGGCGTCATCCTGATGCGACTGGTCCTGATGGTCGGCCTGCTGGTGCTGGTGCTGTCACTGCCCGGACTGGTCGGTCACCTGGGCGGCCGGCTGTCGGTGGCGCTGTGGCTGATGGTGGCCAGCCCCATGATGGTGATTCATCTGGTCGGCGGCCCGCACAACGACCTGTTGATGATCGGCCTGATGGCCGCCGGTGTGCTGCTCGTGCTCAACGGCAGACACGTGTCCGGCGTGGCACTGGTCACACTCGCCATGGCCGTCAAGGCCACCGCCGGTGTGGCGCTGCCGTTCCTGATGTGGGTGTGGGCCGGGCGGCTGGAGGGTCCACTGCTGCGCCGGTTCATCCGCGCGACGGCGGGCGTGCTGGGAATCGTCATCGTCGTGTTCGGCGCGTGCATGGCCGTGGCGGGGGTGAACTTCGGCTGGATACCGGCACTGCACGCGCCCACCCTGATCGTGAACTGGACGAACCTGCCCACCGGATTCGGCGAGGTCACGCACGTCATCGTGGGCTGGTTCGGCAACGTGCCGGAGCAGCCGTTCGTCAACCTGTTCCGGTTCCTCGGCATCGCCGGGCTGGTGGTGTTCTTCGCCGTCCAGTGGTGGAAGTCGCGGCACGGCGGCGTCGACGCGGTCCGCCGGATGGGCTTCACCCTGCTGGTCACCGCGATCCTCGCCCCGCCGACCCTGCCCTGGTACCTGACCTGGGGCCTGGCCATCCTGTGCGCGGCGCCGTGGCGACGGCGGTGGCTGGCGTTCACCGCCGGACTCGCCGTGCTGATCCTGCTGGTCTACTACCCGAACGGCGAGGGTGCGATGGGCTCGCTGCCGCACATGGTGTGGGTCATCCTGGCGGCGATCCTGACCGCGGTGTCGATGCTCAAGTACGACCCGCTCGGCCTGCGGAGCAAGCCCGACGACCCCGGCACGCTGTCCGGCGACACCGCACCGGCGGTGCCGGCCACCGTCGACGCGCCGGCTCCGGTGCCGGTGGTGGCGGCCGAACCGGTGGCTGAGGCGGATCCGGCGGGTGAGCGGCCGGCACCGGTCTGATCGTTCCGTCGGTCGTTAGGTTGGGCTGAGGAACGCGCTAGGTAGTGCGGCTGTGCCGGCCAGCTGTTCGGCCATGGCTTGGCCGGCCTGTTCCGGCATGCTGTTCGGCGATACGGCATCGGCGGTGCCGGCTGCGCGCGATGCGCCGGCTCCGGTGCCGGTGGTGGGCGGCCGGTGCCGGTCTGATCGTTCCCGTCCGTCGTTAGGTTGGGCTGAGGAACGCGCGGAGTAGTGCTGCTGTGCCGGCCAGGTGTTCGGCCATGGCCTGGCGGGCGGACTGGGGGTCGCCGCGCAGGATCGCGGCGACGATCTCGTCGTGCTGGGCGTTCGAGTGGTCCAGGTTCGGCGGGAGCAGCGGGATCGCGTCCAGTAGTTCGTTGATCCGCATCCGCACGTCGGCTACGGCCGTGGTGAGCGACGCCGACCCGGTGACCTCGGCGATCGCCAGGTGCAGCCGGGAGTCTCTGCGGCGGTACTCGACCAGGTCGGCGGCCGTCGTCTCGGCCAGGCGGTCGGACAGGTGACGGCGCTGGGCCGGGGTGAGCGTGCGCTGCGCGGCCACCTCGGCGGCGCCCGTCTCCACGACCGTGCGCAGGGTGAGCGCGTCGGCCAGGCCCTCGGCCAGGGCGGCCGGATCGGGACTCGGCCGCGGCCGGGTCGGCGCGGGATGGGTGACGAACGTGCCGCCGTAGCGGCCGCGGCGCGACGCCACGTAGCCGGCGTCGGCCAGGGCGTGGATGGCCTCGCGCAGCGTCGTCCTGGCCACGCCGAGCCGGGCGGCCAACTCACGTTCGGCCGGCAGCCGGTCGCCCGCGGCCACCACGCCCAGCTTGATGGCGCGCAGCAGCCGCTCGACGGTCTCCTCGAACGCGTTGCCCGCCCGCACCGGTTGGAACAGCGCGTCCGCCACGTCCGGCTCCGGCGCTGACGTCATAGCGGGGTCACGTAGGCGCTGGAAATGCCGCCGTCGACCAGGAACGTGGACGCGGTGACATAGGAGGCGTCGTCGCTGGCCAGGAACGCGACCGCCGCGGCGATCTCCTCCGGCTCGGCGAACCGGCCCATCGGCACGTGCACCAGGCGGCGGGCGGCGTGGGCCGAGTCGGCCGAGAACAACTCCTGGAGCAGTGGGGTGTTCACCGGGCCGGGGCAGATCGCGTTGACCCGGATGCCCTCCTTCGCGAACTGCACGCCCAGCTCCCTGCTCATCGCCAGCACGCCGCCCTTCGACGCGCTGTACGAGATCTGCGACGTCGCCGAACCCATCACCGCGACGAACGACGCCGTGTTGATCACCGAACCCCGCCCGGCGGCGCGCATGTACTCGATGGCGTACTTGCTGCACAGGTACACCGACCTCAGGTTGACCTCCTGGACCCGCTGCCACGTGGCCAGGTCGGTGTCCAGGATGGAGCTGTCCTCGGGCGGGGAGATGCCGGCGTTGTTGAACGCGATGTCCACCGAGCCGTAGGTGTCCATCGTGGTGCCGAACAGGCCGCGGACGTCGTCCTCGCTGGTCACGTCGGCCCGGACGTAGAGCCCGTCGACCTCGCCCGCCGCCATCTCGCCGCCGATCGGGTCGATGTCGGCGACCACGACCCGCGCCCCCTCGGCGGCCAGCCTGCGGACCGACGCCAGGCCGATGCCGCTGCCACCCCCGGTCACCACGGCGACCCGGCCGTCCAGCCTGCCCGGCACGCCCGGACGTGTCTCGGTCATCTCTGTCCCTTCGGTTGGTTGGCTCAGTCGGTGCTGATGAAGACGTTCTTGGTGTCGGTGAACGCGGCCACGGCGTCCGGGCCCAGCTCGCGGCCCAGGCCGGACTGTTTGAAGCCGCCGAACGGTGTCGAGTAGCGGACCGACGAGTGGGAGTTCACGGACAGGTTGCCGGTCTGTACGCCGCGCGCCACTCGTAGCGCTCGGCCCACGTCTCGGGTCCAGATCGAGCCGGACAGGCCGTACTCGGTGTCGTTGGCCATCCGGACGGCGTCGTCCTCGTCTTCGAACTGTTGGACGGTGACGACCGGGCCGAAGATCTCGTCGGTCACTGCTCGGTGGCCGTCCTGTACCGGGGCCAGGACTGTGGGTGGGAACCAGTAGCCCGGTCCTTGCGGTTCGTTGCCCCGGAACGCGACTGTCGTTGTTTCGTCTATATAGGACTTTACTTTGTCCTTGTGTGCTTGGGAGATCAGTGGGCCCATTTCGGTTTCCGGGTCTGCCGGGTCGCCTACCCGCACGGCCTGGACCGCTGGTTCCAGCAGGGTCATGAAGCGGTCGAATGCGTTGCGTTGCACCAGGATTCTTGAGCGGGCGCAGCAGTCTTGGCCTGCGTTGTCGAACACTCCGTACGGTGCTGACGCTGCGGCCTGTTCCAGGTCGGCGTCGTTGAAGACCATGTTGGCGCTCTTGCCGCCCAGTTCCAGGGTGAGTCGTTTGACCTGGGTGGCGCAGGCTGCTGCGATCTGTTTGCCGACTGTGGTCGAGCCTGTGAAGACGAGCTTTCTTACCGCCGGGTGGTCGACGAAGCGTTGGCCTACTACCGCGCCTTGGCCTGGTAGGACCTGGAAGACGTCCTCGGGGATGCCGGCCTGGTGGGCGAGTTCTGCGATGCGTAGGGCGGTGAGTGGGGTTAGTTCGGCTGGTTTGAGCACTACTGTGTTGCCGGCTGCCAGGGCCGGTGCGAAGCCCCAGCCGGCTATGGGCATGGGGAAGTTCCAGGGGACTATCACTCCGACTACGCCTAGTGGTTCGGCGAAGGTGATGTTGACGCCGCCCGCGACTGGAATCTGGCGGCCGAAGAGGCGTTCTGGGGTTGCGGAGTAGTAGTGCAGGACGTCGGCTACGTTGCCTGCTTCCCATCTGGCGTTGGTGATGGTGTGGCCGGAGTTGGCTACTTCCAGGGCGGCTAGGTGTTCGCGATCCTCGGCCACGGCGTCGGCGAAGCGGCGGAGCAGGCGGGCGCGGTCGGCCGGGGCTACGGCTGACCACTGGGGGAAGGCCGCGTGGGCGCGGATTATTGCTGCGTCGGTTTCGGCGGCTGTGGTTTGGGGGACTGTGGTTATTTCTTGTTCGGTGGCGGGGTTGACTATGGTGTGTGTCATTTGCGCCTCCCGATGGTTGTTCGTGGGTTCGTTCGTTTGGTTGCTGGGTCGTGGTTTGTGGCTTGTTGGTGGTGACGGGGGCTTGTTTGGTGGCTCGTTGTTGGGACCGTGCCCGTGCGGGTTTGGGGTTTGCTCGGGCCGCTCCCTCTTTGTGGAGTGTTTGCGTCGGGCCGCCGCTGTCAAGACCGCTGCGCGCCGCTTCGCGGTGGCCTTCGGCCAGTCTGGACAGCGACGTCCCGACGCACAAGATTGGCCTGGGCGAGGGAGCGGCCAGGAATGAAGCTACTGGTGACCCCAGTGTTGGGCTTTGTTCGGGGTGGGGTGGGTGGTGGTCGTGGTCGTGGTCGTGGTCGTGGTTGTTGTTGCTGCTGTTGCTGCTGTTGCTTGGTGTCTTTTGGTCGTCGTGTTGGGTTTTGGTGGTCATTTGTTGGTCCTGGGGTTGGTGGCTGCTTGGACCAGTGCTTTGATTAGGCGGTCGTCTGTGGTGTTTTGTTCTGGGTGCCATTGGACGCCTAGGACGAACTTCTTTGTCTGGTGTTCTACTGCTTCTATCGTGCCGTCTGCTGCTGTTCCGGTTACCGTCAGGCTTGGTGCTACCCTTGCTATTGCTTGGTGGTGGTGGCATTGGGCTGTTGTTTCTTCGCCTACCGCTTTTGCTGTCCTGCTTTCCTTCGCCAGGGTTATCTTTGTCGTTCCGAATTTTCCTGGTTGTGGGCGGTGGGCGTTGTGGCCTGTTTGTTTTGGTAGGTGTTGGTGTAGGGTGCCGCCTAGTGCTGCGTTCAGGACTTGGGCGCCTCGGCAGATTGCCAGTACTGGCAGGTCTGCTTTTAGTGCCTCTGTAAGCAGCTGGAATTCGTAGTTGTCTCGGGCGGGGCGGGTTTCTTCCGTCTTTTCGTGTTGCTGCTCGCCGTAGCGTGCTGGGGACACGTCTGGGCCGCCGGAGAGGATCAGGGCGTCCAGTTTGGCCACCAGCTCCGGTGCGCCTTCGCCTATCGGTGGTAGCAGTACTGGTATGCCGCCTGCTCTCACGACGCTGTCCACGTAGTCTCTGGTGAGCAGCGCGCATTCTGCCTCCCAGATGCCGAACTTGGCCCGCTCCAGGTACGACGTGATGCCGACCAGCGGCCTTGGGGTGTCAGAGGCGCTCGAAGCCACGGATTCGCTCCCAGTCGGTTACCGCCGCGTCGAAGGCCGTCTGCTCGATCGTCGCTGCGTTGACGTAGTGCTCCACCACCTGCGCACCGAAATGCTCCTCGGCGAGCTGACTGCTGGCCAGCAGCTCCGCCGCCTCGCGCAGGGTGTGCGGCACCCTTGGCTTGTCGGACTCGTAGGCGTTGCCCTGGAACTCGTCCTCCGGTTCCAGACCGTGCTCGATGCCGTGCAGGCCGGCCGCCACCAGGGCGGCCACTGCCAGGTACGGGTTGACGTCGCCGCCGGGGACCCGGTTCTCCACGCGGAGTGAATCGCCGTGGCCGACGACGCGTAGCGCGCAGGTGCGGTTGTCGTTGCCCCAGGCCACGGCCGTCGGTGCGAAGCTGCCCTCGGCGAATCGCTTGTAGGAGTTGATGTTCGGTGCGTAGAAGTACGTGAACTCGCGCAGGCAGGCCAACTGGCCGGCCAGGAAGTGGCGCATCAGCGGGGAGAAGCCGTGCTCACCGCTGCCCGCCATGACCGGGTCACCGGTGTTCGACCGCAGGCTGATGTGGATGTGGCAGGAGTTGCCCTCGCGCTCGTTGTACTTCGCCATGAACGTGAGGCTGCGGCCCTCCTGTGCCGCGATCTCCTTCGCGCCCGTCTTGTAGATGCTGTGGTTGTCGCACGTGGTGAGGGCGTCGGCGTAGCGGAACGCGATCTCGTGCTGGCCCGGATTGCACTCGCCCTTGGCCGATTCGACGTACATGCCGGCGCCGGCCATGTTGTTGCGGATGCGGCGCAGCAGTGGTTCCAGTCTCGCGGTGCCCAGCATCGAATAGTCCACATTGTACTGATTGGCTGGGGTGAGCCCTCGATAGCCCGCCTGCCATGCCGACTCGTACGTGTCGTCGAAGACGATGAACTCCAGCTCGGTGCCCACGTAGGCAGCCAGGCCGCGTTCGGCCAGGCGATCGAGCTGCTGGCGTAGCACGCGTCTCGGTGACGCGGGTACCGGGCCGCCGGTGACCCACTCGATGTCGGCCAGCACCAGGGCCGTGCCCTCGTGCCAGGGGACCAGGCGCAGCGTGCTCAGGTCGGGCCGGAGCACGAAATCGCCGTAGCCGCGCTCCCACGACGACATCCGGTAGCCGCCGACGGTGTTCATCTCCACGTCCACCGCGAGCAGGTAGTTGCACGCTTCCGTGGCGTGCGGGACGACCTCGTTGAGGAAGTAGCGCGCCGCGCAGCGCTTGCCCTGCAGGCGACCCTGCATGTCGGTCAGCGCGACCAGGACGGTGTCGATCGTGCCCTCGTCCACGAGCGTGGCGAGACGGTCCAGGGTGAGCGGTTCGTGTGGCATGGCTGCCTTCCGGCTGCTGGTAGCACCTGGTGGTCAATGGGCCGGTGCTGATCCATTGTGCGGGTAGCTTTTCGTACCGGCGGGACGAAGCGCCTGTCAAGCAACCGTAACGTGATGGCTCTTGACACGATCTGGTGGCGCACGTCACGCTCAACGCTTCTCAATGGGTCGAGAACGATCCATTGAGCTGCCAGTTGACTCGGTGTCACCGGCATCCCGAGGGGGCCACCTTGTCCCACCTGTCCGATCCTCCTCCGGTGTCGGCCCCCGCGGCCGACATCGACGACGACGCCCGGCTGCGACAGCTCGGCTACGCGCAGGAACTCCGCCGCTCGCTGTCCGGCTTCTCCAACTTCGCGGTGTCCTTCACCATCATCTCGATCCTGTCCGGCTGCCTGACCCTCTACGGCACCGGCCTGAACACCGGCGGACCGGTCTCGCTCATCTGGGGCTGGCCGCTGGTGGGCGTGTTCGTCGTACTGGTCGGCCTGGGCATGGCCGAGGTCTGCTCCAGCTACCCGACCGCGGGCGGTCTCTACTACTGGGCCGCCAAACTGGCGCCCAAGCACAGCGCCGCGTGGTCGTGGTTCACCGGGTGGTTCAACCTGATCGGGCAGGTGGCCGTGACGGCCGGCATCGACTTCGGTGCCGGCACGTTCCTGAACGCCCTGCTCGACCTGCTGTTCGGCTTCACCGCGTCGGCGGCCCACACCATCCTGCTGACCGCGATCATTCTTTGTGTCCATGGTTTGTTAAACACCGTCGGAGTGCGGTTGGTTGCAGTTCTGAACAACATCAGCGTGTGGTGGCACCTGATCGGGGTACTGATCATCGTCGGTGTCCTGGTGTTCGTGCCCACCCACCACCAGCCGGCGTCGTTCGTGTTCGGGCACTTCGTGAACAACACCGGCTGGGGTTTCGCGCCCTACGTCTTCCTGCTCGGCCTGCTCAACGCCCAGTACACGCTGACCGGCTACGACGCCTCCGCGCACATGACCGAGGAGACGCGCGGCGCCGCCCGGTCCGGCCCGAAGGGCATCCTCAACTCGATCCTGGTGTCGCTGGCGGCCGGCTGGGTGCTGCTCATCGGCCTCACCTTCGCCATCCAGAACTACCAGCACACCCTGTCCACCTCGACCGGCGTGCCGCCTGCGCAGATCTTCATCGACGCGGCCGGCCAGAAGACCGGCGAGTTCCTGCTGTTCATCGCCGTGGGCGCGCAACTGTTCTGCGGCATGGCATCGGTGACCGCGAACTCGCGGATGATCTACGCGTTCGCCAGGGACGGCGCCGTGCCCGGGTCGCGCGTCTGGCACCGCATCAACAAGCGGACCCGCACGCCCACCAACTCGGTGTGGCTGGCCGTGGTCTGCGCGTTCGTGCTCACCCTGCCCGCGCTGTGGAACACCACGGCGTACGTCGCCGTCACGTCCATCGCGGCGGTCGGTCTCTACGTGGCCTACGTGATCCCGGTGTTCCTGCGGGTGCTCAAGGGTGACCGGTTCGACCGGGGGCCGTGGCACCTGGGGCGGTGGGGCCGGCCGGTGGGCATCGTGGCCAGCATCTGGGTCGTGTTCATCTTCGTGCTGTTCATGCTGCCGACCGTGTCGCCGGTCAGCTTCGGCACGTTCAACTACACGCCGGTGGCGTTCCTCGCGGTGCTCGGCGGCGCGACGATCTGGTGGTTCGTGTCCGCCCGTCGCTGGTTCACCGGGCCCAGGGTGCAGGGGACACCGGAGGAGTTGGCCGCCGTGGAACGGGAACTGGAGGAGCTCGCATAGCCCTGCGGCCGCTATCCGGGTATGGGAGGGTGATGCCCGGACCGCGGCCGGCGAAGGGGTGAGTTCGAGTGGCGGAGACCGTCGACGTCGTCGTGATCGGCATGGGACCGGGCGGTGAGTCGCTGGCCGGCCAACTCGCCGAGGCCGGACTGTCCGTGGTCGGGGTGGACGCCCGCCTGCTCGGGGGCGAATGCCCCTACTACGGCTGCATTCCCAGCAAGATGATCATCCGGAGCGGCAACGCGCTGGCCGAGGGCAGGCGGGTGCCGCTGCTGGCCGGGGACAGCACGGTCCGGGCCGACTACACCCCGGTCGGGCAGCGCATCCGCAACGAGGCGACGGACAACTGGGACGACACGGTGGCCGTGGACCGGTTCACCGGCAAGGGCGGCCGGTTCCTGCGCGGCGCGGGCCGGCTGACCGGACCGCACACGGTGACCGTGTCGACCACGGACGGCGAGACCGTCGAACTGACCGCCCGCCGGGCCATCGTGCTGAACACCGGGACCGACCCCGCCGTGCCGCCGATCCCCGGCCTCGCCGACTCGCCGTTCTGGACCAACCGGGAGATCCTGACCATCGAGAAGGCTCCCGAGTCGCTGATCGTGCTCGGCGGCGGCGCGATCGGATGTGAGCTGGCGCAAGCGTTTGCCCGCTTCGGCACCACGGTGTCGGTGGTCGGCCGGGCGCCCCGCCTGCTGGCCTACGAGGAACCCGAGTCCAGCGAGCTGATCGAGGCCGCGTTCGCCGAGGACGGCATCGCCGTCTACAACGGCGTCGACGCCGACGCCGTGCAGTACGACGGCCGGTTCACCCTGGAGTTCGACGGCGGCTCGGTGGACGCCGAGCACCTGCTGGTGGCCAGCGGGCGCACCAGCACCGTCGGGCGGCTCGGGGTGGACGCCATCGGGCTCGACCCGGCCGCGAAGGTGCTGACGCCGGACGAGCACCTGCGGATCGCGGACGGCGTGTGGGCGATCGGCGACATGACCGGCAAGGGCGCGTTCACCCACATGTCCATGTACCAGGCGGCGATCGCGACCCGCAGCATCCTGGGCCGGCCCGGTCAGGGCGCCGAGTACCACGCGGTGCCCAGGGTGACCTTCACCGATCCCGAGGTCGGCTCGGTGGGGCTGAGCGAGGCACAGGCCAGGCAGAACGGGCTGAACGTCCGCGTCGGGACCGCCCAGGTCCCGGCGTCCACCAGGGGGTTCATCCACAAGGTGGGCAACACCGGGCTGATCAAGGTGGTCGAGGACGCCGACCGGGGCGTCCTGGTGGGCGCCACGTCGGCCGGGCCGACCGGTGGTGAGGTGCTGTCGGCGCTGGTGGTGGCCGTGCACGCGCGGGTGCCCGTCGAGCGGCTCACCGGGATGATCTACGCCTACCCGACGTTCCACCGGGCGATCGAGACCGCGCTCGCGGACCTGCACTGACACACGAATCGGCCCCGCGGGCGAGCGCCGCGGGGCCGATGTCGTTGCTGTCTAACTCAGCCGATCGTGTACTGGTAGGGGATACCCGCCACGTCGTTCGCGGCTTCCTGCGTGACATCGCTGACGTCGACGTTGAGCTGGTCGACGTAGAGCGTGCCGGTGACCGTGGTGCCCGCGGCACCGCTCGGCGTGATGGTCACCGGGATGGTGACCGTCTGCCCGGGCTGGACGGTGACCAGGTTCAGCTCACCGATGTCGCTGACCGCACCCAGCCACAGGTCCGTGGCCGGCGAGGTCATCGTGGTGTCGAAGCCCTTGGTCTGGGCGACCATGTCGAACGTCACGGTGCCCGCCGGTCCGCCGTCGGCCGGCGTCGGGCCGGTCTCGGACTGGGCCGCGAACCACAGGCCCTGCGGCAACGGGTTGCCGTGGGTCGAGCCGACCGCGGTCAGGCCGTTGACGTCGGACGGCAGGTCCGGGTCACCGGCGAACGGGCCGTAGTCGAACTCCATCGGCTGCGTCGCGTTCGCCACGATCGCCACACCGGTGGTCTCCGACGGCACGAACCAGGTCGGCTCGGCGGTGGCCGGCAGGTCGACCGTCGTCGGACCGAGCGCGGTCGGCCGGATCGCCGTCTGCGCGTTGAGCCTCGGGTCGACGAAGAAGTCCTCCGGCGCGGTGCCGTTGTTGCGGACCTTCACCGGCACCGTGACCGACTTGCCGGCCTTCAGCGTCGTGCCCGTGCTGTTGGGCAGACCCTTGGCGGTGACGTTGACCTTGTTGAACGACACCTGGCCGGAGAACGGCTGGGACAGGATGTCGCCCGCCACGGCACCGGCGAAGTTCACCAGCAGCCGCCACCGACCCGCCTGCGGCGCGTTGGTGTAGACGTCGGTCTCGGTCAACGCCGACTGGCTCAACGAGCCGGTGTCGAAGTTGAACGCGGTGGTGAGCCGGTTCGTGCTCGACGCGACGGCATTGCCCTCCGGGTCGATCAGGTAGGTCACCACGTTGTCACCGGCGTCCTCGGTGATGCCGACGCTGGCCGTGATGTTCTGCGTGCCGGCGGGCACGTTGAACTCGTAGAAGTTCTCCTGGCCCACGTTGGCCTGGCGGCCGTTGCCACCGGTCAGCGTGCCGCTGAACCTGCCGTTGCCGTGCACCGCGTCGATCAGGCTGCGGGTCACGACCGGCACCGACGTCAGGTTGCCGTTGCCGGCGTCCAGCGCGACCGAGGCACCGGCGTCACCGGGCTTGTCCGGCGTGGTCGCGGAGACCGTGACCGAGCTGGTCTGGCCGGGGGCCAGGTGCAGCACGGACGGGCTCACCGAACCGGAGCTGGTGATCTGCTGGGTGTCGGCGGAGAACAGCACCTTGCCCTGCGTACCGCCGTCGGCACCGTCGATGCCGAAGATCGTGGCGGTCCACTTGCCGGCCTCCGGGAAGCGGACGTCGACGAAGCCGGCGTTGCCCACGCCCTGCGGCAGCGAGTGGGCGGCGAGCCGGCCGGACGGGTCGACCAGGATCAGCCGGACGCGGGCGTTCAGCGACGCGTTCGGGTCACCGGGGTAGGCGATGTTCGCCTCGAGCCGGTCGGTGTTCTTCGGGACGGTGAACGTGAGCTGACCGTCGTTGTTCGGCACGCCCGACCAGTCGGTGAAGTGATCACTGTTCGCGTCGGACAGCGTCACGCTGCCGGTGGCGATCTGCTTGGCCCTGCCGAAACCGCGGCCGGACACGTGCACGGTCTGTGCCGTGGCGCCGTTGTTGGTGACGTTGAGCTTCCACGTCTCCTTGGTGCCGGGCGCGGCCGTCGCGTCGAGCTGGGTCTTGTTGACCAGCAGGGTCGAACCGGTCGCCTTGGGTGAGCCGGCGGACGTCTTCACCGACTCGGCGGCCAGCACGGCCTTGTACGAGTCGAGCCGGCCGGCACCCTGCTCCAGGGCCGGGACGCTCAGGTCGTCCGCGGTGCTGGTGAGGATCTGCTTGACCAGTGCCGGGGTCGGCGTGGCGCCGTGGTGGGTCTGCCGGTACGCCTGGATCACCAGGGCGGCGGCACCCGCGGTCAGCGGGGACGACTCACTCGTACCACCCGAACGCTCCACAGGGGACGGATTGCCGTTGAAGTCGACACAGTCCTCGAAGATGTCGGTGTTCGGGGTGCACAGCGCGAAGCTGCTGTCGCCGGGTGCGACCAGGTCGATGGTCCGGCCGGCCTGGTTGACGCCACTGGAGGACAGCGTGCTGATGTTGTCGTTCAGCCAGCCGCCGGCCGGCGCGAAGGTGCGCGCCGCGGCGTAGTCGTTCTGCTGCAGCCAGCGGAACGTGGTCGAGGCGCCCACCGAGATGACGGCCGGGTCGGTGGCGGGGGAGCCCTCGGTGTTGGTCGGGCCCGCGTCACCGGTGGACGTCGTGACGGACACGCCCGCGGCCACCGCGTTGTCGTTGAACAGCGCGACGGCGTCGGCCGACGTGGTGTCCGGGTACGGGTTGGACCCGAACGACTCGTTGATCACGTTGACGTGGTCGACGTTCACGGCCCAGTCGATGGACTGGAGGATGGCCGAGGTCGTGGTCGCGTGCTGCTGACCGAAGACCTTGAAGCCGTACAGGGACGCACCCGGGGCCACACCCTCGATGCGGACGTCGCACGGGCTGGGCAGCGGGTGGGCGCTGAAGCCCGACACGTCGTAGGTCTGGCGACCCTGGGCCGCGATGGCACTGGCGTCCAGGAACGCCTCGCCAGCGGAGGTCGGCGCGTTCGGGCCGTCACCGGTGAAGTCCTCGTAGTCGGCGAAGACGTGGCTGCCATCGGCCCGGATGAAGTCCGGGTTGTTGATGTCGATGCCCTCGGCGATGTAGGCGACCTTGACGCCGGCGCCGGTGATACCCAGGCTGCGGGCCGTCTTGGCGCTCGGGTCGTCCGAGTCGGTGTGGGTGACGTCCAGCGCCTCGGGCTCCAGCAGCGGGCCGGCACCCGGCGCCGGGCAGACCGCGGTCGACGCGGGGGCACCCGGCGTGCTGTCGGCTGCACCGACGGCCTGCGGCGACTGGTCGGGCGACTCCTTGATCACGGAGTCAGGGATGACTGCGGCGATGCTGGGGTTCGCGGCCAGGCGGGCCTCTTCTCCCTTGGAGACGGTGGCCGCCACGGCGTTCGCGGTCTTGAACGACCGGACGTGCTTGGCGTGCACCTGGGAGAGTTCGGACACCACCGGCTTCTGGTTGGTGGCGATGCGCTGCGAGCGCGCGGTCGCGGCGGGCGTGTTCTCCGTCGCGGCCGCCGGCTGGTCGCGCATCAGCACGATCACCGGGGTGTTGGCGTTCTGCGAGAGCGCCGCGGCCTCCTGCGCGGTCAGCGGCTTCTGCGCGAAGACCGTGGCCGGGCCGAGGGCGGATGCCGTGTTCGGAGCGGCCACCGCAACGGCCGCCTGACTGATCATCGCAAGTGTCGCGGTAGCTGTGGCCGCGACTGCTAATGCGAGTTTTCTACTTCGCCGCATGGATTCCCTCCGTATCGGCGGCCGGCTTACGACCGCTGAATGGAACGAACGGCGACGCTAGCAGAGCTGAACCAGTGTTAACAGCAACCAAAGTGGGGTATTCGGCGCGTCGTGCCTGTTGACGCCTTCGGACGGTCCTTCAGCTCCGGGCATCGGTGTCGTTTTCGGACCCCTCCTGGTCGTTACCGACTGATTCGTCACTCGATTCGCCGGACGCGCCCTGGACGATCTCGTAGCCGGGATCGACCATCAACACGTCGTGGGTGGCCGAGTCGAGCCGCACCAGGCCGGTCAGCCGCAGTTGCTGGCCGGGTGCGATGTCGTCGTGGGCGCCGTGGAACTCCACGGTCAGGGTGCCCGAGTCGTCGGCGACCTGGCCGACCAGGAACAGCCTGCCGCGCCGGGTGCGGCTGTCGATGTCGTGCAACCTGCCGACCACGGTGGCCTGCCGGCCGGGCAGCACGGCACCGATCGGCCGCACCCCGCGCGGCGGTGCGGGTTCGTTGTGCGCCTCGAGTTCCGGTTGCTCGTCCTGGGACACCTTGCTGGCCAGTCGTTCGAACGCGGCGGTGATCCGCTCCTCCGGCAGGTTCGGGAACGCGGCCCGGATCCGGGACTGCACGTCGTAGGGGACGATGGTGGCGGCAGCTCTGGGTAGCCGACTGATCACGCTGGCGATCCGGTCCGCTGTGCGGTCGTGCAGCAGCCTGCCCAGCAGCGGCGCGTAGGTCCTTCTGGGCAGCAGCACGGTGACGCTGGTGGACTCGTCGGCACTGGCCTCGACCACCAGTTCCTGGGCGGCCCTGCTGATCCGCCGGTCCGGGCAGTCGATCACCTTCAGGGCGGTGTTCACGCCGACGTGTTCCCAGCGGGACCGCAACCGGTTGGCGAAGGTCTCGTCCACCATGAAATGGACGGCCTTGAGTTCGGTAGGCCGCAGGCTGCGGCCGTAACGCAGCGCCTCCAGCACGGCCAGGTCGATCGAGCTGACGAACACGAACACGGTGTGCCGCGCGTAGTTGACGGTGCTGGCCTCACGCACCCGGTCCAGAATGGCCGATTCGGCCCGGTACTCGCGGTTGAGCCGGATCAGGCTGAACACCAGTAGCGGGAACACCACGACGATGAGCCAGGCGCCCTCGGTGAACTTGGTGATCGCGAAGATGCCGACCACGATCGTGGACAGGATGCCGGCCGACAGGTTGATCGCCATCCGGCGCCGCCAGCCCCGCTCGTCGCGGTTGTTCAGCCAGTGTTTCGTCATGCCGTAGCCGGCCATCGCGAACCCGGTGAACACGCCGATCGCGTAGAACGGCACGAGCTTGTTCACGTTGCTGCCGGCCACCAGCAGCAGGACCACGGCCAGCACGGTGAGCACCACGATGCCGTTGGAGAACACCAGCCGGTGGCCACGTTTCGTCAACTGGCGGGGCAGGAACCGGTCCTCGGCGACGAAACTGGCCAGGAACGGGAAGCCGTTGAAGCTGGTGTTGCCGCCGGTGTAGAGGATCAGCGCGGTCGCGGCCTGGACGACGCCGAACATGATCCGCCCGAACACGCCGTGCCCGAACACGGCGGTGGCCTCCTGGGACAGCACCGACGGGTAGCCGGCGACGTAGGGGGTGGCGTGCGTGGCGAACGCCAGGAAGGACACCCCGCCGACCAGGAAGCCGAGGATGCACGCCATCACGGTGAGCACCTTGCGGGCGTTGCGGCCGGCCGGCTTGCGGAACGCGCCGACCGTGTTGGAGATGGCCTCCACTCCGGTCAGTGACGAGCCGCCGTTGGCGAACGCGCGCAACAGGACGAACAGCGTGGCGCCCGCGACGAACCCGTTGCCCTGGTGTACCGGATAGGCGCCGGGCAGGTGGGCCGAGTCGAACACCGGCAGGCCGACCGTGACCAGCTTGACCACGCCGACCACGATCATGATCGTCACGAGCCCGACGAACAGGTACGCAGGAATGGCGAACGACCGGCCGGCCTCGCGCAGCCCGCGCAGGTTGAGGAAGCACATCACCAGAACGACGCCGATGGTGATCTCCCTGCTGTACGGGCCGAGCACCGGGATCGCGGACACCACGGCGACCGTGCCCGCCGCGCACTGCACGGCGACGGTCACGACGTAGTCGATCAGCAGGGCGGCCGCCGCGATCTGGGCGACTCTGGGCCCGAAGTTGTCCCGCGCCACCACGTACGAGCCGCCGGCCCGGGTGTAGACCATGACGACCTGGCGGTAGGACGCGGCGACCAGCAGCAGGATCACCAGGATCACGCCGGTCATCGGCAGCAGCAGGCTGAACGCCGCCAGACCCGCGTAGGGCAGCAACTCGATCAGGATCTCCTCGGTGCCGTACGCCGCCGAGGACATCGCGTCCGAGGACAGCACACCCAGGGCGATCGGGTTGGCCAGCCGTTCACCCTTGAGCTGCTCGTTGATCAACGGGCGGCCCAGCAGCAGCCGCTTGAGGACGTATCCCACCGACTCCTGCAGGCCCGACGTGTTGGTCGGCCGCTCCGGATGCACCACGGCGCCCAGTGTCCGCGACCCGGGGTGGGCGGCGCATCCGGGTCCGATCGGCTGATCGGGGCAACTGTGTACAGACCACGGTCACTGTCCGGTCACGTCCGTGCCATCTTCGTGTTCGGTGCTGGGAGTATCACTGCGACACGTCATCGCGTCGGGGGAAGGAGCGCTGATGTCGTCGGTCGGGCAACCGGTGCGCCAGGGCGGCTACCTGGTGGCGCTGTTGCGTGCGGGCGCGCCCGTGATCGCCGACCTGCCGGACGACCTGCCGGACGAGACCGTCGACCCCAACCCGTTACCCGGCTGGCGGCGGATCTCCATGATGGCCGGCAGCCGGGGCGTCGGTGACATCGACTCGCTGCTCATGCGGGCCTGCCGGTACGTGGTCGTGGTGCCGCTGGTATTCCGGATCGTGGCCCTGCCGGTGCTGCTGCTCGCCGTGCTGGCGGCCGCCGGCGGTGGCGAGCTGACCGCCGCGCTGCTGGCCGCATCGGCCGTGGCCGCCAACGTGGTCGCGCTCGTCCTGGTACTGCGCATCCGGGGGTTCCGCGGCTCGGCGGCCCGGGTGCTGCTGGCCGCCGACCTGGTGATCGCGGCCGGACTGAACCTGGCGGCGTCGATCGCGGTCGCCGATCCGGGGTATGCCGGGGTCGCCGAGCTGGCCTGGGCGTACCTGCTCGGCTCGGTCGCCCTGTTCACGCTGAGCCGGGGCGTGCTGGCCGGCGGGCTGTTGATCGTGGCGAGCCTGCCGTTCCACCTGATCATGACCACGGCAGGCGGGCACGTCGCGTCCGCCGCGACCGTCGCCTACGACGTCGTCATCCTGGTGCCCGCGCTGGCCACCGCCCTGGTGGTGCTGCTAGTGATTGGCGTCGGCACCCGGCTGGCCATGGGCGTGGGCATCCGGCGCGGCAGGCGAGTGGAGCACGCCATCGCCCAGCGGGGCATCCACGACACCGTGTTGCAGACGCTGGAGGCCATGGCGCTGACCACGACCGAACCGGCCGACCTGCCGGCGGCCCGCGCCCAACTGGCCGAGCTGCGCGGCATCGCCCGCGCGCAGGCCATCGAGCTGCGCCGCGGCCTGACCGAACCGGTCGACCCGGCGGCGTCCGGCGGGATCGGCGAGGAGCTGGCCGGCGTGGCCGCCGAGATGGCCAGGGAGGGGCTGCGGGCCCGGCTGGTGTTCACCGACGTGGACGACGGGCTGCTGTCCGAGGCGCGGCGGCGGGCCGTGCGGGACGCGGTCCGGGAGGCGATGCGCAACACCATGAAGCACGCCGGCACCGACGAGGTGGTGCTGCGGGTCGAGCAGCGGGACGGCGGCATCGCGGTGATCGCCCGTGACCACGGCACCGGGTTCAGCGACGCGGACCGGCCGGCCGGGTTCGGCATCAGCAACTCGATCACCGCGCGGCTGGCCGACGTCGGCGGCAGCTCCACGATCGAGTCGGAACCGGGCAAGGGGACCAGGGTGACGCTGTGGGTGCCGCTGTGAGGGCTCTGATCGTCGTGGCGGCAGTGCTGGCGTCCGTCGTGGCCGCGCCGGCCGCCGCGTCCGCTGCCGGATGCAGTGCGCCCCTGGGTGTCTACACGGGCCAGGGGCAGCAGGAGCAGTACGGCTGGGCGCAGCGGCAGATGCAGGCGCCGGCGATCTGGCCGCTGACCACCGGGGCGGGTGTCGTGGTCGCGGTGGTCGGGACCGGAGTGGACGGCGCCAACGCGCAGTTCCGGCCCGGCCAGGTGCTGCCGCAGATCGACCTGCTGCACGGCGGCGGGGCCGCGCCGGACTGCGACGGCCGGGGCACGATCGCCGCCGGCATCGTCGGCGCCCGGGCCGACGACGCCACCACGTTCGCCGGTGTCGCACCCGGCGCGCGCATCCTGCCGATCCGCTACACCGAGACCACCACGGGCTTCTCGCAGAACATCGACCCCAACGCGCTGGCCACCGCGATCAACCGGGCCGTCGACGCGCACGCCGGGGTGATCCTGGTGGTCGTGCCGGCCACGTCGGACAGCGGCGCGCTGCGCTCGGCGGTCGCCAGGGCGATCGGCGCCGGGGACGTCGTCGTGTCACCGGCGGCGGCCAACGAGAACGGCACCAGCTACCCGACCGCGACGCGCGGCGTGCTCGGCGTCGGGTCGGTCGACCAGAACGGCGGTGTGCCGCAGGAGGACGAGGCGGACACCGGCGGGTACATCGCGGTCGCGGCGCCCGGCGTCAACCTGGTCAGCACGGCGGCCGGTGCCGGAGGGCGGCTGGGGCACACGTGGCCGGTCAGCGGCGCCGGGTTCGCCGCCGCGTACGTCGCCGGCACGGTGGCGCTGGTGCGGTCCTACCGTCCGGCCCTGACCCCGGCGCAGATCGTGAACCGCCTGACCCTGACCGCCAGCCGACCGCCGGGCGGCCGGTACAACGCCCAACTCGGTTGGGGCGTGCTGGATCCCTACGCTGCCGTGACGTCCGAGCTGCCGGCGAACGCGCCGGGACCGGGAGCCGCCCCGGTGGCACGTCCGCTGGCCGCCGTGCCGCCCGCGCCGGCTCCGGTGCCGGCCGCGTCGCCGTACCGGTGGGCGGCCGTGGTGGCCGTGTTGGGCGTGCTGCTGGCCGGCCTGGTCGTGTTCGGTGCGGTGACCGTGCGGCGGGGCCGGGCCCGTGGGTGGCGGCCGGGGCGACTGCCGAACTGAGCCGCCCGGCCTACGGGGTGATGAAGATCGGTGGGCTCGGCGGCGGTGCCGGGGTGGTGGGGCCGCCGGTGAAGACACCGAACATGTTCTGCCAGGACGTGGATCCCGGGGTGAGCACGCCGTTGTGGGCGGGCAGGCCGGACAGCAGCTGGCCGTTGGGCAGGGTGCCGGTGGCCAGGTCGGTCACGCCGGGGAACGTGTCCGGGTCGGCGCCGTGGCCCAGGCCGAAGATCTGGACGCCCTGGGTGAGGCCGATCGGGTCGTTCGGCGCGGTCATCGAGAAGCGCTGCACGTTGGACTGCATGTCGTGCAGGTCGCTCGGCGACCACACGTTGTAGCCCATGCCGGCGCCCTCGACGTACAGCGTGCGGTTGGCGTCCAGGCCGTTCTGCTCGCCCAGGCCGACGACCGCGGCGCCGTAGCTGTGGCCGGCATACGTCACCTGCACGTCGTTGCCCGGGCCGACCTGTGTGTTGATCTGGTCGCGCAACTGGTGCGAGAACGACGCCAGGTCCGGCCCGGCCGCCTGCGCGTAGGACGGATCGGTGGCCTGGGTCAGGGTCTGCGGGAAGTCGCCGTTCGCCCACGTGACCATCGCCAGGTGCCCGTGGGGGTCGGCGTTCACGAAGCTGGCCGAGTCCTGGGCGTACTTGTTGAAGTCCGCCATGCCCGTGCCGGTACCGGGCACCAGGACGCCGACGTTGGTGGTGTTCGGGCCGATCGTGCCGGTCAGCTCGGCGATCCTGCCGTTGCCGGTCGGGTCGAACGCGATGATCTGCCGGTTGTTGGTCAGAATGTCCTGGTACAGCGCGATCTTCTGCTGCGACTGGGTGATCTGGTCGGACAGCTGCGACTCCTGCGCCGAGTTGGCGGTCTGCCCGAGGTCGGTCGGCGGGAACTGCTGGTCCTGTTGCTGGAGCTGGGTGAGCTGGTACTGCAGCTTGGTCTGGTTGTCCAGTTCGGCCGTCAGCGCCGACTGCACCTTGGTCCGGTTCGCCGAGATCTGGCTCGCGAACGCGCCACCGGTGGACTGGCCTAACGCCGGGAGCTGGTTGCCCGGGGTCTGCCCGGCCAGCAACGACTTGTACCAGCCGGCGACCGTCTGGTCGGCCTGCGTGTAGCCGTTGGCCGACTCGGTCAGACCGGTGGCGATGGCGGTGGTCTGCTTGCCGGCCGTGGTCACCGTCTGGCCGGTGCCGGTCATCGTCGAGTTGTGCGCCTGGGCCACCTGGCCGGACTGCGGCAACTGGCCGAACGCCTGCGAGGTCAGCGTGGACCCGCTGATCTGACCGGCCAGACTGGACAGCTGGCTGGCCTGCGAGTTCAGGTCGCTCGCCGCCTCGGTCAGCGCGGTGGCCGTGACGCGGAAACTGTCCGAAACGGACGCCGGTGCGGTCATGGCTCAGCCCAGCCAACCCTGGGCGGGGTCCTCGCCGATCACCGTGGGAGCCACGGCCGACGACTCGCCCCACACGTCCTCGGTCTCCACCAGCCACGGCGGCACCCGCCGCCCGCCGCCCATGTCCGAGCCCATCATTCCGCCCATCGGCATCATGGGCATCATCGGCATGCCCGTGGCACTCCGGGCGGCGGCACCCGCCGCGCCGGCCACACCGGCGGCGACGTCACCGCTCACGTTGGCCGCGCCCAGCGCCGCCGGACTGGCCGACGGCGTCGGTGTCGAAGCGCCACCCACCCCGCCGACACCGACGCCGCCGCCCTTCAGGCCACCGATCCCACCGCCGCCACCGATCTTCGCGCCGCCGCCACCCGCGGCGGCCAGCCGGTCACCCAGCTTCGGCGTATCGGCGGAGCCGTCGGTGGACGACCCACCGCCCGCGCCCTTCCCGGTCTTGGAGGCGAAGCCCGGCACCTTCGGGATCAGCGACCCGAACCGGCCGAACACCGCGGCCGACGCGGCCGCCACCCCCGCGCTGAACATCCCGCCGAACAGCGGATTGTCCTGCTGCGTCATGGGATCCGGGGTCGTGGTGAGTCCGGAGGTCGGGTCGCCTGCCGGGTTCGCCAGCGCGTTGAGGTCACCGGACTGGCTGGCGAACAGGTCACCGGTCATCGGCGTCGAGACGAGCGACGCGTCCGTGCCGATCGGCGACGCGGCGCCCGCGCCCATGTCGATCCCGGACACGGTCGCCAGGTTCGGCGCGGTCTCGGCGTCCGGGGCCGGCGGGATCGAGTCCTGCGCGGTCACGTAGGCGTTGGCCAGGGTGGTCATCACCTGCACCGCCTGCGCCTGCGCGGCATCGGCCGCCGCCGACGCCTGCTGCTGGCCCTGCACCGCCGCGATGGCGCTGGACCGGGCCTGCTGGATCTGCGCGACCACCGAGGCCGGCGTGCCCGCGTCCACCTGGACCGGTGCGCTGGCCAGGGCCAGCGTCGCCGGGGGCACGGACGGCACGTCCACCGGCGCCGGCATCTCGGCGCGCGCGGTGTCCTGGGCGTCGGCCACGTCGTAGGCGAGGTCGCGCATCGTGTACGCGGTGTCCGCGACCTTCCGGATGCCGCCGATCAGGTCGTTCATCATCGTGTGGTACTGGTTGGCCGCGCCGCCCTGCCAGTCCTGGGAGAACCCGTTGAGCTGCTTGGCCAACTGGTTGGCCTGGTCGTGCAGCGAGTTGCCGGTGTCGTTCCACGTCGCACCCGCGTTGCGCGCGGTGTCCGGGTTGCCGGCGTAGAGCATCGCGTACAGCTGCTGGTGGCTGTACTGCGAGAAGTTGGTGCGCGCCTCGCCCGACATGTCAGCTCCCGCCCGATCCCGAGTGATGGTGGCCCTGCCCACCGGAGTGACCGCCACTGTGACCGCCCGAATGACCGCCGGTGTGGCCGCCGCCGGTGGTGGGGTGGTGGGTGCCGTAGGCCGCCTGCCACACACCGTTCTGCACGCCGGACGCCGTCGTCGGCGACACACTGTCCACCGGGGACACCTTCATGCCGCCTGCCACGTCCTGGTCGGCCTGCTGGTAGCCGGTGGCGACGGTCTTGGTGACGTTCTCCGCGAAGTCGATGGCCTGCTGCACCTGGCCGAGCAGTTCGGACATCTCGGCGATCGCGGCCTGGTGGCTGGCGCCGAGCACGCTGGCCTCACCGAAGTCACCCAGCAGTACCGGGGCGCCCGACAGGGTGGACAGCTTGTCGACCGGTGCGGACATGCCGGTGAGTTGGGTCTGCAGTTCGTCGGCGAAGTCGAACAGCGACTGCAGGTGGACGAAGAACGACTGGTCGGGCATGAGAGCTCCCATCGCGCGCCCAGCAGGCCGACTGCCGTGTGTCCGGGACACACGGCACGCAGGGGTGTCGGCCTGCCGGGTTGCTGTACTGACCGAATCAGGTGGCGAAGAAGCTCGTGTTCTTCTGCTCCAGCGCGTACTGCAGGTCGTGCGCGTCGGAGACCTTGCCACCGAACTGGTTGATGATGTTCACGATGTCGGCGGCGGCCGCGCGCAGCCGCGTCTCGGCCTGCTGGGCCGCCTCGCCCGCGGAGCTGTTCGAGGCGTACCAGGTCTGCCTGATCGGGTTCAGGTTCGAGCTGAGCTGGTCCAGCTGGTCCGTCAGGTTCTTGGCCGTGGTCTGCAACTGCTGCGCACTCTGCTGCAGCGCGCTGAACTGGACGCTGATCTGATCGGCGCTCATCGGTTGTCCTTTCCGTCTCGGCCGGTCAGATGCCGGTCAGCCGGCCGAGGACGGCGCCACCGGCGTCGACCGAACCGGTCAGGGACTTGATGGTGGACGCAGCCTGGCTGTCACCGGAGTTGTAGTTCTGGAAGCTGCTGTTGACCAGGTTCGACATGGTGTCGATCTCCTGGTTGGCCTGTGTCATCTTCTCCTGCAACTGGGTGTGGAGCTGCCAGAACGCCGTCGCCTGGTCACCCTTGTAGCTGGTCAGGAACCCCTGCAGCTGGGCCTCCAGCGTGTTCATGGTCTGCTTGGCGTTCGCCGCGCACTCCGCGAACCCCGTGACCGCACGGGTCATTGCCTGGGAATCGCTCAGGAAACCTGGGCTGGACACGGTTTGGCCACCTCCTCATCCTCGGTCGAGGTCGTCGCCGAAGTGCTCTCCGGCGCTGGCATCCACGAATCTAGAAACGTGCCCTGACGTGGCACACGGCACAAGTGCCGGTCGACTTGGCGGCACTATTACCCACACCGAATGGCTGCTTGTCATGCTTGTGCCGCACCGCTGGTCACCACGGGCAGTTCGGCCGGTGCCGACCACGTCACCTGGACCAGCGACGACCCGAGCCGCCGCCGCACCAGGGTGCCCCGGCCGGGCGGCTGCGGGGTGGGCTTGACGTCGCCGATCAGCGCGCCCTCGTCCTTGTCACCGGACAGCAGCAGGCCCGGCGAGCCGAGCTCACGGATCCGTTGCAGGATCGGCTCGAACATGGCCCGGCCGGCGCCGCCGCTGCCCCGCGCGACGATCAGGTGCAGGCCGATGTCCCTGGCCTGCGGCAGGAACTCCAGCAGCGCGGCCAGCGGGTTGCGGCCGGACGTGGCGACCAGTTCGTAGTCGTCGACCACCACGAACAGGTCCGGACCCTTCCACCAGGACCGGGTGCGCAGCTCGTCGCGGGTCACGTCCGGGCCGGGCAGCCGCATCCGCATGGCCTGCTCGACCTCCTTGAGCAGGCCGGACAGCACCGGTTCGGCACCCGCGTAGCCGAGCAGGTGGTCGCCGCCGACCGCGTCCAGCAGGCCGCGCCGGTAGTCGACCACGATGATCGCGGCCTCGGTGGGGGAGTAGTTGGACATGATGCCGCGGGCGATGGTGCGCAACAGGTTGGACTTGCCGGACTCCACGTCGCCGAACGCCAGGAAGTGCGGGTCGGTGGCGAAGTCCAGGTAGACCGGCTTGAGATCGGCTTCCGCGATGCCCAGCGGGAACGCGCGCCCGGCGGCGGTGTTCATGGCGGCGACGGTGGCCGGCTCGACGAGCATCGGCAGCAGCCGCACCGGCGGCGCCTTCGGACCCTGCCAGGCCGCGCCGATCCTGGCGACCATGTCGACGGTGCCGGCCGCGACCGTGGTGGCCCGCTGGTCGCCGTCGATCCTGGGCAGCGCGGTGAGGAAGTGCAGTTTCTCCTTGGTGATGCCGCGTCCGGGCGCGTCCTCCGGCACGTTCAGGGCCGCCCTGCGGTCCATCACCGAGTCCGACGGGTCACCCAGCCGCAGCTCGAACCGGGTGCCGACGGCGTCCCGCAACTGGGCCCGCATGCCCATCCACCAGTTCACCGACACGATGACGTGGATGCCGAAGCCGAGGCCGCGGGCGGCCAGGTTGGTGATGGCCTCCTCGAGCTGCTCGTACTCCTGGCGCAGCGTGGTCCAGCCGTCCACGACGAGGAAGACGTCGCCGAACTCGCGGCCGTCCTCGCCCTCGGTGAACTCGGTGCGGCGCTGCCGGAACGCGGCCGCCGAGTCCAATCCGTTGGCGGCGAAGAACTGTTCCCGCTGGGCCAGCAGGGTGACCACCTCGGCCACCAGTCGCCGGCAGCGCTGCCCGTCGGTGCGGGTGGCGTAGCCGCTGACGTGCGGCAGCCCGGTGAGCGGCCCGAGCGCGCCGCCGCCCATGTCCAGCAGGAAGAACTGGGCCTCGACCGGCGTGTGGGTCAGCGCCAGGACCGACACCAGCGAGCGCAGCAGCGTGCTCTTGCCGCTCTGCGGCGCGCCCACCACGACGGCATGGCCCGCGGCGCCGGACAGGTCGGCCCACAGCAGGTCACGGCGCTGCTCGAAGGGCTTGTCCACGATCGCCACCGGCACGATCAGCCGCCCGTTGCCGCCCCAGCCCACCGGACACAGGCCGCGTTCCGGGTCGACGCCCAGCGGGGTGAGCAGGTGGTCGACGGTCGGCGGCTCATCCAGCGGCGGCAACCAGATCTGGTGTGCCGCAGGGCCTTTGCCGACCAACCGGGACACCATCGCGGCCATGATCGTCTCGCCTGAGGTGGCAGGCTGGTCGGGCGCCTGCCGCGCCGTGGCCGGCTCCGTCGTCGGCGGCCGGCTGGCCTCCTTGACCGGTGCGAGCTGGAACGGCAGCACCACGTTGGAGCCGGGCGCGGTCACGGCGGCGGCACCGCCCCTGGCCGGCAGTTCGCCGGACACGTAGGCGGCGCGCAGCCGGACCAGCGACTCGGTGTCGAACTTGAGGAACGCCGACCCCGGGATCGGTGGGAGCTGGTAGGCGTCGGCGACACCGAGCACGGTCCGGCTCTCCGACGCGGAGAACGTGCGCAGGCCGACCCGGTAGGACAGGTGCGAGTCCAGGCCGCGCAGCCTGCCCTCCTCCAGCCGCTGCGACGCGAGGAGGAGGTGGATACCCAGGCTGCGGCCCAGCCGGCCGATCATCACGAACAGGTCGATGAAGTCCGGCCGGGACGACAGCAGCTCGCTGAACTCGTCGATGATCACCAGCAGCGAGGGCAGCGGGGCCAGGTCGGCGCCCTGCTCGCGGGCCTTCTCGTAGTCGCGGACCGAGGCGTAGTTGCCGGCCGCGCGCAGCAGTTCCTGCCGGCGCACCACTTCGCCGTTGATGGCGTCACCCATCCGGTCGACCAGGGGCAGCTCGTCGGACAGGTTGGTGATGACGGCGCAGGTGTGCGGCAGTTCGGCCATCCCGGCGAACGTGGCGCCGCCCTTGAAGTCGATGAGGGCGAGGTTGAGTGTCTCCGACGAGTGGGTGGCCGCCATGCCGACCACGAGGGTGCGCAGCAGCTCGCTCTTGCCCGACCCGGTGGCGCCGATGATCAGCCCGTGCGGTCCCATGCCGCCCTCGGCCGACTCCTTGAGGTCCAGTTCCACCGGGCGACCGCTGGGGTCGACGCCGATCGGGATGCGCAACCGGTTGCGCGGCGGCCTGCGCTGCCAGGTGATGCCGGTGTCCAGGTCCCGCGGATCGCCGATGCCCAGCAGCCCGGGCAGGCCCAGCGCGTTGGCCATCGGCGACTCGGACACCACGGCCGCCGGCCGGTAGAGCGGGATCAGCTGCCTGGCCAGTGCCTCGGCCGCGACCGGGTCGAACCGGTCCGGTTGCCCGAGAAACGCGATCCGCTGCTCGTCACCCGACCCGACCACCATGCCGATCCGCTCACCGGACACGTGCAGGCAGAGCGTGTTGGGTCCGGGGTTGTGCAGCGGGGCCTCGCCGCTGACGTCGAGCACGGTGACGGCGTAGCGGCCGCCGTCCGGTGCGATGGCCAGGTCACCATAGGTGCGGCCACCGTCCACGACGACGACGATGTGCCGGTAGTCGTACCCCATGCCGCCGGCCCTGGTGAACGGCGGACGTTCACCCAGATCCGGCCCGAGGATCTTGGCCAGCGCGGTGAGGTTGTCCGCGACCAGCCGGGCCGGGCCGGTGGCGTCGGTGCTGCCGTCCTCGCGGGTCTGCGTGGCGTGCGCGTGCGGCAGCCACTTCGCCCAGTCCCAGTCGGCGTGCCGGTCGGCGGCGATGCACAGCGCGACGCGCAGGTCGTCCGGGGAGTGGAAGGTGGCCAGCTGTGCCAGGAGGGCGCGGATCGCGCTCAGCACACCGGCCCGCTCGCCGCTCACGTCGACGTAGGCGAAGGAGCGGATGGAGATGGCGACGGGCAGGTTCGGCACCGTCGAGTAGGTGCGGATGAAATGGCGGAGCGCGGTCGACGAGACCGGGTCGAGGTCTTCCAGCGGGACGGTCTGCGGGGCGCGCAGTGGCGTGGCCAGCCGCTGCGGCCCGCTGCCCACCCTGACCTGCCCGAAATCCGGATCCGACCGGCGCCGTTCCCACAGTCGCCCACGGTCGACGAACGCCCAGAGATCGGCCGGATCGGGCGCGGCCGCGTTCAGGCTGCTCCGCTGGACTTCGGCGATCTCGCGCACCCGCTGGCGGAGTCCGCCCAGGTAGCGTTGGTAGTCGCGGCGCTCCTCGTTGATCTGCGCCTTCTTCGCCGCGCCACCCCGCGCCAGCGACATGATGATCATGCCGACCATCGACGACACGAACAGCGCGCCGAAGATATAGGTCATGGCCCCGCCGGCCCGGCCGATGTAGATGAACGACATCGCGCCCATCCCGAGCATCATCGGCAGGAAGAACATCAACTGCATCGCGCCCGCGTTGCTGCTCTTGGGCAGCAGGGGCGGCGACTGCAGCATGATCTCGCCCTGCGGCTCAGGCATGGGCGCCCGGCGTGCCGGCGCGGGAGAACTCACAGCCAGATTGTGGTGACTACGGCCGCCAGCCACGTGGGTATTTCTCCCGTCTTTGGTGGCGGGTTCGGGTGCTGGGCGGGGTGGCGTCGTGGGGTTGGGGTTGGCTCGGCCGCTCCCTCACCTTGAGTGTTTTCGCTGGACCGCCGACGTCAAGGCCGCTATACGTCTCGTCGCTGCGCGATGGCCTTCGGCCAGCCTGGACTCCGGCGGTCCAGCGAAAAGAGAGGCTGGGTGTTCTAGGGAGCGGCCCGAGCCAACCCGAACAACCGCACGGCCACGAGCCCAACCACGAGAAACTAAGCCAGCACCCCGTAATGCTCAGCCAGCTCAGCGAACTCCTCATTGCGCCGCCGCGTGGCCCGATCCACGATCTCCCGCATCACAGCCACCCCCAGCGGCTGGTACCGGACCCAGTCCGGAGCCAGATCCCGGGCCTCGGCCAACAACGAGAGAGCCCGCCGCTCCTGCCGCAACTCGGCCGCGGCGGCGGCAAGATGAATCCGGTGTCCGGCCTCCCAGAAGGCCGGCATCGGCCCACTGGCGGACGGCACGGTCTCGGCCAACCGCAACGCACCTTCGGCATCGCCGACCCGCACCGCCTGATCAACACCCTGAATGGCGGCGATATGCGGCCCGAAGATGCCGGCCTCGGTCATCTCGTCCCGACCGGAACGAACAGCGGCAGCCTGAGCGACCCGCAACAACTCGTCCGCCCTACCCCCTTTGTCCGCCCGTAAAGCGGCGGAAGCGGCATTGAACAGCAGATTCCCGAAAACCCCCAACGCCCGGGTGTTCCGGTCCGACATCCGGGGCTCGACCCGCTCCGCCATCCGCACCGCGACGGTCTCGGCCTCGGCGGTACGACCCTGCCGGACCAGCACCCACACCAGATAACGGGTCGACACCGCGACCCCGATGTCCGGATCGTCCGACATGCGTGCCGCCCGCACGGCTCGCTCGGCCGCGATGAATGCCAGGTCGTCCAGGCCGAACCGGCCCGCGGTCCCGGCACCGAGCCGATAGGCGCCGGACAGGACCGAATAGGCCGAGTTGAGTCGGGCGCCCTTGGCCTCGTACACCAGCCGGTGGGCGTCGGCGAGCAGCGGAGGAAGGGTGTGCAGCAATTCCGGGTGACGGCCGGCGATGTAGGCCTGCCAGGCGTGATAAAGGGTGCTGCGCAGTTCGACCAGCGGCACCGTTTCGCGCAGGTCGGTGAAATCGGCCAGGCCGGGTACTTCGGCCGATGCGGTGATGGCGCGGCGCAGGTCGGCGGTGTCGGCGCCGGTGGAGTCGTGCGGCGGCGGAAGGATGCCGAGCAGTACCGACGGTTCCACGGCGAGGGCCGTGGCCAGTTTGTTCAGCGTCACGGTACGGGTGGTTTGCCGCTCGCCACGTTCGATCCTGGCGACGGTGTCGACGGCCACTCCGGCCGCGGCGGCCAGTTCCTCCTGGGACAGGTTGCGCGCCTTGCGAATGCGCGCCAGGTTCTCGCCGAGCCCCCATGCCACAGGCATGTCGGCCCCCCATCCTGATCCGTACACCCGGTCCGGGTCACCACCCAGCGTACCCATTCCGCGACCATGCGGAAGGTGCCCTGCTCGTGCGGCAGGGTTCGCCGCCGCGGGTGGCTGGGAAAGCTGGCGTAGTGCTGTTCAGTGTCGACTCCACTACGCGCAGGATCGAACGGCTGGTCGGCGTGATCGGATGGCGGGAGTAGCGGACTTCGGTCACGCCGGCCGATCCAGTCGAGAAGATGGTGGTCATGGGCGAACCGAACACCGCGGCGCAGGCGAGAGCCCGCTGCGTGTTGTGGCTGTGCGGGCAGTGTCGTGGCGTCGAGTGCCGCTGTGTCCAGGCGGCGACGCCACCACCCCCTCGGCGCTCCGACCGCGGCGCGGGGCGCGGGTAGTTTTGCCGTCTGTCGTCCCTCCCTGGCGAACTTAACCTGACGTTCGCCGACGAAAGGGAGGGACCGATGACTGGACCGACCGGCCAGTACACCGTGTCGCCGGAAGCTGCGCGGTCGGTCGTGGGGAACGTCGGCGGCATCATCACCCAGACGATGACCACGGTGCTCGATCTGGAGAAGATGATCGTCGCGCCGACGTCGTTCGCCACCATCGGCAGTGCGGTCGCCTCCGCGAACACCCAGTTGCAGACCCAGCAGGTGACGGCGCTGCGGTCGCTGTTGTCCCTGTTGCAGAAGGTCAACGACCTGGTGAAGACGTCGGTCGACGCCTACCAGTCCGCCGACCAGGCGGTGGCCGCAGGCTACGGCGGGCAGACCACGACGACGGGCACCACCCCGACGACGAGCGCGCTGTGGTCGACACCGGCCGCGGCGCAGGTCGCCACACAGGCCGTGAGCGCCGGCACCGGCACCTCGACCCAGCCGACGTCGGTCAGCAACGTGGTCGGCTACCTCACCGCGGCGGGGGTCGCCAACCAGTCGGTCACCCCACCGATGTCCAGTCCGCACGACTTCGGCTCCTGGTTGGACGCCAGCCCGGACCACCAGGCGGGGCTGGGCGTGATCGGCGTCTACTCCGGCGCCGCACGCGGTTTCGGGGACGTGCCGGGTGGCGTGCACAACGGCGACATGGTGGTCATCGATCCGGGGTCGGGGGCCAGCAATCCCAGCTCGATGATCGGCGTGATCGGCAATTCGGGCCAGCTCTACAACAACGGCCTTGTCCAACCGGATTTCGGTGACGTCGCGACACTCCGGGTCTATCGCCCGATGTGACGTCGGAGCAGGAAAGGCTGCACGATGTTCGATTTTCCCAACTCCAGTGCGATGGACGCCACGGCGTCGTCGGGCGGCCCGAGTACCTTCCTGCCCCAGATTCTCACCGGCCAGCCCGCGCAGATCGCCCAGCACTCGGAAGGGCTGCTCGCCAAGGCCACCCAGTTCATCTCGATGATGGACCAGTTCACCAAGGCCGCCCAGCAACTGCAGTCGGTGTGGTCCGGTCAGGCGTCGCAGTCCGCCGTGCAGCAGATCACCAGCTCGCTCCAGTCGTTCGAGAAGATCATCCAGGTGGTGCAGAACGCCGCCAAGCTGCTGGGCGTGTCCGGCACGCTGGTGCAGTCGGCGCAGACCGCGTACAAGTCGGTGGTCGGTGCGGTGAACCCGACGGTCGCGTCGCTGATGTCCAACCCGTGGACCTACAGCGCAGCCGTCGCCCTGTCCACGTCGACCAGCGCGACCCTGCGGGCCTTCATCACCGCCATCCAGGGCCTGTTGCAGGCCTTGGGCGTCGGCCAGCTCGGCGCGGAGATCACCACCCTGATGGGCGTGATCACGCAGATCGAGCAGCTCGCCTCCGGCACCGGCACGACCGCGACGACCCCGACCACGGTGGGCACCACCCCGGGCGCGGTGCCCACCATCACCGGCACCCTGCCGACCACGCAGTCGATCAGCGCGACGCCGCTGGCCGCCCCGCAGACCCCGCCGCCGGTGGCCTCGGCCGCCGGGCAGGCCGCCATCCAGAGCGGCATCACCAACTACACGCCACCCGCGCTGCAGGGCTTCACCCCGGGCACCACCACCGCGCCGACGACCGCGACCGGACTCACCCCGAGCATCGACCCGTCGAACAGTTGGATCGCGGTCGACCCGAACAGCGCCGCCACCACGGCGGCGACCACCGCACCGGTCGCACCCGCACCGGTCGCACCCGCACCGGTCACCACCACGACCGGCACGACACCTGGCGTCATACCGGTCCACGGCGGCGAGGAGATCTCGGTGACCTCGGCGAACGGCATCACCACCACGGTGGACGTGCCGCAGGGACAGTCCGCTGACGTGAGCGTCGGCTCCGACGGCTCCGTGCGGGTGTCGTAATGACCACAGCGCAGAGTCCCGGCGTCGTGGACATGTCGGGCGTGGTCAGCTCGATCCTCCAGTCGTACCAGAAGGTGCTGACCCGGTACCAGACGATGGTCACCGGCGACCCAGACACGATCGAGAAGACCGGGACGAACCTGGGCGACCAGGCGACCAAGCTGAACTCGGTGTCCAGTGACCTGACCCAGCGGTCCGGCACGGTGGCCACCACCTGGCAGGGCAGCGCGTCCACCGCGTACCAGCAGGCCAGCGGCAAGGTGGCGAGGCAGGTGACCGACGCCGGCACCTCGCTCACCCAGGAGGCGCAACGGTTGTCGGCCGCCGGGTCGCTGCTGCGGGCCGGCAAGTCCCAGATGGACAGCATCATCCAGCAGTTCCAGCAGGCGTCGCAGACGTTGATCAGCCAGTCGCGCACCGCCGCGGCCGGCGCCGTCAACCAGTTCATCCAGGCGGCGCAGCAACTGGGCAACTCGGCGGTGAACGCGGCCAAGGCGCTGACCGACCAGGTGGGCGAGACGCTGGCCGGGCTGTTCGGCCTGGCCAACCAGCCTGCCTCGCCGGGCGAGGGCGACGTCAAGAACCGACAGAGCAGCCTGCTGAAGAACGCGCTGGCCCAGCAGCCGTGGTTCCAGAAGTGGTACAAGTCGGTGTACGGCAAGAACCCGGACCCGAAGAACCTGAAGCTGGGCGCGCTGTCCTGGTTCGACCCGGCGAACCCGAACAACGTCCTGGACGGGCGCAAGCGGCCGAAGTCCAGCCCGTCGGTGTTCGGCAACACCGACTGGTGGTCGCTGACCAGCAACGGGCTCCAGTCGGCCGGCACGCCGCCGAAGGCGGACACGCCGTTCGGCACGGCTGCCGGGCCGGACAAGAACGGGTCGACGCTGGACAAGTTGGCGCACAACACCAACGTCACGCTCGGTACGACGGGCACGCAGAACGTGTTCGACGGTTCGCTGGTGGACGACAAGACGTCCGGCACGGTGGATCTCGGCCACGGCACCGCGCAGGGCAACGCGGAGTTCGACCTTGGCCCGCGGGTCACCGACCAGCTCACCGGGTCGATCCAGGGTTCTCAGTTGCGTGGCACGTTCGACCTGAAGGGCACGCTGGCTGATGCCAATGCCAGCGGCACCCTGTCGTCGGGGCCCGCGGAGGTGAAGGGGACCGGTGACGCGTTCGTCGGCGGCGACGTGACCGGCAGCGTGCAGGCCGGGCTGAACGGTGTTGCCCTGCACGCCAACGCGTTCGCGGGCGCGCAGGTGAGCGGCAACGTCAGCGCGGACGTCGGCGGGGTCGGGGCCGGGGCCGGCGTGACGTTGCAGGCCGGCATCGGCGCGCAGCTGGACGGCCAGGCGATGTACGACAACGGGCACATCCTGGTCAACGCGAAGGCGGGCGCCGCCCTGGGTCTGGGCGGTACGGTCAGTGCGAACATCGATATCGACGTGCCCAAGGTGTGGAGCAATGTCCAGCAGTACGGCGGTGCGGCGGTCAACGCCGTGGAGAACGCGGCAGGCGCGGTCGGCCACGCGGCCAACCAGGCGGCCACCGCACTGGGTAACTCCATGATCAACAACCCGTACTTCATGGCGCCGTGAACGACACCCCGACCACCGGCGGCGACCGGATCGACGTACCGGTCGCCTTCGACGTGCCGGAGGGGTGGTCGTCGGTCGACCCGGCGACGTCCGGCGCGCCCGGTGCGGCGTTCGTGCTGCTCGCCGACGGCGAGTGGGGCGACTTCACGCCGAACGTGACGGTGGGCGTGACCCGCCGCTCGGACGACGCGGACATCGAGGTGGCCGCCGCCGAGTCGGTGCGCAGGCTGACCGCCGTGGGGCTGGACGTGTCCGTGGTGGACAACCAGCCGGTGGGCAACGACCGCGCGCCCGGCGTCGCGCAGGTGCTCGGGCTGACGGCCGGCGACCTGCGGCTGGTGCAGTCGCAGGTGCACCTGACCATCCCGCTCGGCGACGCCCCGAACGACCGGCTGGTGGTCGAACTGGCCTGCACCTGCCGGCCCGACCAGGCCGCTCGTGTCGTGCCAGACTTCCAGAAGCTGGTGGCCAGCTTCCACCTACGGCAGGGAGAACCACAGTGACCCAGGACATCAACGCCGACGTCGCTGGTCTGCTGGACAAGGTGCGGCAGCAGACCGACCAGGTGCAGCGCATCCAGCAGAGCATCGAGGCGATGCGGATCAAGGGCACCTCCCGCAACGGCGAGGTGACCGTGACCGTGCAGGGCACCGGCCGGTTCACCGAGATCGACATCGACCCGGAGACGGTGCGCCGCTTCAGTGCCCGCGATCTCGGCGACATCGTGCTGGAGGCGGTGAACGACGGCCTGCACAAGCTGGCCGAGGCGAGCACGGCCCGGTTCGCACCGGTGATCGAGGCGGCCTCCCGGATCGAACAGCCGGGGCTGTAGCCGATGACGACGTCGCACCAGGCGCCGTCGGCGGGCGTCGCGCCGACGTGCCGGGTCACCGTGGTCACGCCGTACGCACGGGTCGACGTGGCCCTGCCGGTCCGCGCCACGCTTGCCGAACTCGTGCCGCAGTTGATCCGGCTGGCCGGCGCGGAAGGCCAGGCGTCGCCGGACAATCCGGGCTGGGTGCTGTCCCGGCTCGGTGGCGCCGCGTTCCCGCCCGGCCTGACCGTCACGGCCGCCGCGATCCGGGACGGTGACGTCCTCTACCTGAACCCGCGCGAGCGCCAGGTCGCGCCGCTGGTGTTCGACGACGTGATCGACGCGATCGCCAGCGCGGCGGAGAGCCGGGCGGGCGCGTGGGGGCCGAAGGTCGCCTACCGGATCGCCATCGTCGCGGCCGCCGTGCTGGCCGCCGGTGCGACGGTGTTGTTGTCGCACAGCCTGTCCGGCACGCCGCTGGCGCCGGTCGCGTGCGGGGTGCTGGGCATCGTGCTGCTGCTGGCCGCCGGTGCGCTGGGCCGGGCCTACAGCGACGTCGACGCGGGCGTGGCCGCCGCCGCTGCCGGGGTCCCGGCGGCGCTGCTGGCCGGGATGAGTGCCGTGCCGCCGCACCAGTTCGGTTTCGGTGCCGGCCAACTGGCGTTGGGGCTGGCCGCCGTGACGCTGTACGGCGTGCTCGTCGTGGTGCTGGTGCCGCACCGGGTGGCGTGGTTCATCGGGTTGACCCTGGCCGCCACGTTCGGCGCGATCGGTGCCGCCGTGGTGGTGCTGACCGGGGCGCGGGCCGCGGGCGTCGCGGCCGTGGTGCCGGTGCTGGCCACCGCGCTGGGTGCCGCCGGGCCGATGATCTCGTTGCGGCTGGCCCGGTTGCCGCTGCCCACGGTGCCCGCCGACATGGACTCGTTCCGGGCCGAGGAGAAGCCGACGATGGACGAGTCGGTGCTCGGCCAGACGTCCACGGCCGAGACCATGCTCACCGGGCTGCTCGGCGCGCTCGGCCTGGTCGTCATCGGCTCGATGGTGGTGCTCACGCGCACCGGCAGCGGTTCGCAGGCCGTGTGGCAGGTGGTGCTGGGCGCGCTGCTGGCGCTGGTGTGGCTGCTGCGGTCCCGGTCCTACGCGGGCGCCGCCCAGCGGATCGTGCTGGTCGGCACCGGCCTGGCGTCGCTGGCGCTGCTCGGTGGCTGGCTGGCCGCGCACGGCGACCAGCTCACCCAGTTCGCCGCGTGCGCGGTGCTCGTGGCGGGCGCCGTGATCAGCGTCATCTACGCGAACCGGGTGCGGCGCGGTCGGCGCTCGCCGAGCTGGTCGCGGTGGCTGGACGTGGTCGAGTTCATCTCGCTGCTGGCGCTGATCCCGCTCGCCGGTCTGGTGTTGAATCTCTACGCGGCGATCCGGGGTGCCATCTAGCGCGCCAGCGGGAGGTTGTCCAACACGGACTCTGCTTGCCTTCCGTTGCGGGGCAACAGTTCCAACCCCAGCATCCGGCTGAGCTCGTTGGGCTTGGGCATCCGGCTGGTCGGGTGCACGCCGATCCGGATGATCGAGTCACCGCGCAGCCTGCCGTGTGCCGCGCGGCGCAGCGAGTAGGACGCGCACGTGAACGCCGCCTGCGGCACGTACCGGCTCAACACCAGGCGGCCGTCGGCTGCCCGGCGCGGCTGGTAGGTGAGTTGGCGCAGCGTCCCGATCGACCAGTCGTGCCAGGTCTCCTGAACGGTCGTCTCGACCTTCCCGCCCAGCGCGGCATGATCCGACCCGAGCGCGACCAGAAGTTCTTGGCGCAGTTCGGGTTCGTCCAGCACGACACCGCCGTAGCCGGCCTCGGCCAGCTGCCCGGCCAGCGACAGCGCCGCGGTCGCCGTGGCCCGTGCCGCACCGGTCGCGCCGCCACCCCGGGCGAGGGTCGCGGCCGGCGACTCCGCCGTGCGGAAGCGCAGGGCCAGCCAGTGCACCTGGACCGGCTCGAAGTCGCGGCGGTCGCCGTAGTAGCGGGCCCTCGGCGGGCTGGGCACCGACCACACCACCAGTTGCGCGCCGGCCAGCCGGATGTCGGTGCGGGCGAATGCCCGGTTCAGCACGCGCAGCAGCGCCTCGGGGTCGGGATTGGCCGTGGGCACCAGGCGGACCACGGCGGACAGCGAGTCACCGGACTCGGCCAGGCCGGCCCGGTTGCCCGCCCGGTCGATCTGCCGCCGCAACCGCAGATCGGGCAGGACCGCGTTGATCGGGTCACTGCCGCGCCGCAGTGAGGGGCTTCCGCGAAATCGCCAGTGCACGCCGACCCACTGGTAGGCGCACAGCCCCGACCACCGCACGGACGTCACCGCGATCACCACGATGGCGACGGCCGCGACCACGATGCTGGTCAGCGTCCACGGCAGCACGGTGGCGGCCACGGCGACGATCGCCAACTCCCACAGCGCGACCTGCCCCACACCGACCGGCAGGAGGGCGCCGATGCGAGTGCCGCGACCACCGGATCGCTTGGCACGCTTGGGCTGCGGGGCCCGCAGGGCGGGCGGGGGCGACAGCCGGGCCGACCGGGTGGTCATGTTCCTCCCATGCGAAAACGCGGAAAACAAATAGCGGACGACAAGGGTGGGCCAAGGTCAGCATAGGTATGCTCGCCTGGCCGCGTACAGCGCGAATCAGTGGACACAACGCGAACAGTGGAAATCGGCGATCGGGCGAGGGACGACGACGGTGTGGACGCAGCGCGACCAGATCCAGGCGTACCAGTTCTTGCGCCGCCGCTTGGTCTCCGCGCTGGTCACGGGTGACGCCAACCATCCGACGTCACCCAGTCGGCGGCTGGTGCTCGGCACCATTCTCGGTATCGCGGCCGCCGTGTTGACCGCGGCAGTGTTCGGTGTGATCGGGCTGCTCAATCCGTCCGGTTCGAACGACTGGCAGCAGGGCGGCCAGGTGATCGTGGAACGGGAAACCGGTGCCCGCTACGCGCTGGGCGCGGGCGGCCAACTGGTGCCCGTCCTGAACTACGCGTCCGCGCGGCTCTACGTCGGGGGCAACGGCGACCAGACGGTCACCGTCTCGGCGAGCACGCTGCGTGGCGCGCCGCGCGGCCAGATGGTCGGCATCCCCGGCGCGCCCGACTCGCTGCCGGCCACGGATTCCTTGTCCGACAACACGTTCACCAGTTGCACCCGCACCCCGGGCGACCGCCCGGCCTCCTCACCGCCGGTGGCCACGGTGATCCTGGGTCCCACCACGCCGGGCGGCCGCGCACTGCCCGGCAACCAGGCGCTGCTGGTCGTGGCGCCATCCGGTGACGACTTCCTGATCACCGCGGGCCACCGGTTCCGCCTGGCCGGCCAGGCGCCGGCCGCCGCGCTCGGTTACGAGGGCGTGCCCACGTTCCGGGTGGCGGAGAACTGGCTGGACACCGTGCCGGTGGGCCGGGATCTCGGACTGGTCGCCGTACCCGGTGCGGGCGCGCCGGGACCGTCCGTCGGCGGCCGGTCCACCCTGGTCGGCCAGATCCTCACCGACGGCTCCTACTACCTGGTCCAGCGGGACGGTCTGGCGCCGGTCAGCCAGACCGAGGCGCTGCTGGTGCTGGGCGACTCGGCCAACTCGGCGGCCTATCCGGACGGTCGCCAGGCCGCGTTGCCACTCCCGGTGGCCGCACTGGACACCGCGCCCCGGTCACCGTCGGCCGAGGACACCGCGGGTTATCCGAGGGCGGTGCCCAAGCTGGCGCCCGCCGACCAGAGCACCGTGCTGTGCTCGGTGGGCAACGGGGACGGTGACGCCCGGATCATGACATCGGCCGGCGTACCGCTGCCGGCAGGCGGTCGTTCCATCAGCGTGGACCAGCGAACCGACGACCGGGTCGCCGACGAGGTGTTCGTGCCGCCGGGCACCGGAGCGCTGCTGCGCCAACAGGTCGGCGGCGGCCAGCCCGGGCCGGAGTACCTGGTGACCGACACGGGCATGAAGTACCCGGTGCCGACCGCGGCGGACGTCACCGCGCTCGGGTACGGGAACGTGCCCGCCACCCCGGTGGCCGGCACGGTGCTCGACCTGCTGCCGCAGGGACCGAGCCTGGACATCGCGGCGGCACGGCAACTGGCCCCCGGTGGTGACGTGCCCGGCGGTGGTGCCCGGTGACCGGCACCGAATCCGTCGAACCGGACAGCGTGCAACTGCCGCCGGCCGGTCGCATCCTCGTGGGGGTCGTCGAGGACCACCCGCTGTACCGGGCCGCCGTGGCCAGGGTGCTGGAGGAGACGGCGGACATGGAACTGGGCGTCGTCGCCGACTCGGTGGCCCGGTTCGCCGCCGGCCGGCAGCGGCCCGGCGTCGTGGTGCTGGACCTGAAGCTGCGCGGCATCGGGGATGCCGCCGCGGTCATGGAAGTGGTCCGGATGGGCCACCGGGTGCTGGTGGTGTCCGCCGCCGCCGGCCAGTCCGAAGTGCTCGGCGCGATCGCGGCCGGTGCGCGCGGCTACCTGTCCAAGGACGCGGACGCCGCGGAGATCCTGCGGGCCATCCGGTCGATCGCGGCCGGCAACAGTTACGTGTCGCCGATGCTGGCGGCGTTCGTGCTCGACTCGTCGCGGGAACGGCAGGCCGGTCCGAAGATCGAGTTGTCCGCACAGGAGCGGCGGGTGCTGTCGCTGGTGGCCGCGGGGGAGCGGGACGCGGACATCGCCGAGGAGATGGCGATCAGCATCCGTACCGTACGGTCCTATTTGGACCGCATAAGGGACAAGACGGGACGGCGGCGGCGCCCGGAGCTGACCCGCTTCGCCATCGAGGAGGGCATCGCCCACCAGCCGCCCGGCCCGGTCGGCTGACGCCGGCACAGCGAACTCACAGCCGCTTTCACGGACCCTTCTCAGACTGTCGTCGTATACAGGGGTGGTTGGTTCGTTCTCCTGGAAGGCGGCCGGATCGTGCGCTACCCATCACGTGACCCTCGCGCGGTGCGGGCCGATGGCAGGCGGCGGGTGCAGACCGTCACCACCTGGACGGCCGCGGGCTCCCTGGTCGCGGCCGCCGCACTGGCCGCCGTCCTGGCACACGGCACCGCCTCGGCGCGGCAGAACGCGACGAACGACCAGTTGCAGACGCCGGACAGCCCGCCGTCGGTGACCGACCTGGGCCCGGACGTCGGATCGGGCGGGTCATGACCAGCCTGGACACGGCGTTCCTCGCGCTGGGCACCACGGCGTCGGTCCTGGTGACCGATGCCGGAACGCGGGCCGACGCCGAGCGGTTGCTGCGTGAGGACATCGCGGCGATCGACGCGGCGTGCAGCCGGTTCCGGCCGGACTCCGAGCTGACCTGGTTGCACGAGAACGCGGGCACCGAGGTGACGGTCAGTCCGTTGCTGGCCGACGCCATCGGCGTGGCGCTGCGGGCCGGTCGGCTGACCGGCGGGCTGGTCGATCCGACCGTCGGCAGTGCCGTCGTCGGCCTGGGCTACGACCGCGACTTCACCGCACTGGCCGCCGACGACCCGAGGCCCGCCCCGCCACCGCGCCCGGCGCCCGGCTGGTGGCGGGTGTCGTTCGATCTGGCGGACCGGCGGCTTCTGCTGCCCAGGACGGTTCGGCTGGATCTGGGCGCGACCGCGAAGGCCATGGCGGCGGACCGGTCGGCGGCGCGGATCGCCGCAGCACTGGGTTGCGGTGTGCTGGTCAGCCTCGGCGGAGACGTGGCGGTGGGCGGCGCGGCACCGGACGGGGGCTGGCGGATCGGCATCGGGGACGACCACCGGGTGGCCGGCGTCGACCCGGACGTCGTGGTGACGGTCGATGCCGGCGGGCTGGCCACGTCGAGCACGACGTGCCGCACCTGGCGGCGCGGTGGCCGGACCGTGCACCACATCGTCGACCCGCGCACCGGCGACACGGCCGACCCGGCATGGCGCACGGTGAGCGTGGCCGCGGCGACCTGCGTGGACGCGAACACGGCCAGCACGGCGGCGATCGTGCTCGGCCGGTCGGCGCCCGGCTGGCTGGGCGACGCGGGCCTGCCGGCCAGATTGGTGTGCGCCAAGGGCAACGTGCTCACGGTCGCGGGCTGGCCGGCATGAACCAGCCGATCCTGTGGTACGCCAGCCGGGCTACCGGGCTGATCGCGTTGCTGCTGTTCACGGCGTCCGTGGTGCTGGGGGCGTTGGGCGGCGGGCGGTACGTGAGCGTGCGGTGGCCGCGGTTCGCGCTGGCCGCCGTGCACCGCAACGTGTCGTTGCTGGCCGTCGTCTTCCTCGCGGTGCACATCACCACCGCGATCGTCGACCCGTTCGCCGGCATCGGCTGGCTGGACGCGATCGTGCCGTTCCGGTCGGCGTACTCCCCGTTCTGGCTCGGCCTGGGCGCGGTGGCGACCGACCTGACGATCGCGATCATGGTGACCAGCCTGCTGCGGCCACGGGTGAACGTGCGGGTGTGGCGGTGGATCCACTGGGCCAGTTACGCCTGCTGGCCGCTGGCCGTCGTGCACGGCATCGGCACCACGCCGGCCGACATCAAGATGGGCTGGGTACTGGTGGTCAACCTGGTGTGCGTGCTGGCCGTGCTGGTCGCGGTCGGCTGGCGGGCCGGCACCCGCCATCCGGACACCGTGGCGAGGGCGCTCCGGTGACCCGCCTGCTCTCGGCGACCGACCGGACGCCCCGCCAGTACCTGCCCGACCCGTCGACCCTGATCGACATGGTGCGTGCGGCCGGGCTGCGTGGCCGGGGCGGCGCGTGGTTCCCGCTGGCCACCAAGTTGGCCGCCGTCGCCGGGGCGTCCGGCAGGCGCGGCGCCGCCGTCGTGGCCAACGGTGTGGAGAGTGAACCGGCCAGCCAGAAGGATCACACCCTGCTGGCCCGTGCGCCGCACCTGGTGCTGGACGGCCTGGCGCTGGCCGCGCACGCGGTCGCGGCCCATGAAGCAGTCCTGTGCGTGCGGCCGGCCGACCCGTTGCTCCCCGGCCTGCGGGCGGCGATCGCCGAGCGGGCCGATCCGGTGCCGGTCCGGTTGGCCGAGGTGCCGGACCGGTTCGTGGCCAGCGAGGAGACCGCGCTGGTCAACTTCCTGAACACCGGCGACGCCCGCCCGACCGGGCGGCCGCCGGTGGCCCGCGCGGACGCGCGGCTGCCACCGAAGGGCCTGCGCGGCCGGCCGACGCTGGTCAGCAACGTGGAGACGTTGGCCCATCTGGCGCTGGTGGGCCGGTGCGGACCGGACTGGTTCCGGTCGGTCGGCGTGCCGAGCGCGCCGGGCACCGCCCTGGTGACGGTCGGCGGCGCGGTGGCCCGGCCGGGCGTGTACGAGATCGCGCTGGGCATGACCGTGGGCGATCTGCTCGGCGTGGCCGGTGGTGCCGAGCCGGCGGCGGCCGTGCTGGTCGGCGGTTTCGGCGGGACGTGGCTGGCCATGCCGGGGGCGGGCGAGCTGCGGCTGGCGCCGGACGAGCTGGCCGCCGCCGGTGCCTCGCTGGGCGTCGGCCTGGTGTTGGCGCTGCCGGCCAGGGTGTGCGGATTGGCGGTGTCCGCGCGGATCGTCCGGTATCTGGCCGGTGAGTCGGCGCGGCAGTGCGGGCCGTGCATGTTCGGCCTGCCCGCGCTGGCCGAGGACCTGGACGCACTGGCCGGTGGCCGGCCGGTCGACCTGGTCCGGCTGGGCAGGCGGGTCGGACTGGTGCGCGGCCGGGGCGCGTGCCGGCATCCCGACGGTGCCGTGCGGCAGGCGGCCAGCGCGCTGTCGGTGTTCGCCCATGACGTGGCGGCGCATGCCGCCGGCCGCCCGTGTGGCGGTGTGGTGTCCGATCCGGGGTTTCCGATCCCGCTGCTGGGGGTGCGATGACCGAGGGTGGCGGCCGGCTGTCGGTCCGGCCGATCGAGTGCCGGGCTCACGGCCTGTGCGCGGAGTTGCTGCCGGAACTGATCGAACTGGACGAATGGGGCTATCCGCTGCTGACGGACGGCGCGTCCGCCGACGTGCCGCCACCGCTGCTGGCGCTCGCGCGGGAGGCCGTCACCGCCTGCCCGACGCTCGCGCTGCGGCTGGACCGAGGCCGCTGACTACCCCCCTGGGGTATCATGGCCACCGGTTATCCACCTGGAGGACGGCATGCGAGGCTACACCGAGGACAAGACCGGCTACCTGCGCCGTCTCCGCCGCATCGAGGGCCAGATCCGCGGTCTGCAGCGGATGGTCGAGGACGACGACTACTGCATCGACATCCTCACCCAGATCTCGGCGGCCACCAAAGCGCTCCAGGCCGTCTCACTGGGACTGTTGGAACAGCATCTCGGCCACTGCGTCACCGAAGCGGTCACCGAGGGTGGTGACGTGGCCGAAGCGAAGCTGCGCGAGGCCAATGAGGCCATTGCCCGCCTGGTGAAGTCCTGACCTCGACCGCTGCCGGCGTGACCGGATTGTGCCCATACCGGTCACACCCCGTGCCACCTGGGCGGATCGGCACCCGGGCGGTGTGATTCACCCGGCTCGGGGAGTTCCACTTGGCTGATTCCAGATTAGGCTGGGGCCGCATCGCCAACATACCGAGGGGTCGGCTGGTCCCCCCTGGTCGGGGCGGTGGGGACCAGCCGCTCGTTTCCCTGGCCAGTCCGGTAAGGGAGCTTTCCGCCGGGGACCGGACGCGCCCAGTGACAGTCCGAAATGGACAATCTCGCCACGGGATCGGTTCCGATTCGTCAACGACCTTGACGTGGGCACTCCGCGCTGCTCGGATGACATCGTTAGCCTGACGTACGATCCAGGACGGGGTGGTCATGAGCATTCGCTCCGACGCCGTTGAGCTCGCACCGGAACTGGTCTCCCTCCGCCGCGCGCTGCATCAGATCCCGGAGATCGGTCTCCAGCTGCCGCTCACCCAGGAGCGCGTGCTCGCCGCACTCGACGGCCTGCCGCTGGAGATCTCCACCGGCACCGACGTGTCGTCGGTGACCGCCGTGCTGCGCGGCGGCAAGCCGGGTCCGGCTGTGCTGCTGCGCGGTGACATGGACGCCCTGCCGGTCACCGAGCGCACCGGCTACGACTTCACGTCGAAACACGAGGGCGTCATGCACGCCTGCGGGCACGACCTGCACACGGCAGGCCTGGTCGGCGCCGCCCGGCTGCTGTCCGCCCGCCGGGCCGAACTGCCCGGTGACGTCGTGTTCATGTTCCAGCCGGGCGAGGAGGGCTGGGACGGCGCGAGTCACATGATCCGCGAGGGCGTGCTCACCGCCGCCGGCGACCCGGTGGTCGCCGCCTACGGGCTGCACGTGCTGTCCTCCGACATACCGGCGCACCAGTTCACCGGCCGGCCCGGCCCGCTGATGGCCGCGTCCGACGGCCTGCACGTGCGGGTGGTCGGGGCGGGCGCGCACGGCTCCCGGCCGGCGGGCGGCCTGGACCCGATCCCGGCCGCGTGCGAGATGGTCACCGCGCTGCAGACCATGGTGACCCGCCGGTTCGACGTGTTCGACCCGGTCGTGGTGACGGTCGGGATGATCCACGGCGGGACTCGGAAGAACATCATCCCGGACGACGTCACGTTCGAGGCCACCATCCGGTCGTTCTCCCCGCAGGCGCGGGAGCGGGTCCGGCGCGAGTCGGTGCGGCTGTGCGAGGACATCGCCACCGCGCACGGCATGCGTGCGGAGGTCCGCTACGACGGCGAGTACCCGGTGACGGTGAACAACGCGGTGCACCACGAGTTCGTCGCGGACACCGTGCGGGACCTGTTCGGCGACGAGCGGTTCACGCTGATGGACAACCCGGAGGCGGGTTCCGAGGACTTCTCCCGAGTGCTCAACGAGGTGCCCGGCGCGTACATCTTCCTCGGCGCGTCCGAGTCCGACGACCCGGAGACGGCACCGAGCAACCACTCGCCGCTGGCCACGTTCGACGACGCCGTGCTGCCCGACGGCGCCGCGCTGCTCGCCGAACTCGCCGTGCGGCGGCTCAACCAGGAGGTGGCAGTCGCATGACGCGCACGCTGTTCGCGGGTGGCCAGGTGTTCGACGGCACGGGCTCGGCGCCCGAGCGGGCGGACCTGCTGGTGGAGGACGGCCGGATCGTCGAGGTCGGCACCGGCCGGGACGCCGACGAGGTCGTCGACTGCCAGGGCGCCACGCTGCTGCCCGGCCTGTTCGACTGCCACGTGCACGTCACCGTGTCCGACATCGGGCTGCTGCCCAGGGTGCAGCAGCCGTTCTCCTACCAGTTCTTCGCCGCGGCCCGCAACCTCGCCCGCACGCTGAACATCGGCATCACGACCGTGCGCGACGCGGGCGGTGCCGACCTGGGCATCAAGCAGGCCGTGGAGGACGGGCTGATCACGGGGCCCAGGATGAAGATCGCGGTGTCGATGATCTCGCCGACCGGCGGCCACGGCGACGGCTGGTCGGTGTCGGGCCACTGCGTACCGCTGTCCGTGCCGCACCCCGGCCGGCCGGCGACGATCGCCGACGGCCCGGACGAGATGCGCCGGATCACCAGGCAACTGCTGCGGGCCGGCGCGGACGTGCTCAAGGTGTGCACCACCGGTGGCGTGCTCTCCCCGAGGGATGATCCGAAACACAGCCAGTTCACGCCGGAGGAGCTGGAGGTGCTCGTCACCGAGGCCCACATGCAGGGCCGGGAGGTGATGGCGCACGCGCAGGGCACCGAGGGTGTCAAGAACGCGATTCGGGCCGGTATCCGCTCCATCGAGCACGGGATCTACCTCGACGACGAGGCGATCGAGATGATGGTCGCCAAGGGCACCTGGCTGGTGCCCACGCTCATCGCACCGGTTGCCGTGATTCGTGCCGCCGAAGCCGGTGCGTCACTGCCGGAGTCGTCGGTGCGCAAGGCCCGTGACGTGGCCACGGTGCACGCCGAGTCGGTCCGCCGGGCCGCCGCGGCGGGCGTGAAGATCGCCATGGGCACGGACAGCGGAGTGGGTCCACACGGCACCAACCTGGAGGAGCTGCCGCTGATGCAGGCGTGCGGCATGACACCGGCCCAGGTGCTCGCCGCGACCACGTCATCGGCCGCTGACCTGCTCGGACTCGGTGCCGAACTGGGGACGCTGGCGCCCGGCTACCGGGCGGATGTGGTGGTCGTCAACGGTGACGGTCTGGATCTCGCCGGGCTCGCCGGCAACATCCGCGAGGTGTGGCAGAACGGCGTTCGGGTGGTCGACCACGGTGCCGGCCGGGCTGCCGCCGGATCGGTCAACGGCACAGTCGATCACGCGACGGCGGGCTGACGAACCGCCAACCAGGTCAGTGAAAAAGCACCGTTCGGGTGCTGGTTCCCGGTCGGGGCGGCGCTAGCCTGCGGTTATGCGCCGTGTGTCACCACGTGAGAAAGGGGTGGGGTCGCACCGGCGCGAGAGGAGACGGACTCGATGACGCATCCGTTGGATTCCGCCGCCGAACCGGCGGCGTTACCTCGCAGGCTGGCCGGGTTGATGCGACCGGAACTGGCCGCGGTCGGCGAGGAGATCATCGCGGAGATCAGGCGCACCATTCCCGAATACGGGCGCCCGCTGGACGGACCGTACGGCCATGCCATGCGGATCGGCGTGGAACAGGCACTGCTCGCCTTCGTGGACCACGTGGCCGATCCGGCCACGCGGCACGAGCGGCGCGACGAGGTGTGCCGGAAACTGGGGCAGAACGAGGCACTGGAGGGGCGCAGCCTGGACTCGCTGCAGTCCGCGTACCGGGTCGGCGCGCGGGTGGCGTGGCAGCGGATGATGCGCATGGGCAGGCGGAACAACCTGTCCTCGTCCGTGATGTCGATGCTTGCGGATGCATTGTTCGCGTATATCGACGAACTGGCGTCGCTCTCGCACGACGGTTACCTGGAGGCACAGGCCCGGTCGGCGGGCGCGATGGAGGAGTGGCGGCGCCGGCTGGTGCGGCTGATCCTGGAATCGCCGGCCGCACCGCAGGGTGCGGTGGACGAACTCGCCGCGCTGGCCGGGTGGGCGGTGCCCGACGAGGTGACGCTGGTCGCCGTCGCGGGTGGCACGAAATGCGCGAAACCGATGCTGGACGGCGATGTCCTGGTCGACATCCGCAGACCCGACCCGTACCTGCTGGTCCCCGGCCGGGTGGGTACGGGCCGGCAGGCGCGGTTGGCGGCCGCCATGCCGATGGGCCGGATCTCGATCGGCCTGACCGTGTCGCTGGCCGAGGCGTCGGACTCGTTGCGCTGGGCGCGGCAGGCGTTGGAACTGGCCGAGGACGGGGTGCTCGGCGAGGATCGGGTGACCCGGTGCGCCGACTGCCTGCCGACGCTGTGGCTGACGTCGGACAACGCGCTGGTGGACCACCTGGCGCGGCGCGAGTTCGGGAAGCTGGACGGGTTGACGCCCAAGCAGCGGAACCGGTTGGTGGAGACGTTGGGCGTGTGGCTGGAGACCCGGGGGAGTGCCGCGGAGATCGCCGACCGGTTGCACGTGCATCCGCAGACGGTGCGTTACCGGATGCGGCAGTTGGAGAAGACGTTCGGTGACCAGTTGGCGGACCCGGACGGCCGGTTCGCGATCGAGCTGGTGTTGCGGGCGACCCGGTTGCGGGACGCGCGGACGCCGGAGGTGACCGACTCTGGCCGGTTCCGTGCGTCTTGAGTGGCCGGAGCTCGCACTGTACCTGCGGCCGGAGCTGACCAGTCTGGCCGACGAGATCATCGCCGAGATTCGCCGCGCCCGTCCCGAGTACGCCGGTCGGCACGGGTTGCGGGCAGGGGTCGAGCCGGCCGCGGTGGCCTTTGTGGACCAGGTGGCCGATCCCGCCGCGCCACAGCCACGTCGTGCCGGTGCCTGCCGCGCCCTCGGGCGGCGCGAGGCCGAACAGGGGCGCAGTCTGGACGACGTGCAGGCGGCCTACCGGGCGTTCGCATCGCGTGGCAACGACTGATGAAAGTCGGACAGCGCAACGACTTCTCGTCCACGGATGTCCTTGCTGGCCGAGGCGCTGCTGGCCTACGCCGACGAGCTGGCCTCGCTGTCCCGCGACGGGTACCTGGCGGCGAAGGAGCGGGCCGATCGCCACCGGTCGGCGTGGCGGGGTGAACCGCCTGCCTACCGGGCGTGGATGTCGGCGATCATCCAGTGGCCGTGGACCAGTTGGACGGTGATGGACAACTGCGCCGCCGACGTACTGGTCTGGCCGGTGTCGTCTCGGGTCGCGGTCTGGTCCAGGAACACCAGAATCTGTGCCTGGTCGCCATCGAGCAGGGTGACACCGGCGGACACCACCCGGCTGGACAGCGTCAGTTTCTCGGCGACCGCGTGCTGGCGTACCTGGCCGAACAACGTGGCGTACTGGCCGGCCGCCCTGCCGGTGAGCACGGCGGACGCCGCCTGCCGCGTGGCATCGGTGTCGTTGTAGGAGTAGGAGAAGATCCGGTCGAGCGCGCTGGTGGCCGCATTGATCACCTGGTTCGTCGTGGCCTTGTCGACCAGTGCCTGATTGGCCACGGACCCGTCGTGCCGCACGTCGGTCCACCGCACGAGAAACCAGCCGCCCGCGGCCACCAGCAGCACGGCGACCAGCAGGAGCTGCAGCGGGCCACGGAACCTGCGCACGACGTCGACGACCCCGCCCGGCCGGGCGGGCCCGGAATCCGGCACGGCCTCGTCGAGGCGGTCCGGCGCCGGCCCGCCGCCGGACTCGGATTCCTGGGTGACTGACACGGGATTCCCTTCGATGGTGCGATCAGCTCCCGCTGACCGGGATGGCGGTCAGCGAGCTGAGCTTCCAGCCGTCGGCGGTGAGGGTGAGGCCGGCTCGGTAGCGGTTGCGTTGGGTGGTGGCCGAGCCGGACTGCGGTGTCACCCGGATGTCGACGGAGGCGATCATGTCGGCCGTGCCGGCCTGCCGGTTCAGTTGCGTGACGGCCGCGTCGGTGACCCGGCCCGACGCCGTGGACTTCGCCTGCTCGATCTGTTGCCTGCTCTGCGGTTCGGTGCTCCGCAACTGGGCGTGCAGCGTCCCGGTCGACGCGTTCAGCCACAGTCGCAGGCCCTGGTCGAGATGCGCCGGGTCCATCGTGTTCAGCGTGGCGATCTCCTGTGTCCCGGCGTGCAACACGTCGTCCCGCATCCTGGCCTGGGCCGCCGTGTCGTCGTGGCCGGCGTGCCACCACGAGTAGCCCGACCAGCCGGCGAACGCGGCCGCGACGATCAGCGACACCCAGCCGATCCGCCACAGCTTCCGCCGGGTGCGCTGATCCCCGGTCACCGGTTCAGTCCCATCAGTTGCGCCAGATTGGCGGTCACCGGCGCCGCGGTGACCGAGCCCGGCCGGGCGGCAGCCGGCACGCCACCGGAGGGTGCGTGCGCGGAGCCCCGCACGTCGATGCCACTGCCCGCGGGGGCGGTGCAGCGCGCGTCGGTGTTCAACGGCGGGCTGGGCGAGGTGTTCAGGCCGTTGCGGTAGGTCGTGCCCCCGTATCCGGCGGTGCAGGGCAGCGGGTTGAAGAAGGTCAACGCCATGCCGAAGTTGGCGCCGTTCTGGTTGATCACCGTCGACCCGGCGGCGATGGCGGCCGGCGCGGCCACCAGCAACTCCTCGAGACCGTTCTGCCTGTTCAGCGTGAGGTCGGACGTGGTGAGCAGGTTGGCCAGCAGGACGGACAGGCTGGGATTGGTCTGCTGCAACAGGTCCGTCACCTGCTGCGCGGCCTGCGGTGTCGCGGTGATCAGCCTGCGGATGTCGGAGTCCGACTTGTCCAACTGTCCGGCGAACAGGTTCAGGCTGTTGCTGAACGACTGCAGGGCGTCCTTCTCGGCGTGCTGGGTCCCCAGCACGGTGGTGCTGTTGTTGATCAGCCCGATGGTGCTGGGCAGGTTCTGGGTGGCGCCCTGGCTGAGGCTGCTGCTGGCGTCCAGCAACACCTGGAGGTTCGGCCCCTGCCCCTGGAACGCCTTGCCCAGTTCGTCCACGACGGTGCGCAGCGACTGGTCGGGCACCGAGGACGCCAGGGCGTCGATGCTGGACAGCACGGTGGTCACCGGCAGCGGCAACTGTGTCGACCGCCTGGGGATGATCGAACCGTCCGCCAGGTCCGGGCCGCTAGCCGACTGCGGCCGCAGGTCGACGTACTCCTCGCCGACGGCCGACAGGTTCGCCACGACGGCCCGCACGTCCTTCGGGATCGGCGCCGCTGAGCTGTCGATGTCCAGGTCGGCCTCGACGCCGGTGTCGGTCAGGTTCACCGCGCCGACCCGGCCGACCTGCACGCCTCGGTAGGTGACGGCGGCGTTCGGGAAGATGCCGCCTGCCTGCGCGAGTTCGAGGTCGACCACGTAGTAGCCGCGGGCGCCGACATACCGGCCGAGGTCGGCGTACTTGATGCCGATGAAGCCGATCACCAGCACACCGATCACGATGAATGCCAGAATCCGCGTCCGGGTGGCCCAGGTGATCATGAGGTCCCACCTTCTGCCGAGCCAGCCGACGGGCTGGCCGGCGGAGCGGACGTACTCGGTGCCTGGTCCGACGTCGGCGGCGCCGAGGACGACGGCGGCGCGTCGGACGTACTGCTCGGCGGCTGTGTCGTGGACCCCGGCGGGCTGGTCGACGTGCCCGGCGGCGTCGTGCCCGGCGGTGTCGTGCCCGTGGTGGTGATGGTTCCGTCGATCGCGGGGAGGGGCAGCGGTAGCGGCGCCGCCGACGTCCCCTGCCGGCGCAGCGCGGGTGACTGCGTCGCCGCCCCCGACGTCCCGGCGGACGAGCTCTGGTCGGGATCCAGTGCCGGGATGATCGTGGTGCCGGGGGCGGCGGTCACCGCCAGGAAGATGTTGAGGTAGTCGCCCTTGAAGTCGTTCAACACCTGGTCGGTGAACGGATAGGTGAGCAGCACCTGCAACGCCTGGGGCAGCGCCTGACCGGCGTTGGCCAGTTGGCGCAGCACCGGCGCCAGGGAACGCACGTCCGCGGCGAAGTTCTGGGAGCTCTTGTTGATGGTGTCCACCGCGACGCCGGACAGGGTCTTCAGGGAGTTGAGCAGCCCCACCAGTTGGTCGCGCTGCTGGTCGAGCACGGCGAGGCCGGGGGAGAGATTGTCCAGCACGTTGCCGATCTGCCGGTCGCGGCCGGCCAGCGTGGCGGACAACCGGTCGAGCCCGTCCAGTGCCGCCGTGATGCTGGTCCGCTGGCGGTTCAGGTTGGCCACCAGGGTGTCGGCCTGGGACAGGAAACCGCGCACCGCCTGCTCGTTGCCGCGCAACGCGTCGTTGAGCTGGACGGTGATGGTGTGCAACTGGTTGATGCCGCCACCGTTGAGCAGCAACGACAACGCGCCGAGGACCTCTTCGACCTCGGGGCTGCGGTTGGTGCGGGAGATCGGGATCGTCGCGCCGTTGGCCAGTACCCCGGTGGCCGTGCCGTCGGTCGGAGCGCTCAGTTCGACGTACTTCTCGCCGAGCAGGCTGGACTGCTGGAGGTAGGCGAAGGAGTTGGCCGGCAGGTGCACGTTCCCGTTGATCAGCATGGTCACGTCCGCGGTCCAGCCGTTCGCCGGCAGGCCGATCCTGGTGACCCGGCCGACCGCGACGTCGTTGACCTTCACCGCGGCCTGCGGCACCAGGTCCAGCACGTTGGCGAACCGTGCGTCGACCTGATACGGATGCGGGCCCAGGTCCGCGCCACCGGGCAACGGCAGGTCGTACACCCCGGAGAAGCCGCAGCCGGCCAGTGTCACGGCCGCGGCCACGAAGGTGCCGGCCAGAACCACTCTGCGCATCACTTGCCACCTCCCGGTGCCGTGCTGAACACCGGACCGACCGCCGGGAGCGGCAGGGGCGGCAGCGAGCGCTGGGCCGCCTGCGACACCGGCACGAGACCGCCGGCCGACGGTTGCTGGCAGCCCGACCCGCCGGTGGCGCAGAGGGCGGCCGTCAACGGGGTGGGCGCCGTGGTCGCCGACCCGGTGGCGGGCTTGCCCAAGCTGAGTTCGTTCAGGTCGCCCCGGCCGTCCAGCGTGCGGTTGACCGGGTCGTAGGCGTTGAGCAGGTTGCTCACCGCTAGTGGCGCGTCGTCCAGCATCTCGGCCAGGGAGGCCCGCTGGTTCACCAGGAGCTGGGTGATCGACGCCAGCTTGCCCACGTTCGACTGGATCTCGTCGCGGTTGTCGTTGACGAAACCCTGCACCTGGCCCAGCGCCGTGGCCAGCTCGTTCAGCGCCGCACCGAGATCCTGCCGGTCGTCGGCCAGGAATCCGGACACCGAGGCGAGTTGCTGCTCGGCCTCGCGGACCTGCCCGTCGTTGTCCTTCAGCGTGGTGGTGAACTGCTGCAGGTTGTTCACCGTGCCGAAGAGGTCGTCCTGCGAGCTGGACAGTGTCCGGGTGGCTGCGCCGAACTGGGAGATCGTGGTGCCCAGCGCCTGGCCGTTGCCGTTCAGGTTCGCGGCACCCGTGTTGAGCAGGTCGGACAGGGCACCGTTCTGGTTGGCACCACCCGGCCCCAGGGCGGTGGCCAGCTGGTTGAGGCTGGAGTAGACCTGGTCGAGTTCGGCCGGGGTCGCCGTGCGGCTGACCGGGATCGTCGCTCCGTCGGCGAGCTGGGCGCCACCGGAGTACACCGGGGTGAGCTGGAGGTACCGGTCGCTGACCACGCTCGGCGCGACCACGACCGCCTTCGCCTGGGCCGGTACGGCGATGCCCCGGTCCACCGTCATGGTGACCCGGACCTGCCTGCCGACCGGTGTCACCGAGTCGATGCTGCCCACCGGCACGCCGAGGATCTCCACGTCCGAGCCCGGGTAGACGCCGACGGCCTCGTTGAAGTACGCGGTGATGTGCTTGGTGCCGGTGTGCTCGAAGACCCACCACACCGCGCCGCTGGCGATGAGCGCCAGCACGACGGCCGCCGCGACGTGCCTGGCGAGCCGTTTGGCCCGCAGGGTCCTGAACATCAGCTACCACCCTGTTTCGGTGACACGCAGCCGGTCGGGGTCTGGGGCGCGAAGATCGGCGGCAGGTAGGACTGCGGGACCAGGCCGCACAGGTAGACGTCGAACCAGCGGCCGTTGCCCAGCGTGTTGCCGACCAGCCGGTAGTAGGGGCCGGCCAGGGCCAGCGCCCGGTTGAGGTTGTTCTGGTTGCGTTGCAGCACCGTGGTCACCTGGTCCAACTCGACCAGCGCCGGATGCAGCGTCGCGGAGTTGTCGGTGACCAGGCCGGACAGTTGCACGGCCAGTTGCCGCGTTCCGGTGAGCAGCGCGCCGATCGCGTCCCGCCGGGCCTGCAATTCGTTCAGCAGCAGGTTGCCGTCGTTGATCAGGGCCTGGAACTGGGTGTCGTCGGTCGCGAGCATCCCGGTGACCCGCTTGGTGCTGGCGAGCAGTTGCGCGATCTGGTTGTCCCGGGAGGCGATCGTCCGGGACAGCGCGGACAGCCCGGTCAGCGCGGCGTGCACGTCCGGCGCGGTGTTGCCGAACGCGTTGGAGATCGCTTCGAAACTCTGCGCGAGCTGCGTCGTGTCGATCCGCCCGACCGTGTCCGCCAGGTCGCTGAACGCCTGTGTCACGTCGTACGGGGACGTGGTGCGGCTGGTCGGAATCGGCTGTGACGGGTTCTGCGTCGCGGCACCCAGCGGGTCCACCGCGAGGTACTTCTCACCGAGCAGCGTCTTGATCTTGATGGCGGCGGTGCTGGCGTTGCCGACCCACGTGTCCTTGACCTTGAAGGTGACCTGCACGTGGTTGCCGTCCAGCGACACCCCCGTCACGGAGCCCACCTTCACGCCGGCCACCCGGACCTCGTTCCCGGACCGCAGCCCGGCCGCCTCGGTGAAGTCGGCCCTGTAGGTGGTGCCGCCGCCGATGATCGGCAGGCTGCCGGAGAAGAACACCAGCAACGCGATCGCCGCGACGATCGCCAGGCCGACGAGGCCGACGAGGACCGGGTTCCGTTCCCGGATCGACTTCATGAGCGGCACCTCGATTCGGTCACCGGAACCCCGATGGCCGGCCCGGACCCCGGACCGGCGCCCGGCGCCACCTTGATCCCGGTCACGGTCGCCTGGCACAGGAAGAAGTTGAACCAGGACCCGTAGGACGCCGCCGTGGCGATCTTCTGGTACTTGATCGGCAGGTTGTGCAGGAACGTGTTCAGCTCCGGGGTGTTGTTCGCCAGGGTGGTGGACACCCTGCCGAGCGAGGCGATGCTCTGCCGCAACCCGGGCCTGCTCAGTTGCAGCAGGTTGCCGGTCGCGGTGGTCAGGTTGGACAGCGCGCTGATCGCGTTGCCGATCGGCTTGCGGTCCTGCGCGAGTCCGGAGACCAGCTGTTGCAGGGTGACCACCATGGTCGACAGCTCGTTGCCGCGACTGTTCACCGTGTTCAGCACCGAGTTCAGGTTGTCGATTACGCTGCCGATGACCTTGTCCTTGTCGGCCAGCGTGGTGGTGAGCGACGCGGTGTTCGCGACCAGGTCGTCCACCGTGACGCCGTCGCCCTGGAGCACCTGGACGATCTCGTTGGACAGCTGGTTGACCGCATCGGGTGACAGCGCCTGGAACAACGGTTGGAAGCCGTTGAACAGCTCGGTCAGGTCCAGCGCGGGTTGGGTGTGGCCCAACGGGATCGTCCCGCCCGGCGGCAGTTGCTGGTCCACCGGCCCGACGCCCTGGTCCAGTTCGACGTAGCGCTGCCCGACCAGGTTGCGGTACTTGACCACCGCGGTGACCGCCACGGGCAGCCGGCGATCGGACTGGATGGCGAACTGGACGTCCGCCAGCCGCCGGTCGACCACGCCGATCTGGTCCACCTGCCCGACCCGCACGCCGGCGATCCGCACGTCGTCGCCCACGTTCAGCCCGGTGACGTCGGAGAACACGGCGTGGTACTCGGTGGTGCCGCCCAAGCCGGTGTTGGCGATGGTGATGCCGAGAATCGCGGTCGCCAGCAGCGTGACGACCGTGAAGATCGCGCCTTTGATCAGGGCCGGAGCCATGCTTTTTCGCTTCACTTCAGCGTCACCTCGGTGCCACGGAAGACCGGGCCGACCAGCACGCTGCTCCAGTCCGGCAGCGACTGCGGCGGCTGGTTGACCGATGGGGCGACCAGCTCGTTGATGAACTCGTTCTCCGCCGGGGAGTTCGCCAGGCCGAGCACCCCGACGGGCGTGCTCGGGTCGGCGGCCGGCACCTGCGTGCCCGACCGGATCGCCGGCTGCGCCACGCCGGGCTTGGTGCCGTCGTGCAGCGCGACGCCGGTGAGCGGGACCGGGTAGCAGTGCGGACCGCTGTTGTCGCCGAACTTCGGCGTGTCACGGCCCGGTATGTAGCGGCCCAGCGACCGCACCGGGTGCAGGCTCACCTGGAGGCCCGGCCGGCTGGTGCCCTTGCCGAGGACCTTGTTCACCGCCGGTTCGAAGTCGACGAGTTGTTGCAGCGTGCACGGGAACTCCGACGAGTACCTGGCCAGCACCCGCAGGGTGGGCAGGGCGTCCGCGTCCAGCCGGATGAGATTGCTCTTGTTGTCCGTCAGGAAGGTCGTCAGGTCCTCCGACGTGCCGGTCAGCGTGCCGTACAGCGTGCGGAGGTTGTTCTGTTCCGCGACCACCGTCTGGCTGGACTGCGAGAAGTCGTTCAACGCCTGCACGAGGTTGGGCGCCGCGCCGTTGTAGTCGTTGGCGACGTTGGCCAGTGCCGTGATGTCGGTGTCCAGTTGCGGCAGGTGCGGGTTGAACTGCCCGAGGTAGGTGTTGATCCGCGCGAGCGTGGCCCCCAGCTCCGTGCCCCGGCCCTGGAGCGCGGTGGAGATCGCGGTGAGCGTGACGGCGAGTTTCTGCGGCTGTACGGCGGTCAACATCGGCAGCAGGTCACTGAGCACCTTCTGCAGTTCGATCGCGTCCCGGGAGCGGTCCTCGCCGATCACGCTGCCGGTGGTGAGTCGCTGCGGGTCGGGCACGGCCGGCACGACCAGATCGACGTACCGTTCGCCGAACAGGGTCGTCGGCAACAGCTCCGCGGACACGTTGGCCGGCAGCCGGTTCACCCTGTCCGGCTGGATCGCCAACTCCAGCCGGGCACCGTCGCCGGTGGAGGAGATCCGCCGTACCTCGCCGACCACCACCCCGCGCAGCTTCACCTCGGCGTGCGGGTGCATCTCGTTACCGGCCGAGTCGGTGTCGAGCATGACGCTGACCACCGGGGTGAACTGCTTGTTGTAGATGGCCAGGGACAGCCACACCAGCAACGCGAGCACGACGAGGAACACCACGCCGACCGCCCGCCTGCGGACCTTGAGCCACGCTGCTTCAGCGTTCATCGGTCATCCCGCGAGTTTCACGGTCGTGGTGGTGCCCCAGATGGCGAGGCTGAGGAAGAAGTCGGTGATGCTGATGGTGACGATCGCCGTGCGCACCGCCCGGCCGACCGCCACGCCGACCCCGGCGGGCCCGCCCGAGGCGCGGTAGCCGTAGTAGCAGTGCGCCAGGATCACCATGACGCTGAAGATCAGCACCTTCGCGAACGACCACAGGACGTCCTCCGGTGGCAGGAACAGGTTGAAGTAGTGGTCGTAGGTGCCGGCGGACTGTCCGTTGAACAGCACGGTGATCTCCCGCGACGCCAGGTACGAGGTGACCAGCCCCAGCCCGTACAGCGGGATGATCGCCACGACGCCGGCGATGATCCGCGTGGTCACCAGGTAGGGCAGGCTGGGCACGCCCATCGCTTCCAGCGCGTCGACCTCCTCGGAGATCCGCATCGCGCCGAGTTGGGCGGTGAATCCGGCACCGACGGTCGCCGACAGCGCCAGGCCGGCGACCAGCGGCGCGATCTCCCTGGTGTTGAAGTACGCGGAGATGAACCCGGTGAAGGCCGCCGTGCCGATCTGGTTCAGCGCGGCGTATCCCTGCAGGCCGACCACCGTGCCGGTGAACAGGGTCAGGCCGACCATGACGCCGATGGTGCCGCCGATCACGCCCAGCGCGCCGCTGCCGAAGCTGACCTCGGCCAGTAGCCGCCACACCTCGCGCGAGTAGCGACGGATCGCCCTCGGCGTCCACCCGATGGCACGCAGATAGAGCATGAGCTGGTCGCCGAGCTGGTCCAGCCAGCGCAGCCAGCGGTCCAGTTTGGTCTCGGCGTCCCCACGCGCGGCGAAGTCCATCGACTCAGGTTCCCTTCGCAGGCACGATCTGCAGGTAGATCGCGGTCAGCACCAGGTTCACGAAGAACAACAACAGGAATGTGATGACCACCGACTGGTTCACCGCGTCCCCGACGCCTTTGGGCCCGCCGGCCGGGTTCAGTCCGCGGTAGGCGGCGACCACCCCGGCGATGAACCCGAAGATGACCGCCTTGATCTCGCTGATCCACAGGTCGGGCAGTTGGGCCAGCGCGGAGAAGCTCGACAGGTAGGCACCCGGCGTGCCGCCCTGCAGGACGACGTTGAAGAAGTAACCGCCGAGCACGCCGACCACGGACACCATGCCGTTGAGCAGGACCGCGACCAGCATGGTGGCCAGCACGCGCGGCACGATCAGCCGCTGGATCGGCGACACGCCCAGCACTTCCATCGCGTCGATCTCCTCGCGGATGGTCCGCGAGCCGATGTCGGCGCAGATCGCCGAGCCGGCCGCACCGGCCACCAGCAGCGCCACGATCAGCGGACTGGCCTGCTGGATGATGGCCAGCACGCTGGCGGCTCCGGTGAACGACTCGGCGCCGAACTGCTGGGTGAGCGAGCCGACCTGCAGCGCGATGACGGCCCCGAACGGGATCGACACCAGCGCGGTCGGCAGGATCGCGACGCTGGCGATGAACCAGAACTGCTCGACGAGTTCCCGGATCTGGAACGGCCGCTGGAACGTCATCCGCAGCGTGCTCGCGGCCAGCGCGAACAGCCTGCCCGTCTGCCGCAGCGCGCCCGTGCCGGGGAATTCGGTGGTCCGGGAGGTCACCGAGGGCTCCCCTCGGTCGGCATCGGCCGGGTCGGCGGGCCGTAGTTGATCCCGGGCCGGCGCAGCGGCAGCGGTGTGGTGGGCGGCGCCGGATCGGCGCCGTACTGGGCCCCGGCCGGGAAACTGGCCAGGATCGCCTGCTGGGCGGGCTGCGGGAGCTGGTGCAGGATGCCCATCACCCGGCTCCTGCGGCGCTGCACCGCCTGCCGTGGCGGCAGGCCGGGTGTGGGTTCGAGCTGCGGCACGATCTGGTTCAGGTCCTCACCGGTGCCGCCGTCGTGATGGCCCGAGTCGACGTGCGCCTGCTCCAGCGCCATGGTCGCCTGGTCCTTCTCCTCGGACATGCCGATCGGCCCGATCCGGCGGCCGTTGAGGAACTGCGCCACGGCCGGCTGGTCGTTGGTGAGCAGCACTTCGCGCGGCCCGAACAGCACCAGTTCCCGGCGGAACAGCATCCCGATGTTGTCCGGCACGGTCCTGGCCACCTGGATGTTGTGCGTGACGATCAGCACCGTGGCGTCGATCTGGGCGTTGAGGTCGATCAGGAGCTGGCTCAGGTAGGCCGTGCGCACCGGGTCGAGACCGGAGTCCGGCTCGTCGCAGAGAATGATCTGGGGATCGAGGACCAGGGCACGGGCCAGTCCGGCGCGTTTGCGCATACCGCCCGAGATCTGCCCGGGTAATTTGCCCTCGGCGCCGGACAGACCGACCATGTCCATCTTTTCCAGCACGATGCGCCGGATCTCGGCCTCGGTCTTCTTCGTGTGCTCGCGCAACGGGAACGCGATGTTGTCGTAGAGATTCATCGACCCGAACAGCGCACCGTCCTGGAACAGCACGCCGAACAGCTTGCGCGTCTGGTAGAGCTGGCGCTCGGAGCAGTGCAGCACGTCGACGCCGTTCACCACGCACCGGCCGCGTTCGGGCTTGATCAGCCCGATGATCGACTTGAGGAACACCGTCTTGCCCGTGCCGGAAGGGCCGAGCATCACACTGACCTCGCCAGGAGGCAGGGTCAGCGTGACATCACGCCAGATCGTCTGCCGGCCGAAGGACTTCGTGAGCCCCTCGACGACCACCTCGATCCCCATCACACCTCCTGTCGATCATGTGGTTGGTCCACGCCTAGCGCTCCGGGGTCGGCACGGTCGGCGGACAGCCGATGCCGGTGGATGGAGTGCACAGGGGTGCCTGAGTCAATTTGAGGAAGTCGTCATTGCTGGACACGGACGCGTTGAACAGTGGGTCCAGATCCTTGCCCGCTCCGCACCCGGTGAACGACGGGATGTCGAGCGTACCGGTCACCGGCCCACCGTCCACGAACGTATATCCGCTCTGCACGCCGTCGATGGTTTGCGAGCTGGCGGTTATCACGGAATGCACCGGCTGGCTCGTTCGGCAGTTCGGGCCGACATCCAGTGGCACTCCGTTGACGCTGGCATCAGAAATCCGAACGGAAAGATACGTCTCCAACCTGGTGTCCTGAGCCTCCAGATCGGCGGTGTTGAAGTCGTCCGCCGCGATGGTGATCGCCTTCCTCGGAAAAGTGAAGGGAAAACCGATGACATGAACGAACCCTGTGGTGCACCGTGGATCTATCGTGGGCAGGTGATCGGCCGGCCAGTCCGCCTGGGTCAGGTTCATCGTCGCCGTGACGGGCACGAAACCGAATGCGAGGAAGGTCGCCCTGGACGGCGGCAGCTCGAACTGCTTTCCGTTGTTGTCGAACTGGGCGAAGCTGCAGGTGAGTACGTGGACCACGCCTTGTTCCTGGGCGCATACACCGGCATTGGGTGCCGTGGTGTCGGGCTGGCACTGCAAAGCCAGAGCGTACGGACCAAATCCGTTGAAAAATGCTCCTTGTGGGCCGATCAGGCTGGCGGCATTCAATTTGTTGACATTGGAGAAGCCACTGAGGAAACCACACAGACCCAGGCCCAGCGAGTCGTCGGGATAGACGCCGGGAACGATGCCGCAGTCGGCGGGGGTGCTCGCGTCGTCCGGAGCGATGGCGGCGTGTCCGGCCGCCGACACCGACCCGACGGCCGGCGGGCCGCTCGACCGTTCGCCTGGTGTGGCGGTCGCCGCCGGCACCGCAACCGTGGCCAGATGGGTGGGCTGACCAGCGTCCAGCGTGCACCTGAGCAGTACGGTGGTCGGGTCGGTGGTGGAGCCGTCGGCCCGCTTCGGGGTGAGCACCATGGTGAGGGCCGACGCGTCGAAGGTGATGTCGCCGGGTGCCCGGGGGGTGATGGTGGGCGCCGTGCTCGGCGCGGTGAGGACCAGGTCGCCGGTTGCCGGGACGGGTTTCGGCGCCGCGCCGAGGTTGGTCCAGGTGGCCTTCTCGGTCCGCCCATTCTGGGCAACCGTTGTGGTGAGTTGACCAATCCCGCTCACCGTCGTCGCATTCAACCCGGTGAGATCGTGTAGCGCGGCATGCGGGAGGGTGAGAGTCACCGTACCGCTGACCGGGCGGACGGATTGGCCGACGGCGCCGGAACTCGGAAGAGCAACCGCGATGTCCACGCGAACTTGTTGCGCTCCGGACGGGAACTTGCAGGTGTAGGTGAAATGTCCGTGTGTGTTCTGCTGGCCTATGGCCGAACCCGTGCCCGTCAGGATGCCGGTAACGACGATTACCGTGCCGATGACCGCCATACCCGCCAATCGGCGAGGTGTCCAGCGTCGTTGTCCGATCATCTGTACTGTTCCCACTTCGCCGCCTGCCCGCCAGATAATATCCGAAGAGCGAACATAGGTACGCATTTCCTAACGCTTGACCGGACCGTTGGTGTCGTACACCGCCGTCGTCGCCAGTACAGCACTAGTTACCGTCGAGTACGTTAATCACCCGGACACGTCAGGGCAAGAAACGTCGCTTGATTCGTGATCTACCGAAGGGCATCCTTGTCATCACGTGACAAGTCTCGCCGGACGTGTTGTCATCCGGTGAGTAAAATCGACCGGAACCCGCCGGCGTGCGGTCGTGCCACGCTGCCCCTGGGCTCCCGCCGCGCCGGGTCGGGCCGGACATACCGGATCCATTACTGCCCGCCGCGCTACGGAGTGACCGTGACGGTGCTGAGGCTGACGGTGTAGGTCGCCTCGTACGCCATCCTGTCCCCGGAACTGAAAAGCCCGAAACATCCGGCACTCGGGTGGACCGGGGTCAGTTGTGCCGTGGTGCTGGTGCCGGTGAATGTCAACTGGTGCGTGGTGCCGTTGGTCCACGTCATGTCCGGGTTGCCCTGGAGATCGAAACTGCAGGTGACCACCGAGAAGTGCACCAGGAGTCCGGGTGAACCCGCGGCCTGGAGGTGTCCACCGGCCTGCGGTGCGGTAGTACCGGTGGTGGTGATCACCAGATCGTCCGGCAGGTCGGCGGCCGGGACGGTCGTCGTGATGGCGCCGAGCGAAAGTATGCAGCCGCTGAAGCCGAGGCCGGTAATGGAGTGCGGTGACCCGCCGGCCTGAGTCGTGGTGAACGGCGACGGTGCCGTCGTCGCATCGGCCAGGCTGCCGCTGATGGTCGAGTGTGTGCACTGGAAGGCCTGCCCGGAAGTCAGGTCGTCGAAGACGATGGCGCTCGACTCCGCCGTGAAACTCGTGTCAGCCCCGGTGATCGTGACGGTGTCGGCGGCGAATGCCTGGCCGGTCATGAGCGCCACGGCCGCTGCCGTGGCGCCGCCGGCCAGGACCACGCGACGAACATGCTTGCGCATACGAGAACTCCTGCCGGATACGTCGAGCCGGTATGGCCCGCGCCGACGGCGCGTCGGGCGGGCCGTACCGGCTCGACGACTATCGATGTGTCACGTCACGGGGTGCTGACGTTGATGGTGGAGGGAGTGATGGTGTAGTGACCCGTGTACGACAGGACGTCGGTCGAGCCGACGAGGCCGAAGCATCCGGCGCTGATGTTGGCCGGGTGCAGGCCGGCGCCGCCGGTGAAGTCCAGCTGGTTGGTGGGGCCGTCGGTCCACGTCGCGGGCGCTGAGCCCGTTACCCTGAAGCTGCACGTCAGGACCGAGATGTTGGCCAGATCGCCTGAGGTGCCCGCGGTCGTGACGTTCCCACTGGCCTGCGGCGCGGTCGTGCTGACCGAGTTGATGGTCAGGTCGTCGGGCAGGTTGGCAGCCGGAACGGTCACCGTGGCGGAGCCGAACGAACTCGTGCAGCCGGTGAAGGACAGGCTGGTGATGGAATGTGCGGCTCCGCCGTTCTGCTTCGTGGTGAACGGCAACGCGGCACTCGTCACGTTGGCCAGGCTGCCGCCCGCGGTCGACTTCGTGCAGCTGAAGGTCTGCCCGCTGGTCACGTCGGCCAGGACGGTGTCGGTCGAAACCCCGGTGAAGCTCGCGTTCGCTCCGGAGATCGTGACGGTGGTGCCGGCGGCGGAGGACTGCCCGGCAACGAGCGCCACGGCCGCCGCGGCGGCGCCACCGATCAGCAGTGTACGAACGAGAAACTTACGCATACGAGAGGACTCCTTCGTCAAGAAACGATTTCGGAATCGACGGTGTGGTGCGTTGAGCGGGGGACAGCTCCTTTCCGGACGCGACGGAGCGCGCCCCCCGAAGGGACAATGCGTGCGGATGCAAAATCATGTCCGGTGGTGGTGGTCAACGAGATTGAATGGCGCGACCGAAACCGCAACCGCGCCGTGCGCCGGGCAGGTCATTCGGTGAAGCCTGGCTCGCTGAACTACGTGCTCACCGCGTTCTCCCTGCCCGTAACGATGTTGACGCTCATGTCCGGAGCCGTTGCGTCGGCCTGTTTCCGACACCATTTTTGTGGATCTAGGTGAACTAGCTACCGACCAGTACGTTACCGCGTGGTTAAGCTGGCTGCAAGGCCATTCAGCCGGACATCTAAACCGTTTATATGGTCGTTTTTGTCACTTGGCTATGAAGACCGCGGCCAATTATTGTCACGATGTGCGCGTCGTGAACGAGTTTTCCGGCTCGTCGCCCGGTTGGTTTGCGGCAGATGCTGCCGCCGCCGGACCAGGTCCGGCGGCGGCGATGGTGAGCAATTCTGGCAGATCACTCAGGGCAGTCGGCGCCCCGCCACGGCGACGGCGCAGGCGATGACCACCAGGACCCCGAGCACCAGCACGAACGCGTCCCGGGAGCCCAGCGCGCTCGCGCCCAGACCGGTGTACAGCGTCCCCAGCGTGGCCACACCCAGGGCGAGCGACGTCTGCTGGGTGGTGGCCAGCGCACCACTGCCCACGCCGGCCCGCTCGGTCGGCACGCCGGACAGCACCACACGGAACAGAGTGGTGGCGCTCATCGCGTTGCCGATGCCCAGCAGTGCCATGCCCGGCGCCAGGTCCAGCACGCTCAGGTGCGGCCAGGCCAGCAGCGCGGCCACCCCGGTGGCGACCACGCCGGCACCCTGGATCACCGCGCCGTACGCGACCACCCGGGAACCGAAGCGCACCACCAGCCGACTGCTGATCAGCGACACCACGAAGAAGCCCACGGCCAGCGGGGTCAGCGCCAGCCCGGCCTCGAACGGCCCGTACCGCAGCGCGTCCTGCAACGTCACCGCGTACACGAACATGAAGCCACCGAACCCGGCGAAGAACGGCACCGTGACCAGCAGGCCCTGCCGCATGGACGGCATCCGCATGATCGACGGCGGCAGCAGCGGCACCCGTCCGGCGCGCTCGGCCCGCCGCTCGACCAGCACGAACACCGCGGCCGCGATCGGCGCGACGGCGAGTACGAACCAGGTCCACAGCGGCCAGCCCAGCGCACCGCCCTCGGTGAGCGGCAACAGCAGACAGAGCAGGCCGATCCCGAGCACGGCCGTGCCGAGCCCGTCGATACCGGCCGGGTTGGTCGAGCGGGTCTCCGGCAGGGTGCGCCGGGCCAGCAGCAGGCCCACGATGCCGATCGGCACGTTGACCAGGAAGATCGGCCGCCAGCTCGTGCCGGCCAGGTTCGCCGCGACCAGCGCGCCGCCGACCAGTTGACCGACCACACTGGACAGTCCGCCGACGGCACCGTAGTAGCCCAGCGCCTTCGAGCGGCGCTGGCCGGACGTGCTGGCCTGGATGGTGGACAGCACCTGCGGCAGCATCATCGCCGCCGACGCGCCCTGCGCGACCCTGGCCAGCACGAGCGCGAGGGCGGTCGGCGCGAGCCCGCAGATCGCCGAGGTGACGGTGAAGGCGGCCATGCCGGCGAGGAACATCCGGCGGCGGCCGAAGGTGTCGCCCAGCCGGCCGCCGAGTACCAGCAGCAGCGCGTAGCCCATGCCGTAACCGGCGACGACCAGTTCCAGGGTGGCGGTGGACGCGTGCAGGTTGGCATCGATCGTGGGCAGGGCGACGTTGACGATGAAGAAGTCGACCAGCGGCAGCGCGGCGCCGAACAGGACGGTGATCAGGCCGAGCGCTGTCAGTGGTCCGGTGGATGGTGTCGATCGTGCGGCGGGACCGCGCCGGCCGTTGCCGGGGGCACGCACGGTGGCAGCCGGCAGGGTCGAGCCGATGTCCAGGTCCGAAGTCATGGCACTACGATGCGGCCGACCGGACACTGGTAGCCAGAGCGTGGTTATCCAGGTACCACGACTACCTGGTAACAGGCTCCGCGGAGTGGCACAGTAGGGGACATGACCACCTCCGTGCAGGTCGAACGCACCCTGGCCGATCAGCTCACCAGCCTGCCGGCGACGCCGGTGGCGGGTACCCGGCTACCAGACGACGCGCGCCGCACCGAGCTGGCCGAGTTCCTGCGCAGCAGGCGGGAGCGCATCGCACCGGCCCAGGTCGGCCTGCCCGTCATCGGCCGCCGCCGCACGCCCGGCCTGCGCCGCGAGGAGGTCGCGCAGCTCGCCGGGGTGGGTGTGACCTGGTACACCTGGCTGGAGCAGGGCCGCGACATCCACGCGTCGGAACAGGTGCTGGCCGCGATCGCCGCGACCCTGCGGCTGGACCCGTACGAGCGCGTCCACCTCTACACCCTGGCCGGGCAGCCGGAGCCGCCGATCGAGCGGGACTGCAAGGCGATCAACCCGACCATGCTGGTGATGTTGCGGCAACTGGAGCCGATCCCGGCGTCGGTGACCAACGCCCGGTTCGACATCCTGGCCCGCAACCGCACGTACGACCGGATGGTCGGCGGTCTGGACATGCTCCCGTTCGAGGACCGCAACACACTCATCCAGGCGTTCACCAACCCGGCGTGGCGGGCGCGGATCGTCGACTGGGAGGACAACGCGCCGCGCATCGTGGCGCAGTTCCGGGCCAACATGGCCCAGCACGTGACCGAGCAGACCTGGAAGTGCCTGGTGCGCCGGCTGCGCGAGCAGTCGCCCGAGTTCGAGACGCTGTGGAACCAGCACGACGTGCGCGCGCCGGAGAACTTCACGAAGCGTTACCTCAACCCCGAGGTGGGTCTGCTCCGCGTCGAGTACACGCAGCTGTGGTTCGGCCCCCGGTCCGAGATCAAGCTCACTACGTACACCCCGGCCGACGACGAGACCTGGCAGAAGGTCCGGACGCTGCAGGAGCTTGCCGAACTGTGATCCGCCAGGGGTGACGTTCCGCTTGACCCGAACGGGTTATTACCGATAGACACGCTGGGTGCTCGCTCGCTTAGGCGGGCAGGGTCGGGTGGCTCTCGGGGCGATGCTCGGCGCTGTGGTCGCCGGTCTCTGTTGTGTCATCGTGCTCACCGCCCCGGACGGCGCCGCCGCGCACGAACTCGTCGTGGTACCGCAGGCGATGAGCGGCGTCTCGGCAGCCGCCGGCCAGCTCACCACGAGTCCCTACGCCGGTGCCGCGGCCGCTGCCGCCGCGCCGACCACCACGACGCCCCTGGTGCCGACCCTGACCACGACACCACCCCCGGTCGTCACCACGACCACCCCGCCGCCGACCACCACGACGCAGCCGCAGCCCACCACGCCGCCGCGCGTCACACTGACGTTCCCGCAGGAGCCGATCCCGACCTTCCCGACGCGCCGCTGCCACCATCACCGGTTCTGCTGACGGTGGCTGATGCCGGCCGTTAGTCCGGTCGAGTAGTCGAGATCAACTCGCGTTGCCCGGTCCGGCACCTGACGGTTTGCTCGGCGCATGGCTTCCGCCGCTTTGGCCATGCTGTCCGACATCCGCGGCGGCCGTGGGTGCGCTGGTCGCCGGCACCGCCCTCGCGACGGCCGCGCCCCGGTCGTGGCTGTCGGACACGCCCGCCACCTGGGATCTGGTGCTGGAAGCCGGTGGCATGCTCACCGACCCGTAGGACGAGACCAGGGTGGATTCGCGCATTTCGTGCTGCTGCCCGCGAATTCCTCCGGCTTCCAGTTCTCGGTGGAACCGGTGCTGTCGCCGGTCGCGGTGGCGGCCGCGTCGCCCGTCGCGGTGGGCGCCCGGGAACCGTTGTCCGCCACGGGAACCGAGGTCGGTGGCGGTGCTCTGCCGATCGCCGACCCGGCGTCGCACGTGTGGACGTCCAGCGACCCACGAGTGGCCACAGTGGACTCCCGCACCGGAGTCGTGACCGGACGCCGGCAGGGACGGTGACGGTGTCGATGCGCAGCGGCGGCGTCACGGGGAGTGCCGGCGTGACCGTGAAGTAGTGTTGGATCGCTATGGCGATCAGCGTTTTCGACCTGTTCAGCATCGGCATCGGTCCGTCCAGTTCGCACACGGTCGGTCCGATGCGGGCGGCCCGCCGGTTCGTCGTCGGCCTCTCGGCCGACGGCGTGCTGGCGGACACCGCGCGGTTGCGAGTGGAGCTGTTCGGGTCACTCGGTGCGACCGGACACGGTCACGGGAGTCACAACGCGGTCCTGCTGGGCCTGTGCGGTGCCGACCCTCGGACGGTCGACACCGACACCATCGGTGACCGCGTGGCGGAGATCCACCGCCGGCAGTCGGTCGACGTGCTCGGCACGCACGCGGTGGCCTTCGACCCGGATCATGATCTGGTCCTGCACCGCCGCAAGTCGCTGCCCACCCACCCGAACGGCATGATCTTCACGGCGTTGGACGCTTCCGGGGCCGCTCTGCGGTCGCGTACCTACTACTCGGTGGGCGGTGGCTTCGTCGTCGACGAGTCGGCCACGGGTGCCGATCGCATCAAGCCCGACGACACCCCGGTGCCGCATCCGTTCACCACGGGCGCGGAGCTGCTGGCGGCCTGCGAGTCGGCCGAGTTGCCGGTCAGCGGGGTGATGCTGGCCAACGAGCGGGTCCGGCGGAGTGCGGCGGACATCGACGGCGGGCTGGCCGAGATCTGGCAGGCCATGCAGGACTGCGTGCAGCGGGGGTGCACGCGCGACGGCACCCTGCCCGGCGGCCTGAAGGTGCGGCGGCGGGCCGCCGAGTTGCACCGGACGCTGACCGCGGAGCACTACGCGACCGACCCGCTGCGCGTGCTGGACTGGGTGAGCCTGTTCGCGCTGGCGGTGAACGAGGAGAACGCGTCCGGCGGCCGGGTGGTCACCGCGCCGACGAACGGCGCCGCCGGGATCGTGCCCGCGGTGCTGCACTACTACACGCGGTTCGTGCCGGGTGCGTCCTCGGCCGGCGTCGCCCGGTTCCTGCTGACGGCCGGGGCGATCGGCGTGCTGTTCAAGGAGAACGCGTCGATCTCCGGTGCCGAGGTCGGCTGCCAGGGCGAGGTCGGCTCCGCGTGCTCGATGGCGGCGGCCGGGTTGTGCGAAGTCCTGGGCGGCACGCCGGCGCAGGTGGAGAACGCGGCCGAGATCGCGATGGAGCACAACCTGGGCCTCACGTGCGACCCGGTCGGCGGCCTGGTGCAGATCCCGTGCATCGAACGCAACGCGTTGGCGTCGATCAAGGCCATCAGCGCGGCCAGAATGGCGTTGCGCGGCGACGGGAAGCATTTCGTGTCCCTGGACAAGGTCATCAAGACCATGCGGGAGACCGGCGCCGACATGAAGGTCAAATACAAGGAAACCGCACGCGGCGGCCTGGCGGTCAACGTCATCGAGTGCTGACCGATTATTCGTACTGCTGAGCCAATCGGGTAGTGCTTTGCCCATGCGTGGAACCAGTCACCTAATGTGCTCGTCCGGCTACTGAAGTGAGTCGCCGAATGGCACTATGGGGGTGGGCCATGACGGGTTTCCAGGGCATCACCGAGGCGGTGGTCGGGATCGTGCAGGCGGTTGACCAGGGATTTTCGCTCAGCGAAGAGGGCGGCCAGCCACTGCTCGAGGCCATCCAGGAGCTCCAGAACGAAGTCCGGAGCGCCCTGCAGAACTCGCAGTTCCTTGAGGCGGAGCCGGCGTTGGGCACCACGCCGAACGCGAAGATCTATAAGCCGTTCCTGGCGACGATCGCCACCGATCCGTCGCAGGGCGCGATTCCGGTCCTCAGGCAGTTGCAAACGGATCTGGCCAAAGCCGAGCAGGCCATCAAGCAGGCGATGGCGAACTACGTGGAGGCCGATGTCCGTGCGGGGACGAATATTGCCGGCTCCGGACTGGGGGCGTGACGCCACGTGGGACGACTAGTCGTTGCCGTGGGCATGGCGGCCGTCGTGCTGTGTGCGGCGGCGTGTGGTGGGACCACCATCGGCCAACCGGCGGCGGCGTCCACATCCGCCCTGACCGTTTCGTCGTCGGCGGCGCCCGACCCGGACGGCCTGCCGGTCGATCAGCCCTGCACTCTGCTGTCCCCGGCTGATCTCCAGCAGCTCGGCGTCACCGAGCAGCCGACCCAGGAGATGGTGGGGACCGCGCACACGTGCAGCCTCAACACCACGGCGGACACGCTGGGCGTGGGTATCCGGACGAACGTCGGGCTGGCCGGCTATGTGGCGGCAGGTGGTCCGGTGCACGACATCACGGTCGGCAGCCATCAGGCCAAGGAAGAGCTCGGGAACACCGGATCGTGCGTCGTCGCGATCGGGGTGTCGGCGTCCTCGCGGGTCGATGTGATCGTCACCGGGGACGGGACGACCGATCCCTGTCCGACCGCTCTCACGCTGGCCAGGCTGGTGGAGCGTCGGCTGCCGTCTGATTAACTGTGGTGGCAGGCGGGACCACCACGAGAGGCGATGTTGATGACCACCCCGACGACGACCAGGCGCCGGATGTTGACCGGGGACCGGCCCACCGGCAAGTTGCACCTGGGGCACTACGTGGGCAGCATCGCCAACCGGATCCGGCTCCAGCAGGAGTACGAGAGCTTCTTCATCATCGCCGACCTGCACATGCTGACCACGAAGAACAGCCGCGAGGACATCGCCAAGGTGGCGGAGAACGCCCGGCACCTGGTGCTCGACTCGCTGGCCGCCGGCATCGACCCCGATCGCGCCACCTTCTACCTCCAGTCCGCCGTGCCCGAGGTCTGTGAGCTGAACACGCTGTTCCAGAACCTGGTCACCGTCCCGAGGCTGGAGCGGCTGCCGAGCCTGAAGGACATGGCGCGGGACGCGGGCAAGGACGAGATGCCCTACGGCCTGCTCGGTTACCCCGTGCTCCAGGCCGCGGACATTCTGTGCGTGCGCGCCAACGTCTGCCCGGTCGGCAAGGACAACGCGCCGCACGTGGAGATCACCCGGGAGATCGCGCGCCGCTTCAACTACCTCTACGGCGACACGTTCCCGGTCACCGAGCTCATCGAGTCCGACGTGCCCACGCTGGTCGGCACCGACGGGCAGGCGAAGATGAGCAAGAGCATCGGCAATGTCATCTATCTGTCCGACCCGCCGGCCGAAGTGCGCAAGAAGGTCATGGGGATGTACACCGACCCGAACCGGATTCGGGCCGACATTCCCGGCACCGTCGAGGGCAACCCGGTGTTCAGCTACCACGACGTCTTCAACGACGACAAAGCCGAGGTCGAGGACCTGAAGGAGCGCTACCGCGCCGGCCGGGTCGGGGACGTCGAGGTCAAGGAGAAGCTGGCCGCGGCCATCAACCGCTACCTGGCGCCGATGCACGAGCGCCGCGCCAAGTACGAGGAGCAGAGCGGGCTCGTCGACCACCTCATCGTCGAGGGCACGGCCCGGACCCGCAAAGAGGTCCAGGAGACCGTGTTCGCCACCCGCAAGGCGATGGGCCTGGCCGGCGCCTTCAACCAGATCAGGCGCAAGGCCGAACGGTCCGGCCGCGCCAACGCCTGAGCTACAGGGACGCCAGTAGCGCACCCCCCACACCGAGCACGATCGACGCCAGGCACAATATCCAGCTCAACCGGTGGCGCTTGCGGCGCTCGATCGACAGCACGGCGCATCCGAGGGCCACCACGTACACGGGCACCACGAGCCACCTGGCCAGCGAGATGAACACGACCAGCGCGAAAACGTCTGATGCGATAAAGAATATATTGAGCCGTAGGCGCGAAAGTCCAACGGCGCCAAGCACTTCGTCCGCGGCAGCCATGCCGCGGATGCTAGCCGCGGCCGTCACCCGAACGGCCGCCGACCCAGCCGGCCGGGAGGGGGCGTTGGACTTTTCGGCGTAGCGGGGCGACGCCGGACTTGCGCTTAATCACCGGATGCGTAACGGCCGGGCCATCGGCTGACGATGCTTCCTGCGTGGCAAGGGAGTTGAGGATCGGCACGGGGAAAGTGCCGATGACGTCACCGATGCACCGAGAGTCGTTCATGTCGATCACGTTGGATCGGAAGCGCTGTGTAGCGGTCGCCGTCGCGGTCACGACACCCGCGACGTGCGGAGATTCCGCACAATGGCCGGCTCACGCCGTTTCTGGTCCGACGCCAAACCAGGTTCGTGACATTGCAAGAATCGGGCACGGCGACGCGAATCATTCTCATACCGGAGCCGGCGGTGACGTTCTGGATCGTGACCGGATCGCCATCCCGGCTGCGGGCAATCTCCAAAGTTCGGGTATTCGTGCCCGTCGACGCGATGTATGTTGTACCCGGCGTGCCTGGACCCGCGCGGGGGGAAGGCACGCTACGGAAGGACCTAACCATGACGCCAGCGCCGCCGACGCCTCCCCGGGGTCAGCCGTTACATCCGCCGGGTAGGCGTCGCAGGAAGACGCTGACCTGGCTGATCCCACTCATGGTGGTGCTGGTCACCGCCGCCCTGACCATCCCACTCGCCGTGCTGGACCACAACCAGGACCAGGTCGAGGACGACGACGGTCCGGAGCCCGCCGGCCTGTGCAAGGTGCTCTCACCACACGTTCTGGAACATGCCTTCGGCTTCAAGCAGCTCCAACTCTCGGTACTGCACGAGGGACCCGGCCCCATGGGCGAGCAACAGCAGGTCCGAATGCAGAACAATGGCACCATCTACAGCAAGTGTGAGTACCGGGACCACCATAGCCACGACCTCGACGCACTACTCCTGAAGGGTGTTTATTCGGCCAACGTGTGGTCCGAGAACGACGCCGTCCGGGACTCTCTGCACGGGATCGCGAAGCCGCAGCGGATCGATATCCCGGGTGTCGATGTGGCCTATTTCGGGGCCGACACGAACGGCGACTACGAAGTGGATGCCGTCGACGCGAACGCGATGGGTGACTACATCGCCACAATCCTGTGGGTCAGTGCCAGCCTTGATCCGCCGAAAACGGTCCTCGTCGGCATCGTGAACCAGTTGACCTGACCCGCGAGTACGCGGCCCGCGACGTCACGGGCCGCGCATTCGGGTGATTCAGCGGTCGAACCGTCCGGACTTCGCGGCGCGCACGAACGCGCCCAGCGTGGGGACCAGGATGGTTGGGCCACTTGGGTTCTTGCTGTCACGGACCGCGTCGAGCCGCTGGTTCAGTTCAACGCAGTTGCTCTCGGCACCGCTGTAGCTGCTCTTGCGCCACGTCATGAGCATCTGCCTCACTCTCGTGCGAGTTCGGTCGCGATCGACGTGAGCAGGCGCACCGATGCCTTCGCGTCCAGCGCGACATCCATCAGCTCCTCCACGGCCAGCCTATAGCGTGCGACCTTCGCCGGTTCGTCCAAAAAGAGGCCGGTCGTCAGCGCTTCGACATGCACGATGCTGGGTTCGGCCGCGAAGTCGAGGATCACGAACTGGCCCTGCAGTCCGACATGTGCGATCACGTCGGCCGGGATGATATTGATAGAGATGTTGGGCTGGTCCGCCAACTCGAGCAGGTAGTTCACCTGCTTGCGCATCGTCTTGGCGCTGCCGAGCGGCTGACGGAGACACATCTCGGTGATGATCCAGTGCAGTTCGGGCGGCTGCGGACGGCTGAGGACCATACTCCGGGAAATGCGCTGTTCGACCCACTCATCGATGTTGTCATCACTGTCACCGGGCCGAAGGGTGGTCAGGATCTCGCGGGCGTATTCGCGGGTCTGCGCCAGGCCCGGCACCAGGGTCAGCTCGAAGTCGGTGATTCTGGTCGCGGAGCGCTCGAAGTTCTTGAAGTTCCGGCTCTGCTCGGTCGATCCGGCGGTCTCCACCAGGTCGGGCTGGCCCTGGCGCCTGGCTTGATCGATCAGCCTGGCGCGGTCGATGCCGACCACGCCGAGCAGCGTCAGGATCGACGCGACCTCTTCCCGCGTCGCCTCGCGCTTCCCGGTCTCGATGCGGCTGATCGTGCTGCCGGACATGTCCAGCGCCTCGCCGACCGTCTTGCAGGTGAGCTTCCGCTCCTTGCGGAGTCGTTGCAGTTCGAGGCCGATGCCCCGGCTGTTGATGGACTGCTGCTTCGCCATCGACTCTCCTCGTCGTCGCTGTTCACTCGGCCGAAGGATTGCGAGCACCTGCATCAGGTGTCACAGTGTGCACAAGGATGCGGGTCGATATCAGTCCGAAAGTCACGGGGGAATCATGCCACACCATGCAGCGAGCGCCGACCGGGACCGGCCGTGCTGACCGATCCGGCGTCGGTGGTCTACCTCGTGGTGATCACCCTGTGCCTGCCACCGGCGGCCTACCTGCTGCCCAGCGACCCGGCCGTGGTCCGGCTGCGCGACCGCGTGCGCCACCGGCAACTGCGGCGCTGGGTCCGGCGGCAGCGGAGCCTCCGGTGAGCCACGACACCAGCGGATACCGGGAACGCTGGATCGTGCCGTGCGCCGACCTGTTCGGCCAGCCCAAGCGGGTCGTACTCGCCCTGACCGACGACCGGCGCACGGTGCTGTTGATCACCCCGGCCGACACCGTACGACTCACCACCGACAGCGCCCACGAACTGGCGCAGGACCTGCGGGACACCGCGAACCGAACCCGAACGGAGTGACGAGACGTGGGCGATTTCGAACGACCCCTGGACGACGCCGGCATCGCGGCGATGCTGGCCTCGGTCGGCGCGCAGGTGCGGGCTGCCCGGCAGGGCAAGGGCTGGTTCCTGTCCGACATCGCCGAGCGGCTGAACCTGTCCGCCTCGGTGATCTGCCGGCTGGAACTGGCCCGCCGGGAACCCAGCGTCCACCAGCTGATCATGGTGTGCGCGGTGCTGGGCCTGCGGCTCAGCGACGTCATGCGGATCGCCGAGATCGAGGCGTTCCCGCTCGGCCCGACACCGTGGCCGCCGTCGACCCAGTGGTGACGCTCAGCCGCTCAAGTAGAGCACCGCGTAGCAGGCGAGCCAGTGCTCGACCTCGTACTCACCGCCGCCGACCTCGTCCAGCTCGGGCAGCGCATGCCGCTCGGCGATGGTGCGCATCGTCGGCACCCGGGGATCGTCCGGCGGGAGGCTGTCGGCGAGCCGGTGCCAGCACCACGCGCGGCTGAGGTTGAGGCCGTGCAGGTGGGCGATCTGGCCGTCGCTGTCGTCGGACACCACGGCGGGCGTGGCCAGCGCGGTCGGTATCGCCGGCAGGAACCGGTCCAGCCACGGGACGAACGCGGTCCCCGGCAACAGGTTCGCCATCAACTCCGCCTCGCACAGCGCGGGGGAGAGGAAGTCCGCCCCGTTGGGTTCCCAACTCGCCGGGTAGTCGGCGTCGCCGGCGAACCAGCGGTGGGCGGCCGAGGTCAACGCGTCCAGCAGTGCCGGATCGCCCTCGGCCGCCCGCCACCGGGCGTGGGCCAGTGCGCGGGACACGCCGAACGCGCTGTTCTCGTGCACGCCCACCCGGATCGGGTAGGTGGCGTTGGGCAGCCAGGCCAGGAACGCCTCGACCACGGCGTCCCCGAATGGGCGTGTGTTCGCGGCCCACCGCTTGGCGTCCGGGTCGTCCCAGGTGACCAGTTCGTGGATCAGGGTCAGCGTCCAGCCCCAGCCGTAGGGCCGCAGCAGGCCACCCCGGTCGCGGAAGGTGGCCGTCTCGGTGGCCAGCGCGGCCGCGGTCAGGTGCCGGTCCAGTGCCGCGCGGATGTCGGCCTCGGGCACCGCGTCCGGGACGGTCCGCAGCAGTCGCACCAGCAGCCAGTGCATCTGGACGCACGAGTGCAGGTCGAAGCAGCCGAAGAACGCCGGATGGATGTCCGACGGCCGGTGCGGCAGATCGCCCGGTTGCCGGGTCAGCGCGATCAGGTAGTTCGGGAACTCCCGCTCGATGTTGGTCAGGGTCACGTTCGCGAACTCGGCCGCTCGCTCGCGCAGCACGTCCCGCCGCTCGACCACGACGCCTCCTCGGGCCGTCAACCGTTCAGGTAGCGCACCTGGTGGGCCTTGCCCCGCTCGTACTCGGCGTGCCCGGCCAGCTCGGCCGGCACGCCCACCTCCCACCACGCCCCGGCCTCGGTCCACGCGGCCGGATCGGTGCGCACCAGGACCACCGCGGGCCGGCCCGATGCCGCGTCCCGCGCGTCGCGGTAGGCGTCGGCCAGGCCGGCCTGATCGTCCACTGTGAACACGGCACAACCGAGCGCCGCCGCGTGGGCGGCGAAGTCCACCCTGGGCGGAGTGTCGCGTTCGGACCGGGAGTCGGTGAACATGTTGTGGAACGCCTTGCCGCCCTGGCCTTCCTGCAACCGGGCGATCACGGCGAAACCGTCGTTGTCACACACCACGGCGACGAAGCCGTGCCCGGCGAACGCGGCCGAGAACAGTTCGGAGTTGGCCATCAGGTACGAGCCGTCACCCAGCAGCGTGGTCACCACACCGCGCCCGCGCCGGGCCAGCGCGGCACCCCAGGCGCCGGCCAGTTCGTAGCCCATGCAGGAGAACCCGTACTCGACGTCCATCGTCGGCTCGCCACCGGTGGCCCGCCAACCGCCGATCAGCTCGCCGGGCAGGCCGCCGGACGCGGTCAGCACGTAGTCGTCCGGGCCGGACAGGTCGTTCACCACTCCCACCACGCCGGCATAGGTCGGCATGCCGGTCGCGGTGCGGAGGCCGTCAACATGCGCATCCCAGGTGGAGCGCTCCACTTCAGCACTTCCGGACCAGTGGGCATCCGCCTGCCAGTTGCCCAGCGACGCCTCCAGTTCGGTGAGGCACTCGCGGGCGTCGCCGACCACGGCCAGCGAACCGTGCTTCACCGCGTCGAACCGGGCCGCGTTGACCGCGACGATCCGCACGTCGGGCCCGAACACCGTCCACGAGGCGGTGGTGAAGTCCTGTAACCGGGTGCCGACCGCCACCACCACGTCGGCGTGTGCGGCGAGCGTGTTGGCGGAGCGGGAACCGGTGATGCCCAGCGGGCCGGCGTGCAGCGGGTGGTCGTGCCGGACGAGCGTGCGGCCGGCGGTCGTCTCGGTGACCGGTATGCCGTGCCGGACGGCCATTTCCATGGCTTCCGCCGTCGCGCCCGAGTACCGCACGCCGCCGCCGAGCACGAGCAGCGGCCGGCGTGCCGAGCGCAGCAGGGCTGCCGCGTCGGCAAGGGCGGAGCGGTCCGGGCGCGGTCGGAACATCCGATGCGTCACCGGGTCGAACAGGGCGTCGGGGAAGTCGAACTCCTGGACCTGCACGTCCTGCGGCAGCGCCAGCACCACCGGGCCGCAGTCGGCCGGGTCGGTGAGCACGCGGGCGACCTGGGGGAGGGTGGCCAGCAGTTGTTCCGGCCGGATGATCCGGTCGAAGTAGCGGCTCACCGCGCGGAACGCGTCGTTGACGCTGCCGCCGGGATCGCCGAAGTGTTCCACCTGCTGCAACACCGGATCGGGCGCGCGGCCGGCGAACGTGTCGCCGGGCAGCAGGAGCAGCGGCAGGCGGTTGGCGTGCGCGACGCCGGCCGCGGTGACCAGGTTCAGCGCGCCGGGGCCGATCGAGGTGGTCACCACGCCGACCTGCCTGCGGTGGGTGGCCTTGGCGTAGCCGATCGCGGCCAGCGCCATGCCCTGCTCGTTCTGCCCGCGCCACACGGGCAGTTCGTCCGCGTACTCGGCGAGCGCGGTGCCCACGCCGAGCACGTTGCCGTGGCCGAAGATGGCGAACGCGGCGGGGAACAGCGGTGCCACGGTGCCGTCCAACCGCTCCGAGCGCTGCGCCACCAGCCAACGCACCAGCGCCTGTGCCGTGGTCAGCCTCATCGGCCGCTCCGGAACGGTAGGCGGGCATCGACGTGCGAACCCGCCCACGTGTCGCGGATCCAGCCGTGCGCCGGGTCGTCGGTGAACAGCCACTCACGATCGGGCCCGGCCATCACGTTGAGGTAGTACATGTCGTAGCCGGGCGGGGCCATCGACGGGCCGTGGTATCCGTGCGGGATCAGCACCACGTCGCCGGTGCGCACCTCGGCCAGGACGTCCATGCCGCCGCCGTAGACCCGCTGGTAGCCCATGCCCCCGCCGGTGATCTCGAAGTAGTAGATCTCCTCCAGCGGCCGCTCGACGTCGGTGTGCTCGTCGTGCTTGTGCGGGGGATAGGACGACCAGTTGCCGCCCGGCGTGAGCACCTCGACGACCATCAGCCGGTCGGCGTCGAACGTCTCCGGCGTGCAGAGGTTGTGCACCTCGCGACTGGCCTGCCCGGCGCCCCGCAGTTCGACGGGCACCTCCGCCGCCGGACCGTAGCGGGCGGTCAGCCGCCGCTGTGCCCGAGCCGACGGCAACGCGAACCGGCCACCGTCGACCGACTCGATCCGGGCGTGGGTTTCCGTTGGTAGATAAGCGAAATCCGACGGTCCGCCGAACACGCCCGGCCGTCCCGCCAAAGCGAACGAGGCGTCCACACAGGACACGACGCAGCCGCCGGACAGTGGCAGCACCAGTGCCTCCGCATCCCCGGTGTCCCACTCGTGCACACCGCCGGCCGGCAGGTCCACGACCGTCAGCCCGCTGAACCGCCATCCGGCCGACTCCGGCGTCACCGCGCTCACGGCGTGTCCACCGGGTACTCGGCCACCTCGGGCGGCGGCCGTTCCAGTTCGTGCGACAGCTCGTCCAGCTCCGCGCCACCGGCCATCAGCCGCACCAGCTCGTCCCGCTCGATCTCCGACTTCGCGTGGTCGCCCAGGCCCCGGCCGCGCTTGAGCACGACGAACCGGTCGCCCACCGGGTAGGCGTGGTGCGGGTTGTGGGTGATGAAGATGACGCCCAACCCCAGGTCACGGGCCTGCACGATGCGGTGGAGCACCACGCCGGCCTGCTTCACGCCCAACGCGGACGTCGGCTCGTCCAGGATGAGCAGCCGGGCGCCGAAGTGGATCGCGCGGGCGATGGCCACCGACTGCCGCTCACCACCGGACAGCGTGCCCACGGTCTGGTCCGGGTCGCGGACGTCGATGCCCATCGCGGCCAGTTCGGTCCTGGTCTGCTCGCGGGCGGTCGCCACGTCGAACCGGCGGAGCGGACCCCAGCCCTTCGTCGGCTCGGAGCCGAGGAAGAAGTTCCGCCACACCGACATCAGCGGCACCATCGCCAGGTCCTGGAACACCGTGGAGATGCCGGCCGCCCGCGCGTCCCTGGGGCTGGTGAAGCCGGCCGGCTCGCCGTTCACCAGGAACTCGCCCTCGTCCGGTGGGAACACCCCGGACAGGATCTTGATCAGCGTGGACTTGCCGGCGCCGTTGTCGCCCAGCACGCACGTCACCTGACCGGCCCGGACCGTCAGCGACACGTCCCGCAGCGCGTTGACGCTGCCGAAGAACTTGCTGATGTGCCGCACTTCCAGCAGCGGCGTGGTGTCGGTCATCGTCGCGCCCTCGTCGCCCGCCGGTAGATGAACGTGTTCACGCCGACCGCGAGGAACAGGATCCCGCCCACGAACGTGAAGTCCCACGAGCTGTCCCAGCCGGAGTAGATGACGCCCTGGAACGCCATGCCGATGATGCAGGCGCCCAGCGCGGCCCCGACCACCGACCCGTAGCCGCCGGTGAGCAGGCAACCGCCCACCACGGCCGCGATGATGTAGTAGAACTCGTTGCCGACGCCCTGCTCGGACACGGCGTTCGAGGTCTGGGTGAACGAGATGACCCCGACCAGCGCGGCCGCCATCGACGTGGTCACGAACAGCGAGATCTTGGTCCGCGCCACCGGAACACCCACGTTGCGGGCCGCGATCTCGTCACCGCCGGACGCGAAGATCCAGTTGCCGTACGTCGTCCTGGCCAGCACCCACACCGCGACCAGCGTCACCGCGACGAACCACAGGATCTCCGTCGAGTAGCCGTTGGCCAGCCCCGGATTGCCGGCGAACGTGCTGCCGAACACCGCCTTCGCGCTGGCCAGCCCGGGATGGGCGCCGCCGCTGATGCCGACGTTGGTGCTGCCGTGGTTGACCAGCAGCACGCCGCCGATGCTCAGACCGCGCACCACGAAGTAGGTCGCCAGCGTCACGATGAAGCTGGGCAGCTTCGACTTCACCACCACGAGGCCGTTGACCAGGCCGATCAGCGCGGCCACCGCGAACGTGACCACGATGGCCGCCCACGTGTTCCAATGTGCCTGACCGACCAACAGGGCCGTGATGATCGCGGTGAAACCGGTCATGCCGCCGGTGGACAGGTCGAACTCGCCACCGATCATCAGCAGGCCCACCGGCACCGCCATGATCCCGTAGAACGACGCCTGCTGGGCCCACGACTGGAAACCCGTCTGGGTCAGCCACAGGTGCTGCTGGTCGGTCAGCGAGAACACGACGAAGATCACGACAGCGCCCAGCAGCGCGCCGAGCGCGGGCCGCCGCAGGGCCCTGGTGAGCCTGCTGGTCGTCGCCAGCCGCTCGTCGGGCCCCGCGGGCGGCACGCTCGCCGCGACCGGAGTCGGGTGCGCGGTCATGTCAGTCGTCGCCCGCCGCGATCGCCGCCGCGACCTTCTTGATGTTGGTCTGGTCCACCAGCAGCGGGCCGCTGGCCACCGTGGTGCCGCCGCCGACCGAGTTGCCCTCGTGCTTCTTGTACAGGTACAGGAAGTTGATCGGCAGGTAGCCCTGTAGGTACTGCTGCTGGTCCACTGCGAAGTCCATGGTGGGCGGGTTGGCCTGCAGGTCGTTCTGCACGTCGGAGTCCAGGTCGAACGTGGCGATCTTGACGTGCGCCGGTTTGGCCACGACCAGCGCCTGGCCGATCGCGTTGTTCAGCGTCATCACCGCGTTCACGCCCGAGTGGCCCTGGAGGTAGGCGCTGACCTGGCCGATCGCCTGCTGCGGGTTGGACGCCGCGTTCGGCGTGGACAGGATCAGCTCGGTGCACGCCGGGCCGCTGGCCGGCGCGTTGCCGGTCTTGCAGGTGTTGCCGACGCCCAGCGCCTGCGCGATGCCGTTGCAGCGGTCCAGCAGGTTCTGGCCGGACTGGTGGATCACGCACAGCACGTTGGTGGCGTTCTCCTGCTGGAAACGCTGGCCCGCCTTCTGGCCCGCCAGGTTCTCCGGCTGGCCGACACAGGTGATCGCCTTGGACGCCGCGATGTCCTGGTCGTCACAGCCCGCGTTCAGCAGCACGACCGGGATACCGGCCTGGCTGGCCTGCGCCAGGGTCGAGTTCATCACGGACGGGTCGTGGTCGGACACCGCGAGGCCGTCCACATGGGCATTGATCGCGTTCTGGATCTGCTGGTTCTCCGCGTTGTCGTCCGGCTGCGCCTGACCCTGCGTCTGCGAGCCGTAGGTCTCGGTCAGCGTGCAGCCGAGGTCGGACGCCGCGTTCTTCGCTCCCTTGTAGACGACGCTCCAGAAGTTCCCGTTGTCGCCGTGGGTGATCAGGGCGAACTTGTAGGGGCACACCTTGCCGCCGGCCGCGGCCTGGTTCGAACCGCCGGGGTTCGCACTGGTGCAGGCCGACAGCACCAGTAAGGGCACCACCAGCAGCCCGACCAGGAGTTTCTTCTTGCCCACCATTGTCATCCTCTCGGACGTGCGCAAACCCGACATCGCGCTGATCATCGCAGCATAGGACGCTCGTTGAGCAAAGCGGTCACTTCGGCGGCGTCCGGCATCGCGTCGGCACAGGCCAGTCGGGACGCCACCAGCGCGCCGGCCGCGTTGGCGAACCGCAGCGTCCGCTCCAGCGGCCACCCGGCCAGCAGCCCGTGGCACAGCGCGCCACCGAACGCGTCCCCGGCGCCGATCCCGTTCACCACCTCGACGTCCAGCGGCGGCACCTCGACCGTGCGCCCGTCCTGGCTGGCCAGCACACCTTTCGGGCCCTGTTTCACCACGGCCAGTTCGACGCCGTGCTCGTGCAGCGCCGCCGCGGCCCGCCGGGGATCGGTCTCGCCGACGGCCGTGTCGCACTCGTCCAGGTTCCCGACCGCGACCGTGGCGTACCGGAGCGCCTCGGCGTACCAGCGGCGAGCCTCATCCCGGGACGGCCAGAACACGTCGCGATAGTCCAGATCGAACACGGTGAGCTGGGTACGGTCCCTGGTTTCCAGTGCGGCCAGGGTCGCGGTCCGGCTCGGCTCCGCGCACAGCCCGGTGCCGGTCATCCAGAACACGCTCGCCGCCCGGATCGCCGGCAGGTCCAGTTCCTCGGTGGCGATCTCCAGATCCGGTGCCTTGGGCCGCCGGTAGAAGTAGATGGGGAAGTGGTCCGGCGGGAAGATCTCGCAGAACGTCACCGGTGTGGCCAGGTCCGGCACGGCGGTCACGTAGCGGTCGTCCACGCCGAACCCGCGCAGCGCGTCGTGCAGGAACTCGCCGAACGGGTCGGCGCCGGTCCGGGTGATCACCGCGCTGCGCCTGCCATAGCGCGCCGCCGCCACGGCGACGTTGGTGGCGCTGCCGCCCAGGTACTTGCCGAACGTGGTGACCTCGCGCAACGACACACCGGTCTGCAGCGGATAGACGTCCACGCCGATCCGGCCCATGGTGAGCACGTCGAACGCGGTCATAGCGCGGCCACGAACGCCACGCTGGCGAGGACGTCGGCCGGTGGACCGTCGCCGATCGGTGGCTCGGCCAGCACGGTGTCCTGCTCCAGCACGTACCACCCGGTGTAGCCGGCGGCCTCCAGCGAACCGATGATCGCCGCGATGCCCGCGTCACCCGCGCCCAGCGGCCGGTACATGCCCTCGGCGACGGCGGCCGAGTAGGCGATGTCACCGCCGCGCACCCGGTCGGCCAGTGTGGCGTCCACGTCCTTGAGATGGGTGTGCGCGATGCGGTCGGGCACCTGCGCGGCCAGTGCGGCCGGGTCGGTGCCGCCGATCATCAGGTGCCCGGTGTCCAGGCACAGCGGAATGGTCGAACCGGTGAGCACGCGCTCGACGTCCTCCGCCCGCTCGACGACGGTGCCCACGTGCGGGTGCAGGGTCGCGGTGACACCACGTTCGCCTGCCACGTCCCGGATCCGGTCCAGATTCGTGAACAGCCGCCGCCACGCCGTGTCGTCCAGTTCGACGCGCTGGTCGTAGCCGGCGGCGCCGGTGTCGGCCGCGAGGACCAGCGTGGTGGCGCCTGCCGCGGTGAAACCGGCCAGTGCCCCGGTGATCCCGGCGACCGGGTCGTGATCGGGATCGTGCAGCACCACGGGTACGAAACCGCCGACGGCGGACAGCCCGTACTCGGCCAGCAGACCGGCCTTGTCGTGCGGTTCGGCGGGTAGGAAACCGTCCGGGCCGAACTCGGTGGCCACCAGACCGGCGTCCCGCATCTCGCCGAGCACCCTGGCCGGGTCGAGCTGGTGGCCCCAGCCGGGCACCTCGCACACGCCCCACGAGATCGGTGCGCCAGCCACCCGGTCGGTCAACATCGTCCCGCCTCCTCCGTGTCGCCCAATCCAGGAGCGTGCCATAACGTGACTCGACATGACCGATCTCGCACCGTCCGAGACGACAAACCTGGACCGCTACGACAACGCGCCACCGGCGTGCAGCGCGACCCGCAGGCGGTTCACTCGATGAAGCTCGGACTCGTCGGCACCGGGCGCATCGGTGCCCACCATGCCGCGACGCTGCGCTCGTTGGTCGACTCGTTGGTCGTCACCGATGCCGACTTGTCCCGCGCCCGGTCGACCGCTGCCGCTTTGGACGTGTCGTGCGCCGACGACGTCGACTCGTTGTTCGCCACCGGTCTGGACGGCGTGGTGATCGCGGCGGCGACGTCGGCGCATCCCTCCTTGATCCTGCGGGCCGTCGCGGCCGGGGTGCCGGTGTTCTGCGAGAAACCGGTCGCCTCAGACGTTCCCGGCACCGTGGCCGTCGTCGACGCTCTCGCGTCGTCGGACGTGCCGGTACAGATCGGATTCCAGCGGCGGTTCGACGTCGGCTACACGGCCGCCAGGGACGCGGTCGCCGCCGGTGAACTCGGCTGGGTGCACACGGTCCGCGCGACGACGATGGACCCTGCGCCGCCGCCCGCCGCCTATGTTCCGACGTCCGGCGGGTTCTTCCGGGACTGCAGCGTGCACGACTTCGACGCCATCCGGTGGGTCACCGGCCGTTCGGTGACCGAGGTGTATGCCGTCGGTGCCAACCGGGGAGCCGCCTTCTTCCGCGAGGCCGGGGATGTGGACACGGCGGCGGCCCTGCTGACGTTGGACGACGGGACCCTCGGGTTGGTGTCGGGGACCCGGTACAACGCGGCCGGGTACGACGTGCGGCTGGAGGTGTTGGGGTCTGCCGGGGATCTGGTCGCGGGGTTGGACGACCGGGTCCCGCTGTGGTCGGCCGAACCGGGGGTGACGTGGCCGGGCGGTCCGGCCTATCCGGGGTTCCTGGAGCGGTTCGCGTCCGCGTACCAGGCCGAGTTGGTGGTGTTCGTCGATGTCGCGGCCGGTCGGGTGCCGAGCCCGTGCACGGTGCAGGACGCCCTGGAGGCGTTCTATGTCGCGGAGGCGTGCGAACTGTCCCGCCGAGAACACCGCCCGGTGGCGTTAACCGAGGTCCGCCGCTGACGGCATGATCTGCGCATGGTGTTGGTGCTGCTCGCCGGCCTGGCCCTCGTGGCGTGGCTGTATCTGGTGCTCGCGCACGGCGGTTTCTGGCGGTTCCGGCAGACACTCCCCGACGGCACCGATCCGGTGGTCTGGCCGTCGGTCGTCGCCGTCGTGCCCGCGCGCGACGAGGCCGCGATCCTGCCCGACACGCTCCCCGCGCTGCTGAACCAGGACTACCCGGGCGATTTCCGCGTCGTGCTCGTCGACGACGCCAGTACCGACGGCACCGGGGACGTCGCGCGCGGCCGGCCACGGCTGACCGTCGTCACCGGGCACGGCCCGCCGCCCGGCTGGACCGGCAAGGTCGCCGCCCTGGCCACCGGCGTCGACGCGGCAGGCGAACCCGACTACCTGCTGTTCACCGACGCCGACATCCGCCACCCGCCCGGCAGCGTCCGCGCGCTGGTCCGCGCCGCCGAGACCGGCCGCGATCTCGTCTCGCTGATGGCCAGGCTGCGCACCGACTCCGGTTGGGAGCGCGCGATCGTGCCCGCGTTCGTCTATTTCTTCGCCCAGCTCTACCCGTTCGGCCGCGTCAACCGGCCGGGACGGACCGCGGCGGCGGCCGGTGGTTGTATGCTGGTGCGCCGGGCAGTGCTGGCCAAGGCGGGCGGGCTGCAACGCATCTCCGGTGCGTTGATCGACGACGTCGCCCTGGCGAACCTGGTGAAACACGCCGGCAGCGGGCGGATCTGGCTGGGCCTGAGCACCGACGTGGCCAGCCTGTGCCGCTATCCCCGCCTGGCCGACCTGTGGGACATGGTGGCGCGCAGCGCGTACACGCAACTGCGCTACTCGCCGGCACTGCTGGCCGGCACGGTGCTCGGCCTCGCGGTCCTCTACCTCGTACCGCCGATCGCGACCGTCGTCGGGCTGGCCGCCGGGCAGCCGTTGACGCTGGTGTTCGGCCTGGCCGGCTGGCTGCTGCTGGCCGGCAGCTACCTGCCGATGTTGCGCGCCTACCGGCTTCCGCTGTGGTGGGCGCCCGCGCTGCCGGCGATCGCCTTGCTGTACGCGGGAATGACGGTCGACTCCGCGTGGCGGCACTGGAACGGCCGCGGTGGCGCGTGGAAGGGCCGCACCGCACCGTGACCGCCCACCGCGTCTGCCGGCCCGCCCGGCGCGTCACCGGGTGCGGGTGGCCACACGGTGGCAGGATGGCGGATCGGCGGAAGGACGGTGATCGAGTTGGCGGGACTGTCAGGGCTCTCCGGGCGGGACGACGAACCGACCGCGTCGCTGCCCACGCTGCCGGCCACCATCGCCGCGGCGCATCTGACCGCCAGTGCCGCCGAACTGGCCGGTGACACCGCTGCCGGACGGGCCGGTGCCCCGCCCGCCGTCGAGGATCTCGCCGAACTGACCGCCGTCGTCGACCAACTGGTCGCCGGCCAGCGGTACGTCGCGGCGGCCCTGGCCAGGCTGGCCAACCACGTGTCCGACCGGCACCGGGACGGTGCCCTGGCCGTGGTCGCGTCGCACGACGTCGCCGCCCTCGCCGAGGTGCTGGCCGTCGCCGCCACCGCGACCGGACACGCGGCCGGCGCGCTCGCGCAGGGCCGTCCGGTGCTCGACATCCTGGCCGCGTCCGCCGGCCCGGATGCCAAGATCTAGGCATGCAGACGGATCTCGACCTGCCCGACGGCCGGACGCTGCACGTCTACGACGTCGGCCCGAAGGACGCCACGGTCACCGTCTACTACCACCACGGCACGCCGAACACCGGCGCCCCACCGGAACCGCTGTTCCCGGCCGCCGAGCGGCTCGGCATCCGCTGGCTGTCCCACGACCGCCCCGGCTACGGCCCGTCGACCGCCCAGCCGGGCCGCTCGTTCGGCTCGGTGGCCGACGATGTGGCCAGGGTCGCCGACTCCCGGGGTGTGGAGCGGTTCGCCGTGCTCGGGTCGTCCGGCGGCGGTCCGCACGCGCTGGCCTGCGCGGCACTGCTGCCCGACCGGGTGCGCAGCGTGGCCACCCTGGCCGGCCTGGCGCCCTACGACGCCGAGGGCCTCGACTTCTTCGCCGGTATGGCCCCGGCCAGCGAGGCGGAGATGCGCGCCGCCCTCGGCGGCCCGGACGAGTTGCGCCGGGTGCTGACCGAGCCGGCCGACGAGGACGGCGAGAGCGTCTTCACCGACGCGGACAACGCCGTGCTGGCCGGTGACTGGGCGTGGATCGGCCGGATCGCGGGCGAGGCGATGCGCAGCGGGTTCGCCGGCATGGTCGACGACGACCTGTGCATCGCGCGGCCGTGGGGTTTCCAGCTCACCGACGTGGTCGCGCCGGCGCTGCTGACGCACGGGCTGGCCGACCGGATGGTGCCGTGCACGCACAGTGAATGGGTGGCCGACCGGCTGCCGTCCGCCGAACTGCGGCTGATGCCCGGCGACGGCCACATCTCGGTGCTCCGTCACGGTGAATCGGCGTTGGAATGGATCGCCGCGCGCTGAGATTGTCGGTGGCCGCCAGTAACGTGAGTGGAGTCGGAGGCGTCACCTTCCCCGCGGCGCCGCATCGCTGGGTTCGTCCTACGGAGCTGGTCATGCGAAGCGTGTGGAACGGCACGATCACGTTCGGACCTGTCGCTATCCCGGTCAAGGCGTACAGCGCCACCGAGGAACGCGGCACCGGTCTACACCAATTACACGTCACGGACGGCGGCCGGATCAAGCTGCGCCGTACGTGCGAGATCGACGGCGCCGACGTGCCGTTCGACGAGTTGGGCAGGGGAGTCGAGCTGCCCGACGGCGACGTCGTGGTGCTCAGCCACGACGACATGGCCGGCCTCCCGGTCGCCTCGGCACACGCCGTCGAGGTGCGGTCGTTCACCCCGCTGGAGCAGATCGACCCGTTGTACTACAGCCGCAGCTACTACCTGGCCCCGGAACCGGCCGGCGCCAAGCCGTACGTGCTGCTCGGCGAGGCGCTGCGGCAGACCGGGAAGGTGGCTGTGGTCACCGTTGCCCTGCGGCAGCGGGAAACCCTCGCGATGCTGCGCGAGCGCGACCACGTGATCATCCTGACCACGCTGCTGTGGCCGGACGAGGTGCGCACACCCGACTTCCCGTTCCTGGACGAGGACGTGCCGGTGCGGATGAAGGAACTGCGCTCGGCGGTGGCCGACGTGTCGCGGCTGTCCGAGGACTTCCAGCCGACCCGGTACGCCGACGGCTACCAGGCGGCCCTGCGGGACCTGGTCGAGTCGCGGGTGGCGGCCGGCGCGGTCGTGCGGCCGACGGCGGCCGAGCAGGACGCGGCCACCGCGACGCTGGTGACCACACTGAAGCAGAACGCCGACCGCGCGGCCACGGCCCGGGCGGTCGCCAAGGCGAAGGCCGCGGCCCGCAAGGCGGCCGCGGCCAAGGCGGCGGCCACGAGAGCGGCCAACCGAGCCCGATCCCGCCGCAAGACGGGCAACGCCGCCCAGCACTGAGCCGGCGGGCGGCGCGGAACTGGCCGTGAGGCGGGCGACCTGGCCGGCACGGAGCTGGGTGGGCGCGGCGCGGGGAAGGGGACCACGTCGCGCCGCCCGGGCGCGAGTTCCGGGCGGCGGCCGGGCGAGATGGGCGAGCGGTGCGGAGCCGGCGGCGGATCGGGCGACATGGCCGGCACCGCGCCGGGTGGGCGGCGCGGGCAGGGGATCGCGCCGCGCGGCCCGGCACGAGGCCCGGGCGGCGGCCCGGCGAGATGGGCGATGTGGCGCTGCGGTCGGGCGGCGCTGCGGTTGGGCGGCGCGGCGGTCGGGCGGCACGGCGGCCACGGCGGCGCGGCTCTGCGGTCGGGTGGCGCGGTGGGCGATGCGGCCCGGCGGTTGGGCGGCGCCGGGGTCGGACGGCGCGGTCGGGCAGCACGGCGGTCGGGCAGCACGGCGGTCGGGCGGCACGGCGGTCGGGCGGCACGGCGGTCGGGCGGCGCTGCGGTTGGGCGGCGCGGCGGTCGGGCGGCGCGGCGGTCGGGCGGCCGGTCGAGTGAGCGGATGGTCGCTTGGCGTGTGCCGGTGGGGGCTGAGTGCGTTACGAGTTCGCCCGGGCGGGCTAACCGGCGTTACCGATGAGGGTCGCGCCGACACTCGTCGTGACATCCAGTCGCGCCACCCTGGAGCGGGGCAACCAGACCATCATGTCCACGGGATCCTCGATCGCGTCCGGGCCGACCTTCCAGCCGCCGCCGTCCTGGCGGGAGCCGTCCTTGCCGATCACGATGAGCCGGCACGTGGTGCCGACCGGCAGACCCTTGGTGGTCACGTTCAGATACGTGCCGCCTTCGGTGGTCCGCGTCATCACCCACATGCGGGCGCCGGTGCGGGGATCGGTGGCGGTGATCGGCCGTTCCGGCGGCGGGGGGACGTGGTCGACCAGGCGGCCGATGGCCATGCCGGTGCCGGTGAGCATGAGGCCGGCGAGCACGACGCCCGCCGCGACCAGGACGATGCGCCACCGGGCGGACCGGGTCGACTGCCGGCGCACGTTCGCCAGCGTGCGTCGCAGCAGCTCGTCCCCACCGGTGACCGGGCCTTCGAGGTAGAACTCGTGCGGCCAGTCGTCCGCGTCGGTCGGCATCCCACCCCTCCTCGCGGAGCAGACACGCACAGCGACCCTGCCATGGTTCACCGGTTCACCCGGTTAAACCGGCAAGAAGGGTCGGATGTGTCCTGGGTCACGGAAAAAGAGCCAATTCGTCTCGGCCTGCGTATACCAGCACGGGGGTAGGACGGCGGAAGGGAGATGTCCCGCATGGCGGTCCTGCGGTCACGCAGGCGACAAGCCGACGCGGACGAGGCGCTGGTCAGGAGCGTGTACGAGGAACACGGACGCGCACTGCTGGCCTATGCGACCCGGCTGACCGGCGACAGCGCCATGGCCGAGGACATCGTCCAGGAGACCCTGGTCCGCGCGTGGAAGCACCCGGAGGTCCTGGTCAACGGGAAGGGCTCGGTGCGCGGCTGGCTGCTCACCGTGGCCCGCAACATCATCACCGATCGAGCCAGGGCACGTGCCTCGCGGCCGGTCGAGGTGGCCGAGTCGCCCGTCACGCCTCCGGTGGCCCGGGACCACGCGGACGCCGTCGTCGACTCGATGGTGGTCATCGAGGCGTTACACCAACTGTCCGGACACCACCGTGACGTGCTCGTCGAGCTCTATTTTCGGGGACGCAGCGTCACGGAGACAGCAGACGTTCTGGGCATTCCGCCGGGTACCGTGAAGTCTCGATCCCACCACGCCCTGCGTGCGCTGCGCGAGGCGTTCGGGGCGTCGCGGGCGGAGTTGAAGGGGGTGCCCGGATGACCGATGGGCGCCATCCCACGGACTCGTTGGGCGCGTACGTGCTGGGCGCGCTGGACGAGGACGAGGCCTGGCGGGTCGCCGACCATCTCGCCGGCTGCGCCGCGTGCCGGTCCCGGGTGGACAGCTTCGCCGAGGTCATGGCCACGCTGGACGAGGTGCCGCCGGAGTCGTTGCTGGACGGTCCACCGGAGCGCGGCGACCTGATGCTCCAGCGGACCCTGCGCCAGGTCCGCCGGGAACGGCGGGTCGGCCTGCGTACCAGGGGCATTCTCACGTCCGCCGGCATCGTGATGGCCGTCGCGGTCGCGTTGGGCGGCGGGCTGGTGCTCGCCGAGGCCAACGAGTCGACGAGCCCGGCGGCCGAACCGCCGGCCTCGGACGTCTCGGAACAGTCCATCGCCAGCGTGCTGCACCTGCACGGGGCGCAGGACGGCGTGCTGCTCACCGTGACCGTCATGCCGGCCGACGGCTGGGTGCGGGTCAGCGCGTGGGTGGCCGGTATGGGGCCGGGTCAGAAGTGCCGGTTGGTGGTCAGGTCGACGTCGGGGCAGACCGAGGTGGCCGGCACCTGGCTCACGTCACGGCAGACGGAGACCGAGGGCATGACGCTGGACGGCGCCGCGCTGGTCTCCGCGAACCAGGTTCGGTCGGTCGAGGTGCAGGACTTCGCGGGACACACCTTCGTGTCGGCGTCGAGATGAGAGCGGAGCGGCAACTGTGAAGACGAGGTCGTGGGTGTACGTCGCGATCGGCGTCGTTCTGATCCTGGTCGGCCTGCTGTGGGTGTTCCAGGGGCTGGGCACGATCTCGGGCGGCTTCATGAGCGGCAGCAAGGTGTGGTTCGCCATCGGACTGCTGGTCGCGATCGGCGGAGTCACGAGTGTGTACACGGGCGTGCGAGGCAAACCGGCCGCCCGGCGGTAGTCACCCACGCGGTGCTGGTGTTCCGGGGCAGTGGTGCGGGGGCGTTCGTCCCAATACAGTGTTTCGTACCGGCGACCGGGACCAGGATCAACGCCGAGGAACCCCACAGAGGATACGGTGCTGATGCGGGACGACGACGTGGTTGAGGCGACGGCTCTGGCCGTCGTGTCCGACCTGGCTGATCCGCCGGGCTGTGTCGTCGCTGACCGTTATCGGCTGACTACCGTCCTGGGTCACGGGGCCAACGCGGACGTCTACCGCGCCCACGACGAGCGGCTGGGCCGCGAGGTCGCCGTCAAGCTGTTCCACCCTGGTCAGGGCGCCACGGCCCGGTTCCGGTTCGGCGCCGAGGCGCGGGCGCTGGCCCGGATGTCGCATCCCGGACTGGTCGGCATCTACGACGCGGGCGTGGACGACGACGACCGGCCGTACCTGGTGATGGAGCTGGTCGACGGCGAGAGCCTGCGCGAGCGGCTGCTCGCCGGGCCGCTGGCCACCGACGACGTCGTCCTGCTCGGTGCCCGGCTGGCCGTGGCGCTGGCCCACGCGCACGGCAGCGGTGTGGTGCACCGCGACATCAAGCCGTCCAACATCGTGCTGGACACCAACGGTTCGCCGCACCTGGCCGACTTCGGCATCGCCCTGCTGCTGGACGCCGCCCGGCCGGACCGCTCGACCGAGATCATGGGCACCGCCGCGTACCTGGCGCCGGAGCAGATCCTCGGCGTGAAGGTGGGTTCGGCGGCCGACATCTACTCGCTGGGCCTGGTGCTGCTGGAGTGCCTGACCGGTGAGCTGGAGTACCCGGGGCTGAGCAAGGTCGAGTCGGCGCTGACCCGGTTGCACCGCCAGCCCAGGATTCCCGAGGGCATCCCGGGTGTGCTGGCCGAGCTGCTCGGCGCGATGACCGCGCGCGATGCCGAGGACCGGCCGGCGGCCAGGGACTGTGCCGCCTGGTTCTGGGCGGTCCGCGAGCACCACGGCATGTCCGGTCGCGCGGCGAGGGCGGCCGCGGCGAGCTGGCTGGCCAGGAAGGGCAAGCAGTTCAACCGGCCCCGGCGGCCGGTCCCGGTGCTGCACGTGGCGTTCACCGGCTGGCGGCGGTTCGCGGTCGCCGGTGCCTGTCTCGCCATGGCGATCCTGGCGTCCACCTGGTTGTTCACGGGGCTGCTGCCCCGGTTCATGCCGCTGCCGCCGACGATGGACGAGGCCGCGCCGCCGCCCGCGTCAATCGGGATCGCGCCGCACATCGCGGCGCCGCAGGACGGTCCGGTGATGCACGTGGCCGCCGCGCTGGCCGGTGGCCCGCCGCCGAGCACGCCCGCCCCGCCGCCGGAGACCCGCACGGCGGGCGGTGGCCTGTTGATCACGTCGACGCTGTGGGGTCCGCCCGCGGCCTCACCGCCGAACGTCCCGCCGTCGCCGAAGAACCCCGCCAACCACAACCAGTTGCAGGACTACCCGGTGCGCGACACCCCGGACGACGCCACCGGCTCGTCGGTGCCGCCCACCGATACGTCGGCGGCCCCCACGGACGAACCCACGCCGACCGGCACCACGGACGCCGGCCCGACGCCGACCGGCACCCGCTCGGCGACCGCGGCCACCACCTCGGAGACTCCGTCGACCGAGCCGACACCGCCGCCGACCCCGGGCAACGGCGCGGAGGAACACCCCCCGCCGACGCGGCCGGGCTTCCACTTCTCGGACTGAGGTGACCTCAGGCGACCCGCTGCAGCAGCACCTGCTCGATCAACGCCACCAGGATCTCCTTGACCGACTCGCGGTCGCGGGCGTCGCACCGCAGCACCGGGATCCCCTCGTGCACGCCGAGTGCCTCGCGGACCTCGTCCAGGTCGAACCGGTCGGCGCCTTCGAAGTCGTTGACCGCCACCATGAACGGCGTCGACCGGTCCTCGAAGTAGTCCAGTACCGGATAGCAGTCCTCGATCCGGCGGGTGTCGGCGATGATGACCGCGCCCAGCGCACCGGTGGCCAGGTCGTCCCACAGGAAGTCGAACCGGGCCTGGCCCGGCGTGCCGAACAGGTACAGGATCAGCGTCCGGTCCAGCGTGATCCGGCCGAAGTCCAGGGCCACCGTCGTGGTGGTCTTCTCGGTGAGCAGGGACGCGTCGTCCACGCCTATCGACCGATCGGTCATGGCGGCCTCGGTGACCAGCGGCTCGATCTCCGAGATCGCGCCGATGAAGGTCGTCTTGCCGACGCCGAATCCGCCGCTGATCACGATCTTCGCGGCCGATGGCGTGTCCTGTTCAAAGCGCCCGGACAAGATCCCTGATCCTCTCGATCACGTGCACGGGCAGCTCGGTTGGCTCGTGCAGCGAGATGTACCGACCGGTGTAGAGGTCCGCGATCAGGACCCTCGCCACACCGAGGGGGACGCCCAACTCGGCGGCCACCTCGGCCAGCGACACCGGCCGCTGGGCCAGTTCGACGATCCGCCTGCGCTCGAACCGCAATGGTGCGGACAGCGCGGCGGGCGTCGCCCTGACCAGGGTTTCGATCCGCAGACCGTCGTGCAGCGGCTGCGTCCTCCCTCTGGTCACGATGAAGGGGCGGACGAAGACACCGTCGTCGGCCACCTGCCCCTCGTCCTCCGGCTGCGCCGGGGGCGTCTCGTCGAACCAGCCCCGCGGCCGGGCGACCGGGATCATCCGGGGGTCAGGTAGTCGAGGCGTGTCCTCGTCCCCAGGTCTCACGCGCGTCCTCCCACGGTGACGGGCAACGACGATGCACGAAACAGACCCCGGGCGCGCCCCGCCGCGTCCGGCGTCGCCTCAGCTCAACAGGGTTTCCCGCAGTTCGGAGATCAGGCCAGGGGAGAGCAGGCCACCGGCCCGCTCGGCGAGCACCGCGATCTCGTACCCGATGAGGCCGATGTCGCAGTGCTCGTCGGCGAGCACGGCGACGCAACTACCGTCGCTGATCGTCGAGACGAGCAGGAAACCCTTGCCCATCTCGATCATGATCAGTTTCAGGCCGTCGAAGTCGTAGTAGCGGGAGGCACTCTTGGCCAGGCTGGCCAGCCCGGACGTGAGCGCCGCGAGCCGGTCGGCCGCCGTCCGGTCCAGACCTTCGGACATGGCGATGAGCAACCCGTCCGACGACACGGCGACGGCATCCCGCACGCCGTCCGTGCCTCGGACGAAATTGCTCAACAGCCAGTTGAAGCTCTGCGGACTGGCATCCCGGTCCAGGTCAGTCACCCGGCTCCTCCTCGTATGACACCACGGATTCGGTCGCGGTGAACAGATTCCTGGCCGACGCCTCGCCACGCCGGTGCCCGGCCCGGAACGAGTTCAACATGGTGCTCACCTCGTTGGGCGACCGGTCCTTCGGCGCCGCGTCGGTCACCGTGTACCGGGTCGTGGACCGGCCGCCGGTGCGCGGCTGGCGTTTCACCAGACCGTTGCGGGTGCGCTCGATCGGCGCACCGACGGCGACGGGCTCGCGTTCCCGTTCCGGTTCCGGTTCGGCCCGGCTGGGCATGGGTGCCGGGTTCTCCGGCTCGGCCTGACTCTCCAGCTCCTGCTCGGTCGGCCAGCGCAGCACCTGTTGACCCAGCAGCGACTCGGGAATCGGCAGCCGCACGGTGTCCATGGTGTCCGCCGAGGACACCACCGGCACGGTCGTCTCCGACGGCACGGTGGACACCGGAGCGGTCAGGGCCGGCGCCCGCGCGGGCGCCGGCAGCGCGACCGGGGTGGGCAGCGCCGGGGCCTGCGGCTCGGCGGGCGCCTGCTCGGCCACGATCTGCCGGGGTTCGGCGTTCGGGCCGTCGGTGAGCACCTCCGGCGGCAGCAGCATGCGGGCGGTGATGCCGCTGACCGGCGACTCGCCCAGCTCCACCTGCACGTCCAGTTGCCGCGCCAGGCGGCCGACGACGTAGTGGCCGAGGAACCGGGTCGGCGCGACCAGAAAGTTCTCCTCGTCCCGCAGGCGGGCCTTGGCCTTCTCCAGTTCGTCCCTGGGCATGCCGACGCCGTAGTCCACCACGGCCAGCAGGTAGCGGTTGCCGGTCCGGCGGCCGTAGATCTCCACCTCGACGTCCGGCGACGAGAACGACAGGCCGTTCTCCACCAGCTCGGCGAGCATGTGCGCGATCTCGGCGACGACCGGGCCGACCACCCACGCGTCGTCCACCCGCCGCAGCACCACCCGGCGGTAGTCCTCCACTTCGGACAGCGCGGCGCGGATCACGTCGGCCACCGGCAGGGGAGCGGACCACGGGCGGGGACTGGTCTCGCCGACCAGCACCAGCAGGCTCTCCGCGTTGCGGCGCATGCGGGTGGCCAGGTGGTCCAGTTCGAACATGTTGGCCAGCGCGTTCGGGTCGAGCTCCTCGCGCTCGAACTCGCTGATCAGGGAGAGCTGGCGGCGCACCAGGTTCTGGTTGCGGCGGCCCAGGTTGGCCAGCGACACCGTGGTGTTGCGGCGGATCAGCGCCTGCTCGCTGGCCAGCGTGAGCGCGGTGTTCTGCACGCGGTCCAGCGCTGTCGCGACCAGCTGGATCTCGGTCGCCGCGTGTGCCGGGACGGTCACCGGCGGTGGCGCCGGTACGTCGGTCTCGGTGGTCTGCATCAGTGCCACCGTCTCGGGCAGGCGTCGCGCCGACACCACGTCGGCGTCCCTGGCCAGCGTGCCCAGCGGGCCGATGACCGACCGCGCGGCACCGACCACCAGGGCGATCATCGCGGCGATGGTCAGCACGGCCAGCACGCTGATCCCGATCAGCAGTGCGGTCGCGGTGGCGCGCAGGCTGTCCGCGCGGGCGGTGATGTCGCGGCCGACGCTCTGCTGCACCCCGCGCAGGCTGTCCAGCTGGGAGTTCATCGAGTCCGACCAGGACACCGGGTCCACCCGGCCGGCCAGCGTGCCCGACGACGAGTTGATGGCCACGCCCTCGTCCTGCACGGACTGGTCGCCGGCCGGCGACTGGAGTGTCGCGTCCAGGTCGGCCCGCTCGTCCTGGGTGGCGAACTGGTCGAACGTGGCGATCGCGGCCTGCTTCTGGCCCAGCACCTGGACGAACTTGCTGTAGTTGTCCACGCTCATGTGGTTGGAGGCGAACACCGCGGACAGCAGGCCCTGTTCCTGACCGGAGTACTCCTTGATGTCACCGAGCGCGTACAGCGCCTGCAGCCCGTGCCGGAGCGTGCCGTCCTGGGCCTGGTCCAGTCCTAGGTCGAGCGCGTTCAGCGAGGCGATGGCGTCGGAGTAGAAGGCGAACGTCGGCGCGTCCTGGGCCCGCTCCTGGTCGACCGCGGAGCGGATCGTGGTCAGACCGTCCAGCTTGGCCAGTGCCGTCCGGACCTGGTCGACGCCCGCGTCGCTGAGGCCGGTGTCGGCGATGGTCCGGTTCAGCGCGCCGAGCGCGAGGTCGGTCTGCTGGCGCTGCGGCACGATCTGCGCCTGGAACTGGCTGCCGCCGCCGAGCAGGCCGTTGGTGAGGGCGCGCTCCTTCTGCAACTGCTGCACGGCGTCCTGCACCCGCAGCACCACCGTGACGATGCGGCTGGTCTGGGTCGCCGCCTGGTAGTTGGCCACCTCGTTGCTGATCAGGAAACCCAGCAGCACCAACACCAGGGCCAGCGACACCACCAGGATGCGGACCAGCTTGGCCCGGATCGACCTCGGCCGGAACATCGCCCGGAAGACCCGGCCCGCCGATGATCCCGACGCCTGCGGCCGGACCCGCGACGGTGGCTGTGGTTGCGCCGAGCCCGCCGGTAACGGCCATCTCGGCCCCGACCACTCGGGCGTTGCCACTGATCCGCCGTCCCCCTCGGCGGGGGGAACACGGTGATGCACCACGCTACCTCCGCAGGATGGTTCTCGACTCCTCGCTCACCGCCGACATCACGTCGATCGGAATTGCGTCGCCGGAGACGGCGCATCTTAACCATGAATGCGCGGTTCGGACCAGACTGTGCCCCTGGATTAGGGAATCTGGCGATCGAATTTCTTCGGTCACGTAGCCGTTTCGATCGAACGCGCTGCGTAGTGTCCGGGAGGAACGACGTGAAACGGACCGGTCCGCCGTGGACGGTCCACCTGGTACGGCGAAATCCGGTTAGAAGGTCGTCGGCGGCAGCGGGTGCGGCTGGTTCCAGGTGGTGACCGGGGCGTCCTGGTCGTCGGTCACGTAGACCGGGCCGGACAGCACCGACTGCCCCCTGGTCAGGGTGGTGATCTGGGCGCCCGCCATGCCGTCGTGGTCGGTCGCGGAGAATCGGTACGGCGCCAGGTTCGGCCCCTGGAACGTCGACCCCTTGGTGGCGATGGCGTGCAGCAGTCCCTCGCGGGTCAGGTTCGGTCCGGCGGCGCGCAGCGCCTCGTACGTCCCGTAGGCCAGGGTCATTCCGCTGACCGTGTAGAAATCGAACGGCTGCCCCGGCTCGTAGGTGTCGTGCACGTTGCGGAACAACTGGACCCACGGGTTCTTCAGGTCGCTGGGCGATGGCAGGTAGCTGTCCGAGATCAACCCGTTGGCGATATTGATGTCCGCGGCGCCCTTGGAGAGCTGCTTGATGAGCCCGTTCAGCGTGGTCGGATCCGTGCCGACGTTGCTGGCCACGAACGCCGGGTGGTAGTTGAGCTGGGCCGCGGTGAGCAACGCGACGGCCACCGCCGCCGGGATGCCGAAGATCACGACCACCTGCGCGTGGGCCGCCTTGGCCGCGCCGATCTGGGCGGCCAGACCGCTGGTCAGGTAGTTGGCGTCGTAGGACTGCTGCGTCACGACCTGGTTGGTGGGCAGGAGCTGGCTGAGCCCCTCCTGGCTGTTCTGGCCCAGGTCGTCGTCCTGCAGCAGGTAGGCCACGCGCTGGTTGGGGAAGTTGGTGCGCACGTACTGGCCGAGCACCTTCCCCTCGATCTTGTAGTCGGGGAAGTAGCCGTACGTGTACGGCAGGTTGCTGGGGTTGTTGAAGCAGATGCAACCGCTGTTCACGAACAGGTCGGGCACCTTGTTGTCGGTCAGGTAGTCGACGACGGCCTCGTGTGTCGCGGTGCCCAGGCCGCCGACCATCGCGAAGATCTTGTCCTTGCTGACCAGCGTCTGGGTCTCGCTGTAGGTCTTGACGGGGTTGTACTGGTCGTCCTTGTAGTCGAACGTGATCGATCTACCGTAGATACCGCCGTGCGCGTTGATGTAGCGGAAGAATGCCGCTGCCGCACCGGAGATCTCGGAGTAGCCGGGCGCCGCGGGGCCGGTGAGCGGCTGGTGACTGCCCAGAACGATCGTTTTCGACGTAACGCCGGGCGTGCTGGTGACGCCATTCTGTGACGTGAAGTGCAGCGCCACCAGCACGGCCGCGACGACGGCGACCACCGTTAACACGGCCAACATCCAAATACGCGTGGAGATCCGGCCGGTACGGTGAGTCACGATTCCTCCTTGTAGCCAGGCCACCAGGTTCACTCGGAGTCTGGCAGCCTGCTTGGAACCGTGGTCGGACGTCGTAGTGCTCTGGATTCAGGTTGTTTCTGTTGCCCGGTCAGCTTTCCGCTGACATGGCGGCGAGCTCCGCGTCCACCTTCTTCTGGTGTTCCGCGAGGTCCTGCAATGCCTTGCGCCGGCTCCACCGACCGCTCATCACGAAGATCAACGGTATGAAGACGACCTGGCCCCCGATGCAGACCCACCACCAACTCTGCCACTGACCGGGTGTCGAACGCGAGGCTTGTTCAACTTCGGTTCCGTGCGTCTGGAGAAACGCCAGGTCAGCCTTGGGGACGGCGGCCGCGGCCTGGAGTCGTTGGGTGGCGGTCGCCTGGTCGACGTTGAGCTTCTGGGCGATTTCGCCGATCGCGGTGACGGCCGCGGCCTGGTCGGCGGGTGTCGCGTTCAGTGTCGCCAGCGTCTTCGGGTCGATGGCGCTGATGGTGGCCAGTTCCGGCGCGTACTTCGCGGACAGCGTGGCGACCTGGGTGCCGTACTGCACCAGAGGTGTCACCGAACTGACCACGAACGGCAGCAGGAAGATCGAGATGGCCACGACGGCCCGGATGATCCAGCCCCAGACCGCGAGACCGGTGGCGGTCAGTGCCGGGTTGCGCTGCTCCACCGTCTCGGTGAAGCTCGCCATCCACGGCGCGTACGCGATGCCCATGAACACGGCCAGCAGGCTGATGAGCACCACGAACGTGTAGTAGCCGGTCTGCGGATGGGTGGCCCGCATGAGGAACAGGATCGACATCACGATCGCGCCCACCGCGCCCACCACCATGAACGGTTTGCGGACCTTCATCTTGTCCGACACCACTCCCACGATGATCAACGCCACGGCGTCGAAGGCCCAGAACCAGTTCCCGATGCCGTTGGCCTGGGACAGGCTGAAGCCGAAGATCGTGGTGAAGTAGATCGTGAAGAACCCGACCGCGGTGTAGTAGAGGATCAGGAACACCGCGATGGCGAACGCCGAACCGATGATGTTGACGTGCATCATCTGCCGCCACGGCCGGCTGGTGTCCACGGACACGCCGGACGCCTTGGCCTCCACCAGTGCCCGGTCCCTGATGCTCACCATCAACTGGTCGCGCAGGTTCGGCGAGAGCTCACGCAGACCGAACAGGGCGATGACGAAGACCACCAGGCCGACGATGCCGCAGATGAGGAACTGGTCCTGCCAGCGCGGCAGGGCGCCCAGCGTGTGACTGGACACTTCGGACACCACGAGGCTGCCCACCACCGGACCGAGCGTCCAGAAGCCCATCGCCGAGGCGCGACCCAACTGCGGGGAGAAGTCACGGACCAGAGCCGGCGTCGCCACCAGGATGATGCCCTCGACGAACGCGACCAGAACCGAGACGAGCCCGAACACGAAGGCGTTGGGGGCGTTCGGGATACCGAACGCGATGAGCAGCCCGGTGACGAGCAGGCCGTAGGTCACCATGTTCGCCCGACCCCACCGGTCGGCCAGACCGGCCAGCAGCGACGAGAAGGCGCCGATGGCGCTGCCCACCACGGTGATGTTCACGTAGAACGTGAAGCTCATGTTGTAGTCGGCGATGATGGCCGGACTGACCGCGCCACCGACGTACAGCTCGTAGTACAGGATGATGGTCGCCAGCACGACGATGGCGAGGTACCAGTACCGCCGTCCTGTGTTCGGGTAGTGGTTGAGCCTGCGGTCCCAGAACAACCGGTATAACGGGTTGCCCGGTTGCGCGTGTTCGGCTTCGACGGGGATGACTGCGGCCATGCCGCCTCCTTCGGAGGAGGAAACACGGCCTTCCGGCCACCGGGGGAACCGGCTTCGTCGGCGGTCGGTCGGCCGTGGCCGTCGCATGGCATCGGCTGCCACATCTGTCAGGCCGCCCGTAACGGGGGAGCCGGAACTCGTGCGCGACGCCGGTGTCCGCAACGATATGGTGGGGGTAGGTCACTAGTACGCCCACGTACTTTAGAGGCAGTATCACAGTGGTACAAGAGGGTTCGCTGGCCAGGACACATGGCAAAGCCCCTGGGCTCCCCAGGGGTCGCTCGAGCCTGCCCCAGTCCGCGGTCCGAGCCGCCCAGCGCCAGCGGTTGCTGGCCGCCGCGATCGCCGCCGTCGCCGAATCCGGTTACCAGTCCGTGACTGTCGCCGACATGGTCCGGCGGGCCAAGGTGTCCCGAGCGGCGTTCTACGTCCACTTCGCGGACAAGGAGGACTGCTTCCTGGCGGCGACCCGGCACGGCGGCCTCCTACTGGTGGACGCCGTGGTGACGGCGACCAGGGGCGTGCCGGCGGACGCGCCCCCGGAGGACCTGCTGCGCGCCGGCTGCCGCGCGTTCCTGGGTTTCCTGGCCGGCGAACCCGCGTTCGCGCGGGTGTTCTACATCGACATGCCGGCCGCCGGTGCCGGCGCGGTCGCCCGGATGGACGCCGCGCAACACCGATTCGCCGAACTGAACAGGGAATGGCACGAACGGGCCAGAACGCGCTGTCCGGAATGGCCTGAACTGCCCTACGACGCCTATCTCGGGCTGTCCGGCGCCACCACCGAACTGGTCAGCGTCCGCGTGCGGCACGGGAGAACGGCCGAACTACCCGAACTGGAGGACACGCTCGTCGCTCTGCACCTGGCCGTGATGGCCGGGCACGCATGGGAGTCAAGGTAGGACACGTCGGACGGGAGAGGACTGGGATGGGCGAACACAACCTGGCCAGGCAGGCGGAGCGGCAAACCGACCGGCTCGGCGACTTCGACTCGCTGTTCTTCGAGGGCACCTGGTGGTCCACCGGCACCCTGGCCGACCGCGCCGCCAGGCTGGCCAACGGGCTGATCGCCCAGGGCGTCGGTCCCGGTGACCGGGTCGTCGTGCTGATGGCCAACTGTCCGGAAGTGACCATGACGTACACCGCGCTGTGGCGGGCGGGCGCGGTCATCACCCCGGTCATCTTCCTGGTGAGCGAGAAGGAACTGCACAACGTCCTGGCCGACTCCGGTGCGGTCGCCGTGGTCACCACGCCGGAGTTCCTGCCGAAGGTCAACGCGGCCCTGGAGGGCGTGTCGACGGTCAAGTTCGTGGTACTGGCCGGTGCCGGCGACGCGACGTCCACGGTCCCGGTGTTCGAGCACGCCGAACTGTCGGCGGGCGACCCGGGTTCGATCGTCGACCGCGCCGACGACGACCTCGCCGCCCTGCTCTACACCGGCGGCACCACCGGCCGGTCCAAGGGCGTGCCGCTGACCCACGCCAACCTGTTCTGGTGCGGATCGTCGTCCCGGGAGGCGTCCGAGTCGCCGGAGGAGGACCTGAACAGCACGCTGCTGCCGCTGCCCCTGGCGCACGCCTACGGCCTGCTGGTCACCTGCATCGGCATGCACCAGCCCAAGCCGCACCAGAGCGTGCTGATGCGCTGGTTCGACGCGGCAGGCTGGGTCAAGCTGGCCGCCGAGCACAAGATCAGCCGCAGCGCGCTGGTCCCGTCGATGATCCAGATGCTCCTCGCCCAGCCGCTGGAGGAGGCCGACCTGTCCGCGCTGACCGCCGTCTCGTCCGGTGCCGCGCCGCTGGCCGCCGACGTGCGGGACGAGTTCGAGGCCAGGGTGCCCGGCGTGACCGTGTACGAGGGCTACGGCTGCACCGAGTCCGCGTCCATCATCTCCTCGACGCCACTGGGCAAGCGGCGCAAGGGCAGCGTCGGCATCCCGGTGCCCGGCTGCGAGGTCACCATCCGCGACGAGCAGGACAACGAGCTGCCCGCCGGCACCGACGGCGAGATCTGTGTCCGCTCGCCGGGCGTGATGTCCGGCTACTGGCACGCGCCCGACGTGACCGCCTCGACCCTGGTCGGCGGCTGGCTGCACACCGGCGACATCGGGCACGCGGACGACGACGGCTACCTCTACGTCGTGGACCGCAAGAAGGACCTCATCATCCGTGGCGGGTTCAACGTGTACCCGAGGGACGTCGAGGACGTCCTGCTCGCCCACCCCGCGGTGGCCATGGCGGCCGTGGTCGGCAGGCCGGACACGCGGCTGGGCGAGGAGGTCGTCGCGTTCGTGTCGCTGCGGTCGGGTGTCGACACGACCCAGGACGAGCTGACCGCGTTCGCCAAGGAGCGGCTGGCCGCCAACAAGTACCCGAGAGAGATCCGGATCGTCGAGCAGGTGCCGCTGACCAGCGTCGGCAAGCTGGACCGCAAGCGGTTGCGCGACCTGGTGCGCCAGCGGGACGCATGAGGGCAAGCGGGGGACCGGTCGCGTCGTGGTGTGTCACCATGGCTTCGTGACCGGTTCCCTGCCAACGAACGGCACACCTGACCAACCGGGCGTAGCCGGGTCGGTGACCGGCGAATGGGTCGAGGTCTACCCACCGGACGGCGAACCGGCGGAACCGGACGAGCCGGCCATCGATCCCGAACCGAGATCCAGGATCGGCCCGGTGGCCACCGGCCTGTTCGGCGCCGCCCTGCTGCTGGTGCTGCTCGGCTCGGTCCTGCCGCTGTTCCGGGCCGCCGAGCGGGTCACCTTCCAGGTGGTCGACTCACTGACCGTGTCGGCCTGGCGGTTCACGTCCAGCAGCCTGGGCCCGGCCCGGCCGCTGACCACGCACACCGCACCCACGCCGGTGCCGCTGGGCTACCCACTGGTGATCGCCGGCCTGCTGCTGGTCGCGGCGGCCGGCCTCGGCCTGCGGTCCGGGTGGCGGCCCGCGTCGCTGCGCCCGGCCAAGCTGGTCGGCGTCGTCGCGGCCACGTTCCTGGTCGGGCTGGTGTTCGCGCTGGGCATGTTCGAGGTCGCCTGGCGGACGCTGCTCAGCTCGGCCGCCGACGGCGCGGACGACGGCGGTGGCCTGCTGGCCATCCCCGGCCAGGGCTTCTGGGTGCTGGTGGTGGCGGCACTGGCCGCGATCGCCGCCGCCGTGCTGACCTTCCGGATCCGGCCGGTCGAACCGGTCCCGGCCGGTGGCGAGTGGGGCTCCGACGACGTCGATCCCGACGTGCCGCCCGGCCAACCGGCCGAATGGCCCGTGGTGGCGGTGATTCCGGCGGACGAGCGGTCTAACTGGTGAGTGCCGCGAACGGCCCCAGCCAGCGCACGCCCAGCACGAGCACCGCGAGGCCCACCGCGCCGAACAGCAGCACCCACACCAGGCCCGGCACCCTGGTCAGCCCGGCGAGCTGATCCGCGTCCGACTTCGGCGCCCGGCCCCGGCTGCGCGCCCGCTGCAGTTCCAGCACCGTCCGCACACCGGCCAGCATCACGAACCACGTGAAGGCGTAGGCGAACGCGGCCTGCACCTGTGGCGACGTGAACCACGACACCACGAACACGACGGCCGCGGTCACTACGATCGACGCCACCCCGTAGGCGTTGCGCACCACGATCAGCATCGCCACCAGCACCAGCACGGTCAGCCACAGCAACGCCGTGATGTGGCCGCTCGCCAGCAGAGCGGCACAGCCCAACCCCAGCAGCGGCGGCGCCAGGTAGCCGGCCATCGCCGTGGCCACCATGCCGGGGCCACGCGGCCGGCCCCGGGACAGCGTGACGCCGGACGTGTCCGAGTGCAGCCGGACGCCGGTCAGCCGCCTGCCCACCAGCAACGCCACCAGCGCGTGGCCGCCCTCGTGCGCGATGGTGACGACGTTGCGCGCCACCACCCACAGGGTGCGCCACAGCACCGCGACCAGCGCCACGGCCGCGGCACCCAGCACCACCGCGGCCGGCGGGGCCGGCTGCACGCTGGTCACCTGGTGCCAGACCTCGGCGATCGACGGCGAGCTCACGGTGTCAGGGTGCCTTCTCGGCGACCGCGCACCACATGTACGGCCGGGCGGCCCGCTCGTCGTCGGTGAGCTCGACATCCGGTTCGGGCAGCCAGTCCGCCGGGTGCACCAGGTCCGGGTAGTGCAGCAGCGGCCAGTCACCGAACCAGGGCCGGATCTGGTCCCGGCTGCGCGACCACGTCGGGTTGGAACTGTTGCGGTACAACGCCGTCACCCGCCCCTGCTGCGGGTCGTCCGGGTCGAGGCTGTCCACGGTGCCGTGGCTGATCGCCAACCGGCTACCCGGCGCGAGCCGGCCGCGGTAGGCCTCCAGCAGCTCGTCCGGCTGGTCGTCCGGGCCGACGAAATGCAGTACCGACACCAACATCAGGCACACCGGGCGGTCGAAGTCGATCAGCCGGGCGGTGTCCGGGTGGTCGAGGATCGCGTCCGGGTGCCGCAGGTCCTCCTGCACGATCGCGGCCCACCCGGTGGCGCCGTCCCGTTCCAGCACGATCCGCGAGTGCTGCACGGCGACGGCCTCGTAGTCGACGTACACCACGGTGGCCCGCTCGCCGTCGGGCAGCACGGCCCGGACGATCTCGTGCACGTTGCCCATCGTCGGCACACCCGACCCGATGTCCAGGAACTGCCGCACGCCGGCAGCCAGCGCGTCCACCACCACCCGGCGCAGCCACGCCCGGTTGAGCATCGCGGTGGCCCGGATCACCGGGAACGCCTGCGCCACCTTGTCACCCAGCTCCCGGTCGGCCGTGAAGTTGTGCTCCCCGCCCAGGTAGTAGTCGTAGACGCGGGCCGCGTTCGGTGTCTTCTCGTCGACATCCTGCGGCATGGCGGGGGCACGGCGTCGCGGATCGGCCATCGGATACCTCGGGACGGTGGGGGACGGGGTGATCTCCAGCGTATCGGCGCCCGGCCTCGGCGATCGAGCTCACTCGGTCAGGGCGCCTGCTCCGCGACCGCGCACCACAGGAACGGCCGGGCCGCCTGCTCGTCCTCGGTCAGCTCGATGTCCGGTTCGGGCAGCCAGTCCGACGGCGGCACCAGGTCCGGGTAGTGCAACAGCGGCCAGTCGCCGAACCACGCCCGGATCTGGTCCCGGCTGCGCATCCACGACGGGTTGGAACTGCCGCGGTACAACGCCGTCACCCGCTCGGCCAGCGGGTCGTCCGGGTCGAGGCTGTCCACCGTGCCGTGGCTGATCGCCAGCCTGCTGCCCGGCGCCAGCCGGGATCGATACCTGTCCAGCAGATCGTCCGGACCGTCGCCGGGACCGACGAAGTGCAGTACCGACACCAACATCAGGCACACCGGGCGGTCGAAGTCGATCAGCCGGGCGGTGTCCGGGTGGTCGAGGATCGCGTCCGGGTCACGTAAGTCCTCCTGCACGATCGCGGCCCAGCCGGTGGCGTCGTCGCGCTCCAGGACGATCCGCGAGTGCTGTACGGCGACGGCCTCGTAGTCGACGTAGACGACCGTGGCCCGCTCGCCGTCGGGCAGCACGGCCCGGACGATCTCGTGCACGTTGCCCATCGTCGGCACGCCGGATCCGATATCCAGGAACTGCCGCACGCCCGCGTCCAGCGCGTCCACCACCACCCGGCGCAGCCACGAGCGGTTGAGCATCGCGGTGGCCCGGATCACCGGGAGCGCCTGCGCCACCTTGTCGCCCAGTTCCCGGTCGGCGGCGAAGTTGTGCTCCCCGCCCAGGTAGTAGTCGTAGACGCGGGCCGCGTTGGGCATCGTATCGTCGATGTCCTGCGGCATGGCGGGGGCACGGCGTTCCGGGTCGGCCATCTGGGCACCTCGGGACGGGGACGGGGTGATCCCACCCTAGGCGCCTTCATGTGAGGTGGGCGCTGGCACGCCCAGGGCACGGGCCAGAGCGGCGACGACCGGGCCACTCCGGTCGCCGAGGTGGTGCGGCGCCCGATCGACTGCCAGCGCGAAGAAATCCGCCAGGTCACGTTCGGCCCCGGCCAGCAGGCGCCGAACCTCGCCGACGGGCAGGTTGATCACCGGGCCGCCGTCCTGTCGCGTGTCCACGATCAGCCGGACCACGTCACCGTGGCATTCGGCGGACGGGACGGATCGTGGCCGAACCACGGCGAGCCGCCGCCATCGAGAACGTCATCCCATTCGTGCCGCTCCGCCAAGCCGCTACAGCAGCCCGGCCGGAACGTGACGCCGGTGCTGCTGTCGATGACCCGCAGGCCGCCGGCCGCGAGGGGAGCGTCGGAGGTGAGCAGTCCGTGCGGGACGAAGCCGAGCGGGTCCGCCGGCCGGTCATCCGGCTCGGGATCCGATGTCGTTGCAGCACACGATGTTCAGCACGGCCGTGCCGATCTCGGCCGGAGTGAGGTCGCCGCTGAGCGCCAGGAAGTCGAACGGGGTGACCTGCGCGACCGGCCAGGGGGCGACACCGTCGGGCAGTTGGTTCTCCAGGGCCGGCTGCATCGTGATCACCGGGGCATTTTCCGCCACAAGGCTCTGGGCAGCACGCGCATGACGCCGAACACCGGGCGCAGCACGCCGGGCACCCACACCTCGCCGCGGCCCTTGCGCAACGCGGCCACCGTCGCGTCCGCCACCTGTGCCGGAGTGCTGGAGAACGGCGCGGGCGACATGCCGGCCGTCATCCGCCCGACGACGAAACCGGGACGCACCAACAACAGTCGCACACCCGACCCGTGCAGCGCGTCGGCCAGGCCACTCGCGAAACCGTCCAGACCGGCCTTGGCCGAACCGTAGACATAGTTGGCCCGCCGCACCCGCACCCCGGCCACCGACGAGAACACCACCAGCGTGCCGTGACCCTGCGAGCGCAACACGTTGGCCAGCAACGTCAACACGTGCACGTGGGCGACATAGTCCGTGTGCACAATGGACAGTGCATGGCTCGGGTCGCGTTCGGCGGCGGCCTGGTCGCCCAGAATGCCGAACGCCGTGACCACCGTGTCCAGCGGGCCGAAACGTGAGGTGATGTCGGCCAGCACCTTCTCCTGGCCCGCGATGTCGTCGGCGTCGAACTCGACCCGGTGCACGTCGGTGGCGCCCGCCGCGGTGAGCAGCGCCGCCTCCCCGGACAGGTCGGCCGATCGCCGCGCCGCCAGCACGACCGTCCGCGCACCCTGCCTGACCAGCCGTTCCGCCACGGCGACGCCGATCTCGCTGCGCCCGCCCAGCACCAGTACCGTCCCGCTCACCCGGCACAGTCTGCCAGGCCGCCTACCAGGGAATGCCGGTGTAGTTCTCGGCGAGCGACGTGGCCATCGCGGTCGACGACACGACGTAGCGCAACTGGGCGAGCTGCAACTGGGCGGCCATCGGGTCGGCGTCGGGGTGGACGTGCAGCATCTCGGTCATCCACACCGCGAAGTGCACGGCCCGCCAGACCTGCTGTTCCCGGGTGGCGGAGTAGGCGTCCAGCAGGTCGGTGCGACCGTCCCGGTAGTAGGCGATGATCGCGGTGGCCAGCAGGGCCGAGTCGGCCAGGGCCAGGTTGAGGCCCTTCGCACCGGTCGGCGGGACGATGTGAGCCGAGTCGCCGGCCAGGAACAGCCTGCCGTGCCGCATCGGGCTGGTCACGAACGTGCGCATCGGGGTGATCGACACGTCGGTGATCGGGCCGGGCTTCAGCTCCCAGCCGGGCAGCGCGAACCGGGTGGCCAGTTCGGCCCAGATCCGCTCGTGCGACCAGTCGTCCAGCGACTCGTCCGGCGCCACCTGGAGGTACAGCCTGCTGACCGTGGGGGAGCGCAGGCTGTGCAGGGCGAACCCGTTGTCGTGCCGGGAGTAGATCAGTTCGTCGGTGGAGGGCGGCACGTCGGCCAGGATGCCCAGCCACGCATAGGGAAAGTCCCGCTGCCACTCGGTCCGGCCGGGCACGGCGGCCCGGCTGATGCCGTGGAACCCGTCGCAGCCGGCGATGAAGTCGCAGTCCACCCGCCGGGCCGCGCCCCCCGAGTCCACGTAGCGCAGCACCGGCCGGTCGCCCGCCACGTCGGACACCGCGGTGTCGGACACCTCGAACTCCAGCGGCAGGCCCGCGGCCAGTCGGGCGTCGATCAGGTCCTTCACGATCTCGGTCTGCGCCCACACGGTGACCGTGCGGCCGGTCAGCTCGCGGAAGTCGACGTGGTGCCGTTCACCGGCGAACTGGACATGGATGCCGTCGTGCACCAGGCCCAGTTCGTCCAGCCGGGTGCCGACCTCGGCCTGGCGCAACAGGTCGCCGATCCGGTGCTCGATCACGCCGGCCCGCTGCCGTGCCCGCACGTACTCCTGGTCGCGGTTCTCCACGACGACGCTGTCGATCCCGGCCTGTGCCAGCAGCCTGGCCAGCAGCAGCCCGGCGGGTCCCGCGCCGACGATGCCGACCTGGGTGCGTGTCACGTGCCGTCCTTCCTGTCGAGCCCGCGCACCGAATATCCCACGCTGAACAGCCGCACGCCGGACCACTGCGAGATGGCGCCCCACAGCCCGCGCGGCAGCCAGATCGCCACGCCGATGGCCAGCACGCCGAGCAGGATCAGGTACCACACGCCCGCGTCGGCGAACAGTTGCTGGATGACCACGAAGATGACGGCGCCCAGGATCGGGCCCTCCAGCGTGCCGATCCCGCCGACCACCACGATGAAGATCATGTACGCCGTGTACTGGACGCTGAAGATGGAGTCCGGCGCCACGTTGAGCTGGCTGACCAGGATCAGGCCACCGGCCGCACCGGCACCGGCCGACGCCACCAGGTACACCAGCCGCTTCGCCCTGCCCACCGCGACACCGGTGCTGCCGGCGGCCACCTCGTTGTCCCGCACGGCGGTCAGCGCCAGACCCAACCTGCTGCGCAGCAACAGGTAGCAGCCCAGCACGCAGAGCACGCAGACGGCCAGCGCGACCCAGTAGGTGATCGCCTGGCGCACCAGGGGATCGAGGCCGGACAGGGTGGTCAGCGCCCGGCCGCTGCCGCCGCCCAGCGCCGAGTCACGGGACAGCAGCAGGTGGTACACCTCGGCGATCACCCAGGTGCCGACGGCGAAGTAGTCGCCCCGCAGCCGGAACGCCAGCAGCGACGTGGGCAGCGCGATCACCGCGCACACCCCGGCCGCGAGGAACACCCCGAGGTAGGGCTGCACGCCCCAGTCGGACAGTTGCAGCACCGCGTACGCGCCCAGCCCGACGTACGCCTGCTGGCCGATCGACACCAGCCCGGCGTACCCGGCCAGCAGGTTCCACATCACCGACATGGCCAGCAGTTCGAAGAACGTCACGACCGTGCCGGTGACGCTCGTGGTGACCAGGTAGGGCAGGTAGGCCAGCAGCAGCACCACCACACCGGACCCGACACCGGTCCACACACTCGTCCGGCCGCCCCGGCGGACCGACAGCGCCAGCGTCGTCATGCCGTCCTCCGCGCCGGGATCAGGCCCTGCGGCCGGAAGGCCAGCACCGCCAGGAAGATGATGTGTCCGGCCAGCAAGGTGAACGCCGGGTCGTACTGGGCGCCCAGCGTCTGCGCCAGGCCGAGCACCATGCCGCCGAGCAGCGTGCCCCACAGCGATCCGAGGCCGCCGATGACGACGGCCTCGAACGCGAACAGCAGCCGGCCCGGGCCGATGCTCGGCGAGAACGACGACTGCATGCCGAACATCAGGCCGGCCAGCGCGACCGTCACGAACGCGATCGCCGTGGCGATGCCGTAGATGTGCCGGGAGTTGGCGCCGGACAGGGTGGCCGCCTCCGGGTCGTCCGCCGTGGCCCGCATGATCCGGCCGGTCCTGGTGCGGGTCAGGAAGAACTGCAGCGCCGCCAGCACGACGATGGCCAGCGCGAACGTGATCAGCGACAGGTACGCCACCGAGATCTGGCCGCTGATGTGCAACGACGCGGAGACCAGCGAACCGACGTCCAGCGCGCGGGTGTCGCCGGTGTAGCCCTGCTGCAGCGCGTTCTGGATGACGATGGACAGGCCGAACGTGGCCAGCAGGGTGGACAGCGGCCCGACCTTCAGCGCGGGCGAGAGCAGTCCACCCTGGACCAGGTAGCCGAACACGGCGAACAGCGGCAGCACGATCAGCGTGGCGCCGAGCACGCCGATCGGAGTGGCCGCGATGATCGAGTACGCCAGGAACGACCCGAGCACCGCGATGTCGCCGTGCGCGAGGTTGACGATCCGCATCACGCCGAACATCAGCGACAGTCCACATGCGAACAGCGCGTAGAGCCCGCCCAGCAGCAGGCCCTGCACTATCGCGTTCACCCACACCACGGTCGTTCACCTCCCCTGGGGCGCGGGCCCGGCCGTGGCGTGACGGCCGGGCCCGCTGTTCCCGCGTCGCGCGGGGGCGCGGGTCTCATGAGCTGCCCGCCGACCGGGTGAGGCCGAAGTAGGCGCTCTCGATCCGTTCCGCGGTCAGCTCGGCGGGTGTGCCGGCGAGGACCGCGCGGCCCTCCAGCAGGCACAGCACCTGGTCCGCGGTGCGCAGCGCCTGGCTGACGTCCTGTTCCACCAGCAGCACCGTGGTGCCGCCCGCCATGATCCTGGGCAGCGCCTGGTAGAGCTGGCCGACCACCAGCGGGGCCAGGCCGAGGGAGATCTCGTCCAGCAGCAGCAGGCGCGGATTGCCCATCAGCGCCCTGCCGATGGCCACCGCCTGCTGCTCGCCGCCGGACAGTTGCCGGGCCGACTGCCGTCGACGCTCACCGATCCACGGGAACAGCTCCACCACGGCCGCCACGTTCCACGGGCCCTCGCGGGTCCGGTATGCGCCGGCCAGCAGGTTCTCCTCGACCGTCAACGACGGGAACAGCCTGCGGCCCTCCGGGACCAGCCGGATGCCCTCACCCGCCCTGCGGTGGGCCGGCACGGCGGTGATGTCCCGGCCGGCGAAGGTGATGGTGCCGGTGGTGGGCCGGTGGGTGCCGGCGATGGTGCGCAGCAGGGTCGTCTTGCCGGCCCCGTTGGCGCCGATGACGGCGAGGGTGGTGCCCTCGGCCAGGGTCAGGTCGAGGTCGGTGATCGCGGCGAGTTGGCCGTGGTGGGCGGTGATGCCCGACAGCGTCAGCAGGTCGGTCATGACGCCACCGTCCGGACGTCGGCGCCCAGGTAAACCTTGCGGACGGTCGGGTCGGCCATCACCGCGGCCGGCGCACCGTCCGCGACCAGAGTGCCGGATGCCAGGCACACCAACCGGTCCACGCTGCGCAGCAGGGCGTGCACCACGTGCTCGATCCACAGCACGGTCAGCCCCCGCTGGCGCAGCGTGCCGACGATCTCCAGCAGCTGGTCCACCTCGGGGTCGGTCAGCCCGCCCGCCACCTCGTCCAGCAGCAGCACGGTCGGCCGGGTGGCCAGTGCCCTGGCCACCTCCAGCCGCTTGCGGGCCAGCAGGGTGAGCCGGCCGGCCTGGCGGTTGGCCACCGGCAGCAGCCCGGTCAGCTCCAGCACCTCCAGCGCGGTCTCCCGCGACTCGGCCTTGCCCAGCCGGGCGCCGTGCACGGCACCGGTGAGCACGTTCTCGAACACCGACATGTGCTCGAACGGGCGGGGCACCTGGTAGGTCCGGCCGATGCCCATGCGGGTCCGGGCCGCCGGACCGATCGAGGTGATGGGCCTGCCGCCCACCCTGATCTCGCCCGCGTCCGGCGACACGTCACCGGAGATCATGCCGAACAGCGTGGTCTTCCCGGCGCCGTTCGGACCGACGATGCCCAGCAGCTGACCGTCCTCGACGGCCAGCGACAGCCCGTCGGCCACCAGCACCTGGCCGAACCGCTTCCGTACCCCGTCCAGCTCGAGCGCGGCCGTCATGCGTTCGTCGGCTGCAGATCGCCGTTGACGGGCACGTCCGGGTTGAACGTGTTGTCCACCAGGGTCATGTCCCACGGGAACTGCGTGCCGCGCCGCCACTGGCCGCCGCTGATCTTCTGCAGCGCGATGCCCGGCTGCGGACCCGTGGTGAAGTCCAGCGGGCCGCTGATGCCGTTGATCTTCATGGTCTTCAGCTTGTCCGCGACGTCCTTGCGGTCCCTGGGGTCACTGGCCGACCTCAGCGCCTGCACGGAGATCTCGAACAGCGAGTACACCGAGCCGAGCGCCTGGGTCCACTGCCCGCCGGTGGACGACGCGAAGTCGTCCGCCAACTGCTTGGCCGTGGTGCCGTCGAAGGTCGACTTGTACGGGCTGAACGGGCTCCACCACACGTCGGTGGCGATGTTGTTGCTCAGCGCGCCCAGCGACACGGCCTCGCTGGGGAACAGCATCACCTTCGCCACGGTGGCCAGCTTCGGCTTGAAGCCCTGCTGGGCCGCCTGCTTCCAGAACACCTGGAAGTCCGGCGGGATCGGGCAGCAGGTGAACAGTTCGGCGTCGGCCGCCTTGAACTTGGCGATCTGTGCGGAGAAGTCGGTGGTGAGGTCGGCGTAGGCGCCGCCGTCCACGACGGTGTAGCCGGCCGGCTTCATCGCGGGCGGGAAGCCGGCGCGGAAGGCGTTGGCGTCGGTGTCGTTGGGCCACAGGCACGCCACCGGACCGCTGGAGTTGCCGATGGTCTTCCACATGTGCAGGAACAGGTCGGTGAACTCCTTCATGCCGAAGAAGAACATCGTCGAGAAGTCGAACGACTCGCCCGGCTTCTTGCCCCGGCCGAGGAACCACGCCTCCCACGGCACGATCGTGGTGACGTTGGGCATGCCGGCCGCCTCGCAGGCGTCCGACACCGGGTTGGCCGTGTCCGGCGTCGCCGACGCGACCACGATGTCCACGTTGTCGGAGTTGATCAGCTCCTGGGTGACCTGCGTGGCCCGGGTGGTGGTGGACTGGCTGTCCTTGACGACGACCTGGATGTTCCACGTCTTGCCGCCCGCGTTGAAACCCTTGTTGAGCATGGGCTTCAGCTTGTTGATGATGTACTTGTCGCCGGTCGCGAACGACGCCAGCGGACCGGTCTGCGGGCTGACGTAGCCGATCTTCAGCGTCGTCGTGTCGCCGCCGCCCCCGCTCGCGCCCTTCAGACCGCTCGAACAGGCCGCCAGCAGTCCGCTGGCACCCAACGCACCGAGGCCGAGACCGGCCGTCTTCAGCGCGTCCCGGCGGGATATCCCTTGAGCCATCGTTGCTCCCTGCGGTATGAGTCGTCAGAACGGGTAGGGCGCGATGCTGCCGCGCACGGTGACCCATCGGGTCTCGGTGAAGGCGTCCACGTTGGCCGCCGCGCCACCGAACCGCGCTCCGGTGCCGGACACCCCGATCCCGCCGAACGGGATCGACGCCTCGTCGTTCACGGTCTGGTCGTTGATGTGCACGATCCCGGTCGGGATGCGGTCGGCCAGTTCCAGGCCCTTCATCACATCCCGGGTGAGGATGCCCAGGGACAGGCCGTAGTCGGTGTCCGCGGCCAGCGCGGCGGCCTCGTCCAGGGACGCGAACGGCACGACCGGGGCGACCGGGCCGAACACCTCCTCGGCGTAGGCGGGCAGGCCGGTCTCGATCTCGGCGAGCACGGTCGGCCGGTAGAACAGGCCGCTGTACTCGCCGCCCGCGGCCAGCCGGGCGCCGCCGGCCACGCTCGCGGTGACCAGCTGGTGCACCTTGTCCCGCTGGCGCTCGTCGATCAGCGGGCCCAGCGCCACCTGCTCGGTGGCCGGGTCGCCGACCGGCAGGTGGTTGGCCGTCTCGACCAGCCCGGACACGTAGGCGTCGTAGACCGACTCGTGCACCAGGTGCCGGCCGGTGGTCATGCAGATCTGGCCCTGGTGCAGGAACGAGCCCCACGCGCCCGCCGACACGGCGGCCGGCAGGTCGACGTCGTCCAGCACGATCAGGCCGGAGTTGCCGCCCAGTTCCAGGTGGACCCGCTTGAGATGGGCGCCGCCCAGCTCGCCGACCCGACGGCCGGCCGCGGTGGACCCGGTGAAGGAGATGGTGCGGATCGCCGGTTCGGTGATCAGGGCCTCGCCCACGTCGATCCCGCCGGGCAGCACGTGCAGCAGCCCGTCGGGCAGCCCGGCCTCGGCGAACACCTGGGCCAGCACCACGCCGCCGCTGACCGCGGTCCTGGGGTCCGGCTTGAGCACCACGGCGTTGCCCAGCGCCAGCGCGGGCGCCACCGACCGGATGGCCAGGATGAGCGGCACGTTGAACGGTGCGATCACACCGACCACGCCGACCGGCATCCGCTGCGCCCAACTGCGCCGGGGCAGTTCGCTGGGCAGCAGCTCACCGTAGGCGCGGGAGGGCAGTGTGGCCGCCTCGTAGCACTCCTGCGAGCCGACGTGGGTCTCCAGCTCCGCCTTGCCGCGCACCGAGCCGGCCTCGCGGATGATCCAGTCCTGGATGTCCGCCGCGTGCTCGACGATCAGGTCGCCCGCGCGGCGCAGCACGGCGGCCCGCTCGGTGTACGGGCGTGCCGCCCAGTCGCGCTGGGCCGCGGCGGCCACCTCGGTGGCCTTGGTCACGTCGGCGGGTGCGGCCATGCCGATCCGGCCGAGTTCGGTCCCGGTGGCGGGCGCGACCACGGCACGGTCACCGGCCGAACCGGCGGCCCATCCGCCCACGTAGATCCTGCCGCGCCATGTTCGTTCGTCCAGCATGCTCACGTCACACTCCGGTGTGTGTACGGATAACGAACCCATGTGCTGGATGCGAACGTAGGCCGCTCAGATGTGGCCGTCAACACTCGATCGAGCAAGTATCCAGCTTGTGACGTCGCGGTTGACCAGCCCGTGGTCAGCGCCCTAGTGTTCGAGATGCGAACAATAGTTGCGCGAAGCGAACCACTTTGACGGGGGGAGCAGGCGCGTGCCACTCGCCACCTTCGCCGGGCTCGACGAGGCGGTCGCCGACCTCGTGCACGACGGCGACACAGTCGCGCTGGAGGGGTTCACCCACCTCATCCCGCACGCGGCAGGTCACGAGATCATCCGCCAGGGCAGAACGGGTCTGACGCTGGTCCGCATGACGCCGGACATCGTCTACGACCAGCTCATCGGCGCCGGCTGTGCCACCAAACTGGTGTTCTCCTGGGGCGGCAACCCCGGCGTCGGCTCGCTGCACCGGTTCCGGGACGCGGTCGAGCACGAGTGGCCGGTGCCGCTGGAGATCGAGGAGCACAGCCACGCCGGCATGGCCAACCGCTACGTCGCCGGTGCCTCCGGCCTGCCGTTCGCCGTGCTGCGCGGCTACACCGGCACCGACCTGGTCGCGCACACCGCCACCATCAAGACCATCACCTGCCCGTTCACCGGCGAGGTGCTGACCGCGGTGCCGGCGATCACCCCGGACGTCACGGTGGTCCACGCGCAGCAGGCCGACCGGGACGGCAACGTGATGATGTGGGGCATCACCGGCGTGCAGAAGGAGGCCGTGCTGGCGGCCCGGCGGGCGCTGGTCACCGTCGAGGAGGTGGTCGACGAGTTCACCCCGAGACCTGGGGCCGTCGTCCTGCCCAACTGGGTGGTCACCAGGGTGGCCGTGGTGCCCGGTGGCGCGCATCCGTCCTATGCGGATGGATACTCGGTGCGGGACAACGAGTACTACCAGCAGTGGGACGCGATCAGCAGGGACAGGGACACCTTCCGGAGCTGGGTGGACGACAACATCATGCGGGCGGGAGGTGAATAGCCGTGGCCGACTGGACCAGTGACGAGATGATGACCGTCGCGGCGGCCCGCGCGCTGCACGACGGCGTGGTGTGCTTCGTCGGCATCGGACTTCCCTCGACCGCGGCCAACCTGGCCCGCCGCACCCACGCACCGAACCTGGTGCTGATCTACGAGTCCGGCACGCTGGGCGCCAAACCCGTCCACCTGCCACTGTCCATCGGGGACGGTGTGCTGGCCGAGTCGGCCGACTCGGTGATCACCGTGCCCGAGGTGTTCAACTACTGGCTCCAGCCGGGCAGGGTGGACATCGGCTTCCTCGGCGCCGCCCAGCTCGACCGGTACGCCAACATCAACACCACCGTCATCGGCGGCGACTACGAGCATCCGAAGATCCGGCTGCCCGGCGCGGGCGGCGCACCGGAGATCGCCGCGTCCTGCCGCGAGGTGATCGTCGTGGTGCGGCAGAGCAGGCGGACGTTCACCGACCGGGTCGACTTCGTCACCAGCGTCGGCTTCGGCGCCGGACCGGGCGACCGGGAGCGGCTGGGCCTGCGCGGCTCCGGTCCACGCCGGGTGATCACCGACCTCGGCGTGCTCGAACCCGACCCGGACACCTGCGAGCTGGTGCTCACCCACCTGCATCCGGGCGCCACGGTCGAACAGGCGACCGAGGCCACCGGCTGGCCGCTGGTCGTGCGCGACGACCTGACCGTCACCGAACCGCCGACCGGAACCGAACTGGACGTGCTGCGCGCGTTGCAGGCCGGTGCCGGTGGCCGCAAGCCGACCGAGTGAGAGGAGCCGACCAGATGGACCTGCCGCTGTTCGAGAGCGTGAGCGGCGTGCACCCACCGGTGAACTTTCCCGACTACCGGTCCAACGTCCTGCGGTCACCCAAACACCCGCTCGTGGTGCTGCCGCAGAACCTCACCGAGACCACGGCCCCGGTGTTCGGCGAGGACCGGATCGGCCCCACCGACGGCGACCTGACGAAGCAGTTCCCCGAGGAGCCGATCGGGCAGCGGATCGTCGTGCACGGCCGGGTGCTGGAGAGCGACGGCCGGCCGGTGCCGCACACGCTGGTGGAGATCTGGCAGGCCAACGCGTGCGGCCGCTACCGGCACGTGGTGGACAACTGGCCCGCGCCCCTGGACCCGAACTTCAGCGGCGGCGGCCGCGCGCTCACCGACGCCGAGGGCCGCTACACGTTCACCACGATCAAGCCGGGCGCCTACCCGTGGGGCAACCACGACAACGCGTGGCGGCCGGCGCACATCCACTTCTCCGTGTTCGGCAGGGCCTTCACCCAGCGGCTGGTCACCCAGATGTACTTCCCGGACGATCCGCTGCTGCCGCTGGACCCGATCTTCAACGCCGTTCCCGACGAGCACGGCAGGCGGCGGCTGGTGTCCCGCTTCGACATCACCCGCACGCAGCCGAACTGGGCGCTCGCGTTCGAGTGGGACATCGTGCTGCGCGGATCGCGGCCGACGCCATTCGAGTCGGGGGAGGACCACGATGACTGAGATCACGCCGTCCCAGACGGTCGGCCCGTTCCTGCACATCGGCCTGCCCTGGCCGGACGGCGCCTTCGCCGTCCCGGACGGCACTCCCGGCGCGATCGTCATCGCCGGCACCGTCACCGACGGAGCGGGCGAACCGCTGCCGGACGCCCTGGTCGAGACGTGGCAGGCGGGCGGCGAGGGCCGGCGGGGCTTCGGCCGGTGCCCCACCGACGAGCACGGCGGCTACCGGATCACCACGGTCCGCCCGCCCGCCGACGCCACGGAGGCGCCGCACATCGACGTCGCCGTGTTCTCCCGCGGCCTGCTCAACCACCTGGTCACCCGGATCTACTTCCCGGACGCGGCCGAGAACGCGACCGACCCGGTGCTGGCCTCGGTGGCTGCCGACCGGCGGGACACCCTGATCGCCACGGCGACCGACGGCGGCTACCGATTCGACATCCGGTTGCAGGGCGACCGGGAGACGGTCTTCTTCGATGTCTGACCTGCTCGGTGGCATGTTCGGCGGGCAGCCGGACTGGCTCGCCGCGCTGCTGGACGTGGAGGCCGCGCTGGCCGCGGCACGCGCGGCCACCGGGCGGATCCCGCCGTCGGCCGCCGAGCTGATCACCGAGCACTGCCGCCGTGACCTGTTCGACGAGGCCGATCTCGCCGAGCGGGCCGCCGCGCACGCCACCCCGATCGTGCCGCTGGTCGAGGACCTGCGAGCGCTGCTGCCTTCCGGCGTGGCCGACGCCGTGCACCGCCCGGCGACCAGCCAGGACGTCATCGACACCGCGCTGATGCTGATCGCGTCCCGGACCCTGGCCGCCGCCGACGCCGACCTGGACGCCTGCTCGACGGCGCTGACCGAGCTGGCCGTCGCCCACCGCGACACGCCCCACCTGGCCAGAACGCTGCTCGCGGCCGCGCTGCCCAGCACGTTCGGCCGGCTGGTCGACGTGTGGTTGGCCGGTCTCGCCGACGCACGGGCCGCGCTGTCCGGGGTGGCGCTCCCGGTGCAGTTGGGCGGCCCGGTGGGCGCGTTGGACGATCCGGCACTGGTCGCCGCGTTCGCCGCCGAACTGGGTCTCGCCGTGCCGGCGGCGTGCTGGCACACCAACCGGATGCCGATCGCCTCCCTCGCGTCGGCGCTGGGCATGGTGATCGGCGCGCTGGGCAAGATCGCCGCAGACGTGGTGCTGCTGTCCGCGTTCGGCGAGGTGGCCGAGGGTTCGCCGGGCGGGTCGTCCGCCATGCCGGACAAGCGGAACAGCGCCCGGTCGGTGCAGATCCTGGCGTGTGCGCACCGGACACCCGGACTGGTCGGCACGGTCTTCGCCGGGCTGCCGCAGGAACTGGAGCGGGCGGCGGGCCGGTGGCAGGCGGAGTGGCGGACGGTCGGCGACCTGCTCGCGCTGACGTCGGCGGCCGCGCGGCACGGCCGGGTACTGCTCACCGAGCTGACCGTGGACACCGAACAGATGCGGAAAGCCCTGCCATGACACTGAACCACGACATCACCGGACCCGAGGGCACGCCCGTCCTGCTGGTCGGCCCGTCGCTGGGCACCACCCTGCACATGTGGGACCCGCAGCTCGACGCGCTGGCCGAGCACTTCCGCGTGCTGCGCTACGACCACCTCGGCCACGGCTCGTCGCCCGTGCCACCTGGACCGTACACAGTGGACCAGCTGGCCGACGAGGTGCTGACGCTGGTGGACGGCGTCGCCCGGTTCAGCTACCTCGGGCTGTCGCTGGGCGGCATGGTGGGCATGACCATCGCCGCCCTGCAACCGGACCGGGTCGAGCGGCTGGCCCTGGTGTGCACGTCGGCCCATCTGCCGCCGGAGTCCGGCTGGCGGGACCGGGCCGCCACCGTTCGCGCCCAGGGCACCGCCGCCATCACCGAGGGCGCCATCGGCCGCTGGTTCACCCCGGCGTTCACCGACACCGAGCCCTACACCGCGATGCTGGCGGCCACCCCGGACGAGGGCTACGCGGGCTGCTGCGAGGCGATCGCCACGATGGACATCCGGTCCCGGCTGCCCGCGATCACCGCGCCCACCCTGGTCATCGCCGGCGAACTGGACCCGGCCACCCCGCCAGAGCACGGGAAGCTGATCGCCGACACCGTGCCCGGCGCCCGGCTGGCCGTGGTGCCCGACGCGTCCCACCTGGCCAACGTGGAACGGCCGGCCGAGGTCACCGGCCTGCTGCTGGAGCATCTAGTCGGAGGTGTGGCATGACCGACCCGTACACGGCAGGCATGGCGGTGCGCCGCGAGGTGCTCGGCGACGCGCACGTCGACCGGGCCACCGCGGCGGCCACCGATTTCAGCGCCGACTTCCAGGAGTTCATCACCCGCTACGCCTGGGGATCGGTGTGGACGCGGGACGGTCTGGAGCGCAAGACCCGCAGCTGCCTGACCATCGCCATGCTGGCCGCCCTGGGCCACCACAACGAGCTGGCCCTGCACGTGCGGGCCGGGCTGCGGGTGGGTCTGACGCCCGACGACATCCGCGAGGTGCTGATGCAGGTCGCGGTCTACGCGGGCGTACCGGCGGCGAACAGCGCATTCGCCGTCGCGCAGCGCACCATCGACGCAGCAGACGGCTAGAGTGCGGTCCGACATGACACCCGAGCCGACCGACACCGTCGTCGAGTCCACCCAGCGCAACGGCGAGTTCGTCCAGTCGCTGGACCGCGGCCTCGCCGTCATCCGCGCGTTCGACGCGGACCACCCCGAACTCACCCTCTCCGAGGTGGCCAGGCAGACCGGCCTGACCAGGGCGGCCGCCCGGCGGTTCCTGCGCACCCTGGTGGAGATCGGGTACATGCGCACCGACAACGGCAAGTTCGCGTTGCGGCCCAAGGTGCTGGAACTGGGCTACGCCTACCTGTCCAGCCTGTCGCTGCCCGAACTCGCCCTGCCGCACATGGAGCAACTGGTCGAGCAGGTGCACGAGTCGTCGTCGATGTGCGTGCTGGACGGCGACGAGATCGTCTACGTCGCGCGGGTGCCGACCAAGCGGATCATGGCCGTGGTGATCGCGGTGGGCACCCGGTTCCCGGCGTACGCGACGTCGATGGGCCGGGTCCTGCTGGCCGGCAGGTCCGACGACTTCCTGGACGGCTTCTTCACCTCGGCCGAGCTGCGCAGCCTCACCCCGCACACCACGACGGACGTCCGCGAGCTGCGGGCCGAGCTGGCCCGGGTGCGGGAACGCGGCTGGGCGATGGTCGACCAGGAACTGGAGGAGGGCCTGCGCGCGGTCGCCGCCCCCGTCCGCGACGGCTCGGGCCGGGTGGTGGCCGCGGTCAACGTGGCGGTCAACGCGTCGCGCATGACGGCGGCCGAGGTCACGTCCTCGGTGGTGCCGCTCCTGCTGCACACCGCAGCCCAGATCGCCCAGGACCTGACCGGCGCGCAGGGAGCGTGACGGTCACCGGCTGAGCGCCTTGAGGGCGTCGATCATGGACCTGGCGGTCTTCAGGTGCGGATCGAGCCGGGTGATCAGCTGGGTGCGGTCGACGTACTCGGGTTCGGCCAGCCTGCGCTCCAGCAGGATGATGCGCCGGGACATGTCCTCCCTGCGTTCGCCGATGAGCTCGTCCACGCGGTCGATGACCTGCAGACCCTGCAACTGGGCCGCGGCCAGGAACGCGTTGCGGTAGGACCCGGCGACCTCGTCCAGACCCGCGATCATGGCCTTGCGGGCCGCGTCCAGCTGTGTCCGGTTCTGCCTCGAGGAGCGCAGCACCGTGAAGACCACTCCGGCCAGCACGGTGACGGCGGCCGGCACGATCAGGATCGGGCCCGTGGCCACGCCCAGCGCGGCGGCCACCGCGGCGGCCACCGGCGTCGAGATGCCGACCACCCCGGAAATGGCCTGCACGATGTCCTGCGAGCTGGTCCGGTACTTCTCCGACGGTGGCACGGTCAGCCGTTCCAGGTCGATCACCGCGGACGCCGCGGCCATGTCGGCGGACGACTCGGTGTCGCGCAACGTGGCCCGGATGGTGTCGCCCGCTCCCTTCAGGAAGTTCTCGAAGATCTCCTGCCAGGTCGAGACCGGTCCGTGTTGCTCGGCGAACTGCTTGAGCAGCGCGACCTTCTGGGTCTCGATCCGGCCGAGGTCCCGGTTGCTGGTCAACACGTTCGCTTCGTTGATCTCGTCGGTGAGGTGGTCCCGCAGAAAGCCGGTGAGGGACCGGAACACCCGGTCGACCTGCCGGACGGCGTCCCGCAGTTCGAGCTTCAGCCCGTCCCGGACGGTGTTGGCGGCGGCCGTGAGCTGGGCCAGCCGACGGCTCAGGTCGTCGCGTTCGGTACCGATCTGCTCCACGGACAACCGGGCGGCGTCGAAGATGTTCGTCAACGCCAGGTAGCGGCGGAACACCAGCTCGTGGGTCTCGCTGGCGATCTGCGCGATGTGCCGCTTTCCGGCACCGGCCTCGATCATGTCCGTGAGTTCGCCGCGCAGGACGTCCATCTGGCTGGCCGCGATGAACCGCTCGCCCGTGGCCGTCTCGTCGATCCCCCGGTGGTACCGGCCCTTGGCCTCCCAGGCCGGGGACACGGCGAGAAAGCCGCGTAGGCCGATGAAGGTGTCCACCTTGCTGGTGTCCAGTTCCACCTCCCGCCACAGATTGCGCAGGTAGGTGTTGTTCGCCTCCTGGGCGTCGGTCCATTCCGGTTCGTCGCGGATATTGCGCATCGCGGCCCGGTCGATCCCGCTCATCACCCAGATGACCCGCTTGCCGCTGCGCACATGCTCCTGGTACAGCTCGAAAATCAGGTCCAGATCGTCCTGGGACAGGGTGTGGGTGGCCTGCACGGTGTAGACGAAACAGTCGGACGCCTTCCACGCCTCGCGGGCGATCCGCTTGTGCTCCTCGCTGACGTTCGGTGCGCCGAAACCCGGCAGGTCGCACAGTTTCGCCGGAATCGCCACGTCGCCGAGCAGAATCTCCACCTCGGCGACCCTCAGGTTGCGATGTTCCGCCGACCGCCATTCCGCGATGGCCCGGGGATCGTCGGTCGTGTAGGCGGCGATCTCACCCGGTTTCGGTGAGTTGCCGATATCGGTCCACTCGTCGTGTCCCTCGAACCGGACCCGCAGGAAACCGCGGCCGGAGATGTCGTGTTCGGCGGACTCGGCCACCGGGATCACCATGGCAGGGCAGGCAGTGGCGACCTTGGCGGTGGAATGCAGCAGCCCGAGGTACTGCTCCGACATCAACTCGTCCGGCCGGTTGACCACGACGTATTCCAGGCGGTTCTGCAGACCGCCGATGAGGAAACTCTTACCGGACGAGAAACCACCCAGAAACGCGACGTTGAGCAGGTTGGACGCGGCACGCACCCGGTTCTCGCGAACCACGGCGGCGGCAGCGCTCACCTCGGCGCGCACCCGATCGGGCTCCGGGTCCAGATCGACCCCGTCGACCAGCCACCGTTCGGCTCCGGCAAGCAGGTGGTCGATCTCCAGGCGCATTGTGTCGAGCTCGCTCACGCTGCCTACTTCCGTGCGTCCGGTTGGCCGGCGCCAGCATAGTTCGCCGGCACCTACCGGATTGAGCGGAGCAGCGTAATGGTCGACCACCTCACCGGAATGGTGCTGCCATCAGGCGGAATGGGTTCGCCCGTCAATTGCCGGCGGCCGCCGGTCACAATCCGGCCATGAGGTCCGTCTCCGTGATGCCGGGGCCGTGGCCGGGACGGATGAACCATTCGGTGCCGAACGCGTTGCGGAAGCCGTCGTCGGGCATCGCGAGGAAGAACGACTCGTCGCTGATCTGGCTGGCGTGCGCCCGCATGGCGGCGCGCTTGACGTCCAGGTAGGCCGTCACGTCCACGGCGGCGGTGATCTCCGACTCCGGCTTGCCGAAGCCGGGGTTGTCCTCCACGTCGGGCAGCTCGATCGACGTGTCGCCCGCCTCGGCCATCGCCCGCATCCCGCGGATGATGTGGTCGCGGTTCATCGTGGCCTGGTAGACCCTCGGCGTGCCGGCCAGTTCGGCGGCGCGCATGCCGACGCGGTGCACCTGGATGTGGTCGGGGTGGCCGTAGCCGCCGTTGTCGTCGTAACAGGTCAGCACGTCCGCGGACTCCTCGCGCAGGATGTCCGCGAGCCTGGCGGCCGCCTCCTCGACGTTCGCGCTCCAGAAGGAGCCGGGGACGTCGTTGGTCGGCTCGCCCATCATTCCGGAGTCGACGTAGCCGAGGAACTCGACGCGGCCGGCGCCGACGATCTTCGCCGAGTCGTTCGTCTCGATGACCCGCCGCTGCCACAGCGGCTCGTCATCGGCCAGGAACCCCTCGGGCACCTCACCGTTCTCGCCCCTGGTCGCCACGACCAGCACCACCCGGTGCCCCTCGTCGGCTGCCTTGCGCATCACGCCACCGCAGGTGATGCACTCGTCGTCGGGGTGGGCGTGGAACGACACCAAAGTTGCCATGGCGTCGAACCTACCGATCGCCACCGACTTGCTGTGAGCCGTGAAACATCTGTCTCCGAAAGGCTCGGAGACAGATATAATCGGTCTACGACGGGTTGGAGGGGAACCGCATGAGTTGGCCCGGTGTGCTGCTCCGCGAATCGCCCCGGCCCAGGCGCATCGCCACCGCGACCTGGGCGCCCGCCCTCGTCGTGGCCACCGTCTGCATCGGCGCCTTCATGGGCCAGCTCGACGCCAGCATCGTGTCGCTCGCCCTGCCGGCCATCGGCCGCGACCTGCACGCGGACAGCGCGCAGACCGAATGGGTCGCGCTGTGCTACCTGTTGACCCTGGTCAGCCTGGTCGCGCCGGTCGGCAGGCTGGCCGACACGATCGGCCGGAAGCTGCTCTACACGTACGGTTTCGCCGTCTTCGCCCTCGCGTCACTGGCCTGCGGGCTGGCCCCCAACCTCGCCGTCCTGGACGTGTTCCGGGTGGTGCAGGCGCTGGGTGCCGCGATGCTCCAGGCGAACAGCGTCGCCCTGATCGCCACGGCCGTGCCCCGCCGGGTGCTGGGCCGCGCGGTCGGCATCCAGGGCGCGGCGCAGGCGGTCGGGCTGGCGCTGGGCCCGGCGGCCGGCGGCCTGCTGCTGCAACTGGGCAGTTGGCGGCTGCTGTTCCTGCTCACCGTCCCGGCAGGCGTCCTCGGCGTGATCACCGGCTGGCTCTTCCTGCCGCGCAGCCGGGATCTGCTGCCCCGCAGGCCGGTCGACTGGCGCGGGCTCGGCCTGTTCGTGCCGGCCGTGGCGCTGGTGATGCTGGCCCTGTCGCTGGCCACCCGGTCCGAACCGCCCACGCTGCTGGCCGCGCTCGTCGTTGCCGCCGCCGTCCTCGGCCTGCTGTTCGTGCGCCACGCCCGCCGGGCCACCGCTCCGCTGCTGGACCCGAACCTGTTCCGCCGTAAGGCGTTGCGTGCCGGGCTGGGCAGTGGGCTGCTGTCCTACACGGCCATGTTCGGCCTGCTGTTCACCGCGCCGCTGGCGCTGGGCGGCGCCTACCACCTGACGTCGGGCCGATCGGGGCTCGTGCTCACCCTGCTGCCTGTCGCGCTCGGCCTCACCGCGCCGTTCGCCGGCCGGCTGGCCGACCGGTTCGGAGCCCGCGCGGTCACCGTGTCCGGCATGGCCGTGGCCACCGCCGGACTGGCCGGCATCGCCGCGCTGCGGCCCGGTGTCACGACCTTCGCCGTCCTGCTCGTGGTGATCGGGATCGGCCTGGGCCTGTTCACACCGGCCAACAACGCGGCCGTGATGGCGTCCGCGCCCGCCTGCGACTCGGGTTCGGCGGCCGGTGTGCTCAACATGACCCGTGGCCTGGGCACCGCGCTGGGCATCGCCGCCGCCACGCTGGTGTTCAGCGCCGCCGGCATGGCCGCCGTCGGCTGGTTCCTGGGCGGACTGACCGTCCTGGGCGCGCTGCTGGCCGTGCCGCGCGATCAGCCGAAGCCGCCGCCGATCAGGTGACCGATGCCGAACACCAGCAACGCCGCCACACCGCCGACCAGCAACTGGCGCGCCCCGGCCCGCCCGGCGCCCCTGCCGTTCAGCACGCCGATCACCGCGCCCACCGCGAACAGCGCCAGGCCGGCCAGCACGATCGCGGTCACCAGCGCGGCCGTCCCGGAACCGAAGACGTAGGGCAGCACCACGACCACGGCACCGACGGCGAACGCCAGCAGGCTGGACAGCGCGGCCGACCACGGTGAGCCCAGTTCGTCCGGATCCAGCCCGAGTTCCTCGCGCGCCATGGTGTCCAGCGCGATCTCGTCGTCCTTCATGATCGTCTTGGCCACCTGCTCAGCCTCCTCGGCGGGCAGGCCCTTGGCCCGGTAGATCAGCGCCAGCTCCTCGAACTCGGCCTCCGGGTCGTCGCGCAGCTCCTCGGCCTCGACGGCGATCTCCCGCTCGTACGCCTCACGCTGGCTGCGCATCGACACGTACTCGCCCGCCGCCATCGAGAACGCGCCGGCCAGCAGTCCGGCCAGACCGGCGAACAGGATCGTGCCCGCCGCCGCGCCGGAACCGGCGAAGCCCATCACCAGCGACGTGTTGGACACCAGGCCGTCGTTCACGCCGAACACCGCGGCACGCAGCGCGCCGGACCGGTCACCCCGGTGCCACCGCTCGCGTTTCGCGATGCTGCGGGGGTTGTCGTCGGCCGGTCCGCGCAGCCTGGTCAGCACCCTGGCGTGGGAGCGTTCGGCGACGGCCATGTCCGGTGTGGCGTCCGGGTCGCCGTCGTACAGGCCGGCGTCGGCGTGCTCGGCCCGTTCCACCAGGGGCAGCACGGCGTCCACGGAGAAGTGCCGCGCCACCCAGCACAGCAGCCGGGTACGCAGATCGGCGCGGCCGGGACCGGGCACCCGCTCGCCGAGCGCGACCAGCTTGGCCGCCCAGTGCTCGGCGTGCCGCTCCTCGATCGCGGCGAGCTGCCCGAACACCTCACGGCGCTCGCCGTGCGCACCCTCGGCCAGGCCCCGGTACAGCACGGCACTCTGCCGCTCGGCGGCCAGCATCTCGCGGAACCGCGACGCCTCACTCATGCCCGCCACCCTCCTTCACACATCCCACGCACACCCCTCGGAAGATCACCTGCGCCTCGTCCACCTCGCCGAAACCGGGACCCGGCGACAGGCAGGGTCGCTCACCGACGACACACGGCACGTCGGCGATGGCCCCGCACCGCCGGCACACGAAGTGGTGGTGCCAGGTGTCGGCGATCTCGTAGACGACCGCACCCGGCCCGACGTCCGCGCGCAGCACCACACCGGCCTCGGCCAGCGCGCCGAGCGCGTTGTAGACGCTCGTCCTGGGCAAGGCGACGCCGTGGTCGGCCAGCCGCTCGTGGACCTCGTCCGCCGTGCGGTGCCCACCCATGTCGTGCAGCGTCTGCGCGACGGTGACCCTCGGCCGGGTCGCCTTGAGCCCGGCCGCTCGCAGTCGCTCGCCCACCCTCATTTGGACATTGTACAACTTAGCCGGACCTGGCTACCCTCGCGACAGTGTCGGACGCCCTGACCATGGCCACCATCCTCGACGATGCGAAGATTGGGTTGACGCACTAGACTGTGTGACCACGAAGCGCGCAACGCCGTCCCGTGCCGGCCTCTACAAGCGGATCAGCGACGACCGCGAAGGCCTCGAGCTCGGCGTCACCCGGCAGGACGAAGACCTCCGTGACGCGGCCGGGCGCGCCGGTGACACCGTGGTGGACAGCTACTCGGACAACGACATCTCCGCGTCCACCCGGTCCACCAAGCCGCGGCCCGAGTACGACCGGATGCTGGCCGACGCCCGCGCCGGGCGCATCGACAAGATCTGGGCCTACACCTCGGCCAGGCTGACCCGGCGCCCGCTCGAACTCGAGGGGCAGATCCAGCTCGCCGAGCAGTTCGGCATCGAGTTCGCCTACATCCGTTCGCCGTCGTTCGACTTGAACACCGCCAACGGGCGGATGATCGCCCGCATGCTGGCGGCGAAGGACGCGAACGAGGCCGAGGAAACCTCCGAGCGGATCGCCCGCAAGATGCAGCAGAAGCGGGCGGCCGGCGAGTGGACCGGCGGCCACCGCCCCTACGGCTGGCTCGCCGACGGGGTGACACCGGCGGCGGGTGAGTTCGAGTCGATCGCCGAGGCCTGCCGCGACGTGCTCACCGGTGTCAGCGTGCACGCCATCACCCGAGCATGGAACGACGCGGGCCGGCGCACCAGCAAGGGCAACCGATGGCAGACGGTGACGGTGCGGCAGATGCTGGTGCGGGCCCGCAACGCCGGTCTGATCGAGCACGACGGCGCGGTCGTGGGCCGCGGCTCGTGGCCGGCGCCGGTGGACGAGGACACGCTGATGGCGGTGCGCCTGGTGCTGGCCGACCCGACGCGGCGCACAGCCCTGGGCAACCAGCCACGCTGGCTGGGATCCGGACTGTACGTGTGTTGGGGGTGCGAGCAGCCGCGCATGAAGGTCGGGTTCACCAGCGGCACGTCGCCGCGGTACCGGTGCCGCCGGGACCTGCCGGTGCTGGAAGGGCGGCGGCACACGGCCCGCCTGGCCGATCCGCTGGACGCGTTCGTGGAGCACCTGGTGGTGACCCGGCTGTCCCGGCCGGACGCGGTCGATCTGGTGGGCCGGCGGGACGCGGTGGTAGACATCGCCGGCCTGCGCGGCGAGCGGCAGCGGCTGCGCACCCAGCTGGCCGAGATCGACGACGACCGGGATCACGGCCGCATCGACCGGGCGCGGTGGCTGCGCCGCAACCACGAACTGTCCGGGCGGCTGACAACGGTGAACGCGGAGCTGAACGCGATCGAGGCGGTGGATCCGTTCGCGGGCGTGGTGGGCGTCGATGATCCGGGTGCCGTGTGGTTCGGGTCGGTGCCTGACCGGTCGGACGGTCTGCCGTTGGATCGGCGCAGGGCGATCCTGGACGCGCTGTACGTGGTGACGGTGCTGCCGGGTCGGGCCGGGTACAACGCGGCGTTCGAGCCGGAGTGTGTGTCCGTGGTGGAGCGGTAGGTCTGTCCGCGTCGGTGTGGCGGCGCCGGCTCGGAGGCGCATCGGGAAGGCGGGCCGGGCCGCCATCTGCTCACCGGTCGATCAGGTGCAGTAGCGACTCGAGGTCGTTGCTGGCGGCCTGGTCGTCAACCGCGGCTTCGACGTGGTCGACGCGGCGGTTCACGTTGTCCAGGCGCCGTTGTCCTTCGGTGAGGATCAGGGACGTGGCACCCAGGACCAGCGCGGCGTAGTGAACCGGCCGGGACAGCGGCATACCGCCGAAAATCTCGTACCAGACCAGGTCGGCCGTGGTGATGGCGAGCAGCAGCACGGCGGCGACTGCCGTGCTGAGACGCAATAGGGACATGCGTGGACACCTCCGATGCAGGTGTCGGGCGCATTTGACACCCGACAACAGGCGTTTCGGTAGGAGCCGCGTCGGTGTGAGCTGATCGGAGACAAAATGATTTGGTTGGGCGCGGGGGATCTACTTTCCGTAAGAGTGTTGATCACTGGTCCGTGACAATTTGCGCCACCTGGTCGTCATCCAGCGCCCGAACGGCCCGCATGATCAGCTCGTATTCCTCGGGGCACCTGGACTTCACCCGGGCCAGCCGGCGCTCGACCTCCGCGCGGGCATTGCGGGAGACGACACTCTCACTCTCGTCGAGCGGGACGATATCGCCGCCGGCGACGAGTCGGTCGATGCTTCCCCGCTGCAGGTAGACCGAGTCTGCCTCAGACAGCGGCGGCGGGGACGACGCCGACGAGCCACAGGCGCCCGCGAAGGACAGCACAGCAACGACGGAGCACAGAGCCGTGGCGGCGCCAGTCCTGCGCGTTCGTCGACATGCGAGCATGGCCGGCATCCTGCGTATGGGCGCCTCGTCACTTGCTGATCGTGTCGATCTCACGGTCGGTTACCGCTGGCAGAGTGTTGTCCACTATCCGTCCAGGGCCGCGGCGAACACAGCGACCGCGCTGGCTTGGCGGCCCGGTGAGGTCATGTCCGGCGGCCCGTGCCAATCCAGGCCGTACAGGTCTGTCCCGTCGTCGCCGACCATGCGGTCGTGCCGGTACGCCGACAATGCCTGCCGCGCGAGATAGGTGTGGTGGCCGCCGAGCTGGCCGAGCGCGACCATGAGCACGCCGGGGAACTCGACGCCGTTGACACCGCACTGCCGAGGCGCGCACGGCTCCCGCAGCACGCCGGCCGGGTTGAGGCCGCGGCTGGTCGTTGCGGAATCGGCGACCCGGTCAGCCGTCGCCTCATAGCCGACGTCGCCGGTGGCAGCGGTCAGTTCCATGCCGGACCTGATGGCCATGCCCTGCGTGTAGGACCAGTCCACGCCGACCGGGTGGCAGGCAGCGTCGAGGTGGTCGGCGACCAGGCGGCCGGGCTGGACCAGATCGCTGCTGCGCAGCCACCGCCACGACGCCAGGGCACGGGACAGGTCGGCAGGCCGGTGCGTCACCTGATACAGCCCGGCGTCCAGGTCGACGGTGAGCGTGTTGGTGATCGAGTTCTTCTGGTCACCGTGCCGGATGTCGCTGGGATCACCCCACTCGACACCACCACCACACGAGCCGGTCCGGCCGCGTTCGAGCCAGTCCGCCACGCCCTGCGCCGCGACCAGGTAACGGCGATCGTGCGTCCACTGGTAGGCGTCCAGCCACATCACACCCCACCAGCCGGCATCGTCGTAGTAGGGCCCGCGCCACCGGATGATCTTCTCGGCGTAGGTGTCCTGCGTGACCGCGTAGGTCTGGGCGATCACCCAGTCGTCGGCGTGCGTGCCCAGCGCCCGCTCGGCGGCGATCATGTCGTCCAGGTCGACCGCGGACTGCCACCAGCCGGGCAGGCCGGGCAGGGAGTCCCACACGCCGGCCGGTGACCGGTACTCGACGACGAGCGCGGTCAGCGCGCGGACGGTGGCCAGCCGCGCGTTGTATGTCGCCGTCGGGGCGGCCTGTGCCGGGCGGTCGGGAATCGCGGCCGCGGTCACGGCGACGATGGAGCCGAGGACGGCGAGGATGATGCCGGCGCGCATCAGCCACTGGTGTGCGCGGCGTGGCTGGTGACGCGGTTGGCTGAGAGCGGCGATGGCGGCGCAGATCAGCACGGCCACGGCGACACCGACCGACAGTGTCAGCCGGTCCATCGTGTCGAACACGATCGGGGCGTGGTCGACCAGCCGCCGCAAGGTCTCGGCGTTCACAATTGCTCCCTGGCAATTTTCGGTGTCTGATTGGTGATTCGCGGAATGGAACGGTGCCGATTACGGCGCGGCGGTTTCTGTCCGCTTTTCGTCCAGCGGTCAGCAGCCGGGGCAGCGCGTCCGGGTCGGCCGGGCAGGTCAGGACGCGATCGCCAGGTTCGGCTCGTACGAGCGCCACGCCTGGTCCTGACGCCATCTGAGCTCCCAGGACAGATCGGCGGCCAGGTTCTGCTCGGCGGCGCGCAGGTCGTTGGCGACGGCCAGCGTGGCGTCCATCAGGAGTTCCCACGGCACACCGCTGGCCGTTTGGCGCATCTCGGCGATCAGCGTGGCCCGGGCCTTGTAGGCGTCGACGAGACCTGTGTTGGCGGCGGCGTGGGTCTCGTAGGGCGTCGGGTAGGTGCCGCGTCGGTGGATGATGAGCGCGATCCGGTCGCGCACCTCGCGGTCGCGGTCGGCGAACTTGGCGAGCGGATCGGTCATCGCGAGCACCGCCCCGACGCCTTCACGATGCGCAGCACGCCAGCCGCGGACACGTTGGGCATGCCAGTGTGGGCGGCGATCTCCGGGCAGGCCTGTTCGATGACCTGCTCGAGCGACGCCGGGTCCATCACCTTCCGCGACGCGCCGGGCAGGGCGGCCAGTTCACGGGCGAGCTGGCTGGTGGACGGTTCGGAGCAGCGGCCGGTGGCGACGACCAGCGGCCCGATCTTCGGCCAGGCGGCCTGCCACGCCGAGTTGCCGGCCGGCGGGTCGAGCTGCGCGACCTGGGCGCACACCCACGGCACCCACCGGGTGCCGACGTTGGCGGTGGTGGGGTGGAGCAAGCAGGTGTGGGGGCGCTGATCGCAGCTCGCGTCGAGCGCGGCGGCGAGCTGGGCGTCGGTCATGTCCATCGGGTCGACGGCGGCCGGGGCGCCGAGGATGTCGCGGTCGTAGTGGTCGAACCACACGGCCGACCGGGCCGGGGCGGCGGCCGCGGCGGTGGTGGTGGCGTGTGACGGGCTGGTGGCGAGGACCAGGCCGAGCACGGCGGCGAGCACGATGAGCAGGATCGCGGCCGGGGCGAGCAGCCTGCGGCGTACGGTGTGCATCAGGTCTCCAGGGATCGAATGGCATGTGTTGTGTGCCAACTCGATCTCCGCTGGTGCGGCCATCCTGTCCCTGGAACACCAACTGCACCTGTCCGACGTGCTCGGCCAGCACAGTTGGCACGTCGACCTGACGACCAACCGGTTCGAGTTCGCCGGTGCCCGCACCGTCGCCTGCACCGGCTACCACCTGGTCGGCACCGCGTCGGCCGGCGCCGGATCGTGGCTGTGGGGCTGGGCCAATCCGTCCGGCTTCCCCGAGTCGCTGACCGCGCTGTCCGCCGGAGTGCGCGATTTCGGCCAGCACCATGGCATCCCCGGACTCGCCACCGCCGAGATCCCGTTCGGCTCGCTGCCCGGCGCGTCCGACGACCCGAACCGGGCGGCCCACCTGTGCCTGGACGCGGCCAAGGCGGTGTCCGGCCACTGGACGGCGTACCAGGGCGATGTCGGCGGCGGCACGATCGCCGCGTTCCTGGTGGAACACCCCGAGTTCGAACTGCCCGCGCCGGAACCGGCCCGCACCATGCGGGTCCTGCAGCAGGCCCTGGCCGAGATCCCCATCACCGACCACCGCCGCGCCCTCTACGGCTACGCGTCCCGCCGCCCACTCGCCATCACGTTCGCCCCCGACCAGACCACCTGCACCCTCACCGGCCGAGGCTTCGCCACGGTCGCCGAGTTCGACGACCGAGGACGAGTGACCACGATGAGCGGCCAACTCTCGGCACCGACGCAGCGTTGACTACACCTTGGGTGTAATCAACGCTGCTCAGGCCCGACGGTGCCTCGCGGGTCAGGACACCGGCTGTTCGCAGAGTTCCTTGATCCGGGCCAGGTTCGCGGCCATGCCGTCACGGAAGACGGACAGCCGGCCGGCGACGATCCGCTCCTCGAGATCAGGCCTGCGGTCGATCACGATGTTCAGCCCGGACTCGCCCGGCCCGATCCGCACCCACTGCGTGACCACCGTGCCGGCACCCTCCGGCCGCAGCGTGAACCGCCACACCGCGGCCGGTCGCTCGATGTCCTCCACCGCCCACGCGAACACCCGGGGTCGCTCGTAGTCGATCACCGTCGACGTGGTCTCCCACTCGCCGACCGCCTCGTGCCGGTTGCGGCCGACGAATCGCGCGCCGAGGCACGGGCCGGCCGACCCGTCCACCCAGCGCACGCTCAGCAGCTCCTGGCTGATCTCGGCCATCAGGTGGATGTCGGTGACCGGGCCCCAGACCCGCTCGGGCGGCGCGTCGACATAGGTCTGCAGGTCGGTGGACGGCGAGTCGGCGTAGCGCATCATCACAGTTTGCCGGGTCGTGGCCCGGACGCAACGATGCGAGCATGACCGAACAAGACATCCGGGTCGCCCTGGTCACGGGCGGTTCCCGGGGCATCGGGCTGGCCGCGGCCACACGGCTGGCCGCGGATGGCTGTGCCGTGGTGGTCAACTACGTCGGCAACCAGGCCGAGGCGGACAACGCCGTCGCCGGACTGACCGCCACCGGCGCCCGCGCGATCGCCGTCCGGGCGGACGTGTCCGACGAGCAGGCGGTCGCGGCACTGTTCGACCGGATCGAGGCCGAGTTCGGTGGGGTCGACGTGGTGGTCAACGCGGCCGGCATCATGATCCTGGCCACGGTCGACGACTTCGACCTCGCGGCACTGGACAGCATGCACCGGGTCAACATTCGCGGTGCGTTCGTGATCAGCCAGCAGGCCGGCCGGCGGTTGCGTGACGGTGGCGCGATCATCCACCTGTCCAGCACCGTGACCCGGCTGTCCATGCCCACCTACGCCGCGTACACGATGACCAAGGGCGCGGTGGACGCGCTCGTACTGATCCAGGCCCGTGAACTGCGCGGCCGGAACATCACCGTGAACGCCGTGGCGCCCGGTCCGACCGCGACCGCCCTGTTCCTGGACGGCAAGGACGAGCAGACCATCGCCCGGCTGGCGGCCCAGCCACCACTGGAGCGCCTGGGCACACCGGAGGACGCCGCTGCGATGATCGCCTTCCTGGCCGGCCCGGCCGGCCACTGGATCAACGGCCAGACCGTCTACTCCAACGGCGGGATCGCCTGACGGGCGCACGGGCGACAACGCCGGCGCCCGTGGCCCGTCAGTCGGTGGTCCGGACGGACAGCACGACCAGGTTGGCGTAGCGGGGATGCCGGGCGACGCCCACCGTGGTGGCGTAGCACGCGGCGGCCAACAGATCGCGCTGCTGTCGGAGCCGGTCCACGTCGACCCCGGCCGGGCACGACACGAGTACCCGGATCTCGTCCTCGCGAGGTGAACTCCACAGGATGGCCGGTGTCCGGCCGTCCGGCGTGCAGACCCTGGCCCTCGCGAATCCGGTGCGCAACCGGTGTTGGACCAGGACGGTCCGGAACCGGCTGAGCACGAACCTGCGGGCTTTCCGCCAGTGCCACACCATGCTGCCCAGCCCGGCGAGCAACACGGTGATCCACACCGTCCCGATCACCCGGTCGGTTTCCACCAGGATCAGCGGGACCAGCACGGCGGTGCTGATCTCGTAGCGCCACCGGTAGGCGGTGACGAGCACGTTGGCCCGGCGCGGCCGAGCCAGTTCCCGTGCCAGTTCGGCGATCTGGTCCCGCGCCACTCGTCGGTTGCTCATCGCCGGATCTCCGTTCTGGCAATGGCCGGCGTCGAGCGCAGCACGCCCGTACCGGAACACCGGTCGCAGGCGACCCAGGCGTCGGGTGCCATTCCGGTGCCGCGACAGAGTTCGCAGCACCGCACGGAATCCCATCGTGGATCCCGATACCGTCGGCCGCCGTGAGGCAGCTTGGTGATCTGGTAACCCTTGGCCAGCGCGGACGCGTCCTCGTCCGCGAACAGGCGGTTGATCACCAGGTCGAACAGTCGGCCGATCGGTCCTCGCGGTACCTCCGAAGAGTTGTGTGTCATTGCGATCGCCCCCAATTTGCTTCGCAACCAGGACTGAGGCAACCCGCCTGGACGGCGGGGCTCGTTGTCGTGGTCGCCGGGGCGCGCGTCTGGACCGCGGGCGGCGTGCCGATCGTCCGGTCGCGACACGCAGCGAGATGTGTGCGGGATTGAAGACGTGCATGATCGGTGTGCTGTAGGGTGTGCGACGTGTGTGCATCACGCCTCCTACATTTGCCTACACTACGTAGGTAGGCCGCTGTGTCAGTTTCTGACGTTGATCCTACATCCGCTGGTGGACCAGCGGTAGGCACAGACATGGACAAACCAACGCCACTTGACGTAGGCAACGAAATGAAACGGCTGCGCCAGGCGGTCGGCGAAACACAGGCCCAGTCCGCCCAGGCCATCGGCGTCAGCCGGGCGAACCTGGCCCAGTGGGAGGGTGGCAAGTACCTCCCCTCGATCGGCAACGCCCGACGACTCGACGAACACCTGCGTGCGGACAATCTGCTGGTCAGGCTGGTCGTCGCGGCCCGGTCGCGGGGGGCGCGCCGGCAGTCGGCGGACAGTCGGCCGAACACCGCGGACACAGTCGGCTCCCTGACCACGGTGTTTCGTCAGGTGGGCGATGCCCTGCTCGGCTACCTGGTGCGATACGCCGACGGGAGGCCGCACGGCTGGCGGCACAACCTGCAGACCGACAAACACCCCACCGCGCTGGGCACCGCCTACGGCATCCGCGCCCTGCTGGAGGTCGGCGAACCCTACGTCGACCTCGGCGGGCTGGGCGAGAGCCTGCTGGCCATGCAGGCGCCGCAGGGCGGCTGGATGTCCCGCTCCGGCTCGAACCGGCCGGAGGCCACCGCCGCCGCGCTGGACGCGCTGTTCCGGATGGGCACCACCCTGTCCGCCGACGACGGGCTGGCCATGCTGGACGAGTCGCTGGACGACTTCGCCCGGACCCGGCCCTACCTGCTGTCCAGCGTCCTGCAGACCGCGCTGCGGCTGCGGCCGGAGTCGCCGCTCGTCGACCGCCTGGTCGACGACCTGCTGGCCGCCCGGCTGCGGTTCGACGGGCTGTTGCTGTGGCCGGAGAAGGTCGAACCCGGCCTGTGGCTACCAGAACCGTCCGTCGCGCACACCGCTCGCGCCGTCCTTGCCCTACGCGGCGTCATGGCCCTGCGCGGCATCGGGCACAATCGCGACCGCGACGACATCCGCGTCGCGTCGGACACCGCCATCGACTGGCTCGTCGACCGGATCCACCCCGACGACGGTGTCACCGAGGAACTGATCAGACCCACACCGGATGGCGAGGGCACAACCCGAGTCTTCATCCGGCACTTCACCTCCGCGCTGGTGGTACAGGCCCTGTCGGGGGTGCCTGACGTGCCGGCTTCCCGCCTCCATGCCGCCCTCAACACGCTCTGGAGCCGCTACAACCGCGAGATCAGCCTGTGGGCGTGGGGCAACGGGGATCTGCCTGTCTGGATGACCATGGACTCGGTCATCGCTCTGCGCTCGGCCGCGCTCGCGTTGGCAGCGTCCCCGGTCAGCCCTCCCGGAGACTGAACATGACCGCCACGGTGGCCGCCACGTCCGGTGGCCTTCGACTGTGTGCCGGCATCGCTGCGTCGCTGCGTCCCGCACCGCTCGATGTCCATCACCTGACCGATGCCGCGCGGCACGCCGCCGGCCGACTCGACGATCTCGCGTCCTGGTTGGACGGACTGCGCCACGACGAGGCCGCCCTGCGGACCGTCGCGCAACGCTCGTACTGGCATCCCAACGGTTTCGCCAAGCTCGTGCTGCACACCGACGTCGACCACAAGATCCGCCTGCACGTATGGCCGGCCGGCGAGGGCCGGATCGGCGAGTCGAACCCGCACAGCCACCGCTGGCCCTTCGCGTCCACGGTGATCGTGGGCGGCGGCCTGCACATGGAGGAGTACGCCGAGGCCGCCACCGGTCGCCGGCACGAGCGCTACCGCTACGGCGCCGACCCGGCCGACCGGGCCGCACTGGTCGCCGACGGCGAAACTCACCTGACCAGGTTGCGCAGCCTGCACAATCACCGCGGTGGCGTGTACTCGTGCGACACCGACATCGTGCACACCGTCGCGCCGGTGGGCGACGCCCTGACCGCCACGCTCGTGGTGCAGGGCCCGCAGCGCACCCGCTCGACGGTGGTGTACCGGCGGCCGGGACTGGGTGACGACCAGCCCAACGGCGACCTGACGGAGTCGGACCTGCTGTCGGTGACCGACGCCGTGCTGGCCGCGTACGCCGGAGGGCAGCCGTGACCGAGCCGGCCGCGGCCGTCCTCACCGACCGGGACATCCGTGCCGCGCTGGACAACGGCGACCTCTTCGTGGATCCGTTCGACGCGGACATGATCCGGCCGGGGGCGCTGAGCCTGCGGCTGGGGCACGAGGCGTTCAGTCTGGTCAGCACCGGACCGGTGGACATCGCCGACCGGAGCAGCCATCCTGAGCTGCGACCGAAGCACCTCGACGGTGAGGGCCGACTCGTGGTCGAACCGGGTGAAGTCGTCCTGGCTCCGACGCTGGAACGCGTCGGCCTGTCCGGGCGGCTGGCCGGCCTGGTGGACGGCACGAGCAGCTATGCCCGCCTGGGTGTGTCGGTGGTGCTCTGTCATCAGGTGAGTCCCGGTTTCGGGGACGGCGGCGGCGCGATCATCACCCTGGAGATCACGTCCCGGTTACGCCATCCCGTGCTGCTGCACCCAGGAACGCGAGTGGCCAACATGATGCTGTTCGCGACCACCGGCAGCGATGTCCCGTACGGCGCCATGCCGTTCAACTACTCCAGCGACCTGCGGGTCGCTCCGTCGCGATTGGCCGATCATGTCGCGCAGGCGTACCGCGCTGAGTGACCTGGGGGAGCGGGCGATCCTGGCCGACGTCCTGGCACCCCGGTACCGCACCGTCACCGGGTTCGGCGACGACAGCGCGGTGCTCGGCGCGCCGGCCGGCGTCGGCGACATCGTCGCCACCACCGACACCTGCCCGACACCGCTGGTGGCGCAACTCGGCGACACCGACCCGTACCACGCGGGCTGGCTGCTGGTGACGATCAACCTGTCCGATCTGGCCGCCGCCGGTGCGAGCCCGCTCGGCCTGGTGGTCAACTACACGCTGCCGGCCGACACACCGGTCGACGACCTGGAGCGGCTGCTGGCCGGTGTGGACGAATGCGCCGCCGAGCACCACACCCGGGTGGTCGGCGGCGATCTGCGGGACGGCACGCCCACCCACCTGTCGGCCACCGCGGTGGGCCAGTGCGCGCCCGGTTGCCGGGTGGGCCGGCGCGGCGCGTCGGTGGGGGACCGGCTGGTGCTGGTCGGCTCGCCCGGTTACCTGTGGGCCGAGGCGCTGGTGGCCGGCGGCCGGGTGACGACCCTGTCGCCCGACGACGCCGCCGCGCTCGCCGCCCGGGCCCGACGGCCCAAGGCCCAACTGGCCGCCGGCCGGCTGCTCGCCGAGGCGGGCTTCACCCGCGCCGCCATGGACGTCTCGGACGGGCTGTTCGCCTCAGTGCGGGCCCTGTGCGAGGTCAACGGTGTCGGCGCCCGGATGTCCGAGGACGTCCGGCTGGACCCGGTGCCGGCCGCGGTGTGCCGGGCGGCGGGCGTGCGGCCGTTCGACCTCGCGGCGACGTGGGGCGACTGGTGCCTGCTGGTCGCGGTCGGCCCGACGGATGCCGGTACGGCAGTGGCGAAACTGGCCGCCGAAGGCTGTGCCGCGCAGGTGGTCGGCCGCGTGGTGGACGCCCATGCGGGGATCACCCTGGACACCGGCGGGCGGACCGTGCCGTGGGAAGGCGTCGCGCAGGAGCGGTTCTCCGCCAGGTCCTGGCACGGCGGGGACCTCACCGGCTGGCTGGCCGCGATGGTGCCCTCGGCGGCGGGATAACGCCGCCGGAGTCCGGTCTGTGCTGGTTGCGGGCGTGACCCGGAGCACTCACCCGCCGCTGTTCACCGATGCGTTGCCCGGTGGTCGCCGCCCGGCTACTCGCGCTGATCAGACTTCCCGGCGCCACGTCGCGTTGACGCGGCGTTCGAGGGAGGCTGGGATGAGAAATCGAGTGGTGGGCGCGGCGATCGCCGCGACGGCACTGGCCCTGTCGATGGCCGTCGCCGGGGTCGCGGACGCGCACACGTCGGGACACGGTTCCGGGCACGGGTTACAGGCGAGGGCGGACGCCTACCACACCGGCGAGGGCGACACGCTCACCGTGCACGGCAACGGGATCCTGAACAACGACAACGGTTCGCCGGTCACGCTCGTCGCGCATTCGCAGCCAGCGCACGGGTCGCTCACCCTGAACCAGGACGGCACCTTCAGCTACACGCCGGCCGCCGGCTTCACCGGCACCGACAGCTTCACCTACACCGTCAGCGACGCCGTCCGGCTCTTCCAGACGCACGTCGCGCCGCTGGCCACCATCGGCGGTGTCAAGATCACCGGTGGCGCGTACGGCTCGTCGCTGTACCCGGTGCCCGGCTCGACGGACGAGGTCTACGGCCTGACCGACCGCGGCCCGAACGTGGACGGCCCGAACGTCGTCGCCGTGGAGCCGATCCCGGCCTTCGACCCGCAGATCGGCAAGTTCAAGCTGGTCGGCACGAAGGCCGTCCTGGAGAAGGTCATCCCGCTGCGCGCCGCCGACGGCACGCCCTACTCCGGCCGGGAGAACAGCCAGGCGCAGACCGGCGAGACCATCGTCGACCGGAACGACAACCTGCTGCCGCTGGACCCGAACGGCTACGACTCCGAGGGCCTGGTCGCCATGCCCGACGGCACGTTCTGGGTGTCCGACGAGTACGGCCCGTTCATCACCCACTTCGACCGCGACGGCCGCCAGCTCCAGCGCCTGTCGCCGTTCGACGGCTCGCTGCCCGCCGAACTGGCCAACCGGGTGCCGAACAAGGGCATGGAGGGCCTGACCGTCACGCCGGACCACTCGACGCTGGTCGGCATCATGCAGTCCGCGTTGCAGCAGCCCGACCTGACGAAGAAGCCGGCGAACGTGACCACGCTGCGCATCGTCACCTACAACCTGCACACGAAGGCCACGCACGAGTACCTGTACCTGCTGCACGACCCGAAGGACAACAGCGGCGCGGTCAGTGAGATCACCGCGCTGAGCGACCACACGTTCCTGGTCGACGAGCGGGACGGCAACTTCGAGCCGGGCGCGTTCAAGGAGCTGTACCAGATCGACACCGCCGGTGCCACCGACGTGGGCCCGCTGGCGCACGTGGCGGGCGCGACCTACGACGCGGCCAAGGGCGGCCTGCTGGTCGGCCCGGACCAGCAGACGATCGACGCGTTCGTCGGCACCGACGACACCGCGGACTCCACCGTGGACCTGGCGTCGGTCGGCATCACGCCGGCCGCTGAGCTTGTTGTTTAACCTGTGTTGTTGCGGTGCTGTCCGACGGTGAGGTCGCGTTTGACGGTCTTGCCGACCTCGTGGCGGGTCGCCGGTGTGTGGTTCTTCGAGCCGGGCGGGCGTCCGGGACCGGGCCGGGAGGGTTTCG
>DASUGU010000078.1:0-39565 GCA_036273855.1 Pseudonocardiaceae bacterium
CACGCCGGCGAGCCAGCCGCGGGTCTCGCCGTAGACCTCGCTGGAAGAGCGGATCTCGGGCAACAACGCGCGAGGGATTTCCAGCGCGGCGAGGAGCTCGTCGTCCCAATCGAGCGCGCGCAGGTCCATCAGCATCGTGCGGGAGGCGTTGGTCACGTCGGTGACGTGGACGCCGCCATCCGGACCGCCGGTCAGCCACCAGATGAGGAAGGAGTCGATCGTGCCGAAGGCGGCGGTTCCGCGCTCGGCCGCCGCGCGCACCGCCGGGACGTTCTCAAGCAGCCAGCGGAGCTTGGGGCCGGCGAAGTAGGTCGCCAGCGGCAGCCCGGTTTTGACGCGGAAGCGGTCCTGGCCGCCCTCGTGGGCCAGCCGGGCGACGATACGGTCGGTGCGGGTGTCCTGCCAGACGATCGCGTTGTAGTAGGGCCGGCCGGTCTTCCGGTCCCACACCACAGCGGTCTCGCGCTGGTTGGTGACGCCGACAGCGGCCAGGTCGGACGCGGTCAGGTTGGCGTTGGTCAGGGCGGTCTGTACCACCGACCGGGTGCGCTCCCAGATCTCGGTCGGGTTGTGCTCGACCCAGCCGGCCTTGGGCAGGATCTGCTCGTGCTCCAGCTGGTGGCGGCCGATCTCGTTGCCACCGTGGTCGAAGATCATGAATCGGGTGCTGGTCGTGCCCTGGTCGACAGCGCCCACGAAGTCAGCCATGTAACTCATCCCTCCGTGCGGATTGGGCCGGGACGTCAGGCCTTCTGGAATTCGTCCGGATTGGTCGGCACCTCACCGGGTTCCTGACGACCCGTGAAGGGCAGGAACCGGCCTACTATCTGGTCGTACAGGAACACGCCGACGACGCCGCCGATGATGGGCCCGGCTATGGGTACCCACCAATACTGGTTCCCGTACTGGTCTGTCCATGCCGTGCCGTACCCGGTGATGAACGACGCCAGCCGGGGGCCGAGGTCACGGGCCGGGTTGATGGCGTAGCCGGCGTTCGTGCCCCACGCCATGCCGATGCCGACGATGAGCAGGCCGATGGCGATGGGCGCCAGACCGTCGGCGAACTTGTTGTTGCGCAGGTCGGTGATCGCCACGATGACGAACAGCAGGATGGCCGTGCCGATGATCTGGTCGCGGAACGCGCCCCATTCACTCACCGGCAGGCTGCCGTTGCCGGGCAGCGTCGAGAAGACGAACTGCGACTTGATGGTGTGGCCCGGGTCGAACTTGGCGAGCACCTCGGTGTAGTTCCAGCGGACGATCAGCGCGGCCAGGAAGGCGCCGAACGTCTGGGCGAGGCAGTACGGCCCGACCTTCCGCCATTCGAATCCCTTGAACACGGCCAGCGCGATGGTGACCGCCGGGTTGATGTGTCCGCCGGACAGCTTGCCGGCCACGTAGACGCCGAGGATGACGCCGATACCCCACGCCCAGGCGATGCTGTCGTGACCGCCGAGCCCGCCGGCCACTACTTGGGCCACCACGCCGACGCCGAAGAGGATGAGGATGAAGGTGCCGGCGAACTCGGCGGCCATCTCGCCGAGCAGGCCTTTGTCTCTGAGCCGTTCCACCATGACTCCTCCTTGAGTGCGGTGCGTGGCGACCCGGGCCCAATGGGCTGTGGTCGGACGGTAGGTCCGCCCGGGACCAGGGTCAACGCACGCTGGTCGACATTGTCGAACCGGCTATCGGTGAACACCCAGCGCGGTCGGCCGTAAGCTGTGAGCCAGCACACACTCGACCCACGTCGGACCCGCACCGTGCGTCCACGTTGTTCGACATGGTCGAACAACACCCGACGGCGCTATGGTCTGGTGATGCCCGGCCCGGTGCAGTCGATCGAGCGGGCGGCAGCGATCCTGCGGCTGCTCGCCCGTGGCTCCGGGCGGCTCGGGGTCGGTGAGATCGCGAGCTCGCTGGACCTGGCCAAGGGGACTGCCCATGGCATCCTCCGGACGCTGCAGCGGGTCGGTTTCGTCGAACAGGACAGGGCTACGGGGAAGTATCAGCTCGGCGCGGCATTGCTGCATCTCGGCACCAGTTACCTGGACGTGAACGAGCTGCGGTCCAGGGCGATCAACTGGGCCGACGCGCTGGCCGCGCGCAGCGGTGAGGCGGTGCGCATCGGCGCGCCGCTGGAGGGCCAGGTTCTCGTTGTGCACCACGTGTTCCGGCCCGATGACACGCTGCAAACCCTGGACGTGGGCACCCTGTTGCCGCTGCACGCCAGTGCTCTGGGCAAGGTGCTACTGGCGTACGACGTGGAACTGGCCGCCGCGATCACCCAAGGGGATGAACCGCTGGCCGCGTTCACCCGCCGCACCATCGTGCCGCCCAAGGCGCTGGCGCGCGCGTTGGCCGAGGTGCGCGACCGCGGCTGGGCGTCCGAAACGGAGGAGAGCACCCCAGGTCAGGCAGGCATCGCGGCACCCATCCGCGGTTATGGTGGATTGGTGGTGGGTGCCATCGGCGTTTCCGGCGCCGTGGAACGGATCTGTGACGGGCGGGGGCAGCCGAGCCAGGTGCTCGTCGGCTATGTCCGGGACGCGGCGCGGGCCGTGTCCCGCGATCTCGGGGCGTCCAGGTGGTAGCCGGGCCGGTACGGGAAGGGGGAGTGCCATGGTGCAGCGCTACGTGATGTCGATCGATCAGGGCACGACCTCCACCCGGTGCATCCTGTTCGATCAACGCGGGCGCCTGGTCTCCGTGGTACAGAAGGAACACCAACAGCACTACCCCCGGCCCGGCTGGGTCGAGCACGACGCCGTGGAGATCTGGCGCAACCTGTCCCGGATCGTGCCGCAGACCATGGCCCAGGCCGGCGTCGGCGCGCGTCAGGTGGTCGCCGTGGGCATCGCCAACCAGCGGGAGACCGTGGTGCTGTGGGACCGGCACACCGGCAACCCGATCGGCCACGCCATCAACTGGCAGGACACCCGCACCGACGAGATGATCGAGGAACTGGCCCGCAAACCGGGAGCCGACTCGATCCGGGAACGCACCGGCCTGCCGCTGGCCACCTACTTCTCCGCGCCGCGGATCAGCTGGATGCTGGACAGCACACCCGGCCTGCGCGACCGAGCGGAACGCGGCGACGTCCTGGTCGGCACCATGGAGAGCTGGCTGGTCTGGAACCTCACCGGTGGCGCCGACGGGGGAGTGCACGTCACCGACGTCACCAACGCCAGCCGAACCCTGCTGATGGACCTGCACACCCTGGCGTGGGACGACTGGCTACTGTCCTTTTTCGACATTCCACGACGGATGCTGCCGCAGATCCGCTCGTCCACCGAGACCTACGGCGTCACCACGAAAGTGGTCCCCGGCATCACCATCGGCGCAGCCCTGGGCGACCAGCACGCCGCCCTGTTCGGCCAGACCTGTTTCAGCCCCGGTGAAGCCAAATGCACCTACGGCACCGGCAGTTTCCTGTTGCTCAACACCGGACCCACGCCGGTCCACTCGACGCACGGGCTGCTGTCCACCGTCGGCTTCCGGATCGGCCAGGAGAAGGCGGTCTACGCGTTGGAGGGCTCGATCGCGATCACCGGCTCGCTGGTGCAGTGGTTCCGCGACGGGCTCGGGCTGATCACCAGCGCACCGGAGATCGAGACACTCGCCAGGACCGTCGAGGACAACGGCGGCTGCTACATCGTGCCGGCGTTCTCCGGGCTGTTCGCGCCGCACTGGCGCAGCGAGGCCCGCGGGGTGATCGCCGGCCTGACCTCCTACGTCACCAAGGGCCACCTGGCCAGGGCCGTGCTGGAGGCCACCGGCTGGCAGACCCGCGAAGTGGTGGACGCGATGAACGCCGACTCCGGGCTCGACCTGAGCACGCTGCGGGTCGACGGCGGCATGACCGCGGACAACCTGCTCATGCAGATCGTCGCGGACGTGCTCAACGTGCCCGTGGTGCGGCCGATGGTGGTGGAGACGGTGTCGCTGGGCGCCGCCTACGCGGCCGGCCTGGCCGTCGGCTACTGGCCGGACCTGGAAGGGCTGCGGCGCAACTGGCACCGTGCCGCCCAGTGGTCGCCCGCGATGGACGCGGCGCGCCGTGCCGAGGAGTACGGCAACTGGCGGCGGGCCGTCGAGCTGTCGTTCGGCTGGATCCAGCACACCGACGGCGTGCCACCGGCCCGGTGGTGAACCCGCGCATGGTGGGATGACGGCGTGGACGAGGTCACCATCGCCGACGAGACCATCCGGCTCGGACAGTTCCTCAAGCTGGCCGGGCTGGCCGACGCCGGTTCGGACGCCAAGGCGCTCGTCGAGGCGGGCGACGTGACGGTGAACGGCCGGGTGGACACCCGGCGCGGCCGGCAGTTGCGAGCCGGGGACGTGGTGGCGTGCGGCGGCCGCAAGGCCCGAGTGGTCAACGGCTGAGGCGGTCAGCCCGGTCGGCGGCAACTCGTCCTCGCGACAACGGCCTCGCGCCCGCATGAGTTCCAGCGCCGAGGTCGCGACCGGCCCGATCCGTTCGGGCCGGCGCCGTCGGCGAGGCCGTCCAGCGCGTCCATCGCGCGGTTGCGGTGCCGCTGCTCGGCGAGCCGGGTGCTCGGCCGGTCCACGGTGGGCTCCCTGGCGGTCAGCGGCTGACGGCGTCGTCCGGCAGCACCGGCAGCGGCCAGTCCGGATCGGGTACGAAGTCCGCGCGGTCCCGGGCGAACGGGCCGTCGGCGGCCTCGATCAGCGCCAGCACCTCGTCCCGGGCCTTCGTCACCTCGGCGTGGGTCGCGTCGTCGATCAGGCCCAGCCGCCTGCCCTGGGCGTACTCGTCCTCGTCCTTCCACCGGTACGCCGACAGGTCCGGCTCGACCTCCAGGTCCACCAGCAGGTCCATCGTGTCGATGCCGATCGCCGTGCGCCGGTAGGGCAGTTCGAAGTTGACGTACCAGGTGGCCGGCCGGTCGGACAGGTACCGGTGCACGCTGAAGTGCTGGCCGGACCGGAACTCGCTGACCAGCGTCGTCTGCTGCCACGTCCACGGGTCCAGGTCCCACCGGCCGGCAGCGAGGTCGTCGATGCCCCGCTTGCGGACCGTGTCGTCGCCGGTGCGCAGCCAGTGCGTCCAGGTCGCCGGGCCCAGCATCCCCACGCCCGGCCAGCAGGTGAGCACGACCGTGCCGTCGGCGTCGGCGAGCACCCGGTTGGGCGTGGCGGTCCACACCTTGCCCTGCCGCACGTCGCGGCGCACCGCGGTCGAACCGATCGGGAACGGCGCCTCAGTCAAACGTGAGCTCCCTGGTCCTGCGCGGTATCACCAGCACGGCGCCACCGGCGATCACGGCCACCACGATCACACTGACGAACACGTGGTGCGACGCGGCGTACAGCGCGTCCCGGACGAACGCGGCCACACCGGAGTCGCCGGTGGGCACCTGGCCGCCGAGCACCAGGCTGGTCGCGTCGATGCCGTGCCCGCCCACCGCTCGGGACACCTCGGCCGGCGGGTGGGCCAGCCGGCCGGTGAGCGTCGCGTTCGCGATCGCGCCCATCACCGCGGCGCCCACCGCGCTGCCCATCGAGCGGGCGAACATGTTCGTCCCGGTCACCACGCCCCTGCGGTCCCAGCCGACCACCGACTGGGCCGCGACCAGCGTCGGGCTCGACGTCAGGCCCAGACCGGCGCCCACCACGAACACCGCGCCCGCCACCTGCCAGACCTGCGCGTGCTCGGGTAACAGCGCGCACAGCACGGCCCCGGTGATCACCAGCACGCTGCCGATCAGCGCCGTGTCCCGGAACCCGATCCGGATGTAGAGCCGGCCGGCGAACGTGGCCGCCAGCGGCCAGCCGATGGACAGCGCGGCCAGCGCGAACCCGGCCACCAGCGCCCCCGTGCCCAGCACGCCCTGCACGTAGGTGGGCACGTACGAACTCAGCCCGATCAGCAGCGCGCCGACCCCGAACGCGGCCAGCGTCCCGCCGGCCAGCACTCGTCTGCCGAACACCCACAGCGGCAGCACCGGTTCCTCGGTGCGCGACTCCAGCACCACGAACCCGACCAGCAACCCCACGGCGACCACGAAGATCACCACGCTGGGCACCGACAGCCACGCCCACCCGACGCCGCCCTCCAGCAGCCCCAGGACCAGCAGCGACGAACCGATCACCAGCATCGTGGCACCCGGATAGTCGATCCGGTGCTGCCGGCGTTCCTTGACCTTCTCGTGGAACCGCCGGGCCAGCACCACGGTGGCCACCACGCCCAGCGGCAGGTTCACGAAGAAGATCCACCGCCATGACGCGTACTGCGAGAACACGCCGCCCAGCGTCGGGCCGAGCACCGCGGCGATGCCCCACACGCTGGCGATGTAGCCCTGCACCCTGGCGCGTTCCTCGACGGTGTACAGGTCACCGACGATCGTCATGCTCATCGGCTGCACCGCGCCCGCACCGACGCCCTGGATGGCCCGGAACGCGATCAGCGCCGGCATGCTCCACGCCACCCCGCACAGCACCGAGCCGAGCAGGAACACCGCGATGCCGAAGTACATCACCGGTTTGCGGCCGATCACGTCGGCCAGCTTCCCGTACAGCGGCACGGTGACCGCCTGGGTCAGCAGGTAGATCGAGAACAGCCACGGGAACTGGGCGAACCCGCCCAGGTCCCGCACGACCGACGGCACCGCCGTCGCGATGATCGTGCTGTCCAGCGCGACCAGGCCGGTGCACAGCATCAACGACGCGAGCACCGGCCCGCGTTCGGAACGGAAACCCACCCCGCTCGTGGCGGTCGCCGCTGTCGCCATCCTCACCCTCCCGCTCGCACCGACGCTGTCAGGCTTCCACCTCCCGGCGGTCCTCCGCCCACATCGTGTGGAAAACGCCTGGCCGGTCGACCCGACGGTAGGTGTGCGCGCCGAAGAAGTCCCGCAGTCCCTGCAGCAGCGACGCGGGCAGCCGGCCGGCCCGCAGGCCGTCGTAGTAGGCCAGCGACGACGAGAACGCCGGGGTCGGGATGCCCACCTGCGCCGCGTGCGCCACCACCCGCCGCCAGGCGTCCTGGCCCTGCGCCACCGCGTCCCGGAAGTACGGGTCCACCAGCAGCGATGGCAGGTTCGGGTCCTTGGCGTACGCCTCCTTGATCCGGTCCAGGAACTTCGCCCGGATGATGCAGCCGCCCCGCCAGATGGTGGCCATCGCGCCCAGGTCGACGTGCCAGTCGTACTCGGCGCTGGCCGCGGCCAACTGGTCGTAGCCCTGCGCGTAGGCGACCACCTTCGATGCGTACAGCGCCTTGCGCACGTCGTCCACGAACCCGTCCCGGTCGGCAGGCGGCGAGGTCGACGACGGGCCGGGCAGCACCGCCTGCGCGGCCGCCCGCTGCTCCGGGTGCGCGGACAGTGCCCTGGCGAACGTGGCCTCCGCGATGCCGGTGACCGGCACGCCCAGGTCCAGCGCGGTCTGCACGGTCCAGCGGCCGGTGCCCTTCTGCTCCGCCTGGTCCACCACCACGTCCACGAACGGCGTGCCGGTGGCCGCGTCCACGTGGCCGAGCACCTCGGCGGTGGTCTCGATCAGGAACGACTCCAGGTCGCCGCTGTTCCACTCGGCGAAGATCGTGGCCAACTCGGCCGGTTCCGCCTTCAGCCCCTCGCGCAGCAGGTCGTAGGCCTCGGCGATGAGCTGCATGTCGGCGTACTCGATGCCGTTGTGCACCATCTTCACGAAGTGGCCGGCACCGTCCGGGCCGACGTGCACGCAGCACGGCGTGCCGTCCACCTGTGCCGCGATCGCCTCGAACATCGGGCCCAGCGACTGGTACGACTCGGCCGACCCGCCGGGCATGATGCTCGGCCCCAGCAGCGCGCCCTCCTCGCCACCGGACACGCCGGCGCCCACGAAGTGCAGGCCGTGCTCGCGCAGGCTCGCCTCCCGGCGCCGGGTGTCGGCGAAGTGGGCGTTGCCACAGTCGATCACGATGTCGCCCGGCTCCAGCAGCGGCACCAGTTCGTCGATCACCGCGTCGGTCGGGCCCCCCGCCTTCACCATGATCACCACGCGGCGCGGGCGCTCCAGGGCGGTGACGAACTCGGCCATCGTCTCGGTCGCCACGAACACGCCCTCGTCGCCGTGGTCGGTGACCAGCGACTTCGTCTTGGCCGAGGTCCGGTTGTGCAGGGCGACCGCGTAGCCGTGGCGAGCCAGGTTGCGGGCGAGATTGCGGCCCATGACCGCCAATCCGGTCACCCCAATCTGGGCCGTTGCTGCCGCCGGTGATGCCATGGTCAGTCCTCCCGTTCAAGCAGGTCGGTCCCACCGTATTGGGTCCGGGCGGGCCACGGCAGCGCGGACCGTGCTGCATCTGGGGGGTCTGTTGGGTCGGTCCCCGCCGAATCACGGTCAAGCCCAATGAACCCATTGGCCCGTACCTACGTGTGGTGTCCCGTAGCACGAGTTCGCTGGGGGCAGCCGGAAGGACCGGTGGTGACGATGGATGACGGGACGGCTACCGAACGTGGTTCGGCAGCCAGATTGTGTGAGGACGGGCGTGAGCGAGCTTGCGAGCGAACCAATGAGCGCAGTGCCTTCGCGAATGCGTCCGGCGAGCGTCAGCGAGGCGGTCGTATGAGCGCGCTCGATTCAGGTGGTTGTGCGGGTTCGCGTCCGGTTCCGGTGGACGGTGGCGAAGAGGTGGTCGCATGAGTGTCACGGTCGTCGGTGACGTACTGACCACGTACTGCCGCACCTGCGGGACGATGCTGTCCAACGGCTCCGGCGCGACCCGGTCCGGCCCCCGACCCCAGTACTGCTCCAACGCGTGCCGCCAGCGCGCCTACCGCCTGCGGCTGGCCGCCCAGTCCGCCCGGGCCGGTGGCGAGTCCCCGGCCCAGCAGTCCAGGACGGTCGTCGCCGTACCCGACCCGGAACCCCAGACCCGCAAGCCCGCGCGCCTGGTCGCTCCCGCGGTGCCCCCGCCACCGGCACCGACGGAGTCGAACCAGAAGCGGACCGGCGGCACCCAGGGCAACGTGCCGGCCGCGCTGGACAGCCTGATCGGTCGCCAGGACGAACTCGTCGAGCTGGGCCAGCTGGTGGACGCCAACCGGGCCGTCACCGTCGTCGGTCCGCCCGGCGTCGGCAAGAGCAGGCTCGCCCTGGACGTGGCCCGCCAGGCCGGCGCCGGACTGCTGGACTGCGTCTGGCCGGACGGCGTGTGGCTGGTCGACTGCGCCTGCCTGCTGCCCGACTCGCCCGTGGTCGCCGCCGTCGCGTCCGCCCTGTCGCTGCCGTCCTGGTGCGCGTCGGTGCCCGGACTGGTCGAGGTGCTGCGGTCGCGTCGCGTCCTGCTGGTCCTGGACAACGTGGAACACGTGCAGGCAGGCTGCGCCGAACTGGTCACCGCGCTGCTGCGCTCCTGTGCCGGCGTGCGGGTGCTGGCCACCAGCCGCACCGCGCTGGACGTGCCGGGGGCTGCCGCGCTGCCGCTGTGCCCGCTGGCCACCGGCGCCCGGCCGGACCGCCCGCAGGCCGGCGTGGACGCCGTGCGCCTGTTCGTCGAGCGGGCCGCGGCCAGCGTGCCGCACCTGGACCTGACCGGGCAGTACGCCGCCACGGTGACCCGCCTGTGCACCCGCCTGGACGGCCTGCCGCTGGCCATCGAGCTGGCCGCGCGGTCCATCCGGCTGCTGGGCATCGACGACCTGCTGGCGCACGTGGACGCCGGACACGACCTGGTCGCCGGCGGCCGGGCCAACGGCCGGCACGGCAGCCTGCGGTCCGCGCTGGACGCCAGCTACCGGCTGCTGACCGCCGACGAGCAGTTGGTCTTCCGCCGCCTGTCCGTGCTGGCCGACCCGGTCGACGCCGACTCGGTGGCCGCGCTGTGCCCCGAGCCCAGGCTCACCGCCCCCAGGATCGACGACATCCTGGCCGTCCTGTCCGCGATGTCCCTGCTGCTCCCGGCCGAACGGCCCGGTGTCACCCGCACGTACGACCAGTTCCGCACGGTCCGCGGCTACGGCCAGTACCGCCTGCGGGTGTCCGGCGAGGCCGACGACACCTACCGCCGGTTGGCCGGCTGGCTGGCCGGTCTCGCCCAGCCCGAACTGGACCAGGCCCGGCCGGCCGAACGGCTGCGGCCGCACCTGCGCACCCTGCGGGTCGCCGTCCTGTGGTCGGCGCACCACAGGGACCGGCGATCCGGCGCCCTGGCCGCCGCGCTGGCCCTCTGCCTCCAGTCCGCCGGCCGGCTCGCCGAGGCCGGCGTGGTGGCCAGGACCGCGGTGGCGCGCCGGGACCGGGGTGGCGACTACCGGGGCATCCTGCTCACCGTCGCGGCCGGCGTCGCCCGCTGGCACGGTGACGTCGAGCGGATGGTGGGCGAGGCCACCGACGCCGCCGCCGAACCCTGCTCACCGCACGTGCGGGCCGCCGCGCTCACGCTGCGCGGCCTGGCGCTGGTCGACCAGGGCGAATTGGCTTCCGGCCGGGACGCGCTGACCGAGGCACTGCGCATCGGCCGGCCGCTGCCCCTGATCACCGCGCGCGTCGCACACGGCCGGGGCCGGGCCATCCTGGTGGCCGCCCGGACCGGCGAGAGCACCGGCGACTGGCTGGAGTGCGCCGAATCCGAGCTGTCCATGGCCGAGCAGGAACTGCGACTGTCCGGTGACTCCGCCGAGCTGTGCGCGGTGCTGCTCACCGCGGCCGAGGTTGCCGTGGCCGGCGACCTGCCCGACGTCGCCGAACAGCGCTTGATCGAGTCGCTGCGCTGCGTCCGCACCCAGCCGGAACTGATGCCGGCACCGCTGGACGGGCTGGCGCTGGTGGCGCTGGGCCGTGGCCAGGCCGAACGGGGCCTGCGGCTGATCGCCGCCGCCGACGCCATCCGGTCCCGGACCGGCGCGACCCGACCGGTGGTCGGCCCGCTGGCCCGCTGGCCGGAACTGGACGAGGCGGACGCGGCGGCCAGGCGGTCGTTCACGTCCAAGCAACTCGCTGACCTGCACGCGGCAGCCGTCCAGATGACACCGGAGCAGCTGCTCGCCTTCGCGGCGGGCGCCGAATGGTCGGAACTGGTCAACCGCACCGAGAACCGCAGGCGGGAACGGGAACGCCGGGTCGTCGAACTGGTCGCCCAGGGCCTGACCAACCCGCAGATCGCCCGCCGCACCGGCGTTTCCGAGCGCACGGTCGTGACGGATGTGCGGCGGATCTGCCGCCGGGTCGGTGTGCGGTCACGGTCGGAACTGGCGGCGCTGGCCGGCCGGCAGGGCGTGCCGGTGGAGTGACGCCCACGGCGTCACCCCACCGTTCGTGGGTCAGGCCGGCAGGGCCCCGACGATGGCCTTGACCAGGTCGGGGTCCTCCGGCGTGGTGCGCGGCCGGAACCGGCCCACGACGTCGCCGTGCGCGTCCACCAGGAACTTCTCGAAGTTCCACTGGACGTCGCCGCCGTTGCCCTCCTCGTCCTGGACGGCGGTCAGCTCCTGGTAGAGCGGGTGCCGGGTGTCGCCGTTCACGTCGATCTTGGCGAGCATCGGGAACGTCACGCCGTAGGTGGCGGAGCAGAACGTCTGAATGTCCTCCGCCGTGCCCGGCTCCTGCCCGCCGAACTGGTTGCACGGCACCCCGACCACGGTGAAACCCTGGTCGGCGTAACGCTTCTGGAGCTCCTCCAGCCCGGTGTACTGGGGCGTCAGCCCGCACTTGGACGCGACGTTGACGATCAGCATCGCCTTGCCGCGCAGCTCGCCCAGCGTGGTCGGCTCGCCGGCCAGCGTTTCCAGGGGAATGTCGTAGAGACTCACCGGTTTTCCGCCTCCGTGTCCTGTTATTCGTTGTCCAACGACATTCTGTCAGGCCCGGACGGTCAGGAACGGCACGAGGCGTTCGGCACTGCCGTGTGATCCGTGATGCCCGACCATCTTCGACTCGATCGGTTCCCGGTGGGTGCGCAGCACGCCGTTGCCGGCCAGGGACGACGTCACCACGTCGCCGATCCTGGGTAGGGCCAGGTCGCTGACGTCCGGGCCGAACCAGCCGTCGGTCACCGCCTCGTCCCTCGACAGCACCACGGCCCGCTCGCCCAGCACTTCCCGCCACGCGGCCAGCACGTCGGCCGCGGCGCCCGGTTGCGCGTACACGTGCCGGGCGCGGATGTCGCCGCCGATCTCCAGCACCCCGTCGCTCAACGCCGGGGTGGTGTCCGCGTCCACCACCTCGTCCGGGGCCAGGGTGACCATGCCGTGGTCGGCGACCACCGCGAACAGCGCGCCCGCCGGCAACTCGCCCGCGATGTCGGCGGCCAGCCGGTCGATGATCCGCAACTGGGCCCGCCACGCGGTCGAACCCGGGCCGTAGACGTGGCCGACCAGGTCCAGATCGCCGTGGTAGGCGTAACAGAACGCGGGCGCGGTGCGCAGCGCCTCGGCGACGTGGGTGACCAGATCACCCAGCGCGTGCGCCGTGGCGAACCGGCCGCCGCGCAGGACCGCCCGGCTCAGCCCGGACCGGCGCTGGATCCGCGGCGCCGTCACGGTCACCGTGATGCCGGCCCGCTCGGCCCGTTCCAGTGCGGTCGGTGTCGGCTGGACCCGTTCGGGCACCACCGAGTCGCGCAGGTCCTCCTTCACACCATCACCCTGGCGGCGCCAGGTCAACGCGTGCAGTAGCGGTTGGCCGGGGACCAGGAAGCTGAGCCCGACGATCCCGTGCCGGCCCACCGGCAGGCCCGTACCCAGTGTCGCCACGCTGGCCGCCGTCGTCGCCGGGAACCCGACCGACATCGGTCCGGTGCCCTCGGCCAGCCCGGCCAGGAACGGCGCGTCGGCCGCATGGGCGCGGAGCAGTTCCCAGCCCAGGCCGTCGACCAGCAGCAGGCAGACCCGGTCGGCGCCGGCCACGCCCAGCGTGTCGGCATAGCCGGTGACGCCGAGCGCGGCCAGCAGGGACGGCGTCACGTCGGTCAGGTTCGGCACGGGACCGACCGTAGCGCCTTTCCGGCGTTACGCTGGTTCGCATGGAGGTCAAGGAACTCGGCCACGTCGTGCTCTACGTCCGGGACGTCAAGCGGTCCGCCGCCTTCTACCGGGATGTGCTGGGGTGGCGGCAGATCCTGCCGATCGACGGCTACGACCGCGCCTGGCGCGCCGCCGCGTTCAACGCACCGTCCGGCCGCACCCATCACGAACTGCTGCTGATCGAGGTCGGTGAGGACGCCGCCGGGCAGCCGGAGGGCAGGCGGCTGGGCCTCTACCACTTCGGCCTGAAGATCGGCGACACCGACGACGAGCTGCGCGCCGCGCGCGACAAGCTGGTCGACACCGGCACCCCGATCCTCGGCATGAGCGACCACACCGCGACGCACAGCCTCTACATCGCCGACCCGGACGGCAACGAGATCGAGCTGTACGTCGACGTGCCCGGCGTCGACTGGGACGACCCGAACATCATGGCCACGCCGACGAAAGAGCTGGTCCTCTGACCCAGGCGGTACTGCGGACGCCCCGGATGACGTTGCTGCCGCTGGCCGACGACCACCTCGAGTACGAGGTGGAACTGGACGCCGACCCGGCCGTCATGCGGTATCTGGACACCGGGCCGCGCAGCCGGGCCGTGGTCGAACAGCGGCACCGGGACCGGTTGGCCGTCGCCTCGGTGGTGCCCGGACTGGGGTTCTGGGCCGGGTTCGTGAGCGGCTGCTTCGTGGGGTGGTGGATTCTCGAGCCGTGGCGGACGGTCGACCGTGCGGCCGAGTTGGGGTACCGGCTGTTGCCCCGGTACTGGCGGCAGGGGTTGGCCGGCGAGGGCGCGTGGGAGTTGTTGCGGCACGGATTCGCGGATCTGGGGTTGACGCGGGTGTTCGCCGAGACGATGGCGGTGCACGTCGCTTCCCGGGCCACGATGGCGTCGGTGGGGATGCGGCACGTGACGACGTACTTCCCGCATTTCGCCGAGCCGATCCCGGGCACGGAACAGGGCGAGGTCCGGTACCTGATCACCCGGGACGAATGGCCCGCCGACCAGGGGACCTGATGCCCGTCGGCGCCGCTGCCGGCAGTGGCACTATGACGGTATGAGATGGCCGCTGTGGGCGGTACTGGGTGGGATCGCCGGAATGGCGGTGATAGCCCTGGGCGTGGGCGTCGTGGTGTACGGCAACGGCTACCTGGCGCAGGTGCTCGTTTTCGGGATGGTGGTCTTCGCCGCGATCGGTGCTGTCGCGACCGCGGTGGCCCTGGGGGTGCGCGCGGCCCTGGTGAACGGGGAACGCCGGGAGCGGGTCGACCACGTCCTGGCCGAACGGCGCGTGCTCAGGCCCCGCGGCGACCTGTGGCAGCAGTTGGTCGACGCGTGCGCGGACCACGTGCGCACGTCGGGCGAGGCGATCGCGATGGTCTCCCGGTCCGCCGCGACGGATCGGCTGCTCACCTACCAGGAGCGGATGGTGGCCGAGCTGACGTCGGTGGACGCGCTGGCGCGGCTGGCCCGCATCCAGTTCCCGAACGAGCCCGGTGTGCCGTCACCGCAGGCCGCCCTGCATCCGCTGTATCAGCAGCTGCGTCAGGCGGAGGCCGGCTTCGCCAGGAGCCGGTCCCGGATCGTGGGCATCGTCTGCACGCTGCGCCAACCCCATCCCGACCCGGTCGACGGTGAGCTCCTGCTCCTGGCCGCCGACCTGCCTCGGTGGCCGACCCCGACCTGACGCCGCTAACCCGTGGCGCCCAACATCTTGAGGATCAGCGCCGCGTAGTGCTCGCCGAGGGCGGCCGGGGTGAGCGGACCGTCGTCGGTGTACCAGCGGGCCACGTCGATGCCCAGCGACAGCACCGCCAGGGCGGCGGTCCGCACGTCCGGCACGTCGAACACGCCGGCCTCGACGCCTGCCGTGATCACGTCCCGCACCTGCTGCTGGATCCGCCGCCGCAACCCGGCCACGATCGCGTACTCCCGCTCCGGCAACGAGTTCAGCTCGTACTGCACGACCTTGGCCACCGCGTGCCGTTCCGCGTGCCACGACACGAAGTCGGTCACCAGGCTCCGCACGCTCCCCACGGGATCGTCGCCCCGCTCGATCGCCGCCGTCACCAGACCCAGAGCCGACTCGTGGCCGCTGCGGCTGATCTCGAACAGCAGCGCCGCCTTGGACGGGAAGTGCACGTACAGCGCGGCCGGGCTCATCCCGGCGCCACCGGCGATGTCCCGCGTCGTGGTGGCGTGGAAGCCGTGCTCGGCGAACGACCGCAGGCCGGACAGCATCAGCCGACGTGCCGCCTCCGGCCGCACGTCCGCCCACAGTTCGGGGGACGCCGTCACGCCACCGGACCCGGTAGGTCGACCAGGCCGGCCAGCGCGGCCCGGTGCCGGCCCGGCGTGCCGAACGCGATCTCGTCGCTCTTGGCCCGCTTCAGGAACAGGTGCGCCGGGTGCTCCCACGTCATGCCGATGCCGCCGTGCAGCTGGATGGCCTCCTCGGCCGCGTGCACCGCCACCTGCGAACAGTGCGCCTGGGCGATCGCGACGGCCACCGCCACGTCGTCCCGGTCCTCGGCCAGGCAGTCGGCGGCGTACCGGGCCGCGGCCCGCGCGGTGACCAGTTCCAGCCACACGTCGGCCAACCGGTGCTTCAGCGCCTGGAACGACCCGACCGGCCGGCCGAACTGGTAGCGCTCCTTGACGTACTTGACCGTGGTGTCCAGGCACCACTGCGCCAGGCCGAGCTGTTCGGACGCCAGGATGCCGGCCCCGGCGGTCAACGCCGCCGCCAGCGCGCCTGCCGCCCGGTCCGGGCCGGCCAGCAGTTCGCCGGTGGTCGCGATCGTCACGTCGGCGATCCGCCTGGTCAGGTCCAGGGCCGTCACCGGCGTCACCGTCACGCCGTCGCCGACCGGCACCGCGTACAGCGCCGGACCGTCCGGACCGACCGCCGGCACCACCAGCACGTCGGCCGATGCCGCGTCGACGACCGAGGTCACCGTGCCGGTGAGCTGACCGTCCACCGTCACCGCGTTCGGGAAGGGGTCACCGGGCATCGCGGACAGCGGCACCGCCAGCGCGGCCACCGTCTCGCCGGATGCCAATGACCGCAGCAGCTTCGCCACGGCGGCGGACGTGGTGTCGCAGGCGAGCAGGGCACTCGTGGCGAGCACCGCGCTGCCCAGGAACGGCGCGGGCGTCACGGCCTTGCCCAGTTCCTCGGCGATGACGGCGGTCTCCCGCGCCGAACCACCGACGCCACCGAGATCCTCGGGCACCAGCAGGCCGGCCACGTCGAGCTGCTCGACCAGAACCCGCCACAGCGCCGGGTCGTAGGGTTCGTCGGACTCCACCCGCGCCAGCACCGCGGCCGGCGCGGACCGCTTGGCGAGCAGGTCGGCGACGCTGGCCCGCAGCGCCTCCTCGACGTCGGTGTACAACAGGTTGGCTGCGGTGCGCTGCGGCGCCGGGGGAGTGCTGCCGGACTTGGTCACCGTGGCATGTCCTTCCAAGGCATGTCCTTGTCCACCCTGGGCTCGGACGGCAGGCCGAGCACCCGCTCGGCGATGATGTTGCGCAGGATCTCCGACGTGCCGCCCTCGATGGAGTTGCCCTTGGCACGCAGGTAGCGGTAACCGGCGTCGCGGCCGGTGAAGTCGACCATCTCCGGCCGGCGCATCGTCCAGTCGTCGTAGCGCAGGCCCTGCTCGCCGCGCAACTCGACGCCCAGGCCGGACAGCGCCTGGGACAGCCGGGCGAACGACAGCTTCATCGCCGACCCCTCCGGGCCCGGCGCGCCGGCCGCCATCTGCTGGGACAGGCGGGCACCCGCCAGGCGGGTGGCCTCGACCTCCACCCACAGCCGCAGCAGCCGGTCGTGCAGTTCGGGGGTGCGGTTCTCCGGGTGCGCCCGCCAGTCGGCGGCGACCACCCCGACCATGCCGGACTCGCGCGGTGTCGGCCCGCCGCCGATGGCGACGCGCTCGTTCATCAGCGTGGTCTGCGCGACCTGCCAACCCTGGCCGACCTCGCCCAGCCGCAACGAGTCGGGCAGCCGCACGTCGGTGAGGAACACCTCGTTGAACTCGGCCTCGCCGGTGATCTGGCGCAGCGGCCGGACCTCCACCCCGGGCAGGGTCATGTCACACACGAAGTAGCTCATCCCCTTGTGCTTGGGCACATCGGGGTCGGTGCGGACCAGCAGGATCGCCCACTGCGCGGTGTGCGCGCTGGACGTCCACACCTTCTGGCCGTTCACCACCCACTCGTCACCGTCGCGCACCGCCCGGGTGCCGGCAGCGGCGAGGTCGGAACCGGCGCCGGGCTCGCTGAACAGCTGGCACCACACCTGTTCACCGGTCCACAGTGGACGAAGGAAGCGGGACTTCTGTTCCTCGGTACCGAACCGGAGGATCGTCGGCGCCGCCATGCCCAGGCCGATGCCGATCCGGCGCGGATCGTTGTTCGGCGCGCCCACCGCGGCCAGTTCGCGTTCCACGACGGCCTGCAGGCTGCGCGACGCGCCCAGCCCGCCCAGGCCGACCGGGAAGTGCACCCAGGCCAGTCCGGCGTCGAACCGGGCGCGCAGGAAGTCCATGCGCTCGGTGGTGGCGGGATCGTGCGCCGCCACCAGATCGCCGACCATCGCCTTCAGGTCGGTGGCGTCCAGGGTCTCGGTCATTCGTCCGTCCTCGTTGGCTCAGGCGGCGAGCAGTACGACCACTTCGGCCACACAGGCCGGTTTCGGCTGGTTCTCGATCTCCACGACGTACTTCAACACCGCCTGGGTGCCCAGATCCACCTGCCCGATCGACACCAGTTCCGCGCTGGCCCGCACCTTCGAGCCGACCCGCACCGGGTTGGGGAAGCGCACCTTGTTCACGCCGTAGTTGATGCCCATCCGCAGGCCGTCCACCCGATAAAGAGTGTGGCCGAGCAACGGAATCAGTGACAGGGTGAGGTAGCCGTGCGCGATCGTCCCGCCGAACGGTCCGGCCGCCGCCCGCTCGACGTCCACGTGGATCCACTGGTGGTCCCCGGTGGCGTCGGCGAACAGGTTCACCTGTTCCTGCGTCACCTCGTGCCAGTCGCTGTACCCGAGGTGTTCGCCCTTGGCGGCGACGAACTCGGCGAGATCGGCGAAGACCCGCATGCACCCTCCCCACTGCGCTGACTGAGCGCTCAGCAACCTACCGTGCCCGGCGGCTCGATGTAAGTGCCAACCGGACGACCACGACAGCGCGACAGTGTGACGCGCGGCATGATCCTCGGTACCCGACTCCGCGCCGCACACACTGCCGCCGTGGTCACCGCGCCGACGGCGACCTGTCAGCCGACCTGACCGCACGCGGCGGGACCGCGCACGCGTCGCCGGACGTGAACCCCTGTGCGGTGATGCCCAGTGCGTGGTTGAACCGGGCCCGCTGGTTCTCCACCGCGATCATGAACGACAGTTCGACCAGGCCCTGGTGACCGAGTCGCCGGTCCAGTTCGGCCACCTGCTCGTCGCTGACGTGCATCGGCTGGTCGGTCATCGCGTCGGTGTACTCGATGACCAGCCGGTCCAACTCGGTGAACTGGGGCGACGTCGCGTAGTCCTCGATATCGGTGAGCCGCTCGATGTTCAGGCCGTGGTTGCGCTGCAGCATGGTGCCGAAGTCGACGCACCACGAGCAGCCCACCCTGGTCGCCGTCCGGTAGACGGCGAGTTCGCGTACCTCGGCGGGCAGTACCTTGGCCGCCTTCTGCACCGCGGTCTCCTCGAGCCCGTACGCCACCAGCAGCTTGCTGTGGTGCGCCATCACCGCCACCGGGTCCATCACCACGCCGAAGCGGCGCCGCGACATCCGGTAGAACAGCTTGACCACCCAGCCGGCTTCCTTCGCCGGCACTTCGGGAATCCTCGGCATGACCGTCCTCCCGTCCGGGCCCGCCGGGCGCGGGCCGTCAGCCAGAGGACGGGGCAGCACCGGGAAACGTGACAGCCCGCTCGTACGTCGTCGCGGCGAGCACCAGGTCCTCCCAGGCCATGCCGACGCTCTTGAACAGCCGTGGCCTGCTCCGCGACACCGTGACCGTGCCGCACACCAGATCGGCCAACTCGACCAGTTCGGTCGGCCCGGCCCGGATCACGTCACCGGCCTCCCGCCGGGCCGCCGACGCGGTCTCCACCACCACGGTCGAGCGGGCCACCGTCACGGCGTCCACCTCGGCGGCGTCCGGTTCGTGCGACCCGACGGCGATCACCGTAGCGTGGTCGGCCAGCAGCGCACCGTCGACGATCGGGCTGCGGGCCGTGGTGCAGCAGGCCACCAGATCGGCCGACGCGACATCGGCCGCCGACCCGACGCTCCCGCCACACCAGGCTGCGAACGCTTCGGCCCGCCGCCGGTCCCGGCCCACCACGACGATCCGGCCGACCGGTCGGACCGCGCGCAACGCCGTGACGTGACTGTGCGCCTGCGGACCGGAACCGAACACCACGAGCGTGCCGGCGTCGGGTTCGGCCAGCACGTCCGCCGCCACCGCCGACACGGCCGCCGTGCGGATCGCGGTGAGCGCGGTCGCGTCCAGCACCGCCACCGGCGTGAGCGTGGCGCCGTCCAGCAACAGGTAGGTGCCCTGGATGCGGGGCAGCCCGGCGGCCGGGTTGTCCGGCGCGACCGACACCACCTTGACCCCGGCGTACCGGCCCCACTGCGCGGGCATGACCAGCAGCTGGCCGTGGTCCAGTGGCACCGTGCCGCGTGCCGGATCGGCGGCCGGGTCGAGCCCGGCACGTAGGGCGCTCCGAACAGCGTCGATCGCCACCGGCATGGGCAGGGCGGCGGTCACCTCGGCCGCGTCCAGCACACGCATCGGGCCTCCTCATCGTTCTGTGGGTGGGTGCAACCCCTGGATCATGGTGGGGTTGACACCAGGGTCCGTTCGGGGTTTGACCCCATGGTCCACTCGCCGCCGATGCCCGAGGCTCAGCTGCGTGGGGAGAAACGGGGAATCGGGCGCGGCGACCAGGGAGGATCCGCAGCGCCACACAGGGGGAACGGTCGGCGCCGGCCTGATGGTCCGGCCGGCGCCGGCAGCGGAAACCGAACCGACCCAGGCCGGTTCGGCGGGGGTTCGGCCGGTGCCGGCTGGGGGGAGCGGGTCGGCTTCGGTTGGCGCGTCGGGGTCGGTGCCGGTGGGGGTTCGGGCGGCTCGGGCCGGTTCGGCGGCAGCGGGGGTTCGGGCGGCTCGGGCCGGTTCGGCGGGGGCTCGGTCGGCTTCGCTCGGGGGGAGCGGTTCGGGCGCGTCCGGGTCGGTCGGGGGGATCGGGCCGGCTCGGTTCGTGTTCGGGGCGCTCGCGGTCGCCGTCGGGGGGATGGCGCTGCTGCACCTGCTGGGGATCGGCAGGCTCGACCCGGCCACCACGACCGTCAGCGACTACGTGGCACTCCCCGGTGGCGCCACGCTGCTCGCGCTGGCCGTGCTGGGCGTCGCGGCGGCCACCGCCGGTGTGGCCGCCGCCCAGGTGGCGGCAGGCGCGCCCCGGTGGCTCGCGGTGCCGTTCGGCATCGGCTGTGTCGGGCTGGTGGCGACGATCGCGTTCCCCACCAACGTCATCGGCACCGCGACCACCGTGGACGCCGTGCTGCACCGGTACGCGGCCGGGCTGTTCTTCGTCAGCCTGCCGATCGCCGCGCTGCTGTCCCTGCGACACCACCCGAGCCGGGTGGTGCGCCTGCTCACCGCCACCAGTGTCCTGGTCGGACTGGTGTTCCTGGCCAGCCACATCCCGCTGGTCCTGCCCGACGCACCCGGCGCGCACCAGATCGCCGCCGTGCTACCGCGCGGCATCGCCGAACGTGCCCTGCTCACCGTCGATATCGCACTACTGGCCGCGCTGGCCGCAGCACCCCGGAGGGCCGCCCGATGATCGCCACCGGCATCCTGCTCGCCGCCGTCGCCGCCTGCCTCTACGGCGTCGCCGCGGCCCTGCAGCACCAGGTCGTGCACACCGTCGCCCGCGACACCGGCAAGCTGAGCCTGGCCCACATCGGTCAACTGGTGCGCCAGGGCCGGTGGCTGCTCGGCTGGGTCGCCGAGATCCTCGCCGCCGTCGTGCACGTGCTGTCGCTGTCGCTGGCACCACTGTCCGTGGTGCAGCCGGTCGGCGTGATCGCCATCGGCCTGGCCGCGCTGCTGTCCGCCCGGCTGTCCGGGGTGCCCGCCGGCCGGTCGACCATCGTCGCCGTCGTGGCCACCGCGCTGGGCGTCGGGCTGTTCGTGCTGTCGGCCGCGCCGCACGCCGGTGCCGCTCCGGTGCCGGAGATGGCCGCCGGGCGGGTGTTGCCGCTGACCGGCCTGGTGGTCGGGGCGCTGGTGCTGGCCGCCGTCGCGGTGCGCGGCCGGGCCAGGTGCCCGCTGTTCGCCGCGGCCGCCGGAGTCGCCTTCGGCACGGTGTCGGTGCTGACCAGGGTGGTCGCCGAGCGGATCAGGGTGGACGGCATCAGCGGCCTGCCGCTGTGGCCCACCACGGTCACCGTGGTCGGCGGCCTGATCGCGATCGGGGTCGGCGCGGTGTGCGTCCAGCAGGCGTACGCCAGCGGCCGCCCGGACACCGTGCTGGGCTGCCAGACCGTCGTCGACCCGCTGATCGGCGTGCTGTTCGGCGTGTTCCTGTTCCACGAGACCACCGGCGCGACGCCGGTCAGCGTGCTCGGCCAGGTGGCGGGCGGCCTGCTGGCCACCGCCGGCGTGGTGATCCTCGCCCGCCGCACCGAACCGACCACGGCCATCCCACCAACCAGGAAGCAGGTCATGGACCGTCCACTTCGGATAATCATCGGTGCGGACACGTACCCGCCGGATGTCAACGGCGCTGCCCGGTTCGGCCACCAGCTCGCCACCGGCCTGGCCGGTCTCGGCCACGACGTGCACGTGCTGTGCCCGTCGGACACCGGTCCGGCAGGCGAGTCGATCGACGCGGGGGTGACGGTGCACCGGCTGGCGTCGCACCGGACACCGTGCCACCCGACGTTCCGGGTCAGCCTGCCGTGGTCGGCGACGCGGGTCGCGGGGCGACTGGTCGACGACCTGGCGCCGGACGTGGTCCACGTGCAGGCCCACTTCAGCGTGGGCAGGGCACTGGTCCGGTCGGCCGCCGAGCGGGGCGTGCCGGTGATCGCGACGAACCACTTCATGCCGGAGAACCTGCACGGCCACCTGCGGGTGCCGGAGTGGTTACGGTCCGGGGTGTCCCGGGTCGCGTGGCGGGATCTGGACCGGGTGCTGCGCCCGGCCAGGGTGGTCACCGCACCCACGCCGACCGCCGTGCACATGTTGTGCGAGCAGGGATTCGCCGGTCGGGCGCTGGCCGTGTCCTGCGGTGTCGACCTGGACCGGTTCGCGTCCGCCGGGCCGGGGGACGGGCGGACCGTGCTGTTCGTCGGCCGGCTGGACGAGGAGAAGCGGGTCCACGAACTGCTCCGGGCCGTCGCCATGGTGCCGGGCATCCGCGCCGAGGTGGTCGGTGACGGCGCCTGCCGGGCCGAGCTGACCGCGCTGGCCGGTGTGCTGGGCATCACCGACCGGGTGCGGTTCCTCGGCTTCGTCAGCGAACCCGAACTGGTCGCCGCCTACCGGCGGGCCGCCGTGTTCTGCATGCCGGGCGTCGCCGAACTGCAGAGCCTCGCCACGATGGAGGCGATGGCCGCCGGCCGCCCGGTGGTCGCCGCGAACGCCGTCGCACTGCCGCACCTGGTCGAGCCGGGCCGCACCGGCTGGCTGTACCCGCCCGGTGACGTCGCGGCACTGGCCGCAGCGCTGGCCTCGGTGTTCGACGAGCCGGGTGCGCTGGCCAGGATGGGCGCGGCCAGCCGGGAACTGGTGCAACGGCACAACGTCCGGCAGAGCCTGGCCACCTTCGAGGGCCTGTACCGCAGTGTCATCGGTACCGACGGCGCACCCGCCGAGGTCGTGCGCCCGCGAGTGTCCGCCTGATCCGGCCGGGTGGCCGTCGCACCGGGGTGCGACGGCCACCCGTCAGTCGCCCTTGACGTTGACGATCTGCCGCAGCGTGTGCCGGATCTCGACCAGGTCGGCCGCGTCCGCCATCACCTGGTCGATCGGCTTGTACGCGTCCGGGATCTCGTCGATGAACGCCGCCGTGTCGCGGTACTCGATCCCCGCCATCCGCTCCCGCAACTGGTCCTGCGTGAACAACCGGCGAGCGGCCGACCGGGAGTGGTTGCGGCCCGCGCCGTGCGGCGACGAGTTCAGCGACAGCCGGTTGCCCTTCCCGACCACCACGTAGGACGCCGTGCCCATGCTGCCGGGAATGAGGCCGGGCGTGCCGGCCGTCGCCTCGATCGCACCCTTGCGGGACAGCCACACCTCCTTGCCCCAGTGCTCCTCGCGCTGGGTGAAGTTGTGGTGGCAGTTGATGCGTTCCCGCTCGACGACCGGCTCGTCCTGCCACGCGGCGACGCAGGCGATGACCCGGTCCATCATCTCCTCACGATTGAGCAGGGCGAACTCCTGCGCCCACCGCAGTTCGGCGATGTACCGGTCGAACTCCGGCGTGCCCTCGACGAGGTAGGCCAGGTCCGCGTCGGGCAGGCTGATCCACCACCGCGCGCACAGGTCCCGGGCGACGCCGATGTGCCGCTGGGCGATCTTGTTGCCGATGCCCCGGCTGCCGCTGTGCAGGAACAGCCAGACCGCGTCGGTCTCGTCGACCGTGACCTCGATGAAGTGGTTGCCCGAGCCCAGCGTGCCCAGCTGCAGCGGCCAGTTCCGGGTGTAGTCGTCCGGGTCGAAACCGGCCTGCGCGGCCTGGGCGCGCAGGTGCTTGACGCGGACCGTTGCCGTGTCGGTGAGCCGGTGGTTGTACTTCCCGGCCGACAGCGGCACGGCGCGTTCGATCGCGCCACGCAGCGTCGCCAGCGGACCCGTGCACCGGTCGCGGGTGAACTGGGTGCGCACGGCGATCATGCCGCACCCGATGTCCACGCCGACCGCCGCCGGGATGATCGCGCCCAGCGTCGGGATGACGCTGCCGACGGTCGCGCCCTTGCCCAGGTGCGCGTCCGGCATCAACGCCAGGTGAGGGTGGATGAACGGCATGCCGGCCGTGAGCTCCGCCTGCTCCCGGGTCTTCGGTTCCAGGATCGACGCCCAGTTCATCAAGCGCCTCGAGATCATCTCCATCGCGTGCTCGCCTCCCTCGGCCGTCCATCGTGCGCTCAGTGTCGCCGAAGGGGCCCGGGAAGATCGACAGGATTACGTCAGAAATTGTGCGTCCGCGAGTGTCCATTCAGACTGTCGGCGTTCGTCCCTACTGTGCAAGCCAGCGATCCGCGCTGGGCACGCCCACAGGAGGAGTAGCCATGCCGCAGTACGTCGCACTCACCTACACCCGGGACGTCGACTGGACCCGGCCCGAGTTCGCCCAGGAGATGAAGGAGTACGGCGAGTTCGGCGAGGCCGCCGCCGCCGTCATCCGGGGTGGCAACGCGCTGTACCCGACGGCCACCGCGACCACGGTCCGGGTGACCGGCGGCAAAGGCGGTGACATCGTCACCAGCGACGGTCCGTACGCCGAGACGAAAGAGGCCATCACGGGCTACTACGTGCTGGAGTGCGCCGACCTGGACGAGGCGGTCAAGATCGCCGCCACGATCCCGGCGGCCTGGGACGGGGCGGTGGAGGTTCGTCCCGTGATCCAGTTCGGCTAGCAGGCGCTGGTAGTGGGGGCCGGTGACGCGGTCGCGCGGTTGGTACGCGAGGAGGGGACTCGCGTACTGGCGACGCTCGTCCGCGTCACCGGTAGCGTCGACCTCGCCGAGGACGCGGCGCAGGACGCGGTCGTCCGGGCGCTGGAGACGTGGCCGAGAGACGGCGTCCCGGACAACCCGCGGGCCTGGCTGCTGGTCACCGCGCGGCGGCGGGCCGTCGACCTGATCCGCCGCGAGGTGCGGCGGCCGGTCAAGGAGGCCGCGGCCGACATGATGACCGACTGGTCCGAGCCGCCCGACCCGTCCGAGGACGTCATCCGGGACGACATGCTGCGGCTGGTGTTCACCTGCTGCCACCCGTGCCTGTCGCTGGACGCGCAGGTCGCGCTGGCGTTGCGCACGCTCGGCGGGCTGTCCACACCGGAGGTGGCCAGGGGACTGATGGTGCCCGAAGCGACCATGGCCAAGCGGTTGACCCGGGCCAAGCAGAAGATCGCCCAGGCCAAGATCCCCTACCGGGTGCCGGCGCCGGAGGACCTGCCCGGCCGGCTGACCGCCGTCGCGGCCACCATCTACCTGATCTTCAACGAGGGCTACGCGGCCGGTGCCGGCGACGACCTGATGCGGGTGGCGCTCACCGCGCAGGCGGTCCGGCTGGCCCGGCTGCTGGCCGAACTGATGCCCGACGAGCCGACCGTGCTCGGCCTGCTCGCCCTGGTGCTGCTGCACGACTCGCGGCGGGCCGCGCGGATCTCCGCGGACGGCCGTCCGGTGCTGCTGCCCGACCAGGACCGGCGCCGGTGGGACCGGGAGGCGATCAAGGAAGGTGTGGAGCTGGTCGGGGTCGCGCTGCGGCGGACGCCGGACCGGCCGGACGGCTACGTGGTGCAGGCGGCGATCGCGGCCTGCCACGCGCTGGCGCCCTCCTACGACGCGACCAACTGGGACGCCGTGATCTCCTGGTACGACGTGCTGCTGACCGTGCAGGACACGGCGGTGATCCGGCTGAACCGGGCGGTCGCGGTGGCCGAGCGGGACGGTCCGGCCGCCGGACTGCCGCTGGTCGACGCGATCACCGGCCTGGACACCTATCCGTGGTGGCACGCCACCCGGGGCGAGTTGCTGCACCGCGACGGCCGGACCGCCGATGCCCGCACGGCCTACGAGCGGGCGCTGGCCCTGGGCATGAGCGGACCGCAGGCCGAACACCTGCGCGGCCGGCTGGCCGAACTGCCCGAATGACCGAGGTCACCGTCGTGGCGCACCGCGGGATGGCCGCCGGCTACCCGGAGAACACGATCGCGGCACTGCGGCACTCGGTGTCGCTCGGCTTCCCGGTCATCGAGATCGACCTGCGCCCGACGGCCGACGGTCACATCGTGATCATGCACGACGACACCGTCGACCGGACCACCGACGGCACCGGCGAGGTCGCCCGGCTGACCCTGGCCGAGCTCCGGTCGCTGGACGCGGGAAGCCATGCCGGCTCACGGTTCGTCGGCGAGCGGGTGCCGACCTACGTCGAGGCGCTGCACGTCCCGGGCGCGACCTTGATCCTGGACGTCAAGTCCGGCGACAACGAGCAGATCGTGCGACTGACCGAACGCCACGGGGCAACCCGGAACGTGATCGTCGCCGCCCGCAGCAGCACCGACCGCGCGACTTCGCCCGGACTCCGGGCCTCCGAACACTGGGTCTGGTCCCCGGACCCGAGTCCGGCCCGCCCGACCCGGCCGTGATCGACGAGTTCGCCCGCACCGGCGCCGAGTTCATCCGGCTGTGGCCGCAGTGGATCACGGCCGAGCCGGAACTGGTGGAGCGGCTGCACGGCCTCGGCAAGCAGGTATGGGCCACTGCCGACACGCTCTACGGCGACATCAGCCCGGAACATCCCCGGGAGGACCTCGGCGAGCTGGTCCGGCTGGGTGTGGACGGCATCATCACCAACCTCCCCGACCTGCTCCGCGACGTGCTCGCCGCCGGGACATCCTAGAATCTCGTTCGGTTCAACCGAGGGAGGACTGGTGGACGAGCGGGACCTGCTGGACATTCTGGCCACCGTGCGGGACTTCGTCCGGGACGAGGTCGTACCGGCCGAGGAGGCGATCGAGGAACACGACGCCATCCCGGACGCGATTCGCCGGCAGGCCGCCGCGATGGGCCTGTTCGGGTTCACCATCCCGACCCGGTACGGCGGCCTGGGCCTCGACGAGGTCGAGGAGGCCAGGCTGGTGATGGAACTGGGCTACACGACGCCCGCGTTCCGCTCCATGTTCGGCACCAACAACGGCATCGCGGGCCACGTGCTGCTGGAGGGCGCCACCGAGGCCCAGAAGGCGGAGTTCCTGCCGAAACTGGCCAGTGGCGCGTGGACGGCGTCGTTCGCGCTCACCGAACCGGAGGCCGGTTCCGACCCGAGCACCCTGACCACCACCGCCCGCCAGGACGGCTCGGACTGGGTGATCAGCGGCAGCAAGCGGTACATCACCAACGCGCCCAGCGCCGACGTGTTCATGGTGTTCGCCCGGACCGACCCGGATGCCAGCGCCACCAAGGGAATCTCCACGTTCCTCGTGCCGCGCGACCGGCCGGGCCTGACCGTCGGCCCGAAGGACCGCAAGATGGGCCAGGCCGGCGCGCTGACCGCCGACGTGCATTTCGAGGACGTGCGCGTCCCCGGCGCCGGGTTGATCGGCGACACGCCCGGTCTCGGGTACGCGACCGCCCTGCGCTGCCTGGCGCACGGCCGAATCCACATCGCCGCGCTGTGCGTCGGCCTGATGCAGCGGTTGATGGACGAGTCGGTGTCGTGGGCGGCGTCGCGGCAGCAGTCCGGGCGGGCGATCGGCGAGTTCCAGTTGGTGCAGGGCATGCTCGCCGACTCGCAGACCGATCTCATGGCGGCCAGGGCCCTGGTGCTGGAGACCGCCCGCGCCTACCGGTCGGGCGAGGACCGGCGGACCGGACCGTCGTGCGCCAAGTACTTCGCCAGCGAGGCGGTGTGCCGGGTTGCCGACCGCGCGGTGCAGATCCACGGGGGAGCGGGCTACATCCGCGGGGTGCCGGTGGAGCGGTTGTACCGGGACGCGCGCCTGTTCCGCCTGTACGAGGGCACCAGCCAGATCCAGCAGCTGATCATCGCCCGGCAACTGCTGCGGGCTGCCCACGGATGACCGAGGCCGTGCCGTGGCCGGTGACCGTGGTGTGCGGCGCGGCGGGCGACGACCACGCCGGAAACGTTGCCGCTGCTCCATTTCTGGGACACACATCCGGAGTCGGCGGGTGCCCGCCGAGCGGCTCGCCGACCTGCACCTGCGGGTCGCCGACCATCTGGCGTTGGGTCGCCGGTGGTGGTGACCGAGGATGAGGACGGCATCGCGGCGAACTTCCGGCACGCGGTGACGAGGCGCCGGAGAGACGCGGGTTCGGGTCAGTGCGCTGGTGTCGGCCCGGTTGGCGGAGTCGGTGGGAGCGCCGGTGGTGCCAGCCCGGCCGTGGTCGGTGGATCGGCTCGCCGACGCGCTGCGGAACGCGAGCTGACAGCGGTGCCGCCGGCCCCCACGGTCGGCGGCACCGCTGTTGATCAGCTCAGTTCCAGGAGCGGGAACGAGCGGTGGCGGCGTGGTGGTACGAGGAAGTTCTGTCGGCGCGAGGCGGTGAGGAACCGCTCCAGGCCGTTGTCGAGCGGGTTGACCGCGAAGGTCGCCTGCAGGTCCAGGGACGCCTGGTCGGTGCGGATGGTGTTGAAGAAGTCGGCTGTCGGTACGAAGATCGAGAACTGGAGTTTGGGCACCGTGCCATTGGTGCCCGGCACGACCAGGATCGACGGGATGTCCATCTTGTCCATGCCCGGACCGTCCATCCGGATGTGCAGCGGCGTGCCGTCGTCCGCCCGGGTGAACCGTTGCAACGCCGAGAGGTGGCCGATGCGGTGTGCGTTGTTGAGTGTGTCGATGCCCTGGGCGTTCTGTGCCGCGTCGTCGATGCCGTTGAACTTGTTGGGCAGGAACGCCGGACCACCGCCGTTGAGGAACGGGTCGCTGCCGTTGCCCAGCGAGGGCGGCGGGTTGGAGCGGAACATGTACTGGACGCGTTCCAGGTAGGTCTCGTCCTCGGCGGCACCCGCCTCACCGGCCCGCGCGTAGTACGCCTCGAGGTCGAGGATCACGTGCGAGAGGTGCTGGACGCAGCCGTTGTCGAAGTAGCTGCCCGGTGACGCCGTGGCCAGGTTCATGCCGGCGTTGCCGCCGCCGAAGGTCACCGCGCTGGCCGGGCCGGTGCCATTCACCTGCTGGTCGCCGAAGCCCATCCACATGGGCGATTCGGGATTGATGCGGTCCTGGTAGTAGAGGTCGTCCTCCTCGGCCATCAGCCGCGGCAGGCCCTGCTGCACGAACTGCACCCGCTGCTCGGTGAAGATGAACGGCAACACCGGCGAGGGCACCGCCGTTCCGGCGAGCGTGTTGCTGCCCTGGAGCCAGGCCAGCACGTCGGTGATGTTGTCCGAGTTGTCGCTGCGGACGTTGAGCAGGATGTCGGTACCGCCGAGCTGTGGCGTGAAGTCGAACTTGCGCTTGACGATGCCCGGCTGGCCGGCGTCGGTCGGGGCCGGCTTCGCCTCCTCCAACACGAAGCGCGTGTTGTCCAGGGTGAGTCGGGGGATGTTGGCGAACGCCGGTCCGCCGGCGCCCATCCCGTTGGGCAGCCAGCCGAAGTAGCCCAAGCCGTACGAGACGATGATCATCACGCCGGACGGGCTGAACGGGTAGGCCGTCTCGATGGTCGTCAGCGCGCTCTCGAAGGCCGTCTGCTCGTCCAGCGTCGGCCGCCGCTTCAGGTCGATCATCTGGAAGACCGTGTAGACCGGCCCGAACTGGACTGCGACTCCGTCAACGCTGGTGGCGGGAGCGATGAAGGAGCTGAGGTCGAACTGGATGTCGGGTAAGGCGGTCGCGGCCATGGCCGGCCGCATCGGGCTCCATGCTACTTCGTTGAGCATGGCGAGGACGGTCGCTGCCCCGCCCATCGCCCCGGCGCGCAGGACCGTGCGGCGGCCCAGCCGTCTAGGTGGTTTTTCCTTGGTACTCTCGTCTGCCATGGTCACTCCCTGCCGTGGCGTACTAACCGAACGCGCTGTAAAATAACCCAAAAACGGACGGTCCGTCTAGAAAGAATTTGGGGGCTTTTACGGTCGCAATCACCCCCAAAATGGGGTGGGCAGAATGCCCCATCCCGTGCCGCCGGTGGTTGGTAACTTCTCTGATCGACGAACGGTGGTCAGCGAGGCAGGTGAGTTGCGTGCGCATGCATGTCGGCCAGCGGATCGCCGTCGGCGGCCACCCGGTCGGCCACCTCGTCCGCGACGAACGTCAGGTCGGACACCGTCTCGCACGCCTGGATCTCGTCCCACGTGACCGGAGTGGACACCGTCGGGAGATCCCTGGCCCGCAGTGAATAGGGCGCCACCGTGGTCTTGGCCGGGCGGTTCTGGTCCCAGTCGACGAACACCTTGCCGGTGCGCCGATTCTTCGCCATCACCGCCGTCACCAGCTTCGGGTGCTCGGCCGCCAGCCGGGCCGCGACGGCCTTGGCGTACTTGCTGGTCTGCTCCGCAGAGCTGACCTGCACCGGCACGTACACCTGCAACCCCTTGGAGCCGCTGGTCTTCGGGAACCCGGTCAGGCCGTCCTCCAGTAGCACCTCGTTGATCAACTCGGCCACCCGGCTGCACTCCACCACCGTGGCCGGCTCACCCGGGTCGAGATCGAACACCACCAGGTCAGGCAGGTGTTTGCCACCCTTCGGTCCGACCGTCCACTGTGGTACGTGCAGTTCCAGCGCGGCGAGGTTGCTGGCCCAGATCAGCGTCGGCAGGTCGTCGATCAGCGGGTAGTCGGCGGTCTCGCTGCCGTCCTTGGTGCTGTTCGGCGTGGCCAACCGGACCGTGCGCACCCAGTCCGGGGCGTGCCGGGACACGTCCTTCTCGAAGAACGAGTTGCCGTCCACCCCGTTGGGATAGCGGCGAAACGTCACCGGGCGGCCGGTCAGGTGTGGCAGGATCGCCGGCGCGACCCGGCGATAGTAGTCGATCACCTGACCCTTGGTGAACCCGTCGTCCGGGTACAGCACCTTCTCCAGGTTGGTCAGCCGCAGGTGCCGGTCGCCGACACGCACCGTGATCGGTTCGGCGGGCTTGGCGCGCTCGCCCTTGCGGCGCACCATCCATTCGTCCTTGTCGTCCCGCCCGGTGGTCCAGCCCGGCTGCCGCGCCTTGCGGAAGAACACGAACGCACCGTCCACCTGGGAGCCGTGCAGCACGACCTCGACCTCGTCGTCGCGCCACTTCACCGTCTCGTACCGGCCGCGGTCCCAGATCGTCATGTTCCCCGCGCCGTACTCACCGGACGGGATGTCGCCCTCGAACTCGGCGTACTCCATCGGATGGTCCTCGGTGTGCACCGCCAGCCGAATCGTGCCCGGTTCCCTGGGCAATCCCTTGGGCACTGCCCACGACACCAGGACGCCACCGCGTTCCAGTCGCACGTCGTAGTGCAACCGGCGGGCGTGGTGTTCCTGGATCACGAACACGTCGTCGTCGCCGGTGGGCAGCGGACCGGCGTCGGGAACCGGTTCCGGCGTGCGGCCCGCGTCCCGCTTGCGCCGGTACTCGTCCAGGTCGGGCACGTGTCCACGGTAACGCTGGGCCACCGGCGGCGCACGCAATCGACGGGCGGAACCAACGATCACCGGTCGGCATGGGTACCGTCGGCGTGGTGACCACTGTCGCCGCCGTGCACGGGGTGTTACCGCCTCACCGGTACCCTCAGTCCGAATTAACCGATCTGTTCGTACGGCTGTCGGCTCCGGACGACGGCCACATCGCCCTGGTACGCAGACTGCACGGCAGTGCCATGGTCGCCACCCGGCACCTCGCGCTGCCCATCGAGCGCTACCCCGGCCTGGCCGACTTCACCGCGGCCAACGACGCGTTCCTGGACGCCGCCGTCGATCTGGGCACCGAGGCCGTGTCCGGCGCGCTGGACCAGGCCGGACTGGAACCGCAGGACGTCGACATCGTGGTGTCCACCACGGTCACCGGCATCGCCGTGCCCTCGTTGGATGCCAGGATCGCCGCCCGGCTCGGCTTTCGCGCCGACGTGAAACGGGTGCCGATGATGGGGCTGGGCTGCGTCGCGGGCGCGGCCGGTATGGCGCGGGTGCACGACTACCTGCTGGGTCACCCCAGGGACGTCGCCGTGTTCGTCTCGGTGGAACTGTGCTCGCTGACCGTGCAGCGCAACGATCCCTCGGTGGCCAACGCGGTGGCGTCCGGCCTGTTCGGCGACGGTGCCGCCGGGCTGGTCATGGTCGGTGCGCAGCGGGCCGGCCAGCATCCCGGACCGACCGTGGTGGACACCCGCAGCCACCTGTTCCCCGACACCGAACGCTCGATGGGTTGGGACGTGGGCACTTCCGGGTTCCGGATGGTCCTGGGACCCGAGGTGCCCGAACTGATCAGGGCCAATCTGGCCGACGAGGTCAAGGGCCTGCTCACCGCCAACGGCCTGACCCTGGCCGACGTCACCACGTGGGTCTGCCACCCGGGCGGCCCGAAGGTCATCGAGGCGATCCAGGCCGCCCTGTCGCTGGACGCCGACGCGCTCGGCCTGACCTGGCGGTCGCTGCGCGACGTGGGCAACCTGTCGTCCGCGTCGGTGCTGCACATCCTGCGCGACACCCAGGTGCTGCGCCCGCCGCCGCCCGGTGCGTGGGCGGTGCTCATGGCCATGGGGCCGGGTGTGACCGCGGAACTGGTTCTGCTGCGATGGTGAGCATGGTGCTGTTCACCGTGCTGGTGTTCTGCTTCGGGCTGGAACGCCTCGCCGAACTCGTCGTGGCCAAACGAAACCTGGCCTGGAGCCTGGCCAGGGGCGGGCGGGAGACCGGGTTCTCCCACTACCCGTTCATGGTGGCGCTGCACACCGGACTGCTCGTCGGGTGTGTGCTGGAGGTGTGGTTGGGCGACCGGCCGTTCATCCCGGCGCTGGGCTGGCCGATGCTGGTCCTGGCGCTCGGGTCGCAGGCGCTGCGCTGGTGGTGCGTGCGCACGCTGGGACCACAGTGGAACACCCGGATCATCGTGGTGCCGAACCTGGGCCGGATCACCGGCGGCCCATACCGGTTCCTCAACCATCCCAACTACGTCGCGGTGGTCGTGGAGGGTTTCGCGCTGCCGCTGATTCACAGCGCGTGGCTCACCGCGCTCTCGTTCACCGTGCTGAACGCGATACTCCTGACGGTGCGCATCCGCATCGAGAACACCGCGCTGGCGGCCGTGGGTGCGTGACGTCCTGGTGGTCGGCGCCGGGCCAGCCGGGCTCGCCGTGGCACTGGGCGCCGCCGGCGCCGGGCTGGACGTCGCCGTCTGCGAACGGCGAGCCGGCCCGCTGGACAAGGCGTGCGGCGAGGGCCTGATGCCCGGCGCCGTGCGGGCCCTGGCCGCGCTCGGCGTCGACCCGCCCGGCCACCACATCCGGGGCATCGCCTACCTGCACGACGACGTCGAGGCACGCACCGACTTCACCCGGGGGCCGGGCCGGGGAGTGCGCCGCACCGCGTTGCAGACCGCGCTGCACAAGGCCGTGGCCGATGCCGGGATACCGGTGCTGCACCGGCGAATCACCACGATCGAGCAGGACGCCGACCACGTGCGCGCCGACGACCTGTGCGCCCGCTACCTCGTGGCGGCCGACGGGCTGCACTCGCCGATCCGCGAGTCCGTCGGGTTGGCCGCTCAGCGGTCGACTCACCCGCGCTGGGGCCAGCGGCGGCACTACGCGATGGCGCCGTGGAGCGATTTCGTCGAGGTCACCTGGGCCAGGGACGCCGAGGCGTACGTCACCCCGGTCGCGCCCGACGTCGTGGGCGTCGCGGTGCTGTCCGCGCGGCGCGGCCCGTTCGACCGCCAGCTCATCGCCTTTCCCGCCTTGGCCGACCGCCTGGCGTCGGCGGCGCCCGCGTCCGACGTGCTGGGCGCCGGTCCGCTGCGCCAACGGGTGCGCGGCCGGACTGCCGGGCGGGTGCTGCTGGTCGGCGACGCCGCCGGTTACGTGGACGCGTTGACCGGCGAGGGCATCGCGGTGTCGCTCGCCGCCGCCACCGAGTTGGTGGCGTGCCTGGTGGCCGGTCGGCCGGACCGGTACGAGCGGGCGTGGCGGCGGGTGTCGCGGCGGTCCCGGCTGATCACGGAGAGCCTGCTGTGGGCGCGGCGCCGGCCCGGTGTGGCCGGCGCGATCGTGCCGGTCGCCCGCCGGTTGCCGGGGGTGTTCCGCGCGGCCGTGGATCAACTCGCCGGTTAGGGTTCTGGTGACCGGCGGAAAGGACGGGCTCGTGCTGCGGTGGGGAATCCTGGGTACCGGTGGGATCGCGCGTACGTTCGCGACCGACCTGCGGCTGACCGACACCGGCGAGATCGTCGCCGTCGGTTCGCGGAGCGCCGAGTCGGCCCGCGCGTTCGCCGACGAGTTCGGCATCTCGCACCGGCACGCCTCCTACGCCGACCTGGTGGCCGACCCGGACGTCGACGTGGTCTACGTCGCCACGCCGCACCCGATGCACCACGACAACGCGGTGCTCGCGTTGCGCGCCGGCAAGCACGTGCTGGTGGAGAAGCCGTTCACGATGAACGCCGCCGAGGCGCGGACCGTCGTGCGGGTGGCGCGGGAGACCGGGCGGTTCGCGATGGAGGCCATGTGGACGCGGTTCCTGCCGCACGTGGCCGTGATCCGCGACTGGCTGGCCGCCGGTGTGCTCGGCGACATCGTGACCGTGACGGCCGACCACGGCCAGTGGTTCGCGCAGGACCCCGATTTCCGTTTGTTCGCACCGGAACTGGGCGGTGGGGCGCTGCTGGATCTCGGCGTGTACCCGGTGTCGTTCGCGTCCATGGTGCTCGGCCCGCCGAGCCGGATCGTGGCACTGTCCGACCCGGCGTTCACCGGCGTGGACGCGCAGACGTCGATGGTGTTCGGCTACGACAGCGGTGCCCAGGCGGTGCTGACGTGCACGCTGCGCGCCAAGACCCCGACCCGGGCGACGATCATCGGCACGACGGCCAGGATCGAGGTGGAGGGCGACTTCTACGCGCCCACCTCGGTGTCGCTGATCTCCCGCGACGGCGCGACCACCCGGGTCGAGTCGAAGCACGCGGGCCGCGGCCTGCGGCACCAGGCCGACGAAGTGGCCCGGTGCCTGGCGGCCGGCGAGGTGGAGAGCCCGCTGTTGCCGCTGGACGAGACGATCTCGGTCATGGCGACGATGGACGCGGTGGCCGGTCTGGCCGGCCGGTCGGCGACAGCGGCGGTCAATCTGCCGAGGTGACGTCCCACGTGCCGGGGTCGGTCATGTGCAGGATGCTGGACAGTCCGGCGTCGTCGAACGCCGTGGCGACCCGGGTGCCGTCCTCGCTGAAGTGGGCCCAGCTGTCGTAGTGCGCCGGCACCACGATCCGGGCGCCCAGCACCGCCGCGGCGGCCGCCGCCCGTTCGCTGGTCAGGGTGAGCGGCCGGTTGCGTTCCCGCATCGACACCCGCGCCGCACCGATGAACAGCAGCGCCACGTCCACCGGGCCCAACTGGCGCGCGATCTCCGTGACCACACCGACGGATGCGTTGTCACCGCTGACGTACACCGTCGGCAGGCCGTCACCGGACAGCACGAAACCGCTGACCTCGCACAGCACATTGCCGTCGGCGTCCCGCTCCGCGTCCTCCGGCCCGTGGATGGCGGGCACGCCGTGCACGGTGAGGTCGCCGCCGCCGTCGCCGCGCGGCACGGTGACCGACGCCCAGTTGGCCACCGGCGTCGCTGGCCCACCCAACCGGCCGGCGGTCAGCGGGCCGGCCAGCAGTCGGGGCGCGGCCAGGGCGAACTCGCGGCCGGCGTCGTCCAGGTTGTCCGCGTGCTGGTCGTGGCTGACCAGCACGACGTCCACCGGACCCAGTTCGGCCGGCAGCACCGTGGCGTCCTTGGTCTTGGTGAGGTAGGCGTGCTCACCGGCCGGGTCGAACGTCGGGTCGGTGACCAGGCGCAGGCCGGCGATGTCGATCACCGCCGTCGGGCCGCCCAGTACGCCGATGCCGAACTCCAGCCGCTGTGCGTCCACGGGTCGCGTCATGCAGCCACCCTAGATCAGGACGAGAGCAGTTCCGGGGTGAGCTCCGTGAGGCTGCGCAAGACAATCGCGGCGCCGGCGAGCGCGTCCGGTGCCGCCGGATGCGCCGGCCGCGGTATGGCGATCACCCGCATCCCGGCGGCCGCCGCGGAACGCAGCCCGTTGCTGGAATCCTCCACCGCCGCACACCGCTGCGCCGGCACGCCGAGCCGGTCGGCGACCGTCAGATAGATGTCCGGTGCCGGCTTGCCCCGCTCCACCTCGTCCGCCGACAGCGTCACCGCGAACAGGTCCCGGATGCCGGCCGCCGCCAGCACGGTGTCGATCAGCACCCTGGGCGACGAACTGGCCAGGCCCAGCGGCCACCGCGACGCGGCACCCCGTACCGCGTCCACGGCACCGGGCAGCAGCCCCAGATCTTTCGCGTAGCGGTCGGCCATCCGGCCGATCACCAGCTCGGCCACCGCGTCCGGGGACATCCCGACCCCGAGGTCCGCGCTCAGGTAGCGCGCCCACTCCGCGGTGCTCATGCCCATCAGCCGCTGCTGCGCGTCGTCCGCCCACCGCCCGCCACGCTCGGCGACCAACGCGCGCCGGACCTCCTCCCACACGGGTTCGGAGTCCACCAGCACGCCGTCCATGTCGAAGACGACGGCGTCCATCATCGGGCCGTCTCGAACTGCACCTCGACCGTCGTACCGCCCGGAGTCGTGTGCACCAGGACGAGGTCGGCCAACTGGTGCACCAGCAGCAGACCGCGGCCGCGCAACTGCTCGGGCGGCGCGGGCCGCCTGCCCACCAGCGGGTCGGCGAGGTAGCCGGTGTCGCGGACCTGGCACACCACCCTGGCGTCCCGGGTGCCGAGCAGCACCGTGGCGATGCTGCGGGCGTGCTCGATGCTGTTGCAGGCCAGTTCGGTCAGCGCCAGCGCCAGATCCTGGGCCCGGTCGGCGGTCAACCCGTGGCGCAGCGCGAAGTCGACGCACCGGTGCCGCAGCCCGGACATGTCCGGCTGGTCGACGGTGAACGGCACGGCGCCGGGCGGCACGGCGAGCGGCAGGTTGCCGGCGGCGACGGCGTCGTCGGGGGAGTACCGGTCGCTGGGGTGCCTGCCGGTGCCGTCGACGATCACCGGGTGCGTGGTGGCCACGTCGGCCAGCGCGGCCGGGGTGAGGCGGGCCGCGTCGTACGGGCACAGCATCGCGGCGCACCGCCCGGCGAACGCCCGGTCCACCAGGCCCTCGTGTTGCAGGCACGCGGTGTACTCGGCGGCCGACCGTTCTGGCCACAGCAGCTCGCCCACCAGCCGGACGTGCCGGCCGGGGTAGGCGTCGGCGAACGCGCCCAGCACGGCGGCGATGACCCGGCCCGGGTTGCGCCCGACCTCGGTCATGTCCAGCAGCCGCGCCTCCGGCGTGAACCTCGGGCCCAGTTCGGCGCGCAGCAGCTCCAGCCGTCCCGTGGGTACGGCGACGGCCACCGGCTCACCGGCCGCGAGACCTTCGCTGATGTACGGAACGACACCGGCCAGGTACTCCGCGTCATCACGGTAGAGCAGTGCCTCATGGGCGAACGTGGTCGCCACGGTGTCGGCTGTGCTCGCGGTCATCCCCTGTCCAGTGGATCGCCGGGCGGGTGCCTTGCGGACAACGGAACACCCAGCATACGGGTTCCACCGGTACGCCCCCTGGTCAGCCGCGCCGTCGAGCGTTCCTCAGCCGTGCCTTCGTCCGCCGGTACATCCGGCGCATCGCCATCAGCTCGTCGTGCTGCTCGGACAGGTCGACCAGCCGCTTGCGCAGGCCGGGCGCGATCGGCGCGTCACCGGCCGCCGGCCGGGCCGCCCGCCGCATGATCTCGGCCAGCGTGCGCACCGCGGTCTCCGCCACCTCGGCGTCCCCGATCACCGGCGGTTCGGTAGTCGGATCGCTCGACCGGGGCACCAGATCGCCCAGGTCACCGACCACGTGGTAGCCCGCTGCCTCGATCGCGGCCACCGACTGGTGCGCCCGCTCGACTGCCCAGTCCTGGTCGGCCGCCGGCAGGGTGATCGCGGTCCGGCCGCGCAGCGGCGGCAGCACGTCCTCGGCCAGTTCGCCCTTCACCACGCGCACGTACTCCGGCCACGGGATCGACTCACCCACCGCCAGGTTCAGCCGGCGCAGCATCTCGGTCTGCACCAGGTCCAGTGACGAGTTGGTGGGCGGGACGGTCGTGTCGAACCGGTCGGCCTCGACGCCGATCACCGAGGCGTACCGCTGCCACAGCAGGTCGCTGGACGCGCCCCGCGGCGGCACGGTGATCACGTGCACCCGCTCCGGCGGCAGCCCGGCACCCCAGTTGGCCAGCACGCCGGGCAGGTCCTGGTACGACCAGAACAGGTCGGCGATCTCCTCGTCCCGGCCGGCGCGGACGAACCGGACGAACTCGTCGTAGGGCGTGGTGCGCCGGTTCTTGACGTCCTCCTGCCAGACCGACGGGATCTGCCGGACCAGGTCGCGGGCGGTGCAGACCAGGTGCACCTCGATGCCGTCCAGGGCGGCCATCGTCCTGGCCACCGCGTCCGGCCGGGCCAGGGCGAGCAGCTCACTGGAGATCAGCGCGTTGCCCGACCAGGCCTTCACCTGGTCGACCAGCCAGTGCCAGGCGCCCTCGGTGGCGTCGTCGACCCAGCCGGGGTAGCGCTCGGGGAGCGCGTCGACCGCCGCTCTGTGGTGGGCCGCCGGGTCGTGACCGGGATACAACAGGCCGGCCGCCGCCGCGATCCTCCGGTTCCGCCACAGGATGTCCTGGATGGAAGTTGTGCCCGTTTTGGGCAGGCCGATGTGCAGGTACAGCAGGCGGGCGGGGGTAGACACAGCCAACAGACCCTAATCCGGATGACCGGCCCGATCCCTGTCATCCGGTTAAAGGTTAGCTCAGAAAACGATAAGAACTCTGGCCAAGAGGGCCGATCTGTGCGGTTGGGCGCCGGACTACCCCTACGGTGAGACGCCTGTCGAAGGTTGATCGTTCGAGGTGATCCAGGGAATGTTGGTGCGTAGCACCATGCGACTCCATCAGGGCGTCACGGTATGGCTGACCGGCCTGCCCGGTGCGGGCAAGTCCACGGTCGCGGCCACCATCGCGTCGATGCTGCGGGATGACGATGTCGAGACGGAGGTGTTGGACGGCGACGAGCTGCGCAGGACGATCTCACGGGATCTGGGTTTCTCCCCGGAGGACCGGGACGCACACTGCCGCAGGGTCGGGTTCATCGCGGAAATGCTTTCCAGTCACCGGATTCTCACGCTGGTACCGGTGATCGCGCCGCAGGCCGGTACCCGGGACGCGATCCGGGACCACCACCGCAAGAACGGCACCGAGTTCGTCGAGGTGTACGTCGCGACGCCGGTGACCGAGTGCGCGCGGCGCGACCCGAAGGGCCTGTACGCCCGCGCGTACGCCGGTGACCTGCCCGGACTGACCGGTGTGGACGGCGTCTACGAGCAGCCGGGCGCCCCGGACCTGCGCATGGACACCACGGACATCGACGCCGACACGGCGGCGACCCGCGTTCTGCGCCTGCTGGCCGACCGGGGTCTGCTGGACGGGTTGCCCGACGAGGACTGAGCTTGACTCTGTCGGTGATCTTGCTCGCGTCGAGATCAGCTGCTGACGGCCCGCCAGGACTTCAGCCGAGGGATCCCATGCTGGTCCAGGAAATCCTGGAACGCGGTCGGCAGCCGGGCCGGGATAGCCTCGCCGG
>DASUGU010000079.1:0-21331 GCA_036273855.1 Pseudonocardiaceae bacterium
CACGTGGCCAGATCGTCCCGAGTCACACCACTCGCGACGCCGGCCTGCCCTGCCGAAGGAATAGTCACCATCGAATGCTCGCATAACCGGAAACCAATATCGTGGACCGACACGCGAAAGATCTAGCCCTGTAGTACTAGACCTCGACGACCAGACCTGGCGTCGCGACCTGGGTACGACCGAAGGCGGCAGCCGCCATCGCGGCCGCCGGGTCGTCGCCGGGCGCCAGGTGGGTCAGGACCAGCCGGTCCACGCCGGCCCGTGTTGCGTTCTCGCCTGCCTGCGCGGCCGTGGACAGTGTGCGCGACCCGATGTCCTCGGGGAGCGTCGCCTCGGCGAGGAACACGTCGGCGTGCCACGCGAGCGTGCCGATCTCCGGGCTGGGTCCGGTGTCGCCGGTGTAGGCCAGCGCGCGGCCGGCCGCGGACAGGCGCAGGCCCGCGTTGGGCACGGAATGCGGCAACGCCACCGTGGCCACGTCGAACGGGCCGATCGCGAACTTCTCCCCCGCCGCGAACTCGCTCACCTGGCAGGCGTCGTTCAGGAAGGTGTCCAGCGCGAGCACCCGGTCCAGGGCGTGCGGCAACGCGTACACCGGCAGTGCGGGTGCCGGTTCGTCGGTCAGTTTCCTGGCCCGCAGCAACGGGTTCAGGTCGGCGCAGTGGTCGGGGTGGCCGTGGCTGACCAGCACCGCGTCGACGTCGGCGGCGGCCATCGAACCGAGCAGCACGGGCAGGGTGGCGTAGCCGGGGTCGACGAGCAGCCGGAAACCCTCGTGCTCGATCAGGTAACCGGAGCACGCCCCACCGGCCGGCGGCCACGCGCCGGAACCTCCCAATACGGTCAGCTTCACGAGCCATAAGGTAGACCCGTGACCGACTGGGCGGCCTGGCATGACGACTACGAACGGCCGGACTCCGGCCTTTCCCGGCGGCTACTGGCCGTCCAGCGGCGGGTCCGGGAGGCGTTGGACGGCATGCCACCCGGACCGGTCCGGGCGATCAGCATGTGCGCCGGCCAGGGCCGTGACCTGCTCGGTGTGCTGGCCGACCATCCCCGCCGGGCCGACGTCACCGCGCGACTGGTCGAACTGGACCCGCGCAACGTCGCCGCGGCGCGTGCGGCGGCTCCGGCGAACGTCGAGGTGGTCGAGGGGGACGCGACCGCTGCCGCCGTCTACGCCGGGCTGGTGCCGGCTGACCTGGTGCTGGTGTGCGGGGTGTTCGGCAACGTGACCGACGACGGCGTGCACACCCTGGTCGGCCACCTGCCGATGCTGTGCCGGACCGGCGGCACGGTCGTCTGGACCCGGCACGTCGACCCGCCCGACCTCACCCCGGAGATCCGGAACTGGTTGCGCGACAGCGGTTTCCACGAGGTCGGTTTCGACACCGAACCGGGCAGGCACCACGGCGTCGGTGCCCACGTCCTGGCCGGCCCGACGCTGCCGTACCAGCCGGACGTGACACTGTTCCGGTTCCGCTAACCCACCCTCGCCAGCACGGCCGTGGTGTCCACACCGGACGGTAGGGTGCCGAACGCGACACCCCAGTCGCCGCCCAGCCGGGACGCGCAGAAGGCGTCCGCGACGGCGTGGTCGCCGTGGCGGACCAGCAGCGAACCCTGCAGGCACAACGCGATCCGCTCCACCAGCCGCCGGGCCCGGTACTGCGCGTCGTCCAGGTCGCCGAGTTCCTTGCGCAGCGCGATGATCGCCTGATCCAGCCGCTCGTCGGCGCCGGCCGCCGCGTCGAGTTCGGCGAACAGCGCCTCGACGGCGGCGGGCGTGGTGGCCATGGCGCGCAACACGTCCAGCGCGGCCACGTTGCCCGAACCCTCCCAGATGGACATCAGCGGCGCTTCCCGGTACAGCTTCGGCATGCCGGATTCCTCGACATAACCGTTGCCGCCCAGGCATTCCAGCGCCTCGGCCGCGTGGGCGGGACCGCGCTTGCACACCCAGTACTTGGTGGCGGCCAACCCGATCCGGCGGAACAGGGCCTCCTGCTCGTCACCGCGCAGCGCCCGGTCCACCGCGCCGGCCAGCCGCATCGCCACCACCAGCCCGGCCTCGGCCTCGACCGCCAGGTCGGCGAGCACGTTCACCATGGCGGGCTGCTCGATCAGCCGGGTGCCGAACGCCGACCGGTACGTGGCGTGGTGCACCGCATGGCGCAGGCCGGCGAGCATGCCGCTGGTGGAGCCGAGCACGCAGTCCAGCCGGGTCATGTTGACCATGTCGATGATGGTCCGCACTCCCCTGCCCTCGTCGCCGACCAGCCAGCCGGTGGCGTCGTCGTACTCGATCTCGGCGGACGCGTTGGACCGGTTGCCCAGCTTGTCCTTCAGCCGTTGCAGGCGGATCCCGTTGCGAGTGCCGTCGGGCAGCACCCTGGCCAGCAGGAAGCAGGACAGGCCGCCGGGTGCCTGGGCCAGGGTCAGGAAGAAGTCCGACATGGGTGCCGAGGTGAACCACTTGTGGCCGACGACCCGGTACGACCCGTCACCGATCGGCGTGGCCGTAGTGGTGTTGGCCCGCACGTCGGAGCCGCCCTGTTTCTCGGTCATCGACATGCCGGCGATCAGGCCGCGCTTGGTGCTGGGTTCACGGAGCCCGAAGTCGTACTCGGTGCTGGTCAGCAGCGGTTCGAACCGGGCGGCCAGGTCGGGCTGGTGGCGCAGGGCGGGCACCACGGAGTAGGTCATCGACACCGGGCAGGTGTGGCCGGGGTCGGTCTGGCTCCAGGCGACCATCCGCGCGGCGCGGGCCACGTGCGCGCCCGGCCGGTCGTCCGCCCAGGGCGCCGCGTGCACGCCGCGCGCCACGGCGGTGCGCATCAGGTCGTGGTAGGCCGGGGTGTACTCGACCTCGTCGATCCGGTGGCCCCAGCGGTCGTGGGTGCGCAGGACCGGCTCGTACTCGCCGGCCAGCCGCGCCCACTCCTGCACCTGCTGCGACCCGGCCAGCAGGCCGATCTCGCGCACGTCGGCCTCGGCCCAGCCGGCACCCTCCCGGCGCAACCCCTCCAGCAGCGCGGGGTGCGCGGCGGTGTCGAAGTCGAGCAGCGGCGGGACCTGGTTGGTGACCTCGTGCGTCGGTGGCATGCCCCGACGATAGTTCGTTCCTTGCGCACCGGGCAGGCGTGCGTTAGGGATAACCCGTGATCATCGACCTGCACATGCACCTGGACGACTCGGAGTTCGTCGGGCTCGACGTGTCGCCGAGGGACTGTGTCGCCGGCATGGACCGGGCCGGCGTGGACGGCGCCGTGGTGATGACGCTGGTGGACTTCCCTGGGCCGAACCCGGCGGCGCTGGACCTGGTGGCCGAGGCGTGCGCCGCGTCCCACGAGCGGCTCTACGGCTTCGCCCGGCTCGATCCCGGCCCGGACGGTGCCCTGGACCTGCTCCGCACCGCCGTCGCCGATCTCGGTTTCCGCGGCCTGAAGCTGCATCCGGTGTCCACCCGGGCGCATCCGGCGGACGACGCGACGGTCGCGATCGTGCGGCTGGCCGGTGAGCTGGGCGTGCCGACGCTGTTCCACTGCGGCGACGACGCGATGACCGCGCCGCTGGTCATCGCGGACACGGCGGCCGCGTGCCCGGACGCCACGATCGTGCTGGGCCACATGGGCGGCTACTACCACGTCGACGAGGCCATCGACGTGGCCGAACGCCACCCCAACATCGTCCTGGAGACCTCCGCGATGCCCTATCCGCACAAGATCCGCGACGCGGTCGACCGGATCGGCGCGCACCGGGTGGTGTTCGGCAGCGACGGGCCGATGGCCCGGCCCGAGGTGGAACGGGAGAAGGTCGAGTTCGCCGGCCTGACCGCCGAGCAGACCGCGCTGGTGCTGGGCGGCAACGCTGCCCGGCTGCTGGGGGTGTCGGCATGACGGTCGACGGTCTTTCGCTGCTCGGCACGTCCCGGTTCGGCTACCGGCGCACCGCCGAGGACACGATCCGCGACCTGGACGCCGAGGGGATCGCCGCGGCCGTCGTGGCGCCCATGCACCCGGCCGACGGCGATCTGGCCGCGGCCAACCGGGAGCTGGCCGGCATCGTGGCCCGTTCCGGTGGGCGGCTGGCGGCGCTGGCCAGGGTGGCGCCCTGGGACGGTGACGCGGCGCTGGCCGAGCTGAGCCGGGCGGTCGGCGAGGGCGACGCCCGGGGCGTGTTCCTGCACCCGGCCGAGGACCACTTCGCGGTCAACGACGCCCGGCTGCGGCCGATCGCGGAACGGGCCGCCGAGTTGGGCGTGCCGGTGGTGGTGGCCACCGGGTTCCCGTGGCAGTCCGAGGCGACGCAGGTGGCCTGGTTCGCGCAGTGGTGTCCGGACGTACCCGTGGTGATGACCAACGGCGGGGTGCTGAACATCTCCGGCGGCGGCCAGTACCACGTCCACCAGGCGCTGGCCGGAACGAGGACGTGTGTGCTGACCAACGGCATGTACCGGGACGACTACCTGGCCCTGATCGCCCGCAAGTTCGGCGCGGACCGGTTGCTGTTCGGCAGTTTCGCGCCCCGGTTCGACGCCCGCTTCGAGCATCGCAGGGCGAGCCGGATCGACCTGACCGACGACGAGCGGGCCCTGGTCATGGGCGGCAACGCCGAACGGTTGTTCCGCCTAGGGTGACCGCCATGTCCGTGACGAGTGAGCGGGTCGGCGACGTGACCACCGTGGTGCTGTCCCGGCCCGAGGTGCGCAACGCGGTGGACGCGGCGACCGCACGGGAACTGGCCGACGCGTTCCGCGAGTTCGAGGCGGGCGACTCGGCCGTCGCGGTGCTGTACGGGGACGGCGGCACGTTCTGCGCGGGCGCCGACCTGAAGGCGGTCGCGGCCGGGCGGGGCAACCGGGTGGCGGCCGACGGCGACGGACCGATGGGGCCGACCCGGCTGCGGCTGACCAAACCGGTGATCGCGGCCGTGTCCGGGTACGCCGTGGCGGGCGGGTTGGAACTGGCGCTGTGGTGCGACCTGCGGGTGGCCGAGGAAGACGCCGTGTTCGGCGTGTTCTGCCGGCGGTGGGGCGTGCCGCTGATCGACGGCGGCACGGTGCGGCTGCCCCGGCTGATCGGCACCAGCAGGGCCATGGACATGATCCTCACCGGCCGGCCGGTGGGCGCCACGGAGGCGCTGGCGATGGGCCTGGCCAACCGGGTGGTGCCGACCGGGCAGGCGCGGGTGGCGGCCGAGCGGCTGGCCGCCGACCTGGCCGCGTTCCCGCGGACCTGCCTGCGGGAGGACCGGCTGTCCGTGCTGGAACAGGACGGTCTGGCCGAAGCCGACGCCATGGCAGGCGAGTACCGGCACGGCCTGGTCTCGCTGGCCGCCGACACCCCGACCGGCGCCGGCCGGTTCGTCGACGGTGCCGGGCGGCACGGCGAGTTCGCCTGATTCGGGCGAGTCACCGCCCGCCTGGCGCGCCTACCGTCGCGGCTGGACTGCCAGGGGGTGATCGTCGTGCCGATGCCGCTGGTCAGCAGGCGGGTGTCGCGGTTCCTGGCCGGCCCGGGGTCGATGCGCAGCGCGATGGCCGTGATCATCTGGGCGATCTGCCTCAGCGTGATCGTCGGTGGCGTGGTCGTGTGGGTGTTCGACCCGTCCGACTTCCCGACGCTGGGCATCAGCCTGTGGTGGGCGCTGCAGACCGTGACCACAGTCGGCTACGGCGACGTGGTGCCGACGACCGTGCTCGGCCGGGTGATCGGTTCCGTGGTGATGCTGTCGTCGATCGCCTTCGTGTCCGTGCTCACCGCCTCGATCACGTCCGTGTTCATCGAACGCGCCCGGCGCCGCCGCCTGCTCGGCGAGGACGACGACGTGACGCGGAAGCTGGACGAGATCAGCAGGCGGCTGGACCGGATCGACGAGGCCCTGCGCGACCGCTAGTCGGCCGGCCGGTTGTCGAACACGCCACCGGGCCGCGACCAGATCACCCGCACCCACGCGATCACCAGCACCAACATGGCCAGGACCGACACGATCAGCCCGGCACCCGGGCCAGGGCCGGCAAGGTGGCTCGTGGTGGTCTGCTGGGACCAGATGGACACCAGTCCGAGCACGGTGAACAGGCCGCTGCCCAACGTGGACACCCACGCCACGCTCCACCGGCGCAGGCCCAGCGACAGCGCCGAACCCAGGAAGCCGAACACGAACACGCCGATCGCGAACACCCTGGGCAGGATGTCCGTCTTGCCCTGGTCGGCGCCCTGGTCGAACAGCACCTGCCAGCCCGGCACGCCGTCCACCCAGGGCAGTGCCGCGCAGATCGCCAGCACCAGCACGCAGACGGCGATCACCATCGCCCGCGCGCCGGGGTCGATCCGCCGCAGCAGCCCGTTCTCCACCCCGTCGACCTGCGCCTTCAGCGCCGCCATGTCGGCCTGGTCCCGCCGTTCCTGCTCCTGGTCGAAGCCCTCGGCGGACTCGTCACTCATCGGACCGCGCATCCTTCCGTGCTGGACGGGGTGGTGGCGGGCTGCCCGAACGACGGCAGCCCGAGGCTCACCCCGGAGGTTCTGGGACGGACGCCGTCCGCCCAGTTGTCGCCGGCCCTGGTCCGCCGGTGGTGCAGCAGCGGACCGTCGGCGACCAGGTGGTGCGGCGCGCCGTAGGTGATGGTGGTGGTGACCACGTCGCCGGGGCGGATCTCCGCGTCACCGGGTGCGAAGTGCACCAGCCGGCCGTCCCGCGCCCGGCCGCTCATCCGATGGGTGGCCGCGTCCTTGCGGCCCTCGCCCTCGGCGGCGAGCAGTTCCACCGTGGTGCCGACCAGTGCCCGGTTGAGCTGCCAGGAGATCTCCTCCTGCGCGGCGACCAGCCGGTCGTAGCGCTCCTGGACCACCTGCTTGGGCACCTGGTCGGGCAGTCCGGCGGCCGGCGTGCCCGGCCGCTTGGAGTACTGGAACGTGAACGCGCTGGCGAACCCGGCCTGCCGAACCACGTCCAGCGTGGCCTGGAAGTCGGCCTCGGTCTCGCCGGGGAAGCCGACGATGATGTCGGTGGTGATGGCGGCGTCGGGCATCGCGGCCCGCACGTCGGCGAGGATGCCCAGGTACCGCTCGGACCGGTAGGAGCGGCGCATCGCGCGCAGCACACTGTCCGAACCGGACTGCAACGGCATGTGCAGTTGGTGGCACACGTTCGGCGTTTCCGCCATCGCGGCGATCACGTCGCCGGTGAAGTCCTTGGGATGCGGTGAGGTGAACCGGATCCGCTCCAGGCCGTCGATGTCGCCGCAGGCGCGCAGCAGCTTGCCGAACGCGGCCCGGTCGCCGAACTCGACGCCGTAGGAGTTCACGTTCTGCCCGAGCAACGTGACCTCCAGGACGCCCTCCGCGACGAGCGCCTCGACCTCGGCCAGCACGTCACCCGGCCTGCGGTCGGCTTCCTTGCCGCGCAACGACGGCACGATGCAGAACGTGCAGGTGTTGTTGCACCCCACCGAGATCGACACCCAGCCGGAGTACGCCGAGTCGCGCCGCGCCGGCAGCGTCGACGGGAACACCTCCAGCGACTCGAGGATCTCCACCTCGGCGCGGGCGTTGTGCCGGGCGCGGGCCAGCAGGGTGGGCAGCGAGCCGATGTTGTGCGTGCCGAACACGACGTCCACCCACGGTGCCCGCTTGACGATCTCGCCGCGGTCCTTCTGCGCCAGGCAGCCGCCGACGGCGATCTGCATGTCCGGGTTGGCCCGCTTGGCCGGGTAGAGGTGGCCGAGGTTGCCGTACAGCTTGTTGTCCGCGTTCTCCCGGACCGCGCACGTGTTGAACACGACGACGTCCGGTGTGCCGTCGTCGGCCACCGGTGTGTAGCCCGCGCTCTCCAGCAGGCCGGCCAGCCGTTCCGAGTCGTGCACGTTCATCTGACAGCCGTACGTGCGGATCTCGTAACTCCTGGCAGCCGTTTCACCCACGGACCCAAGGGTAGCCCTGGCATGATGGGCCGATGTCGCGGTCGGGCCGTGCCCTGGTGCTCGCGGTCGTCGCGCTGGCCGTGCTGGGGTCACTGGCCGCGTGCCGGAGCCAGTTCGCCGCGCTGCGGCTGACCATCGCGACCGGCAGCAGCGACGGGGTCTACTTCGTGCGCGGCACGCAGCTCGCCGACGTGTGGGCCAATCAGCTCGGCATCGCCCGGCCGGCCGTGCGGACCACCGCCGGCAGCGTGGCCGACATCCAACGCCTGGAGTCCGGCGCCGCGGACGTCGGGTTCGCCGACGCGGACGTGCTGACGCAGCGGCAGCACGGCAGGTACGCGGTGGCGGCGCTGGCCCGGATCTACGACGACTACATCCAGGTGGTCGTGCGGGCCGACGAGCCGATCGACGACCTGGCCGACCTGGCCGGCCACCGGGTGTCCATCGGGCCGACCGGCTCGCAGACCCAGGTGGTGGCCGACCGGATTCTGGGCGCCGCCCGGGTGCACGACATGACCGCCGTGCGGTTGAGCCTGAACGACTCGATCACGGCGCTGCGGTCCGGTCGGATCGACGGGTTCTTCTGGTCCGGCGGGCTGCCGACGCAGGGATTCAAGAACATCCGCGTCCCGTTCCGGCTGCTGAACCTGGGCACCGACCCGTCCGGTGTGCTGCAGACCATGCTGACCACCTACAAGGTGTACGGCACCGGGCTGGTGCCGGCCGGGATCTACAGCCCGGGCAGCCCGTCGGTGACCACGCTGATCGTGCCGAACTTCCTGCTGGCCAGCACGAAGATGTCCGACGACGTGGCGGAGGCGCTGGTCAGAAGCCTGTTCACGGCGACCGGCCCGCTGGCCGACGAGCTGTCCGCGGCGCTGGGCATCAACGTGCACACCGCGATCTTCACCGAGCCGGTGCCGCTGCATCCGGGCGCCGAGGCGTACTACCGCTCGGCCAAGATCTGACCGGTCCGGCCGCGATACCGTGCTCGCCATAGGCGGCGGCGCGGCCGTGGTGGCTGCGGGTGGTGTACTTCGCCGGGCTGATCGCCCTGGAGACCGCGCTGGTGCTGCGGTCGGAGTTCTACGTGGTGTTCCTGGCCACCGCTTTCATGCAGGCGTTCCTGGTGTTGCCGACGATGGCCGCGTTCGCCGTGGCGCTGCTGTCGTCGGTGGTGATCTACACCCTGCCGGGCGGCCTGCCGCCGCTGACGTTCACGGCGGTGTCGCTGTGGCTGTTCCTGGTGGCGTTCCAGACGTTCGCCACCGGCGGCTTCGCCTACGTCAGCGCCCGACTGGGTGCGCTGCGGGAACAGCGCAGGCGGCTGCTGGGCGAACTGGAGGCCACGATCGCCGAGAACACCGGCCTGCACGCCCAACTGCTGCGCCAGGCCAGGGAGGCCGGGGTGCTGGACGAGCGGCAGCGGATGGCCGGTGAGATCCACGACACCATCGCGCAGGGCCTGGCCGGTGTGGTGGCCCAGTTGGAGGCGGCCGAGCACGCGAGTGACCGGCCCGACCAGTGGCGGGCACACCTGGCGTCAGCACGGAACCTGGCCCGGGGCAGCCTCACCGAGGCCCGCCGCTCGGTCCAGGCGCTGGCGCCGCAGCCGCTGGTCGAGGCGCGGTTGCCCGACGCCATGGAGCAGTTGGCCAGGGAGTGGACGGACACGTCCGGTGTGCCGGCGGCGGTGACGGTCACCGGTGACGTGCTGCCGCTGCTGCCCGACCTGGAGGTCACGCTGTACCGGGTGGCCGCCGAGGCACTGGCCAACGCGGCCAAGCACGCGGCCGCCGGACGGGTGGGCATTACGTTGTCCTACATGGACGACGTTGTGGTGCTGGACATCCGGGACGACGGCACCGGATTTCCCGCCGAACAGGTGCTGGCCGACGGCTACCCGGGCGGCGGGCACGGCTACGGGCTCACGTCGATGCGCAGGCGGTGCGGCCGGGTGGCCGGCACGCTGGGCGTGGAGAGCGCGCCGGGCGAGGGCACCACGGTCACCGCGACCGTGCCGGCGATCCCGCTGACCGAACAGGGGCCGGCGTGACGGCGGTGAAGCTGCTCATCGTGGACGACCACCCGGTGGTCCGGGACGGGTTGCGTGGTGTGTTCGCCGGCGACCCGGACTTCGACGTGGTCGGCGAGGCATCCGACGGCCGCGAGGCGCTGGCCGCCGTCGGCCGGCTGGACGTCGACGTGGTGCTGATGGACCTGCGGATGCCCGGCATGGGTGGTGTCGCGGCGATCACCGAACTGGCCGTCGTCGCACCGACGGTGCGGGTGCTGGTGCTGACCACGTTCGACACCGACAGCGACGTGCTGCCGGCGATCGAGGCGGGCGCGACGGGTTACCTGCTCAAGGACGCCCCCCGGGACGAGCTGATCCGCGCGGTGCGGGCGGCGGCGCGCGGCGACTCGGTGCTCAGCCCTGCGGTGGCGCGGCGGCTGATGGACCGGGTCGGACCGGCCACCGGCCAACCGGCGCCGGTGCCCGCCCCGAAAATCGATACGCTCAGCCCGCGCGAACTGGAAGTGTTGACCCTGGTCTCGCAGGGCGTGACCAACCGGGACGCCGCCAAGCGGCTGTTCCTGTCCGAAGCCACCGTGAAGACCCACCTGTTGCACATCTACGCGAAGCTCGGCGTCAACGACCGCGCCGCGGCGGTCGCCGTGGGCTACGAACTGGGTCTGCTCACACCCGGGAGACTGAGCGACTCATGACCTGGACCGCACCCGAGATCGACCGCCCGGACGAGGCGTTCGTCGGCGACGACCGGACCCTGCTGACCACCCGGCTGGAACGCAACCGCACCACGCTGCTGCACAAGTGCGCCGGACTGACCGCCGAGCAGTTGGCCGAGCGGGCGGTGCCGCCGTCCGACCTGTCGCTGCTGGGTCTGCTGCGGCACCTGACCGATGTGGAGCGGATCTGGTTCCGCACCCGGTTCGCCGGCCAGCCGGTGGACTGGGCGTACGGGCCGCCGGTGTCGATCGCGAAGGCCGACCCGGCGACCGCCGAAGCGGACTACGCGGCGCTGGTGGCCGAGCAGGAGCTGTGCCGGCAGGCCGTGGCCGGCCGGTCGCTGAACGACACGTACGACCACGAGAAGTGGGGTTCGCTGTCGCTGGGCTGGATGTTCGGCCACGTCATCGAGGAGTACGCCCGGCACAGCGGTCACGCCGACCTGCTGCGGGAACGGGTCGACGGCGTCACCGGCGCGTGACGACGGTCCCGGCGGCGGCCCTGGCCTGGGCCGCCGCGGCGGTGGGCCCGCACGCCACGGTCGAGTCGGTGCGAGCCATGGCCGGCGGCACCCATGCCGCGACCCACCTGCTCCGGTTCGCCGACCCGGCCGGCGATGCCGTGCTGAAGCGCTACCCGGCAGGCGATCCCGCCGCCGGACTCGAGGCCGCCGCCCTGACCGCACTGGACGGACTCGACGGGTGGGCACCACGCCTGATCGCCGCGGATCCCACCGGGGAGCAGGTCGGTGCACCCGCCACGCTGTTCACCCGGCTCCCCGGGCGGTCCGACATCGTGCCCACCGACCCGCACACCGGGGCGACCGAAATGGCCAGGATCCTGGCCCGCGTGCACGCCACGCCGACGGATCGGCTGGGCCCGCTGCGGGACGGCGCGCGGGCGGCGATCGACGGGACGACGCCCATGCGGTCCGCCGCGCCGACCGCATGGGCCGTGCTCCCCCACGAGCACCGCCTCGTCCGGCAACCGCCCGTGCTGACCCACTACGACTACTGGACGGGCAACGTCCTGTGGGAGGGCGATGCCATCGTCGGCGTGATCGACTGGGCCGGGGCGGCCCAGGCGCCCCGCGGCTACGACGTGAGCTGGTGCCGCCTGGACCTCGTGCTGCTGCACCACCACGCCACGGCAGCCACGTTTCTCACGTCCTACGAGTGTGCGGCCGGGCAGGCGGTGCCCGACGTCCTCCTCTGGGACCTGTTCGTGCTGACCAACTCCCATCACGTGGTGGAGACCTGGCTGCCCAACTACCACGATCTGGGCCGCACCGACCTGACCGCCGCCGACCTGCGCGACCGGCACACCAGGTGGGCCTCGCACTGCCTCGCCCGACTCGACAACGCCTGACCCGGCCCGCCTCGACCGGTGTGGGACAGGTTCCGGCCGTGACGACGAGCAGCGCGTCCTGGATCGCCGCCGTCCGGGCACGGGAGTCGGATCGGACCGACCGGTTGTTCGACGACCCGTTCGCGCGGGAGTTGGCCGGCGAGCGCGGTGTCGCCATGATGGCCGCGTCGGAACGCGCCACCGGCGGCGAGAACTCGTTCATCCCGGTGCGGGTCCGGTGGTTCGACGATCTGGTCACGTCGACCGGGTCGTGGTGGGCGACGTCACCGACGGGTTCGGCTCGGCGCTGTGCGACAACGGGTTCGACCTTGGCGCACCGACACTCTGGCTGGGCCGAGGGCGTGTTCTTCTATCTGACCGAACCGATGATCGGGCGACTGTTGCGCGACGCGGCGAGCCGGTCCGGCCCCGGGAGCGTGTTCGCCGCCGACGTCATCGGGACCGTCGGGCTCGACTCCCCGGCCATGCGGCCCTACCGGACGTGGTGCGCGGACAACGGCGTGCCGCCACCGTTCGGTACCGACGATCCCGAGGCGCTGTGCACGGCAGGCGGCTGGCGGGTCGACCACATCACCGCGCCGGGCGCCCCGGACGCGAACTACGGCCGCCTGCGCGACCGACCGGCCGGGTTCGTGCCGGGCCGAACCCACCTGGTCACCGCCGAGCCGGCGGGCTAATCGACCGCGGGCAGTTCGATCCGCACCATCAGGCCCCCACCATCCGGTGTGGACACCTGAACCGAGCCGTCGACCCGCGCCACGATCCGGCTGACGATGGCCAGGCCGAGTCCGGTGCCGTGCACGTTCTGGTGTTCCCTGCTGCGCCAGAACCGATCCGTGGCCCTGGACAGTTCCTCCGCCTTCAGCCCAGGACCGTGGTCGCGCACGGACACCGCGACCGTCCCGTTCGGTCGCCGCACCTCGACCTCGACCAGGGTGCCGTCGCCGGTGAACTTCACCGCGTTGTCCAGCAGGGCGTCCAGGATCGCCTCCAGGCCGCGGGGCGGAGCCAGCGCCCGGCCGCCGGGTTCGCCCGCCAGCACCATGGACACGTCGCGGTGCACGGCGACCGCCTGCCAGGTGGCCACCCGCTGCCGCACCACCTGGTCGACGTCCACCTCGACCGGCGCCACGGCACCGGACTCGGCCCGCGCCATGGCCAGCAGCTCGTCCAGGATGCGGCCCAACCGGTCGGCCTCGGCGATGGCCGCCACCTGGTGTTCCTCGGCATCCGGTGCCACGTGCCCGGCGAGGTTGCCCAGGCGCAGCCGCAACGCGGTCAGCGGGTTGCGCAACTGGTGGGACGCGTCGGCGACGAACGCCCGCTGCGCCGCCATCGCCGTCGTCGCCGTGGTGGCCAGCCGGTCGAACGACTCCGACAGCCTGCGCAGTTCCGGTGGTCCACCGTGGATGCCGGCCGGGTCCACGTCCTCGCCCTTCACCAGCGCGACACCGAGTTGCGCCGTCGCGTCGTCCAGCCTGCGCACCGGCCGCAGCACCCAGCGCACCACCGGCAGCGCGGCCAGCACGGCCAGGGCGATCGCCACGACGGCACCGCCGCCCAGCGCGCCCCACGAGGACAGGATCGAGTCGCGGGCCGCGTCGGTGGCCGACACGGTCACCGCCACCCCGCGCAGTTCACCGGTGAGCAGCACCGGTTCGGCCACCACGAGCGGCTGCTTGTCCCACGGCAGCAGCGTAGACCCCGGCTGCGGTGCCTGGCCGGCCAGGGCGGCCCGGATCGCCTGGCGCACAGCGGGATCGGCCAGGTCGACCGGTGTCACCGACCGGGCTTTCACGGTGTCGCCGGTGTCCACGACGACCGCCTGGATGCCGTACACCTGTTGGTAGCGCGCCAGGGCGTTGTCCAGGGCGTCGAAATCACCGGAGGGCAGCGCCTGTTGCGCCATGGACGCGAAACCCTCGGTGTCGGTGAGCCGGTCCAGGAACAGCTCCTGGCCCTCGGTGCTGGCCACGCTCAACGCCAGCGGCGCGCCGAGTCCGATGACGACCAACACCACCAGCGACGTGACGACGGCGAGCAGGCGGGCACGCACGGGGGACGCTCGCCCGGCTCAGCGGGTGCGCCGCGCGGGCGGCCAGCCGAGTTGGTAGCCGACACCCTCCACGGTGCGGATCAGCCACGGCCGGCCGACGGCGGCCAGGATCGCGCGGACCTGCCCGTCCAGGTCGACGTCCCGGCCCACCGGGTGGGCGTCCGGCCACAGCTCGGCAACGATGCGCTCGTTCGTGCAGATGACGCCACCGCAACCGGCGATGAACGCCAGCAGCCGGAACTGGTCCCTGGTCAGGTCGACCGGTCGGCCGGCCACCAGGACCTCGCGCCGGGTCCGGTGGATCTCCACGTCGCCGACGATGACCGCCTCGCCGTCAGTACCCACCGGCGGGTGCGCACCCTCCCGGCGGCGGATCACGGCCCGGATGCGGGCGACGAGTTCACCTTCGTCGTAGGGCTTGCGGACGAAGTCGTCGGCGCCGGAGTGCAGCGCCAGGATCCGGTCGGCCACTTCGTCGAAACCGGACATCATGATGATCGGCACGTCACTGATCGCCCGGATCCGCCCGCACAGGGCGTGGCTGTCGCCGTCGGGCAACCGCATGTCCAGCAGGACGACGTCCACGCCGACCAGTCGGTTCAGGACGTCCCGGCCGTCGGGCAGCCGGTCGACCGAGTACGACCACCGGCCCAGCGACGGCATCAAGGCATTGGCCTCGGCATCGTCATCCTCGACCAGCAGTATCCGCAGCACGAGACGTATTGTTCCCCAGACACCGCGTGATCGTCACGGAATGCGACGAACGCGGTGCCCGGGGAACCCGTCACCTACGCCGGAACAGCCGGGCCAGCGGGTCGTACTTGCGGTCCGCGACCCGCTCCTTCATCGGAATCAGCGCGTTGTCGGTGATGTGGATGCCCTCCGGGCACACATCGGTGCAGCACTTGGTGATGTTGCAGAAGCCGAGGCCGTGGTCCTCCTGGGCCTCGTTGACGCGGTCACCGGCGTCCAGCGGGTGCATCTCCAGTTCGGAGATGCGCATCAGGAACCGGGGACCGGCGAAGTGTTCCTTGTTCTCCTCGTGGTCCCGGATCACGTGGCAGGTGTTGTTGCACAGGAAGCACTCGATGCACTTCCGGAACTCCTGCGACCGCTCGACGTCGACCTGCTGCATCCGGTACTCGCCCGGCTTGAGGTCGGCGGGCGGCTGGAACGACGGGATCTCCCTGGCCTTGACGTAGTTGAACGACACGTCGGTCACCAGGTCGCGGATCACCGGGAACGTCCGCATGGGCGTGACGGTGATGGTCTCGTCCTCGGTGAACGTCGACATGCGCGTCATGCACATCAGCCGGGGGCGGCCGTTGACCTCCGCCGAGCACGAGCCGCACTTGCCTGCCTTGCAGTTCCACCGCACGGCCAGGTCGGGCGCCTGGGTGGCCTGCAACCGGTGGATGATGTCCAGGACGACCTCGCCCTCGTTGACCTCCACCGTGAAGTCCTGGAGGTCACCCTTGTCGGAGTCGCCGCGCCAGACCCGGAAATGACTCTGGTAGGCCATCAGCTCTTGCCTCCCTCGTGCCCGGTCAGCTCGCCGGGAGTGAAGTACTTCGCCAGCTCGTCGTACTCGAACAGGTCGAGCAGGTCCTGGCGCATCGGCACCTGGTCCTCATGGAACAACCGGATGCCGTCACCCTCCGCCTCGCACACCAGCAACTGCTTGCGCCAGTCGTGCTGCATCGTCGGGTGGTCCTCGCGGGTGTGGCCGCCCCGGCTCTCGGTGCGCTCCAGGGCCGCCTTCGCCACGCACTCGCTCACCAGCAGCATGTTGCGCAGGTCCAGCGCGAGGTGCCAGCCGGGGTTGAACTGCCGGTGGCCCTCGACGACGACCCGGTTGGCCCGCGTCTTCAGCTCGGCCAGCCGCGCGATCGCCTCGGCGACCTCGCCCTCCCGCCGGATGATGCCGACCAGGTTGTTCATCATCTGCTGCAGGTCGGAGTGCACGGTGTACGGGTTCTCCAGCGCGTCGCCCTCGGCGGCGATGCCGTCGAACGGCGTGACGGCCTGGTGCGCGGCCTGGTCGATGTCGGTCTCGGTGATCGTCGGCCGGGCCGCCAGGCCCTTGACGTACTCGACCGCGCCGGCACCGGCCCGCCTGCCGAACACCAGCAGGTCGGACAGCGAGTTGCCGCCCAGCCGGTTGGAGCCGTGCATGCCGCCGGCCACCTCACCGGCCGCGAACAGTCCGGGCACGTTGACCGCGGCCGCGGTGTCCGGCTCGACCTCGACGCCACCCATCACGTAGTGGCAGGTCGGCCCGACCTCCATCGCCTCGGCCGTGATGTCCACATCGGCCAGTTCCTTGAACTGGTGGTACATGGACGGCAGGCGGCGCTGGATCTCCTCGGCCGCCATGCGGCTGGCGATGTCCAGGAACACGCCGCCGTGCGGGGATCCCCGGCCGGCCTTGACCTCCGAGTTGATCGCCCGGGCCACCTCGTCGCGGGGCAGCAGGTCGGGCGTGCGGCGGTTGTTGTCCGGGTCGGTGTACCAGGCGTCCGCCTCTTCCTCGGTCTCCGCGTACTGCCCCTTGAAGACCTCGGGGACGTAGTCGAACATGAACCGCTTGCCCTCGGAGTTGCGCAGCACACCACCGTCGCCGCGCACGCCCTCGGTGACCAGGATGCCCTTGACGCTGGGCGGCCAGACCATGCCGGTCGGGTGGAACTGGACGAACTCCATGTTGATCAGCTTCGCGCCGGCACGCAGCGCCAGGCCCATGCCGTCACCGGTGCATTCCCACGAGTTGGACGTCACCTTGGCGACCTTGCCGATGCCGCCGGTGGCGAGCACGACCGCGGGCGCCTCGAAGAGGATGAAGCGGCCGCTCTCGCGCCAGTAGCCGAACGCGCCGGCGATCTTCCCGTCGGTGGTGAGCAGCTCGGTGACCGTGCACTCGGCGAAGACCTTGATCTTCGCTTCGTAGTCACCGGTCTCGGCGAAGTCCTCCTGCTGCAGCGAAACGATCTTCTGCTGCATCGTGCGGATCATCTCGAGCCCGGTGCGGTCACCGACGTGCGCGAGCCGCGGGTACTCGTGGCCGCCGAAGTTGCGCTGGCTGATCTTGCCGTCCTTGGTGCGGTCGAAGAGCGCGCCGTAGGTCTCCAGCTCCCAGACCCGGTCCGGGGACTCCTTGGCGTGCAGCTCGGCCATCCGCGGGTTGTTCATGAACTTCCCGCCGCGCATGGTGTCGCGGAAGTGCACCTGCCAGTTGTCGCGCGGGTTACGGTTGCCCATCGCGGCCGCGCAGCCGCCCTCGGCCATGACCGTGTGCGCCTTGCCGAACAGCGACTTGGAGATGATCGCGGTCTTCTTGCCGGCCTGCCGCGCCTCGATCGCGGCGCGCAGCCCGGAGCCGCCAGCGCCGACGACGACGACGTCGTAGCTAAGCCGCTCGATATCGGTCATTGCTATGCCTGCCTCAGTTAAAGATGCGCGGGTCGCTGAACACCCCGGCCGCGAGCAGCCAGATGTACAGGTCGGTCAGCATCAGCGTGCCCAGGGTGATCCAGGCGAGCTGCATATGCCGGGTATTCAGCTTCGATATCTGGGTCCAGGCCCAGTACCTGACCGGGTGGGAGGAGAAATTCTTCAGCCGGCCGCCGGTGATGTGCCGGCAGGAGTGGCACGACACCGTGTAGGCCCACAGCAGGATCACGTTGGCCAGCATGATCAGGGTGCCCAGGCCGAGCCCGATCCCGCCGGTCTTGCCGTGGAACGCGTCGATCACGTCCCAGGTGTTCAGCAGCGAGATCAGGATGACGAGGTAGAAGAAGTACCGGTGCAGGTTCTGCATGATCAGCGGGAACCTGGTCTCACCGGAGTAGGTCTTGTGCGGCTCGCGGACCGCGCACGCCGCGGGCGACCGCCAGAACGCACGGTAGTAGGCGCGGCGGTAGTAGTAGCAGGTCAGCCGGAAGCCCAGGACGAACGGCAGGGAGACGATCGCGTACGGGATGATCGACGGCACCTTGCCGAACCAGGTGCCCAGGCTGGCCGAGCCGTCCGCGCACGACCCGCTGACGCACGGCGAGTAGAACGGCGTCAGGTAGTGGTAGGCGGGCACCCAGTAGTAGCGGCCCATGAAGACCCGGACGGTGGCGTAGGCGACCCAGCCGGTCAGCAGTACCGCGGTGATGATCGGGGCCCGCCACCAGGGGTCCTTACGGAGCGTGCGCTCGCTGATCTGCGCCCTGGTTTTACCGGGTGCCGCTGAAACCTGCGTCATGGCTGACGCCTCCGCCCTGATGCCCGCTGGGATGGCCGCGTGCCTGATCCGCAGCGCCGCCGCCGTAGTGCGTGATGCTTGCCAGCAGCGGTACACGGCGCGGCACGGCCGCGTTGCGGACAGAACCTTATTCCACTGGATACCACCGATGTGGCCGGGGGCGGCACACAGCCGCGTGTGACAATCGACACGCGGGCCAGCGCGTGCTAGCGCGGCGAACGGTGCGCTACCCGCGCCCCAGCGCCCGGTGCAGGAACTCGACCTGGAGCAGCAGCAGGTTCTCGGCCACGTCCTCCTGCGTGGCCATGTGCGTCACCCCGCTCAGCGGCAGCACGCTGTGCGGACGGCCCGCGGCCAGCAGTGCCCCGGACAGCCGCAGCGAGTGCGCCACCACCACGTTGTCGTCGGCCAGGCCGTGCACGATCAGCAGCGGCCGCTCCAGCTTGGCCGCGTCGCCGAGCAGCGAGCAGCGGTCGTACGGGCCCGGGTCGGTGGCCGGGTTGCCCAGGTAGCGCTCGGTGTAATGAGTGTCATACAGCCGCCATTCGGTGACCGGCGCGCCGGCCACCGCGGCGTGGAACACGTCCGGCCGGCGCAGCACGGCCAGCGCGGACAGGTAGCCGCCGAACGACCAGCCGCGGATCGCGACCCGGCTGGTGTCCAGGTCGGCGCACCGGGCCGCGGCCGCGTGCAGCGCGGTCACCTGGTCCTCCAGCGGCTTGCTGGCCAGGTCCCCGGCCACCTCCCGGTCCCAGTCCGGGCCCCGGCCGTAGGTGCCGCGGCCGTCCGCGATCACCACGGCGAAGCCCTGGTCGGCGAGCCACTGGTCGGTCTGGTACGCCGCCCGGGAGGCGGTCACCATCTGCCCGTGCGGGCCGCCGTAGGGCGACATCAGGACCGGCAGCGTCGCGGAGCCCGGTTCGTGCCCGGACGGCAGCAGGATCGCGGTGCGGATGCCGTGCGGCCCGGCGGCGAAGATGTCCGGGCGGGGCGGCGGCCCGGCCGGGCGCTCGGCCTGCGAGAGAACCGGCCAGCCAGGCTGGCCGGGCCGGTGCACGCGGACCTCGGCGCCGTCGGTGTCCAGCGTCCGGCTGATCAGCACGGTGGTGCCGCCCGCCTGCTGGCCGCTGTGCACCCCGGCCGCCCCGGACAGCTCGGCGCTGAGCTCCGTCAGCCCATCCGGGCCAGCAGCCCACAGCCCGGCGGTAACCGGGTCGTCGCCGGACGCGGTGAACAGCACGGTCTCCCCGTCTACCCCGAGCACCTCGCGGACCTGGAGGCCATCCGGGGTGGCCGCGCTGGCCTGCCCGGCCGCCAGTTCCGCGTCGGTGCCGATGATCAGGTGCCGGGTGCCGCCCTCGTCACTGGTCCAGACGATCCGGCCGCTGCCGGTGCGGGCCGGGACCCCGGGCATCAGGTTCAGCCAGTGCGGGTCGGACTCGTCCCGCACTGCGCTGGTCGCCCAGGTGTCCGGGTCGACCGCCAGCAGCTGCTGCCGCCGCTGGTCCCGGGACTGCACCAGGATCAGCGGCGGCCCGCCGTCCTGCCAGCACGCGGCGGCCAGGTACGGGTACGCGGCCCGGTCCCAGCTCACCTCGGTGCGCGGGCCGTCCAGCCGCACCACGGCCAGCGTCACGTCCGCGTTCTGCGTGCCCGCGGCCGGGTAGCGCACCTGGGCCGGCGCCGTGGCCGGGTCCGCCGGGTCCGCGATGAACCAGCGCGGCACCGGGTTCTCGTCCACCCGGGCGACCAGCAGCGCGGTGGAGTCCGGCGCCCACCAGTAGCCGCGCATCCGGCGCATCTCCTCGGCCGCGATGAACTCGGCCAGGCCGTGCGTGACGCCCGCGCCCTCAGGCCCGGCCACCGCCCGGTCGGACCCGCCCGCCAGGCCGATCACCCGCAGCGACCCGCCGCAGGCGTAGGCGACCAGCGTGCCCGCCGGGTCCGGGCGCGGGTCCGCGGCCGGCGCCAGGGCCGGCACCGGCCGGACCCCGGGACCGCCGGGCGCATCCGGGGTCAGCCCGGCCACGTAGACCTGCCCGGCCACCGCGAAGACCGCCAGCCGGGCCTGCGCGTCGCAGCTGACCGAGACGATTCCGGCGGCCTGCTCCCTGGACCGCTCCCGCCGGGCCCGCTCCGCCGGGTCCTCGTCCTGGCCCGCGCCCAGCGCGGCCGGGTCGGCGATGAGCTCTTCCTGGCCAGTGGCGGTGTCCAGCTGCCACAGGCAGGTGACCGGGTCGGTGCCGCCCTGCGAGCGCAGGAAGATCACCCGGCGGCCATCCGGGGAGACCTGGAACGACCGCGGCGCGCCGAGCGTGAAGTGCCTGGTCCGCGCATTCTGCCGGGGAAAGGAGTCGGTCATGCCGTTAGATCCTGCCAGGCAGGCGGCGGACCGGGTAGCCGGGGATGCACCGATGAAGACGTGTCTTACGCTCCCGCTATGACCGCTCCCGCTAGGACGCCGTCGCCGGACGGCCGCCGGCTGCTGCTCGTGCACGCTCACCCGGACGACGAGTCGATCGCCACCGGCGCCACGATGGCCAAGTACGCCGCCGAGGGCGCCTCGGTCACCCTGGTCACCTGCACGCTGGGTGAGCTCGGCGAGGTCATCCCGCCGGACCTGGCGCACCTGGCCGCGGACCGGGACGGCGGTCTTGGCCAGTACCGGATCGGCGAGCTGGCCGCCGCCTGCGCGGCACTGGGCGTGACCGACCACCGCTTCCTCGGCGGGGCCGGCCGCTGGCAGGACTCCGGCATGATGGGCGAGCCCACCAACGAGGCCGCGGACTGCTTCTGGCAGGCCGACGTGGACGAAGCGGCCGCGGCCCTGCTGGAGGTCATCCGCGACGTGCGGCCGCAGGTCATGGTCAGCTACGACGCCAACGGCTTCTACGGGCACCCGGACCACATCCAGGCGCACCGGGTGGCGATGCGCGCGTTCGAGAAGGCCGGTGGCCTGGTCCGCAAGATGTACGCGAACAC
>DASUGU010000080.1:0-49279 GCA_036273855.1 Pseudonocardiaceae bacterium
ACCTCACGCTGCCCACCTCCCGCTGCCCACCTCACGCTGCCCACCTCACGCTGCCCACCTCACGCTGCCCACCTCACGCTGCCCACCTCACGCTGCCCACCTCACGCTGCCCACCTCACGCTGCCCACCTCACGCACGCGACTCGGCTCGCATTCGCCCGGCCCGGGTGTGCATCACCCAGCGCGCATCACCCAGCGCGCATCACCCAGCGCGCATCACCCAGCGCGCATCACCCAGCGCGCATCACCCAGCGCGCATCACCGCAGCCTGCGTCCGCTGGCTGCCCGCCTGGCAATCCAACTGTTCCCGGGGCGTTCGCCGACCACGCCCGATCCGCCGCCCGCCGCGCACTCCTCAACGCCGGGCGCCGCCGCTGCATCTGGCACGTCGGCGCGTCCGGCTGCCGCCCCCATCCCCGCGGTCGCCGCTACGCCTCGGGATTCGGGCGGACCAACTGGCGGAGTTGGTCGAACAGTTCGGCTCGGCTGGTGGAGCCCAACTTCTGGCGCATCCTCGCCACATGGTGCTCGACCGTCTTCGCCGAGATGAACAGGCGATCGCCCACCTGCTTGTACGTCAGGCCGGCGATCACCAGCGCGGCCACCTCACGCTCACGTTCGCTGAGCACTCCACCTCCTCCTGTCTCCACCGACGCCACCGGCGTCACCGCGCGGGCCTGGGGTCGGTGCACCACCGGCGCCGGGGCCGACGCGACCGGCGCCACCGTGGGCTTCACCGGCCTGCCCTGCAGCACCCGCGCACAGTTGAGCAACCCGACCATCGCCTTGCGGTCCGACGTGCGGATGGCCGCCTGGCCGGCCAGTCGGGCGCCGTCCCAGCACAGGCCCGCGTCGTGCAGGCCGCGTGCCGCCGCCTCGACCCGGTTGGCGTCGACGTGCCCGGCTACCACGGCCAGCCAGCAGGTCGCGGCCTCGGCCAGGACGGCACAGTAGGCGCAGTGCTTCGCGTTCGCAGCCAGGACGGCGGCGTGGTCGCGGGCGGCGGCCGGCTGTTCGGCGATGATCGCCGCGTGCAGGCAGCCCCAGTGCAGCGCCGTCGACCACAGCGGCGGGTTGTCCAGTGACGCGAGCAGCCGCCGGGCCTCGTCCAGATGTGGGCGCACCCGCGACTGGTCGCGCAGCCGGGCCGCGGCGACGGTGAACTCGCTCAGCGGCAGCACCGTGAACAGGTCCACCGGGTGCCGCATCACCGCCTCGCACGCCTGGCTCCACGTCCGCCGCAGCGTGGCGAGGTCACTGTTGCGGCGCGCGATCCCGACCTCCAGCGCCACCGCGAACAGCCAGTCCCGGGGCTCCAGCACCCGCACGCTCCTGGCCGCCGCGACCAACTGCTCCCTGGCCAGCGCCAGCTTGCCCCGGGTCATCGCGATCCACGCCTGCAGCAACCGGTGCCGGGGCGCCAGCAGCGAACCACCGAGCTCGGCCCCGGAGGCCCGCTCCAGCACCGACTCGGCCAGCGTCAGTTCCCCGCCGTGCAGTCCGACCAGCGCGGCCAGCGCGGCCGGGCTGTCCGGCAGCAACAATCCCTGGCCGGCCGGTTCCAGCAGCGCCGACGCCCGCACCAACCGTGACATCGCGGCCGTCGTCGAGCCCGTGACCGACTCGCGCACGCCGTCGGCCATCAGCGCTGCGGCGCCGGCCAGCAACGTGGGCGGGACGCTGTCGGCCTTCGGCTCGGGCAGGGCCTCGACGTCGGCCGCGTGGCCGGTGCCGATCAGGCCGATCGCGGCGAACGACGCGGGGAAACCCGGGCCGGCCCAGCGGTAGAGCTCGGCGCTGCGGCCCAACTGGCCGCGGTGGGCCAGTGCGGCCGCCGCCACCTCGGCCGCCTCCGCGCGGTGGGGGGCGCCGTCCGTGGCGATGGTCTGGTCGGCCAGGCGCAGGGCGCGGTCGAGATCGCCGGACCGGGCGGCGGCCCTGGCCCAGCCGGCGGCGAGTGCCACCGCGGGTGTGCCGGCGGCGACGGCTGCCGTGTACATGCGGGCGGCGAGTGCGGGTTGGGTGGCCATGGCTTCGACGGCGGCGGTCTGGAACACGGCGGCGATGCCCGCTCCGCCGACGCCGGTGCCGAGCAGTGACTTGGCCAGGTCGAGCACCGGGCCGCCACGCTCCCGCTGCAGTTCGGCCAGCCGCTGCCGGACGCCGATCCGCCGTTCGGCCGGCACCAGGATGGCCATGGCGCGGCGGGCGATGGGCAACAGCGAACCGTCGGCGCCGAGCAGGCCGGTGGCCCGCGCCGCCTCCATCAGTTCGCGCATCGCGTCGGCGTTCTTGCCGAGCAGGTCGGCCAGCAACTCGGCGTGCCGGCCGACGCCCGCCTCGACGGCCAGCAGGTAGGTCTCCACCTCCTGGTCCAGCCGGTCCAGGTCGGGCCGCAGCGCGGCCAGCGCCGCCCTGGGCACCTGCGGTTCGTCCTGCTCCAGCCAGCCGGGGGCGTCGGCCAGCGCGGTGGCGACATGGGCGAGGAACTTCGGCACGCCACCGGTCTGGGTGCAGGCGAAGTCGATCACCGACGGCACCGGGGGCAGCGCCAGGTGATCGGCCAGGTAGGCGGCGACGGTGGACCGGTCCCACGGGCCCAGTGGCAACTGCGGGCCGGAGCTACCGAGCAGGTCGACCAGGCCGGTCAGCTCGACCGGCCTGGGCCATGGGCGGTAGGCCACCACCATGCGGGCCGCGCCGGCCGCGGCCAGGGCGGTGAGCTCGGCCAGCACGGGTGCGCCGAGTTGCTGGGCGTCGTCGACGAGCAGGACGGCGGGCTCGGTCGGGTCGGTGGCCTCGCGGGCGTCGGCCGGGCCGAGTACGCGGACGCCTGCCGCGCCGTAGATCCGGGCCAGTTCGCCGAGCACGGTGGTCTTGCCGTAGCCGCCGGGCGCGGGGATCGCCACGGTGACCGGCGCCAGCGGCTCCGACTCCACCGTGTCCAGGAACCGTTGAGTCGGGCCATCCAGGATGAGCCGGGAGCTGGTCAGTGTGTGCGGGATCAACGGTCGTCCTCGCTGTGGTGGGGGCATGGGCAGGCAGGGGCGTGGGGGTGTCAGCGGCCGGGCCCGGCCGGGGTCGTCTCGGTTGTCTGGTTGACCACGGGTCGGGCCGGACCCAGGTGCTGCAACGGGTTGGTCGGATGACCGCCGGACTGCAGGACGAACGTCAGCACGACGCCGACCGCGGCGATCGCGACCGTGCTGACCGTGAGGGTGGCCGGCCGGACGCTGGACAGCATGCGGGTGACCAGCGGCGGGGCGGGCAGTTCGATGGGCAGGAGCTCCACCGGTGGGCGGGCCGGTGGTTCGACGCCGTACTCGGCGTCGACCTGGTCCAGGTCGAGCGCGTCCCCGGCGTACAGGGCGATGGCGGAGCGGGCGATCACCTCGGTGGGCTCGGCGGGTGCCGACGCGGCCACGGCGATCGGCTCCGGCCCGGTGACCAACCTGCGGGCCGCTGCCGCCGCGCCCAGCGCCACGGTCACCTCGGGGTCGGCCGCGCGGACGACCTTCGCGGCCGTGGAGGCGCCGACCAGTTCGGCGACCAGCGGCACCCGGACCGAACCGCCGGTCAGCACGACGGCGGCCAGGTCGACCGGGTCCACCCCGGAGGCGCGGATCGTGCGGGGCAGCAGGTCGGCGCCCGCGGTCACGGCGGGCCGGATGACGTCCTCGAAATCGGCCCGGCCGACCCGGACGTCGGCGGGAGCGTCGGGCAGCCGGACGGGCACGATCACCTCGGTCTCGGCGGACAGCATCTCCTTGGCCCCGGTGCACATGCCGCGCAGCCGGGCCATCGCCAGCCAGGCCTGCGGGTCGGCGGGGTCGATGTCGTCCAGCGCGCCCCGGCCCAGTTGGCCGCGGACGCATTCCACGATGGCGTCGTCGAAGTGGCCGCCGCCGACGGCCTCGGCACCTGCCGCGTCGGCGAGCAGTTCGTACCGGCCGTCCGGGGTCCGGCGCACCACGGCCGAGGTTGCGGCGCCGGCGCCCAGGTCGTAGGTGGCGAGGGCGTCGCCGCTGGCCAGCCGTCCGGTGGGGAAGCCTTCGGCGACCGCGATCGGTTCGGCGAGCAGGGTGACGTCGGGCAGGTCCTGGCGGACCAGTTCGCGGTGCAGCAACGACTTCCGGTGCCCACCCCAGGCTGCCGGGTGGGTGACGACGACGGCGTCGGCCGGGCCGCCCTCGTGGTCGGCCACCCGGTCCACCACCCACCGGACGAGCACCGCGGTCAGCTCGTGCGCGCCGCACTGCACGCCGCCGAGCACCAGCGGCACGTCATCGCCGACGCGGCGGGGGAAGCCCCGGGCCACCCGCACGGGGTCGTTGCCGGCGTGCCGCTCGGCCTGCTCACCGACCAGCGCGGACCGGTCGGCGGCGAGGTAGACGACGGTGGGCACACCGGGGCTACGGGCGCCGAGGGGGATCAGCACCGGGTCGGACCAGCCCGCCGGGGTGTCCCGGCAGACCGCCGCCCTGGTGCGACTGGTGCCAACGTCGATCCCGAGGACGTATGGCATACAGGCGCTACCTCATTCCTTCGACCGGCTGCGGTGGCATCCCCCGCTATGCAAACGGCCGTCCCCCGGGAAGGTGACGGCGTGCTCATCTGTTCGTACCAAAGGTGACCATCGGAACCAACCTGCCAGTAGGTATGTGCCCCTAATCCCCTAATGTGCGGTCCGGTACGCCCCCATAGGGGGACCGTTGGATACAGGGAGTTATCCCCGATGCTCACCGGCCCTGCCCGGCCTAGCTTCGGCGGCGATGCGACTGCGCCCGTTCGTACCGCTGAACTTCGTACCGAACACCCTGTGAGGAGAACCCCTTTTGATGGAGCAAGCCGACCAGACGCTGCACGACTTCGTGCTCAACCTGCTCAGTGACTCGCAGGCCCTGGCCGCGTTCGAGCAGGACCCGGCGACGATGCTGGACCACGCCGGTCTGAGCGACATCAGCGCGGCGGACGTCCAAGAGGTCATCCCGTTGGTGATCGACTACGTCCCCACCCATGCGGACGCACTGGACGCGGTACTCAGCCAGCTCCCGGTCGACTCGCTCGACACGGGCCAGCTCGGCGCGATCCAACAACTGCAGTTCGTCACGCAGGCGCTGGGCGGAATGCCCGCGCTGGACGTGGCTGGCGCCCTCGGTAATGACAACATGACAGGTGCGATGCACGTCGCCGCCGGCAGCAATGGCGTGCTGGCCGCCGGTGACCTCATCTCGCCGATGGGTGAGAACTTCGGCCAGGTGGCCGGCGACCTGGAGCACGGTCTCACCGTGACCCTGGCCGACAACGGCATGGCGGGCACCGGCAGCAGCGTGTTCACGGTGCCCGGCCTGGACGCCGTCCCGGGCGTGGGTGGCGGCCTGCCCAGCGGGTTCTCCTCGCTGAGCGACGTGACCGACGTGCTGGACGGTCACGCGACCTCGATGACCAGCTCGCTGGGCACCATGTCGACCACCGCGTCGAACCTGGTGACCGGCGCCGCCGAGCTCACCGCGGGAGCGTTGGCCAACCCGACCGCGCTGGCCGGCGCGCTGAGCGACCCGGCGGGCACGGTCACCGCGCTCACCGGCACCGCCGACTCCTACGCCATGTACGCCACCCAGGCGCTGCCCGCCCCGGCGAACGAGGCGGTCGGCCAGGCGGTGCAGCAGGTCACCTCGACCTCGCAGAGCCTGGTCAGCGGCGTCAGCGACAACGTGCACACCGGTCCGCTGGGCGGTGTGGCGGGCAACCTGCCGACCTCGGACGTGACGCACGCGCTCGGCCCGGTGCAGGGTGTGCTCGGCCAGGTGACCGGTTCGGTCGCCGACCCGACGCAGGCCCTGGGCACGGTGACCCACGACGTCACCGGCACCCTGTCGGACCCCACGCACGCCCTGACCGACCCGACCAGCGCGGTGTCGACGGTGCAGAGCACGGTGTCCGACACCGTGGGCAGCGTCGCCTCGCACAGCGCGGTGTCCGACGTCACGGGCAGCACCGGTGCGGGCAGCCTGCTGGGTTCGGCCGACCACGGTGACGTGACCGGCGACCTGAGCCACGTCACCAGCGACCTGCACCTGCCGTCGCTGTTCTGAGGAAGTTCTGACCTATCGCTCGATCGAGCGATTGCCGGGGCCGGGTCCGTCTTGCCGTGGACGGACCCGGCCCCTATTTCGCCCGAATGGGTGGACACGGCACACTTGATCGGGTGACAGCACCGCCCTGGCTCACTGTGCTCGACGACACGATCACCGCGTGCAACCAACAGCGCCGCTCCGACCTCGCCCACGGGCTGCGCCGCAAGCGCGGGCGGCTGCTGGCTCCCGGACTGCGGGTGCTCGTGCTGGGCGTGCTGAACCAGGGCAAGAGCCAACTGATCAACGCGCTGGTGAACGCCCCCGTCTGCGCGGTCGGCGACGACCTCACCACCACAGCGCCCACCGTGGTGCAGCACGCCGAGTCCCCGTCCGCGTCGCTGGTCACCGATCCCGGTGCCGCGTACCACCGGGAGATCCCCGGACCGCCCGCCCCCGCCGAGCGGGTCGCGGTGCCGATCGACGAGGTGAGCCGCCAGGTCAGCCGCCGGGGCGGCGGCCGCGCCGGGCACGTGGTACGGGCCGAGATCGGCATCCCGCGCAAGCTGCTGGCCGACGGGATGGTGCTGATCGACACGCCGCCGGTGGGCGCCGGGCGGGAGGAGACCGCCCGCCAGGTGGCCGCGGCCGAGCAGGCGGACACGGTGCTGTTCGCGTCGGCGGCGACCGCGCAGCTGTCCGACGCCGAGCTGGAGCTGCTGGGTCGGATCAGCGTGGTCTGCCCGAACATCGTCGTCGCGCTCACCAAGATCGACCTGGTGCCGCGCTGGCGGCAGGTGGCCGAGCGGAACGTGGCACTGCTGGCCGGGGCCAGGGTGCCGGCCAGGCAGATCCCGATCTCCGCCGCGCTGCGGATGGCCGCGGCACAGCAGGGTGACACGGCGATCAACGCCGAGTCCGGCTTTCCCGACCTGATCGCCTGCCTGCAACGGCAGGTGGTGGCCAAGTCCGAGGAGGTGGCGCCCCGGACGGTCGGCGTGGCGTGCGGGCAGGCGGTGCAGGCGCTGGCCACCGACGTGCGCACGGCGATCGCGACACCCGTGGTGACCAGGACGCCGGACGTGGAGACCCAGCTGGCCGACGCGCAACGCGCGATGAACGAGCTGCGCGGGCTGACCACCCGCTGCCAGACGATGCTCGCCGACCAGATGGCCGATCTGGTCTCGGACGTGGAGCACGACCTGCGCGACCGGACCCGGCGGATCCTCCGCGAGGTGGACCGGATGTTCGACGACGCCGACCCGAAGACGGCGTGGGAGTCGTTCGACGACTGGCTGCGGGACAGCCTGAACGAGGCGGCCGAGATCAACCTGGGCTGGCTGATCGCGCGCTGCCAGTGGGTCGCCGACCGGGTGATCGCCTGCTTCCCCGGTGACCGGGGCGCGGCACCGGCCGACGCGCTGCTGGCCGGCTCGGCCGATCCGATCGACGCCATCGGCGAGTTGGACCTGCCCCGGCTGGACCCGTTCGGCGCCGGGCAGAAGATCTTCACCGGCCTGCGCGGTTCCTACGGTGGCGTGATCATGTTCGGCCTGATCACCAGCCTGGCCGGGCTGCCGCTGATCAACGCGATCTCGCTGGGCGCGGGCGCCGCGTTCGGTGGCAAGACCATCAAGGACGAGAGCGAGGCACGGCTGCGGCGCCGGCAGGCGGCGGCGAAGGCGACCGCCCAGCGTTACATCGACGACTTCTTCCTGGCCTGCGGCAAGGAGTCCAAGGACCTGAGCCGGCAGGTGCAGCGCGTGCTGCGCGACCACATCAGCGAGCGGGCCGACGAGTTGGCGGTGCGGATCACCGAGAGCAGCCAGGTGGCCAGGCAGACCGCGCAGGTCGCTGCGGCCGAGCGGGAACGGCGGCGGCAGACGTTGACCGGGCGGTTGGAGGGGCTGGTCGACCTGCACCGCAGGGCGGTCGTCCTGGCCAGCCAGCGGACCGTCGCGTCGGCGACCGCGGGGCTGGAACTGTCCGCGTGACCGACCGCGGCCTCGCCGGCGTCACGTGGCACCTGTTGACGTCGGCCGCCGAGCTCTACCGGGACAGCCCGAGGGCGTCGCGGTGGCTGGTCGGCTGCCTGGAGCGGCTGGCCGACCCGCTGCGGGTCGCGGTCACCGGACCGGCCGGGGTGGGCAAGTCGACGCTGGTGAACGCCCTGGCCGGGGAGCACGTCGCACCGATCGAGGTGGGCGGCGGCACCGGTGTGGTGGCCTGGTTCCTGGACGGCGCCGAGCCGGCGGCCGTGGTGTTCCCACCGGGCCGGCCGGCCGTGCCGGTGCCGGTGACCCGGCGGGACCGGCGTCTGTACACGGACCTGCGGCAGTGGCAGCCCGACCAGGTGGAACGGGTGGTCGTCGAGTGGCCGGCGCGCGGCCTGCGGGACATGGCGCTGATCGACACGCCGCCGGGCACGTCCCCGGAGTGGCTGGCCCGCACCGTCGACGCCGTCGTCTACGCCACCCGCGACCCGTCGGACGCCGACCTGGCCCTGCTGCGCGCGGCACAGGCCGGTGACCCGACCGGTGCCGTCACCACCATCGTGGCGCTGACCAGGGCGGACGAGTTGGGCGCCGGCCGGATCGACGCGCTGTCCTCGGCCAAGCAGATCGCCCGGCGGCGCAGGTCGGACGCCGCCGTGCACGCGGTGTGCCAGAACGTGGTGGCCGTCGCCGGGCTGCTCGGCCAGGCCGGCCGGACGTTGCGCGAGGACGAGTTCGCCGCGCTGCGCGGGCTGGCCGGGATCGCCAGGGCCGAGTTGGACACGTACCTGTTGTCGGCGGACCGGTTCGTGCACGCCGACCTGCCGGTGCGGTTGGACCCGGACGCGCGGGTCGAGCTGCTGGACCGGTTCGGCGTGTTCGGCATCCGGCTGGCCAGCACGCTGATCCGGCGTGGTGCGGACAGTCAGTCGGGCCTGGCCGGCCAGTTGGTGCAGCGCAGCGGGCTGTCCGAGCTGCGCGAGTCGATCGGCTCGTTCTTCACCGACCGGGCCGACGTGCTGCGGGCGCGGTCGGCGCTGGCCGGGCTGAACGTCGTGCTGCGCGGTGAGCCCCGGCCGCGGTCCGCCCAGTTGGCCGCGGCTGCCGAACAGGCGCTGGCCGGTGCGCACGACCTGGCCGAGCTGCGGCTGCTGTCCGCGCTGCGGGCCGGCCGGCTCACCCTGCCCGGCACCCTGGCCGACACGGCCGAACGCCTGACCGGCGGGCTGGGCACGGGCATCGCCGACCGGCTCGGCCTACCCGGCGACGCGGCGGAGGACGACGTGCGCAACGCCGTCTACGACGAGCTCGGCCAGTGGCGCGCCCAGGCGGAGAGCCCGCTGCTCGGCGCGGCCCAACGGGCCGCGGCCCGCACCGTGGTGCGCAGCTGCGAGGGTCTGCTGACGGCCCTGGCGCCACCGGCGTACCGCTGAGGTCGCGCCGTCACGCCGGTACGGCTCATTAGGGCTGGTAGGGCGGGGCCACTCCCCAACCCCAGCGTGGCACCGGGGCGTGCTGCATCGGTTCGGCGTCGGGTTGGGAGTTCGCCAGGGCGATGCGAGTGCCCCACTCCAGGTAGCCGATCAGCGCGGCCCGGAACTCCGGGTCGGCCGGCAGGCCGACGTCGTCCGCGGCCAGGCTCATCAGAGTGGCGAAGCGCAGGCGCTGCTCGGGCGTGATGCCCAGATTGCGGTGGTGGGCCAGCATGTTCTCGTAGCCACCGAGCCGGTCGGTGTAGTCGGCCGGGCCGCCGAACACCTCGACCCACCATGCGCCGACGTGGTCCCGGTGGGTCCGGCTCACCCCGCCCGGGAAGAACGGGCTGATCAAGTCGTCGCGTTCCACCCGGTCGTAGAAGGCGTTGACCATCCGCGTGAGCGCCTCCGGTCCCCCTGCCCAGTCCACCAGCGACGGAACGTCATCCCCAGTCATACCGATCATCCTGGCACGGCACGGGCGAACAGGTCAGGCGACCAGCGGTTCCTCGTCCAGCGTCCGGGCCGCCGCCTTGGCCAGCCGGGCGCGGTGGGACCGCTTCACCACGACACTGCCGGCGATTCCCAGCACGGCCGCGACGGCCAGCGACACCAGCAGGCCGGCGACCGGCTGGCCGGTCAGCGCCCCGCCGAGGTAGCCGATCAGCGCGACGTAGGTGGACCACAGGGCGCAGCCGATCACCGAGGCGGGCGTGAACCGGACCAGGCGCCAACGCAGCGTTCCGGTCAGCAGGGCGCCGATCGTGCCGCCCGCCGGCAGCCACCGGCCGACCACCAGCACCGGAGCGCCCCACCGGGTGACCCGGCTGCTCAGCCAGTCGTGCGCCGCGGTGATCGAGGGCCGCTTGTCCAGCTTGCGCAGCGCCGGGGCGCCCGCGACCCGGCCGACCGCGTACAGGAAGTGGTCGGACAGGGTGCAGGCCACCGCCGCGGTCGCGATCACCGCGGCCAGCGGCAGGTGACCGGACGCCGCGAACACGCCCATGCCGACGAGCACCGGTTCGGTCGGTGCCAGCGGTACCAGACCGACCACGAACAGGGTGATCAAGACCGTCAGGGTGCTGCCCACGACTATCCCTACGTCGCAGCCTGGCCGATTACTCCCGGATCGGCGCGATCCACAGGAAACTGCCAGCTCGGCTATTTGGTGGAACCGGCGAGCACTCCCTGCACGAAGAACCGCTGGAAGCCGAAGAACACCGCCAACGGGACGATCATGGACACGAACGAGCCGGTCGCCAGCACGTCGACGTTGGTGCCGAAGGCGCGCAGCTGGGACTGCAGCGCCACGGTGATCGGCTGCGACGACGGGTCGGCGAAGACGAGTGCCACCAGCAGGTCGTTCCACACCCACAGGAACTGGAAGATGGCCAGCGACGCGATGGCCGGCAGGCCGATCGGCAGCACCACCTTCCAGAAGATGCGCCACTCCTTGGCACCGTCCATCCGGGCCGCCTCCAGCAGGTCGGCGGGGATGCCGGCGAAGAAGTTGCGCAGCAGGAACACCGCGAACGGCAGGCCGAACGCGACGTGGAACAGGATCACGCCGATCAGCGAACCGAAGATGCCCAGGTCGCCGTACAGGGTGGCCATCGGGATCAGCGCGACCTGGATGGGCACCACGAGCAGGCCGACGATGATCACCATCAGCCAGTCCTGCCCGGGGAACCGCATCCAGGCCAGCGCGTACGCGGCGAGCGCGCCGATCCCGATCACCAGCGCCGTGGCCGGCACCGAGATGTACACGGTGTTCAGCAGCGAGTGCATGATGGTGGCGTTGCCGACCAGATCCTTGTAGTTCCGGATGGTCAGCTGGGCCGGGACGGTGAAGATCTTCCACCAGCCGGTGCTGGCGTTGTCCACCTCGCCGCGCAGCGACGACGCGAACAGGCCGAAGATCGGCACCAGCCACAGCAGCGCGATCAGCACCAGCAGGAACCGGACGAAACCGGAACCCAGCACGCTGCCCACCCTGGTCAGCACGCCGCGCTTGGGCGTACCGCTCACGCCGGCCACCAGGAAGTCGGCACTCACCGCCGTCATCAGCGCTCCCGCCGGAATCGTCGGATGTTGAACAGCATGGCCGGCATGACGACCAGGAACAGGATCACGCTGATGGCGCTGCCCTGGCCCAGGTCGCCGCCGGTGCCCGGACCGAACGCCACCTGCCACATCTGCAGTGCCAGCACGTTGGCGTCGGCCTGGGTGGACCCCGGTGGGATGACGAACACCAGGTCGAACACCTTCAGCACGTTGATGATCAGCGTGACCAGCACCACCAGCAGGACCGGCCCGAGCAGCGGCACGGTGACCTTGCGGAACACCTGCCACTCGGTGGCACCGTCCACCCGGGCCGCCTCCAGGGCGTCACGGGGGATGGCGGCCAGGCCGGCCGCGATGAACGTCATCGCGAAGCCGGTGGTGATCCACACCCAGGCGGAGATGATGACGGGTGTGACGAGGGTCGGGCCGAGCCAGGTGAGGCCGTCGAACGGCTGCGCGAAGTCGTTCGCCGGCATCCGGACCTGATAGCTGCCCGGCCCGAGATCAGGGATGGTGAAAGCGCCGTCGTCACCGGTGGTGGCGGTGGCGACGACAGAGCCGTCGCGGATGGCCTGGACGGTGATCCCGGGCATACCGCGCTTGCCGTGGCCGAGTTGGCCGTTCTGGCTGCCCAGCGCGATGTCCAGCCACACCACACCGGACACGGCACCCCGCGTGGCCCGGACCGGCGTGGCGACGACGGCCTGGCTGGGCAGGGCTCCCGGCGTCTCCCCCACCATCGGGATCTCCAGGATGCCGCCCGGCTGGACCGACCTGGTCGTGAAGCCGTCCGATGTGGACGTGATCTGGCCGGACGGCCGTGGCTGCACGCCCGGATACTCCGACGGTGCGGCGAAGATGTCGTGCACGCCGACGGTGACGGCGTTGGCCAGGCCCAGGCCCGGGTCCTCCTGGTACACCAGCCGGAAGATGATGCCGGAGGCGAACAGCGAGATCGCCATCGGCATGAACAGCACCATCCGGAAGGCCACCGCCCACCGGATCCGCTCGGTCAGCACGGCGAAGATCAGGCCGAGACCGGTGACGAACGCCGGCGCGACGAGCACCCAGATCAGGTTGTTGCGCAGCGCCGTCCTGGTGTCCGGGTCGGTGAACACGGCGCCGTAGTTGTGCAGCCCGACGAACGACGAGCCGCGCTGGTCGAACAGGCTCCGGACGATCGAGTAGATCACCGGGTAGCCGATGAACACGGCCAGCAGTACCACGGCGGGTGCCAGGTACATGGCGATCAGCCACTTCGGGGTGTCCGACCGACCGTCGGTGCCGCGGTGGCGGGAGGGCCGTGGGGTGGCCTGCCCCCTGAGCAGGCCACCCTGGTCCTCTCCAGGTGTCGCGACGAGTTGGGTCACGGCGAGCCCTGCCTCACGAGGTGGTGTAGTCCTTGGTGGCGTCGGCTTCCAGCTTCTGCTCGGCACCGGCGATGTTGGTGGGGTTGGCCAGGAAGTCCTGCAGGTCCTTCCACTCGCCGGAGCCCTTGGTGGCACCGAACGTCGGCGGGGCCTGGTCGGACATGTCGAACACGATGTTGTTGCCCGCGCTACGCAGCTGCTGCTCCATCGTGCGGGTGATGTCGTTCGGGTAGTCCGACAGCGGGATGTCCTTGTTCGGCGACAGGAAGCCGCCGGTCTTGGCGAACACGCCGCCCGCCTGCGGGCCGGCCAGGAACTTCAGCAGCTCCATGGTCGACTTCTTGCTGTTGAACGCCACCGCGGCGTCGCCACCGGTCTCCACGCCTGCCGGGTTGGCGGTCACCTGCGGGAACGGGAAGATCTTCGCGTCGGTGCCGACCTTGGCCTTGGTGCTGGACTGGATGGCGGTGGCCACGAAGTCGCCCTCGTAGACCATGGCGGCCTTGGACTTGTCCTCGAACGTGTTGACCACGGACGTCGGGAAGTCGGTCTGCAGCGCACCGGTCTGGCCACCGGCGATCAGCCGGTTCTGCTTGAAGTACGACTGGAGGATGGTCAGCGCGTTGGTCACGCTCGGGTCGGTCCACTTGATCTTGTGGGCGCCCAGGGCGTTGTACTTGGCCACGCCCGCGGTCTGCAGGTAGATGTTCTCGAACCAGTCGGTGAGCACCCAACCGTCACCGGCGCCGATCGACATCGGGGTGATGCCGGCGTCGGCGAGCTGGCCGGACAGGGTGACGAACTGCTGCCACGTCTTGGGTGGCTGCGCGCCGACCGAGTCGAACGCCTTCGTGTTGTACCACATGACCGACTTGTCGGCGGCGTCGAAGTACACGCCGTACGGCTTGCCGTTGACGGTGGCGAACTGGCTCCAGGCCGGCGACTGGTGGGCGGCGACGGCCTGCTGCACGTCGGCGGTCAGCGGCTGGAGCGCGCCCTCCTGGGCGAACTGGGCGATCGAGCCGGGCTGGCCGAGCATGGCGATGTCGGGCGGGTTCTTACCGGCGATCTTGGTCTGCAGGACGGTCGGCAGGTTGTCGCCGTCGGAGGTGAACTGCACCTTGGCGCCGGTCTGCTGCTCGAACACCTGCAGGACCTGTTCGAAGTCCTTCTGCTCGTCACCGGACCAGATCCCGGCGACCTGGATCGTCTGCCCCTTCAGGTCCTGGTTCGCGGCCGGTGCGGACGACGACGGCGACGACGAGCCGGAGCCGCAACCGGCCAGACTCAACGCGATCACCCCAGCCGCCGCTGCGATGCCCAATCCCTTGCGGTACATCGATGTACTCCTCAGTCGTTCCTGTATGGCGAACGTTGTGTGGGTTGGTCAGTCGTGCCAGATCGACAGGCCGGACTCCGGGTCGAAGAAGTGCAGGCGCGCGGTGTCCACCCGGACGGTCACCGACTGGCCCTCGAAGACCCGGGTGCGCGGGCTGAACCGGCCGACCAGGGTGGTGACGTCCTGCCGGCTGGCCTCGGGCAGCGCGATGAGGAAGCCCTCGTCGTACAGCTCGTCCGTCTCGTCGGTGCGCGCCGGCCGGACCTGCACCGGGAAGTGCACCAGCACCTCGGAGCCCATGGCCTCGACCAGGTCGGCGACCGACTTGAGGATGAAGCCGTCCTGGTGGCCGGCGATCTCGGCGTCCTCCATGTCCTCCGGGCGGATGCCGACGATGACGTCCCGGCCCACGTACGCCTTGAGCGCGGGACGGTCCTGCAGCACGGTGTCGGCCAGCAGCAGGCGCTGGCTGTCCAGCACCGTCCAGTAGCGGCCCTCGTCGTCCGTCTCCAACCGGCCGGCCAGCACGTTCATGCCCGGCGAGCCGATGAAGCCGGCGACGAACAGGTTCACCGGGCGGTCGTAGAGCTCCTGCGGCGGGCCGACCTGTTGCAGTACGCCCTTGCGCATCACGGCGACCCGGTCGCCCAGGGTCATGGCCTCGGTCTGGTCGTGCGTGACGTAGACCGTGGTGACCCCGAGGTCCCGCTGGATCCTGGCGATCTGCGCGCGCATCTGCACCCGCAGCTTGGCGTCCAGATTGGACAATGGTTCGTCCATCAGGAACGCCTGCGGCTCGCGCACGATCGCCCTGCCCATCGCGACCCGCTGGCGCTGGCCACCGGAGAGGTTCTTGGGCTTGCGGTCCAGGTGCTCGGTCAGTTCGAGCACCTCGGCCACCTCGGCGACCCGCTTCTTGATCTCCGCCTTCGGCAGCTTGCGCAGGGTCAGCCCGAACGCGATGTTGTCGAACACGTTCAGATGCGGATAGAGGGCATAGGACTGGAACACCATGGCGACGTCGCGGTCCCGGGAGGGCACCCGGTTGACCACCTTGTCACCGATCCGCACCGTGCCCTCGCTGATCTCCTCGAGACCGGCGATGATGCGCAGTGCCGTCGTCTTGCCGCAGCCGGACGGTCCCACCAGCACGAGGAACTCGCCGTCCTGGATCTCCAGGTTCAGGTCGTCCACGGCGCGGGTACCGTCTGCGTACACCTTGCCCAAACCGTCGAGCACAATTGCGGACACGGGGCGAAGGGTAGGAGTAGCCACCCGAAGAGAACCTTAAAAGGCGGCCCCAGTTCGCTAAGGCGGCGAGATCACCGAGCGGTCACGGTCGTACCGGCCGCTCCCCCGGTTCTCTACCGTAGAGCCCCATGCACGAGATCCTGCTGGTCGAGGACGATCCCGCGGTGCAGGCGGCGCTGGTGCACGCGCTGACCGACCGGGGGTTCGCGGTCCAGCCCCTGGGCACCGCGGTGGACGCCCTGCGGGCGGTCGCCGACCGGGTACCGGACATCGTCATCCTCGACCTGGGACTGCCGGATCTGGACGGCGCCGCCGCCCTGCGGATGCTGCGCGGGGTGACCAACGTGCCGGTGATCATCGCGACCGCGCGCGGCGACGAGCGCTCCGTGGTGGACCTGCTCAACGCGGGTGCCGACGACTACGTGGTCAAGCCGTTCTCCAGCGAGCAGCTCGTCGCCAGGATCACCGCGCTGCTGCGCCGCACCGCCCGGCAGGCCGACGACGAGTCGGGCCTGCTGGAGGTCGGCGGCCTGCAGGTCGACCTGCGGCAGCGGGTGGCCAAGCTGGACGGCCGGAACCTGGAGCTCAACCGGCGGGAGTTCGACCTGCTGGCCTACCTGGCCGCGCGGCCCGGCTCGGTGGTCAGTCGCCGGGACCTGCTGCACGACGTGTGGCGGCAGCGGCACGTGGCCGACGACCAGACCATCGACGTGCACGTGTCGTGGCTGCGCCGCAAGCTCGGCGAGAGCGCCGCCCACCCCCGGTACCTGCACACCGTGCGCGGAGTGGGCCTGAAGCTGGTGTCGCCAGGGTGAGCCGGGCGGTCCTGCGCGCCATCCTGCTGGCCACCGGTGCCGCCGTGATCGTCCTGTTGGTCCTGTTCGGCGTGTCGCAGTGGCGCGAGCTGACCACGACCGCGTCGGCCGACGCGGCCCAGGAGGCCCGTGCGGTCGCCGGGTCGGTCGTGGACCGGGAGTCGGGCGTGGTGGACGTGGACGACATCCGCACCGCGATCGGCGCGACCCGCGACGGTGCCGCCGGGAACGTCGCCGTGCACCTGTCCGACGGGCGGACCGTCGGCTCGGCGCACGCCGCCGCCGGCTCGGTGGTCTCGGTCGCCCGGTCCCGGCAGGCAGGGACGTTCGCCGCGCCCGGCGGTCAGGTGCTACTGGTGCCGGCCGGTCCGACGGCCGTGGTCGAGGTGTACCTGGGCCGCTGGGCGGTGGTCGGGCCGTGGCTGCGGTGGATGGGGATCGCGGTGGCCGGCGGGGTGGTCGCGATCGGCATCGCCGGGTTCGTCGGCTGGCACCGGACCCGGCCGCTGGTCCGGTCGGTGCGGGCCGTGGTGGCGGCCGCGTCGACCATCGGCGCCGGCCGGACCGGCGTGCGGGTGCCGCCCAGCAAGGCCGCCGAGATCACCCAGCTCATCGGCACGCTCAACCAGATCTCCCGGCACGTGGAGGAGTTGATCGCCAGCGAGCGCGACTTCGTCGCGGACCTGTCGCACCGGCTGCGCACACCGCTGACCGCGCTGCGGCTGGACTCGGAGTCGATCGGCGACGGCCCGGTGGCCCGGCGGGTCCGGCACGCGGTGGCGGCGCTGGAGGCCGACGTGGACGACCTGATCCGGACGGCGGCCAAGGCGACGCGGGTGACGGCGGCCAGCTGTGACGTGGTCAAGGTGGTGCAGGACCGGATGGCGTTCTGGTCGACGCTGGCCGAACACCAGGGCCGGGGCTGCGAGTACTGGTGCGACGCCGAGCAGGCGCCGGTCGGACTGTCCGACACGGAACTGGGCGCGGTGGTGGATGCCTTGCTGGGCAACGTCTTCCAGCACACGCCGGCCGGCACGCCGATCGCCGCGACCGTGGTGCGCTACGCCGGCTGGGTCACGCTGGTGGTGGAGGACGGCGGACCGGGGATCGCCGACACCGAGGCGGCGCTCCGGCGGGGCGCGAGCAGCCGCGGGTCGACCGGCCTGGGCCTGGACATCGCCCGGCACGCGGTGGAAGCCACCGGCGGCACCATCCACGTGGACCGAGGCCGGTTGGGCGGCGCCCGGATCCGCCTCCGCTTCGCCGAAGCCGGGTCCCAGCACGACAACCCGGCGCCGAGGGCGTGGCGGCTGTGGTCGCACTCGGCCGATTTGCCGACGCCGGACGGGCCCTGACACCGCGACTATCACTGCGTCCGCCAACCGGGGTACTTCAGCGGAAACTGATCCGCGGGAGGTGACCAGGACGGATTGGGCCAAGATCAGCGCGCTCGCGGCAGTCGAGGTGTCGCCGTCGCATTCCTTGCGTATGCCGCACCTCTTTCCCAGCCGACACCGCTGTCCGCGTCGCCGCCACTCGAGCAGGGCTCGGTCGTGACCATCGGCCTGGACAGTTCCGCCTTGGCGGATATCAGCGCCATATATGGCGACCTCGCCAGGATGCAACTTGTCCTGGAAGTCTCGGGCGAGGGCGGCTCATACTCTGCGACACAGCAGCAGAGGGACGCTGACGCGCAGACCCTCTACCGGATCTGTGCCGCGCCCTGGAGCATCCAGCAGCCCCGGCCCGGCAGCCCCGCCGCACCGCACCGGCGGCGGGGCTGCCGATTGCCCCGCACTCAGCTGGTGGGCGAGCAGGCGGTCGAGCCGACGTACACGTCGCCGCTCATCGGCTTGGTGTTCTTGGGTACGCCGTTGGGGAACAGCTGGATGTGCATCATGTTGAGCGTGATGCTGCCGTCGTTGGGCTTGGGCAGGATGACCTCGTTGAGGATCACGTTCGCCAGGAGCTTGCCGTTCGCGGCCTTGACCGCGACCGTGTAGTTGTTGGGGATCTGCTTGGGCACGGTGATACCGGTCAGGCCGCTGAACTGCCACGACGCGTTGGTGCCGGTCGTGGTGGCGGTGCAGGTCACCGAGTAGCCGGCCACCTTGATGGTGGGGCCGCCGTAGCCGGTCAGCGCGGACAGGGTGAACTTCGTGCCGCTGGCCGTGGACTTGCTGGTGTGCGCCTGCTTGTTCATGGTGCACGAGGAGGTCGCCGGACCGTAGGTGACCACGCCGTTCTTGGTCGCGCCCACCGATGAGCCGTTCTGCTTGCCGGTCAGGCTGCACGGACCCACCGGCGCGACGGTGATCGGGTTGCCGTTGCGCATGACGCCGGCCGATCCCGCCGAGGCGATCCCGGCCGCGGTGGCATGCGCCGCCGACGCGGGCGCCAGGCTCGCCAGGACCATCCCTCCCGCCACGATCGCCCCCACGACGGCCGCCCGCCACACCCTGGTTCTTCGCATGATCGTCCCCTTCCCGCTGGTGAGGCCAGCGTGACCCGCGGGGAACACGAGCACCATTCATCGGGTGGGTCTTACCCGAGCCCTATCGAGTGAACCATGATCACTGCCCGTCACGCCTTGTTGGCGCCCAGGGTCAGGCCGGACACGAACTGGCGTTGCAGCAGCAGATACACCAGGAGCGTGGGTACGGCGGTGATCAGCGCGCCGGCCGCGATCAGGTTCTGGTTGGTGAAGAACTGGCCCTGCAGATTGGCCAGCGCGGACGTGATCGGTCGTTTGTTGCCGGTCTCGAACAACACCAGCGCCCAGAAGAAGTCGTTGTAGATCCAGATCGACTCCAGTGTGGCCAGCGCGGCGAACGCCGGCCGGCACAGCGGCAGGATGATCTGCCAGAACTGGCGCCACACCGACGCTCCGTCGACCAGTGCGGCCTCGCTGATCTCGCGGGGAATGGTGCGCATGTAGTTGCTGAACACGAACGTGCAGAACCCGGTCTGGAACGCGACGTGAATGGCGATGACGCCCCAGTAGGAGTTGTACAGCAGGTCCGAATCGCTCATCGCGTCCGGCAGCGGGATCAACAGATAGAGGCGGTACAGCGGGGTGATGATCACCTGGGGCGGCAGCAGGTTGCCCGCGGTGAACACCATCAGCAAGGCGAGATTGACCCGGAAGTCGAAGCGGGACACGAAGAACGCGACGAACGAGGAGAACACCAGCGTCAGCAGCACGGCCGGCACGGTGATCAGCACCGAGTTCCAGAAGTACACCGGCAGGTCGGACTGCGACCAGGCGTTGCCGTAGTTCTGGAACGTCAACCCGTGCGGCAGTGACAGGTATCCGTGCGCCGACGTGTCCGCATAGGACCGCAGTGATGTGTACACCGCCCACAGCAGGGGAACCAGCCATACCAGCGCGGTGACCGCGAGGAACACGTGCAGCACGACCCGGCCCGGCCGCACGCGGCGCCGCCGGGTGCGCACCGCAGGTTCGGTGTCCACCCAGGCGGTCCGCACCACGACGTCGCTACTCATGCCACCGCCTCGCTGGCGCTCGGCGGACGCATTCGCGAACGCATGGTGTTCATTGATTCGCTCGCAAGCTCGCTCACCGCACCCGCTCCTTGCGGAAGGTCTGCACGAGGTACGGGATGATCACGATCAGCGAGATCGCCAGCAGCACGGCGGCGATGGCCGAGCCGAACCCGATGCGTGGCGACTCGCCGAGGATGTTGTTCGTGATGAGCAGCGACAGCAGTTCCAGCCCGGGTTTGGTGCCGTTGTTGCCGCCCATGATGTAGACGAGGTCGAACGCGCGCAGCGACTCGATCACCGTGACCACGGCGACGATGATGTTGATCGGCTTCATCGACGGGAAGATCACCTTGGTGAACGTCTGCCACTGGTTGGCGCCGTCGATGGCGGCGGCCTCGGGCAGTGCCGGGTCCATGCCCTTCAGGCCGGCCAGGTACAGCACCATGATGTAGGCCGCGTGCCGCCAGCTCGCCGCGACCAGCACGGCCCACAGGTTGAGGTGCGGGTTGCCCAGCCAGTCGATGTAGTGGCCGGGCCGGTTGGTGCCGAACAGGCTGTTCAGCAGGCCGGTGTCCGGGTTGTAGATGATCTCCCAGATGAACCCGACGACGGCCAGCGACACGACCATCGGCAGGAAGATCGCGGTCTGGTAGAAGCGGGTGAACCGGATCTGCTTGTTCAGCTGGTAGGCCAGGAACATGCCGAACGGCGTGGGGATCAGCAGGAAGAACGCCAGCCATTCGAAGTTGTGCGCCAGCGCGGGCCAGAAGGCCGGGTAGTTGGTGAACAGCTGCTCGTAGTTGCGCGGCCCGACGAACGAGATGCTGTCCAGGCCGATGCCGTTCCAGTCGGTGAACGACAGCACCAGCGACGCGATGGTGGGCACCCAGACGAACGCGATGTGCGCGAGCGTCGGGATGCCCACCATCAGGCCGAGCACGATCTTGTCCCGGCGGGACAGCCGGCGCACGCGCCGCGACCTCGGCCGGTCGCCGCGCGTGGATGACCGCTGCAGTGTCGCCGTCATGTCACGAGGTGAAGTACTGGGACTTCTGCGACTCGATCGTGGACAGGGTCGGCTTGATGCTGCCCGGGTTGTCCAGCCACTTGGCGAACGCCGGCTCGACTACATTGGACACGAAGCCGGGGTCGGAGTCGCGGTCGCCGAACTGGGACAGGAACTTGGCCTGGCCGATGAACTTGACGGCCTTCTGCTGCAGCGCGTCGTACTTGCTGGTGTCGGCCTGGTCGTTGACGGCGACGTTGGCGCTGTCGATGGCCAGGTAGGTGTCCTCGGCCTGGCTGGAGCCGAGGAACTCCATCAGCTTGACCGCGCCGGCCAGGTTCTTGGGCTTGGCGCTGACCATGAAGCCGTCGGTGGGCGCCTCGACCGCCTGCTGGCCGTTGTCCGGGTTCACCTCGGGGAACGCGAAGAAGTCCAGGTCGGCCAGGTCGGCGGGGCTGGTGAACTGCTGCGCGACGAACAGGCCGAGGGTGAACATGCCGGTCTGCTTGGCGATCAGCGCCTGGGCGGCGTCCTCCCACTTGCGGCCTGCGGCGCCCTGCTGGGTGTAGGGCAGCAGCTGCTGGTAGTGGGACAGGACGTCGGCGACCTTCTGGTCGGTCCAGGACTGCTTGCCGTGCATCAGGTCCATGTGGAACTGGTAGCCGTTGATGCGCATGTTGAGGTAGTCGAAGGTACCCAGCGGGACCCACGAGTCGCCCTGGCCGTAGCCGAAGGAGAACGGGACCAGGCCGTCGGTCTTCATCCTCGCGGCCAGGGCCATGAAGTCGTCCCAGGTGGTCGGGACCTGGTAGCCCTTGGCCTGGAACAGGCTCTTCCGGTAGAAGACGCCCCACGGGTAGTTGTAGATGGGCACGAAGTAGTAGTGGCCGTCGGTGCCCTTGGACAGCGCCTTGGTGGCCTCGCCGAAGTTGCCGCCGATCTTCTGCCACACGTCGTCGATCGGGTGGGCCAGGCCCTTCGCGGCGAAGAACTGCATGCGGTAGCCGGCGAACCAGGTGAACACGTCGTCCGGCGTGCCCTGTAGGTACTGGCTGATGGTGTTCTGGAAGGTGTCGTGGTCGACGGTGTTGACCTTGACCTGGTCACCGGAGGACTTGCCGAACGCGGCCAGGGTCGCCGCGTACGCCTTCTTGGGTACCGGGTCGGAGCCGTTCGAGCCGAACGTGACGAGCTTGCTGTCCGTGCCGGACGCCGAGCCGGAGCCGGAGCCGCAGGCGGCGAGGACGGGGGCGGCCGCGGCCAGGCCGGCCGCGCCAGCCAGACCCCGCAGCACGGTCCTGCGGGACAGCGGCGGGACGCCGCCGAGCACGTTCCGGCCGGCGATCGGGTGAGGCATCGGTGCCTCCTCTTGTCGGGGACTGGGGACCTGGCGGGGACCGTCTCCGGGCAGACTGATCAGAATCAAACGAGACTGAACAGAATACGTCGAATTTCACCGCGCCGGCCACCGAGTGTCAAGAGACTGTTTCGGCTTCGTAATCAGCCGGCCAACCCGAGGCGATGCGACCAGAGCCACATCCCCCACACGTGCGGCCGACCACAGCGCCGCGTAACGCCGGGGTGAAGCCGAACGAATGAGCTGGTGCGCTCGCGATGAGTGCACGTCAACCGCACGTGACGCGGTGAAACGTCCCTGTGACCGGCTGGTGGAAACGGAGAACCGGGATGGTGGATCGGCTTCCGGCCAGCACTGCCGGTCAGGACGTCCGCCCGGCCCGTCCCGCCCACACCGAGCTGCGCTTCGCCGGCGATGGCCCGTTCACCGGTCGGCTGCCCACGCCGGGCTGGGAGTCGCGCTACCGGTGGGCGGTGATCGGCAGCGACCTGCTGGCCACCGTGCTGGCGATGGCGCTGGTCGGCTGGCTGCTGCTGAGCCGGCTCTGGCCCGCGGTGGATTTGGCCGTGCTCACCGTGCTGGCGGTGGCGGTGGCGATCGCGATGAACCGGGGGTGGCACCCGAGTGTGCTCGGGCAGGGTGCCGAGGAGTTCCGGCGGCTGGGCAGGGGGTTGGCCGCGGCGCTGGTGATCCTGGCCCTGGGCGGGTTGGCCGGCGGCCTGGCCGAGATGCGGCCGTGGGTGTTCGCCGTGGTGCCGGCCATCGCGGTGCTCGCCCTGGTGCAGCGCTACCAGCTGCGCCGGTTCCTGCACCGGGCCCGCAAGGCCGGCCGGTGCCTGCTGCCCGTGCTGGTGGCCGGCGGCAACGACACCGTGCTCGACCTGATCGGCCGCACGCGGAGCGCGGCGCACCTCGGCTGGCGGGTCGAGGCGGCGTGTACTGCGGGCACCAGCCGGCCGGGCGGGATACTCGGCGGCGTGCCGGTGATCGGCGGGCTGCCCGACGTGGCCCGGCACGTGCGGCGCGGGCGGTACCGCATCGTCGCGGTCACCGCGGACGCCTACTGGACCCCGGCCCGGCTGCGCCAACTGGCCTGGGACCTGGAGGGCAGCGACACCGAGATGGTGGTCGCACCCGTGCTGATGGAGGTGGCCGGACCGAGAGTGCACGTCACCGGCGTGCTCGGCATGCCGATGCTGCGGGTGGCGGCGCCGGTGTTCACGGGCACGCGCCGGGTGGTCAAGGAGATCGTCGACCGCGTCGGTGCGGCACTGTTGCTGCTGGTCAGCCTGCCGCTGCTGGTCGGCATCGCGGTGGCCGTCGTGGTGGACAGCCGGGGTGGCGTGTGCTACCCGCAGGTGCGGGTGGGCAGGGACGGCCGCGAGTTCACCATCCTGAAGTTCCGCACCATGGTGCGGGACGCGCACGCGCTGCGCACCAAGCTGATCGCCGTCAACGACGGTGCCGGGCCGCTGTTCAAACTGCGTGCCGACCCGAGGGTGACCAGGGTGGGCGCGGTGTTGCGCCGGTGGTCGCTGGACGAGTTGCCGCAACTGCTCAACGTGCTCGCCGGGTCGATGTCACTGGTCGGACCCCGGCCGCCGCTGCCCGACGAGACGGCCCGCTACGGGCCGGACATGCGCAGGCGGCTGCTGGTCAAGCCCGGTCTCACCGGCCTGTGGCAGGTCAGCGGGCGCAGCGACCTGTCCTGGGACGATGCCGTCCGGCTGGACCTGCGCTACGTCGAGGACTGGTCGCTGGCCCTGGACGCGCTGATCCTCTGGAAGACGGTGCGGGCCGTGCTGTCCGGGCACGGCGCCTACTAGTCGATCCACATCGGATGGCCGGTTGCGACGGTGCCACCGGTCACCGTTCCGTCGCAGGACGTCACCGGTGACGTCACGCTGAAACACCCGCCCGCCTGCGGGCGAACTATCCGGTGACGACTCGGGAAAGGGAACTGATCGGATGAGAACCGGCGAACGGCTCGGGCTCGCGGTGATCGGCGCAGGCTACTGGGGGCCCAATCTGGTCCGCACGGCACAGCTCACCGAAGCGTTCCACCTGGAGTACCTGTGCGACCTGGACGTCGACCGGGCACGGTCGGTGCTCGGCCGCTACTCCACGGTCCGGACCACGGCGTCGCTGGCCGAGGTGCTGGCCGACCCGAGGGTGGCCGCGGTCGCGGTCGCCACCCCGGCGGCGACCCATCTGCCGGTGGCCAGGGCGGCACTGGAGGCCGGCAAGCACGTGCTGGTCGAGAAGCCGCTGGCGGCCACGCTGGACGACGGCCGCGACCTGGTCGAGCTGGCCGATCGCAACGGCCTGGTGCTGATGCTGGACCACACCTACTGCTACACCCCCGCGGTGGCGCATCTGCGCGAACTGGTGCGCGGCGGCGGGATCGGCGACATCCAGTATGTGGACTCGGTGCGGATCAACCTGGGCATCGTGCAGTCCGATGTGGACGTCCTCTGGGACCTGGCGCCGCACGACCTGTCGATCTTCCTGTCGGTGCTGCCCGAGGACGTGGTGCCGGTCTCGGTGGCCGCCCACGGGTCGGACCCGATCGGCGCCGGCCGGGCCTGCGTGGCGCACCTGACGCTGGGCCTGTCCAACGGTGCCATCGCGCACGTGCACGTGAACTGGCTGTCCCCCACCAAGATCCGCACGATGGTGATCGGCGGCTCGACGCACACCGTGGTCTGGGACGACCTCAACCCGAGCCAGCGGCTGTCCATCTACGACCGGGGCGTCGACACGGCGGCCACGGCCGAGGACAGCCGGACCAGGGCGATGGTGTCCTACCGGGTCGGTGACATGGTGGCGCCCGCGCTGCCCGAGCGGGAGGCGCTGCGCGGGGTGATGGCCGAGTTCGCGTCCGCCATCGCGGCCGATCGCAGGCCGCTCACCGACGGCTGGTCCGGCATCCGGGTGCTGGCCGTGCTGGAGGCCGCGTCCGCGAGTCTCCAGCACGGCGGCGCCGCCATGCCGGTGATCGGCATCCCTCAGCTCGAGCAGGAAGGAATCAGTGCGTGAACGACTCGGCGGCACAGCCGATCGCCGGCCAGCGGATGCTGGTCACCGGCGGCGCCGGCACCATCGGCTCGGCCCTGGTCGACCAACTGGTCGACGCGGGCGCGGCGCAGGTCGTGGTGCTGGACAACTTCGTCCGCGGCCGGCGGGAGAACCTGGCCGGCGCGGCGCGGCGGGCCGGTGACCGGTTGACCGTGGTGGACGGCGACATCAACGACCGCACCCTGGTCGGCGAACTGGCCGAGGGCACGGACGTGGTGTTCCACCTGGCCGCGATCCGGATCACGCAGTGCGCGCAGGAGCCGAGGCTGGCGCTGGAGACCCTGGTCGACGGCACCTTCACCGTGCTGGAGGCGGCAGCGGCGGCCGGCGTGCGCAAGGTGGTCGCGTCGTCGTCGGCGTCGGTGTACGGGTTGGCCGAGGTTTTCCCCACCACCGAGCGGCACCATCCGTACAACAACGACACGTTCTACGGTGCCGCGAAGGAGTTCAACGAGGGCATGCTGCGCAGCTTCCACGCCATGTCCGGGCTGGACTACGTGGCGCTGCGCTACTTCAACGTGTACGGCCCGCGGATGGACGTGTACGGGCGCTACACCGAGGTGTTCATCCGGTGGATGGAGCGGATCGCGCGGGGCGAGCCGCCGCTGATCTTCGGTGACGGCACCGAGACGATGGACTTCGTCCACGTACACGACATCGCCAGGGCGAACGTGCTCGCGGCGAAGGCACCGGTGACCGACTCGGTCTACAACATCGCGAGCGCGACCGAGACCAGCCTGCGTGGCCTGGCCGACGCGCTGCTCGCCGCGATGGACTCCGACCTGGTGCCCGAGCACGGCCCGGCCCGGGCGGCCGGCGGCGGGGTGAGCAGGCGGCTGGCCGACATCTCGGCGGCGGCGCGGGATCTGGGCTGGCGACCGGAGATCGAGCTGGCCGACGGCCTGCGCGGCCTGGTCGAGTGGTGGAGCTCGCAGACCTCGGTCGAGTTGCCGGTCGGAACGGGCTGAGCATGGCGACCGTCCGGTATCTCGGGCACGCGGGCTTCGTGGTCAGCCACGCCGGGTGCCGGATCCTCATGGACCCGTGGTTCTACCCGGCGTTCCTGGACTCGTGGTTTCCCTTCCCGGACAACCGGAATCTGCTCGACGACGTGGTCGGCGGCCGCTTCGACCATCTCTACGTGTCGCACGCGCACGAGGACCATTTCGACCGCAGGCTGCTGGAGCAACTGGACCGCTCGATCAGGGTGATCGTACCGAAGTACCGGTCCAAGGTGATGGTCAGGCGGTTCCGCGAGCTCGGGTTCACCGACGTCGTGGCGATGGAGCACCGCGAGTCACGCGAGCTGGCGCCCGGCGTGACCGCGACCATGTACCTGGACACCAGTCACAAGGAGGACAGCGGGCTGCTGCTGGACCTGGACGGTTTCCGCTTCCTCGACCTCAACGACTGCAACACCCCGATGTCCGAACTGCCCACCGACATCGACCTGCTGGCCGCACAGTTCTCCGGTGCCATGTGGTACCCGAACTGTTATGACTACCCGCCGCACGTGATGGCGGCGAAGGTCGAGCAGGTGCGGTCGGACCTACTGGACACTTTGTACCGGAAGGTGCGGATCACCGGGGCTTCGGCGTACCTGCCCTCGGCCGGTCCGGCCTGTTTCCTGGACCCGGACCTGGCCGAGTTCAACGACCGGGACCGGACCATCTTCCCGGTGTGGGACCAGGTCGCCGACGAGTTCACCGCCGCCTGCCCCGGCGTGGACGTGGTCCGCATCGGACCGGGCGACGCCGTGGTGGTGGACCCGGCGTCGACGCCGCGCACCGTGCTGCCCGCCGACGAGCAGGGCAGCCGGTTGGACGAGGACATCGACGCCTACCGGGACCGGCGCAAGGACGAGTGGCAACGGTTCCACACCGGACCGGAACCGACCGTGACGATGGCCGAGATCGAGGCGTACTTCGGCACCCTGCAGCGGTGGAACAAGCGGTTCCTCGGCGATTTCAGCAAGGACATCCGGTTGGTCGCGGGCAACGACAACTGGCACGTGCGGCTGGGCAGGCTCGCCGAGGACTTCGTGATCGAGGGCGAGGAGCCCTACGACCCGGAGTACACGCTGCTGGCCTCGCCGAGGGTGTTGCGGACGATCATCGACGGTCACGCGGGCTGGGAGGAGGCGCTGCTGTCGCTGCGCGTCGGCCTGCACCGCCACCCCGACCTGTTCGACCTGACGTTCATGAGCCTGTTGCGCTACGGCAACCAGCCCGCGCAGACCATGCAGATGCTGCGCGAGCGTCAGAACACCGAGACGATCGAGCGGGACGGCCTGCGGCTGCAACGGTTCTGCCCGCACGCCGGTGAGGATCTGACGTTCGCCGACATCTGCGGCGGGGTCATCGAATGCCCGCGCCATCACTGGGTGTGGGACGCCCGCTCCGGTCAGTGCGTCGACAAGGGCACGGTGCCGCTGCGGGTGGAGGTGCTCGACCCGGACGCACCGGCACTGCGACTTCCGGACACGTAGGAGTGCCCCGGATGGTGTAACGAGCCGTTGCCTGATGCCGATGCGCGGATTGACAACCAGAATCGCGCCAGTGGCGTCTCGAGAGCGTGACACCTTCGGGTGACACTCCCACGACTCGCCGTCACCTGTGGACAGATCGAACCGGATCGTCCACATGTGTCCGATCTACCCAACCGATCTTCCCCTCGCGACGTTCTCGGCACGCGCGAGGCACGCAGCACGAGAGCCGGGCCGTTGAGAGGCGAGTAGGGCATGGGCAGATGGCAGGGCACGGTGGCCGGGATGCGCGTCACCGCCGTCCACCTGATCGTCGCGGTGGCGGTGGTCGCCGCCGGGATCGTGGTGCCGACGGTGGTGTTCAGCGGTACCGCGGCCGGTGCCGGCAATCCGTGCGCCGCCCCGGTGGTGAACCAGGTCGCCTGTGAGAACACCCAGCCCGGCACGCCGAACTGGCAGGTACAGGCCGTCGACCCGTCGATCGCGGGCTTCACGACGGACATCAGCACCAACGTCGGCGGCACCGTCCAGTTCAAGGTGAACACCGACGCGTCGTCCTACGACATCTTCATCTTCCGGCTCGGCTACTACCAGGGCATCGGTGCCCGGCAGATCACCGACCTGGCGGTGCGCACCAGGACCGTCCAGCCGGCCTGTGCCACCCAGGACGCCACCGGCATGAGCGACTGCGGCAACTGGTCGATCAGCACGAGCTGGCAGGTGCCGACGACGGCGGTGTCCGGTCTGTACTACGCGGTGCTGCACCGCAACGACACCGGCGGTGAGGGCGAGATCCCGTTCGTCGTGCGCAACGACAGCAGCCATTCCGACGTCCTGATGCAGACCTCGGACGAGACCTGGCAGGCGTACAACAGCTACGGCGGCAACAGCCTCTACACCGGCAGCGGCCCCGGCGCGAACGGCGCCTCCTACGCGGTCAGCTACAACCGCCCGCTCACCGGCGAGGGCGAGGAGAACTTCATCTTCAACGCCGAGTTCCCGATGCTCTACTTCATGGAGGAGCAGGGCTACGACGTCAGCTACACCTCCGACGTCGACTCGGCCCGCAACGGTGCCCTGATCAAGAACCACAAGGTCTTCATGACTGTCGGGCACGACGAGTACTGGTCCAACGAACAGCGGGCCAACGTGCAGTCGGCCATGGACGCCGGGGTGAACGTCGCGTTCCTGACCGGTAACGACATGTTCTGGAAGACCCGGTTCGACAACAGCGTCGACGGCTCGAACACCCCGTGGCGCACGGTCATCGTCTACAAGGAGACGCAGGCCAGCAAGAAGATCGACCCGTCACCGACCTGGACGGGCACGTGGCGGGATCCCCGGTTCAGTCCACCGTCGGACGGCGGGCGGCCGGAGAACGCCGTCGTGGGACAGATGTTCCAGATGAACGGTTACCGGTCCGACTCGCTCCAGGTGCCGGCCGCGTACGGCACGATGCGGCTGTGGCGGAACACGCCGCTGACCACGATGGCCGCCGGCACGACCTACACGTTCCAGCCCGGCACCCTGGGCTACGAGTGGGACACCGTGCAGGACAACGGCTTCCAGCCGGCCGGCGTGGCGGAGCTGTCCAGGACGACGGTGGCCGCGGACGGCAACTACGTGCTGAACAACTACGGCGACAGCTATGGTCCCGGCACGCTGACCCACAACCTGACCATGTACCGCGACCCGATCAGCCACTCGCTGATCTTCTCCGCCGGTGACGTGCAGTGGGCCTGGGGGCTGGCCGACGACCACGCCTTCCAGACCGACACGCCGACCCACGACGTGCGGATGCAGCAGGCCACGGTCAACCTGCTGGCCGACATGGGCGCCCAGCCGGCGACCCTGATGGCCGGCCTGACCGCGGCCACCGCCAGCACCGACACGGCGGCGCCCGCGGTGGCCATCACCAACGTCCCGGCGCCCACGGTCGGCCAGAACTACTCGTTCTCCGGCACGGTGACCGACGCGGGCGGCGGCCAGGTGGCCAACGTCGAGGCGTCCAGTGACGGCGGCACCACGTGGCACTACGCCAACTGGAACGCCGGCAGCAACACCTGGAGCTACAGCTTCGTGCCCAGCGGGGTCGGTTCGGTGACCGTCGAGGTGCGCGCGGTGGACGACTCGGCGAACCTGTCGACGCCGGTCGCCGCGACGCTCACCGTCGGCCCGAGGTCCTGCCCGTGCGGCGTGTTCGCCGACTCGTCCGCCCCCGCCGTCCCGGCGGCGACCGACACCTCGAACATCGAGGTGGGCATGAAGTTCCAGTCCAGCCAGGCCGGCTTCATCACCGGCGTCCGCTTCTACAAGGGCGCGGGCAACACCGGCACGCACACCGGCACGCTGTGGTCGGCGACCGGCACGAAGCTGGCGTCCGGCGTGTTCACCAACGAGACCGCGACCGGTTGGCAGAGCATGACGTTCGCCCGCTCGGTGCCGGTCCAGGCGAACACCACGTACGTCGTGTCCTACCACGCTCCGGCCGGGCACTACGCGGCCACGAACAACTGGTTCAGCAACGCGCCGACGGTCCTGCAGCCGATGACCGGCCTGCAGGGCACGGCGACCAGTGCCAACGGCGTGTTCGCCGTGGGCGCTACCACGGCGTTCCCGAAGGACAGCTTCCAGAACACCAACTACTGGGTCGACGCGACGTTCAACACGGTGGCGGCGCCGAACATCCAGCCGCCGAACGTGCTGGCGAACAACCCGACGAACGGCACCGGCAGCGTGTCGCTGACGCCGTCGATCAACGTGACGTTCGACGAGCCGGTCGTGCAATCGTCGCTGCAGTTCTCGGTGAGCAGCCCGGCCGGTCCGGTGGCGGGCACGACGGCGCTGTCCGCGGACCGCACCACGGTGACGTTCACGCCGGGCGCCGCGCTCGCCGCGACCACCACGTACACGGTGTCGGTCAAGGCGACGGACGACTCGGGCAACGTGATGCCCACGGCGTTCACGTACTCGTTCACCACGGGCAAGCCGCGGCCGAGTTCGTGCCCGTGCACCATCTGGGACGACTTCACCACGCCGGCCGTGGTCGACTCGGGTGACGCGGCCTCGGTGACGGTGGGCACCAAGGTGCGCTTCGACGCCAAGGGCCAGGTGACCGGTGTCCGGTTCTACAAGGGACCGAACAACACCGGTACGCACATCGGTTCGCTGTACTCGTCGACCGGCACGCTGCTGGCGTCCGGCACGTTCACCGGCGAGACGGCCAGCGGGTGGCAGACACTCAACTTCGCCGGCCCGATCAACGTGAACTCGAACACGACCTACGTCGTGGCGTACTTCGCGCCGAACGGGCACTACTCGGCGACGCCGGGCTACTTCGGCCGGTTCACCGCGACGTACAACCAGTTGCACGCGATCGCGGACGGCACGGACGGCGGCAACGGCGTCTACGGCTACGGCGCGGCGAGCACGTTCCCGTCCAACACGTTCAACGCCAACAACTACTGGGTAGACGTGCTGTGGCAGCCGGGCGCCAACGGCGACTCGACACCGCCGACGGTGACCAGCACCAGCCCGACGTCCGGGGCGACCGGGACCGGAGTGTCCAGCTCGGTGACCGCCACCATGAACGAGGCCGTCGACCTGAGCACGGCGACGTTCACCCTGTCCGACGCGGGCGGTGCCAAGCTGACCGGCACCACCACCCTGTCGGCCGACCAGCAGACGCTGACGTTCAACCCGTCCGCCGCGCTGGCACCGAACACGACGTACACGGCGAGTGTGAAGGTGGCCGACGTGAACGGGAACCTGATGGGCACGGCGACCACGTGGTCGTTCACCACGACGTCGACGACGACGTGTCCGTGCTCGCTGTTCAGCACGGCGACCGTGCCGACGGTGGTCGCCACGAACGATCCGCATCCCTACGAGCTCGGCGTCCGGTTCACCCCGTCGGTGAACGGCACGATCAACGGCGTCAAGTTCTACAAGGCGGCGCAGAACACCGGCACGCACACGGCGAACCTCTACACGGCGACCGGCACCCTGCTGGCCACCGGCACGTTCACCGGCGAGTCGGCCAGCGGGTGGCAGACGATGACGTTCAGCATCCCGGTCGCGGTCACCGCGGGCACGGCCTATGTCGCCTCGTACACGACGACGGTCGGCTTCTACTCCGGTGACAACGGCTACTTCAACAGGACGGCGGTGAACAACCCCAACCTGGTGGCCGGGCTGAACGTGGCCGGCAAGGCGAACGGCGTGTTCACCGCGGGCAGCGGATTCCCGAAGAGCAACTTCGGTGGTTCGAACTACTGGGTGGACGTGGTGTTCAACAACAGTTGACGCCGCACGGGGTGCCACGCGGCCGGGTAGCCATCGGGTTGCCCGGCCGCCGCGCGAAGGGGAAGGACGGTCATGACGGGAGGAGCCCATCGGCGCCCGCTGACGGTGCTGATGTCGGGGACCAACTGGGACGGTGTGCGCAAGTCGGAGCGGGCGCTGACCGAGGCGATGCGCCGGTACACCGACGTGCTGTGGGTCGACCCGCCGGTCTCCCCCGCGACGCCGAGGCGCTACCGGCGGTTCAGCGAGGCGGGGCCGGTGTGGCGGCCGACGCTGACCGAACCGGAGCAGGGCGTGTACCGGCTGACACCGGTGGTGCTGCCCGGGCTGACCCGGCCGGTGGTCCGGTCGACGACGTGGCCGCTGGTCCGCCGCCAGGTGCGCGGCGCACTGGCCACCCTGGAGCGCACGCCGTTCGCGGTGATCTCCTGCTCGCTGGACGACGTGCTGCGCGGCTGGCCGGCGGGCACGGTCACGGTGTTGCGCGGCGCGGACGACTGGGTGGCCGGCGCCGAGCTGATGGGCCTGCCGGTCGACCGGCTGCGCAGGGACGAGCGGCGGGCGGTGACCACGGCCGATCTGGTGCTGGCGATCACGCCGTTGCTGGCGGACCGGTGGCGGGCGTTGGGTGCCACGCCGGTGTTGCTGCCCAACGGGTGTGACCCGGAGCCGTACCTGCGGGTGGAGACGGTGACGCCCGCACCGCTGCCGGCCGGTTTCCCGACGCCGGTCGCCGGGGTGGTCGGCCAGCTCAACGACCGGCTGGACGCCCGCCTGCTGGCCGCGGTGGCCGACACCGGGCTCGGGCTGCTGCTGGTCGGCCCGCACGATCCGGGTTGGCTGCCCGACACGTGGGCGGACCTGGTGGCGCGGCCGAACGTGCACCACGTCGGCGCCGTACCGTTCGACGAACTGCCCGGTTGGCTGGCCAGAATGGACGTCGGGCTCACCCCGTACACCGACACCGAGTTCAACCGGGCGTCGTTCCCGTTGAAGACACTGGAATATCTGGCCGCCGGGCTGCCGGTGGTCGGTTCGGACCTGCCGGCCACCAGGGCGCTGGCGGTGGAGAGCCAGGACGTCATGGTGGTCGGCGGGCCTACCGCGTTCGCCCGTGCCGTGATGACCGCCGCCGACCTGCCCAGGACACCGGACGTGGTGCGGCGGCGACGCAACGTCGTGACGGTGCGCCATTCCTGGGCGTCCCGCGCCACCCGGTTGGCCAGCCTGCTGGGCCTGCCGACTGCAACGAACCGTGCCGGAACACCGATGCACACGGTGACGGGCCGGACTACCGGTCGCGCCGAAACACCGAGGAGAGTGGGATGATCCCGGTCATGCGGCCCCTGCTGGGCGACGCCGAGGCCGAAGCGGTCGCCGAGGTGATCGCCAGCGGCTGGGTCGCGCAGGGACCCAGGGTGGCCGAGTTCGAGCGGCGGTTCGCCGAGCACGTCGGCGCGGCCGAGGGCGTGGCCGTCTCGTCGTGCACCACGGCGCTGCACCTGGCGCTGTACGTGCTGGGGGTGGGACCGGGCGACGAGGTGGTCGTGCCGTCGTTCTCGTTCATCGCGTCGGCCAACGCGGTCCGCTACTGCGGTGCGACGCCGGTGTTCGCCGACGTCGACCCGGCGACCGGGAACCTCACTCCGGACACGGTGGCGCCCGTGCTGACCGCGCGGACCACGGTGGTCATGGCGGTGCACCAGGGCGGCGTGCCGGCCGACGTGGCCGCGCTGCGGGCTGTCTGTGGCGACATCCCGGTGCTGGAGGACGCGGCGTGTGCCGCCGGTTCGACCTATGGTGGCCGTCACGTCGGCGCGGGCGCGCCGCTGGCCGCGTGGTCGTTCCACCCGCGCAAGCTGCTCACCACCGGCGAGGGCGGCATGGTCACCACGGACGACCACGAACTGGCCGCCCGGATGCGCCGGTTGCGCGAGCACGGCATGAGCGTGTCCGCCGCGGACCGGCACGCGGCCGGCAAGCCGGTGGTGGAACGGTATCTGGAGACCGGCTTCAACTACCGCATGACCGACCTGCAGGCCGCCGTCGGCATCGTCCAGTTGGGACGGTTGCCGGACATGGTGGCGCGCCGCCGGGAACTGGCCGCGCGCTACCACGAGCTGCTGGCCAGTGTGCGCGGCGTGCGTGCGGTGCACGATCCCACCTACGGGACCACGAACTACCAGGCGTTCTGGGTGGAACTGACGGACAGGGTGGCCGCCAGTCAGAGCGACGTACTTGCGGCGCTGGCCGCGTCGGGTGTGTCGGCGCGGCGCGGCATCATGGCCGCCCACCTGGAACCGGCCTACGCCGGCACCGCGCACGTGCCGCTGCCGGTCACCGAACAGCTCACCCGGCGCACGATCATCCTGCCGTTGCACCACGAACTGACGGCGTGGCAACAGGATCTCGTCGTGCAGACGCTGGTCGCCGCGACCGGTGCCGTGCCGACGTCGGCCGGCGTATGACGGCCCGCCCACTGCTGCTGCTCGGCGCCGGCGGGCTGGCCAGGGAGACGTTGGCCGCCGCCCGCACGCTGCCCGGCACCTGGCAGCCGATCGGTGTGCTGGACGACGATCCGGCGCGGCACGGCCACGACGTCGACGGCGTGCCGGTGCTCGGGCCGACCGACCTGGTGCACGACCACCCGGACGCGGCCGTCGTGCCGTGTGTCGCGTCGCCGCGGCGGAACGCCGCCCGGCTGCGGCTGGTCGACCGGCTGGCGCTGCCGACCGACCGCTGGGCCACGATCGTGCACCCGGCCGCGTCGATCGCGGCGGGCACGGTGCTCGGTGAGGGCGCGATCGTGCTGGCCGGTGTCGTGGTGACCGCGCCGATCACCGTCGGCCGGTTCCTGATGGCCATGCCGCACGTGCTGCTCACCCACGACGACGAGGTGCGTGACGGCGTCACGCTGGCCGGCCGGGCGACGCTCGCCGGTGGCGTGCGGATCGGCAGGGGTGCCTACGTCGGGCAGGGCGCGCTGATCCGCGAGAACGTGGTGATCGGTGACGACGCCGTCATCGGCATGGGGTCCGTGGTGTTGTCGGACGTCCCGGATGGACAGACGTGGGCCGGGGTGCCGGCCAGGAAACTCAGGTAGCCCATGCGGATCATCGTCTATCCCCACTCGATGGGAATCGGGGGTTCCCAGCTCAACGCCGTCCAACTGGCCGGTGCGGTGCGGGACCGGGGTCACGAGGTGATCGTGGTCGCCGAGCCGGGACCGCTGGTGGACACGGTGCGTGAGCTGGGCCTGGAGATCGTGCCGATCCCGGAGCGGCGGCGCAGGCCGTCACCGGGCGTGGCGGCGCGGTTGACCCGGCTGGTGACCGAGCGGGACGTCGACCTGGTGCACGGCTACGAGTGGCCGCCGGCCGTCGAGGCGTTCTACGGTCCCCGGCTGCGGCTGGGCACGCCGGTGCTGGCGACCGTCCTGTCGTCGTCGGTGGTGCCGTTCTTCCCGCGACCGGTGCCGCTGCTGGTGGGTACCGAGCAGTTGCAGCACACCGCGCAGGCCGCCGGCTATGCGCGGGTGAACCTGATGGAGCCGCCGGTGGACACCGACCACGACCGGCCAGGTGCCTGCGGTCCGGACGCGGTGGCCCGGTTCCGCGCCGCCTACGCGCCCGACCCGACGCTGCCGCTGGCCGTGATGGTGTGCCGGCTGGTGCCGGCGTTGAAGCGGGAGAGCCTGCTGGCCGCGTGCGGTGCGATCGAGGAGCTCGCCGTCTGCGGTTCACCGGCGCAACTGGTGATCGTGGGCGACGGCCCGGTTCGGGAGGAGTTGGCCGCGCGGGCCGACGCGGCCAACCGGCGGGCCGGCCGGCGGCTGGTGGTGCTGGCCGGTGCGCTGGCCGATCCCCGGCCGGCCTACGACGCGGCCGACGTCGTGCTGGGCATGGGCGGTTCGGCGTTGCGGGCCTTGGCGTTCGGCAAGCCGCTGGTGGTGGTCGGCGAGCGCGGGTTCAGCGAACTGCTGACCGAGCGGACCGCGCCGACGTTCCTGGCCGACGGCTGGTACGGCCTGGGTCCCGGTTCGCTCGGCGAGGGGGTCACCGGGCTGCGCCGGCAGCTGTCGGTGGCGCTGGACGACCCGGTGCTGCGGGCCGAACTCGGCGGGTACGGCAGGGAGCTGGTGCTGACCAGGTTCAGCCTGCGCATCGCCGCCGAGACCCAGGAGGAGGAGTACCGGCAGGTGATCGCCGGAGTGGGGCCGAGGCGGCACCTGCTCGGCCCGGCGACCCGCTCGGCCGCCGGAATCCTGAACTACAAGGTGCATCGCAAGATCAGCAGGTGGCGGGGCACCGTCGCCGTGGACGACGCCAACGCCCAGGCCGTGCGCGCGGCCCGACCCACCGAGGTGAGGACATGACGGACATCCCCCTGGTCGACCTGGCCGCCCAGCATCGGCAGGTGGCCGACGAGGTGGCCGCGGGCTGGGCGCAGGTGTTGGAGCGGACCGCGTTCGTCAACGGGCCTGCCGTGGCCGCGTTCGAACGGGAGTACGCCGAGTACCTCGGTCTCCGGCACTGCGTCGGCGTGGCCAGTGGGACCGACGCGATCGAGCTGGCACTGCGCGCGGCCGGGATCGGCGCCGGTGACGAGTGTGTGTTGCCGGCCAACACGTTCGTCGCCACGGCCGAGGCCGTGGTCCGGGCGGGCGCGGCGCCGGTGCTGGTGGACTGCGAACCGGACACCGGCCTGATCGACCCGGCCGCCGTGGGGGCCGCCGTGGGGTCGCGAACCAGGGCGGTGCTGCCCGTGCACCTGTATGGCCAGGCGGCCGCGGTCGAGCGGATCCGGCCGGTCGCGGCAGACGCGCTGATCGTGGAGGACGCGGCACAGTCGCAGGGTGCGCTGCGGCACGGCGTGCCCACCGGTTCGCTCGGCGACATCGCCGCGACCAGCTTCTACCCCGGCAAGAACCTGGGCGCCTACGGCGACGCCGGTGCCGTCATGACCGACGACGACGAACTGGCCGAGACCGTGCGGCTGCTGCGCGACCACGGTTCGCCACGCCGGTACCAGCACGTGGTGCTGGGCTTCAACAGCAGGCTGGACACGTTGCAGGCCGTGGTGCTGTCGGCGAAGCTGCGCCGGCTGGACGGGTGGAACGACGACCGGCGCAAGGCGGCCGAGCGCTACCGCGACCTGCTGTCCGGCGTGCCGGACGTGCGGCGGCCGGTGGTGGCCGAGGGCAACGACCCGGTGTGGCACCTGTACCCGGTGCTGGTGCCCGAGCGGGACCGGGTGCTGTCCGTGCTGCACGACGCGGGTATCGGCGCCGGCATCCACTACCCCACGCCGGTGCACCTGACCGGCACGTTCGCCCATCTCGGCCTGCCGGCGGGCTCGTTCCCGAACGCCGAACAGCGGGCGCGGCACCAGCTCTCGCTGCCGATCTTCCCGGAGATCACGGCGGCCCAGCAGGAGCGGGTGGTCGAGGTGCTGGCCGGAGCGCTGAGATGAACGACGTGTTCGTGCACCCCGCCGGGTTGTGCGAGAGCGACGACGTCGGCGCGGGTACCCGGGTGTGGGCGTTCGCGCACGTGTTGCCCGGCGCGATCGTCGGCCGCGACTGCAACATCTGCGACGGCGCGTTCGTGGAGACCGGTGCCGTGCTGGGTGACCGGGTGACGGTGAAGAACGGCACCCTCGTGTTCGCCGGCGTGACGTGCGAGGACGAGGTGTTCCTCGGCCCGAACGTGTTGTTCACCAACGATCTGCGGCCACGGGCGGCGTTGCGTCGCGGTGCCGACGAGCTGCTGGCCACGGTGGTGCGGCGGGGCGCCAGCCTGGGCGCCGGGGCCATCGTGGTGTGCGGGCACGTGATCGGCGAGTACGCGTTCGCGGCCGCCGGTTCGGTGATCGCCTCCGACGTGCCGGCGTACGCCTTCGTGGCCGGCAACCCGGCGCGGCAGAAGGACTGGGTGTGTGTCTGCGGTGCCCGCCTGACCGCCGGACTGCGTTGTGCCACCTGTGAACGCCGCTTCGAACCGGGTGAGGGCGGGCTGCGCCCGGCTAGCGCGCTGTCAGCCTAGTTCGCGATCCTGCCCGGATGAGTCAGGTGGTGTTCGACGTGTCGATGTCCCTGGACGGGTTCACGACCGGGCCGAACGTCCGGGACGACGCGCCCATGGGGGACGGCGGCGAACGGCTGCACGAGTGGATGGTGTCCGATGTCGACGTTCGCGAGGCGGTCGACGAGAGTGTCGGTGCCGTCGTCATCGGGCGTCGCACCTTCGACCTCGGCCTGGAGCCATGGGCGGCACACCGTGGCCCGGTGTGCCGAGTTTCGTGGTCACCCACCGGATCAGGGTGGATCTGCTCGGCGACAACGGCGGCAGGTTCGCGTTCACCGGGCTGGCGGCGGCGCTGGAGCGTGCCCGGGCCGCCGCGGGTGGCAAGGACGTCGTGGTGATGGGCGCGGACGTCGCCGGCCAGTTGCTCGGCACGAGCCTGCTCGACGAGGTGCGCAGTCACCTGGTCCCCGTGTTGCTGGGCGAGGGCACGCCATTGTTCGCCGGGGAGCGGGCCGAACTGGTGCCGGTGGGCCCACCGGTCGCGGGCGCCGCGACCCATCTGCGGTTCGGTCCGGCGTGAACGGTCAGCCCAGGTCGCGGAACAACCGGCGCATCGGCCACACGAACGGGACGTAGACCGCGAGGCCGAGGGCGCCGCCGACGAGCAGCCGCGCGAAGTTCGGTGGCGTCACGAACCGCACCAGCAGCACCACGATCACCAGCACAACACAGCCGAGCACCGGCCGGGCCACGGCGACGGCGAGGCGGCGCACCGGGACCCCGGTGGCGCGGATGGCCAGCACGAACGCCGGCAGCACCAGCAACACGGCCACGGCGGCGTGGGCCGCGCCGACCCCCCGGATGCCGTCCAGCTTGGCGCCGATCGGCAGGAACACCACCAGTGCGGCGAACCACCCGGCCTGCAACCACATCGTGCGCCGGGAAAAGCCCAGTGCCACCAGGAAGTCGTAGCCCAACTCCCCCGCCACCCGGACCGCGCCGAGCACCACGAGGAACTCCAGCGCGCCGGTCGATCCCTCCCATTTCTGCCCGTACAGCGTGGTGACGATGGGCAGGGCGAGCAGGCCCAGTAGGGCGCACACCGGCAGCGTCGCCGCCATGAGCATGCCGGCCAGCCTGGCCAGCACCTCCTCGCGGCGCCGTGGATCGTCCTGGACCCGGCTGAACGCGGCCAGCGACACCCGCCGCACCACCGTGGAGAACATGTTGACCGGCCAACTGGCCAGGTTGAACGCCTGCAGGTACAGGCCGAGCGCGACCGCGCCGAGCAGGTGCCCGGTCACTACGTAGTCGACGTTGAGCATGGCGAACACCAGCAGGCTGGCGCCGGCCAGCGGCAGGCCGAACCGGATCAGCTCGCGGGCCTGGGTGCGGTCGAAGCCCGGCCGGGGCCACAGCGACACCAGGCGGAACAGCAGCACCGCCGACAGCCCGTTGCCGACCAGCCTGCCCACCGCCAGGCTCCACGGCCCCAGGCCGAGCACCGCGAGCGCGACCGTGATGCCGGTGGACAGTGCCAGGTTGGAGAAGTCGACGACCATCCTGGTGCCCTGGCGGAACTCCCGGTTCACGAACTGCGCCGCGGCGGCCGTGGCGCCGTCGATGAGCACCGAGCTGGACAGCAGCCGCACCACCCCGGCGGCGCCCGGTGAGCCGAGTTGCTCGGCGAACTCCGGCGCGCCGAACCAGCACAGCGCGAACAGCACGACACTGCTGATCATCGAGATCGTGGTGACGGTGGGCGCGATCCGCCTCGGGTCGCCGGACCAGCGGACCAGCGCCAGGCTGACACCCAGTTCGTTGATCGACAGCACCGCGTTCAGCGCGACCAGCGCCACCGCGAAGGCGCCGAAGTCCTCCGGGGCCAGCAGGTGGGCCAGCAGGATGCCGGTCAGCACCGTGCCCGCCCTGCCGATCGCGGTGTTCAGGAAGCTGAGCCCGAGTGCCTTGCTGACCTTGCCGTGTTTCGGCGGTGTCGTGCCACCGGGTTCCTCGGCGGCGTCCGAGTCGACCGCGGTCACGCGACGGCCTTCTGCTCGGCGCCGCGGCCGGTGAGCAGGTGGGTGACGGTGCTGGCGGCGAGCACGACGGTCAGCGCGTCCAGCGGCACGCGGAACCGGATCCGGGTGAAGAACACGGCCAGCAGCAACACGTTGACCACGATGGTCCACGCGATCAGCTTCTCCGTCGGTGTCAGCCGCCACCGCCGGTACAGCGCGAGCCGTGCCAGCGCGAGCAACAGGATCGGGTAGTAGCTGACCGCGGACACCACGTCCTGCAGCCGGCTGTCCTGACCGGCGGTGGCCAGGTCGTCGGAGTAGGAGAAGTTGTTCACCACCTTCTCCACGTACAGTTCGGCCGCGCTGCCCGGGTGCTGGCCGATCCAGTCCAGTGCCTGGCCGGCGAAGTAGTGGTCGGCCTGCACCTCGTCGAGCCGGTGGAAGGTCGCGAACTGGGTGTATCCGTCGATGGTCACGTTGGTGCCGCTGTCCGCCCTGGTGTTCGGGCTGTTGCCGAGCAACAGGTTGAACCCGTCGTTCGTGGACACCGGAACGAAGGCGTGCATCACGATCGCGTTGCGCACGCACCACACTCCGGGCAGCACGGCCATGGCGAGGACCAGCGCGACGACGGCCCCCCACGACACTCTCCGGCCGACCGCCTTGCGCCGCCACGCCAGCCAGGCGACCAGCCCGACGGCGGTCACCCCGAAGGTGGGCACGGTGATGATCAACAGGCCGGCCATCAGTCCGGCGAACAGCGCGTAGCCGAGCTTGGCCCTGCTGTTCTCGGGTAGTGCCCGCGCGGCCATCTCGAACGTGACCAGCAGCAGGAACAGGGCGGGCACCTGCGGGTACAGCGCGGTTGCGGTGAAGATCAGCAGCGGGTAGCAGGCGACCACGACGGCGGCGACGGCACCGGTGGCCGGGGTGTGTGCCCGCCTGCCCAGCAGGTAGACGAACCACACCGTCCCGGCCAGCGCGAGCACGCCGACCATGCGCAGTGTGGTGATGCTGCCACCGGACGCGAGATGGAAGGGCAGCAGCAGGAACAGGTAGCCGGGCGGCCGGTACGCGGTCGGCACCACACCATCCACGCTGAATCCGTGGTTGTAGGCCAACGAATTGACGATGTCCAGATAGACCTGTTCGTCATGGAAACGCACCGCATCACCCAGTCGGATGGCATAACCACCGGCCAGCAACAAATTGAGCACCACCGCGGAGACCGCAATGGGCGTGGCGTGCGCGGTGAGCCAGGCGCCGAACCGTTTCGGTCTGGACAGCGCCGTACTCGATGTCAATGGTAGGGCTGCGGTCATGTCGTACCCCTCAGCCGGGCGCCCGTCCCCGTCGCGGGCTGTGCCTGCCGAGGCTTCTGACGGGTGCTCACCCGCCCGACGACAGGTATGAACTGGTTTGGATTGTCCCGGATAGTACGCCACAGAGCTCCGGCTACACCGACCAGAAGGAATGACATTCCGGTCGCCATGATGAATCCGAAGGCGTCGTAGGTGGCGTCCGCGACCATGATCACGGCGAGGCAGGCGAGCAGTGTCTGAGCGAGATCACGCAGTAGCGGATCGCGTGCGGCGCGGCGCACCTGGATCGCGGCGTACGCGCCGGCGACGAGGACGAAGATCAGCGCGGCCAACCCGACGAATCCGGTCTCCACCAGCGTACCGAGGTACTGATTGTCCAGTGGGCCGTACTTGTCCGGCAGGTAGGTGCCGAATCCCTTGCCCAGCCAGGGATGTTCGGCGATCTGCAGACTGGCCCTGGCGTAGGACTCGGTCCGGTGCTGGATGCTGGGATCGCCGGACAGGTGGCTGAACAGGCTGATCAGGGTGCCGATCAGGCCGGGCACGAACAGTCGCATGAGCCCGGTGAACAGCAACGCGGCGACCAGGGCCTGCAACTGGCGCCTGGCCGGCCAGGTCGGCAGCAGCACCAGTCCGGCGGCGAGCAGCCCGAGGATCGCCGATCGGGACAGTGACACCATCGCGCCCATCGCCAGCATGGCCAGCGCCAGCCACCACGGCCAGGACCGGGTGCGGTAGGTGTTCGCGCGGAACGCGTAGTGGGCGCACAGCGGCACCGCGATCGCACACACCACACCGAACTCGATCGGGTGGCCCGCGGTGCCGGAGGGCCGCCGGAAGATGGACCGTTCCAGAAGCGTGTTGATGTTGCCGACCTCGCGCAGGCCGGGCAGCACCATGTAGTGGGTCGGGTCGAACCCGAAGTAGAACTGGATCAGTCCGATGGCGGCGACGAACGTGCAGCCGTAGACGACGATCCGCAGCAGCTTGTCGATCCTGGACAGTCCGCGCAGCGAGTCGACCGCCATGATCCCGACGACCATCGCGCCCATGATCGTGATGACGCTGCGGTCGGTGGCGTTGAGCTCGTCGGAGGGCAGGTAGCCGAACGTGGCGTAGCCGTAGGTGGCCAGCTGGGACAGGCCGAACAGGAACAGTGAGGTGCGCACCAGGCTGCGGCCCTTGGCCATGCCCACCGTGTTCACCATCTGCGCGCAGAACCAGAGCAGGCCCAGTCCCATCCCGACCAGCATGCTGGGCGCGAGCGCGAGCGGGACCGCCGCGATCACCAGGTGGGACGGCAGGATGAACAGGATCGCGCAGTAGAAGCACAGCAGGGTGACGCCGTCCGCGGTCTGCCGGCGGCGGACGGGCTCGACCGGGCGGGTGTCGTCCGCGGCCGACCGGTCGGCGACCGTCCGGTTCGCGCGCGCCGACGCCGTGTCGAGCGAGGTCATGGCGGGTCAGCCGGTGGAGGTGTCAGGTGAACCGAACTCCGAGCGCGGCCAGTCATGGGTGGTGCCTGATCCGTTCTTGCTGGCGCCGTTGGGTTGGCCGTGGACCCGTTGGTGTTCGGGACCGGCGCCGGGTGCACCCTGGGCTTGGCCGGGTGTGGCTTGTGCAGGGGGCTGGGCGGGTAGGGCTGCCTGCCGTTGCCGGCCGGGCCGATCTGTGGCCGGGGCGCCGGGCGGGGCCCGCCGGTAGTCCGCACCGGCTGCGGCAGCGGCCGGGGTGCGGGGCGCATCTTCTGCGTCACGGCGGTCCGCTCGGCCGACTCGTCGTCGTCCACGTCGGCCGGTGCCGCGCCCGAGGTGTCCTCGCCGACCGGTTGTTCCGCCTTGCGCCTGCGCCGTGCCAGCATGATGCTCTCGATCGCGAACGCGGCGCCGAGGCTCACCACGACGCCCAGCGCGAGTGCCACGCCGGCGAACCGGACCTTGCTGCCCAGCTTCCGCTCGGCGGGCGTCGGGTCGACGACGACCTGGGTGCCGATGAAGGTGCTGGGCGGCGCGTCGAGGTTCTTCTGCCGGGTGTTCAGTTCGTTGGCCGCGTACTTCAGTGCCAGGTCGACGGTCCGCTGGGCGAGGGCCTTGGTGGGCGCGTCGGCGATGATGACCACGAACGGGCCGCCGGTGCCGCCGTCGCCCGCCTGGTAGGTGTCCACTCCGCCACCGGCCGCGATCTGGCCCTGCACGGTGGGACTGCTCAGGCTCTGGATGAGCAACTGGGTGGTGATGGTGAGGCTGCCCTCGAAGCCGAGCAGCGGGTTGCCCGGGCCGGTCGCCTGCTTGGGGTCGGTGGCCACGATGCCGCCGTCGGTCGGCGGTGTGAGGACGATGGTGCCGGTCGACTCGTACTGCGTCGGCACGGCGAGGAACACGCCACCCGCGAGAACCACCGACAGCACGAACACCGGAACGGAGACGTACCAACGGCGAAGGAGGACGCCCATCGTCTTCCAGAAGTCCATCTTGCCTCCGCATTTCGGTGGTCGGCCCCGGCACTGCCGCCGTGGGGGTCGCTGAAGTGTTCACTCAGCGTCGAGCGCGGCGGACATACCACCTGTGTAGGCATCATCGGCCAACGGCCCGAGACGTTACGTGACCGGCCGTCATCCGGCGACACCGGTAATGTGCGCCCGGTGCGCATCGGATTCGCCTGCGCCTGGGATCCCGTACCCGAGCCGACATGGTCGTACACACCGTGGCATCTGCGCGGTGCGCTGCGTGACGTCGCCGAGGTCGTGGACATCGGGCTGACCTATCCGACGGCAGTGCGGGTGCCGTTGAAGGCCGCGCATGCCCGTCGGGTCAACGGACACTGGGTGTCCATGTGGAAGCACGGAGTCCTCGCCCGTGGTTACGCACAGCGCACACTCCGTGCCGCGGAACGGAGATCGCCACTGGACGTGGTGATCCAGATCCAGGACCTGACCACGCTGCGCACACCTTTTCTGATCTATCAGGACCTGAGCTACGGCGTCCTGCTGGACGAGCTGGTGGCTGGACCACTCGTCCACTTTCCCAGTCTTACCAAGGGGGACGCGGAACGGCTGCGGGACCGCCAGCACGCCGTCTACGAGCGGGCGGCGGGCATCCTGGCGATGAGCCACTGGTTCGCCCGGCACCTCGTGGAGGTCGAGGGTGTGCCGGCGGACAAGGTGCACGTCGTCCATCCCGGAGCGTCTGCGGCCACTTCGGACGGTGCGCGGACGATCACCGTCCGCCCGGGACCGAGGCGCCGCCTGCTGCTGGTGGGCAAGGACTTCCACACCAAGGCGGGTGACCAGGTGCTGGCCGCGCTGGCCCTGCTGCGGCAGGAAGTTGACCCGGCAATCACCTTGACCGTCGTGGGGCCCCGGGAGTGGCCGACGCCGGAGGGGCCACCGGACGGTGTGGACTTCCGGGGGCGGCTGCCGCTGGCCGACCTGCCGGCGCTGTACGCCGAGCACGACCTGTTCGTCATGCCGTCGCGATTCGAGGGATTCGGTATCGCGCTGGTCGAGGCGCTGTCGCACGGCCTGCCGTGTATCGCGAGAAACGCGTATGCGATGCCGGAAATCGTCCGTCCCGGAGTGAACGGCGATCTGGTGAACACGGAAACACCGGCGGAACTCGCGACGACGATTGCCTCGGTGTTGGAGAATGACGAGATATTCGCCACAACGGTGGAACAGGCCGACGAGATCCGCCGGCACTACACCTGGGAACGAGCCGCCCAGGACGTGCTGACCGCGGCCACGAAGACCATCGGCTGAGTCAGCCCCGGAACCACGCCCCCCGCACCGCCGACCCGGCGGCCAGCGCGTCCCGCAGGGACGACGTGGCCAGGCCCCGCTCCCCCAGCGAACCGAGCACCCGCCTGCTCAGGTCACCCCGGTCGAAACCGGGCGCCGGGCCGTCGTCCACACCGTCGAACGAATCCGCGTAGCCGTCGTGCATCAGCAGCACCGACCCGGTGCCGACCGCGGCCGAGCGGGCCGCGATGGCGTCGACCGGGTCGTCCTGCCAGTCGGCGACGTCGCTGCTCCACACCACCGACTCCAGGCCGACCGACCGGATCGCCGCCCAGGTCGACGGGTGCTGCGCGCCGTAGGGCGGCCGGAACCACCGGACCGGCCGGCCGGCCAGGTCCTCCAGCTCCCGCCTGCCGTCCCTGGTCCGCCGCCGCACCACGGCCGGACTCAGCGTGGTCAGCCGGACGTGGTCGACGCCGTGCAGCGCGATCTCGTGTCCCGCGTCGACGATCTCGCGCAGCAGCGCCGGATGCCGGCGCGCCCGGCCGACGAGGAGGAAGAACGTCGCTGTGCTGCCGTACTCGGCCAGCGCGGCGAGCACCTTGTCGGTGCCACCGGGCTGCGGCCCGTCGTCGTAGGTCAGCACCACGCCGTCCCAGCGCACCGACCGCACCGAACCCACCGGCGCGGTGAGCGGAAGGACGACGCGACGGAGCACGGGAGCGACCATGTGCGCCATCGTGCCAGGAGCGACGGTGTGTAACACCTGTGCCGCCCCGCCCGATCTGTCCCACGCGAAGCCCGTCCGCACAAACAGCAGGTGAGCACGCGTATGAATTCCAGCGCCGGCCAGGTGGCGGCGTGGCCGGTGACGCTGTCGATCGTGATCGTGTCCTACAACGCGGTGGACGAACTGCGGCAGACGCTTGCCGCGATCACCGGACCAGCGGCACCCCGCGCGTCCCACGAGATCCTGGTCACCGACAACGGATCCACCGACAACGCGGCCGATGTGGCCGAGGACGTCCTCGGTCCGGCAGCCGTGCGCAGGCTCGGCCGCAACACCGGTTTCGGCTACGCCGTGAACCGCACGGTGGCACGGGCGAGCGGGCAGTACATGCTGCTGCTCAACCCGGACGCCCGACCGCGGCCGGGGGCGATCGACGCCCTGGTGGACCATCTGGCGTCCCGACCGGCCGACGGCATCGTCGGCGGCCGCTCGGTCGACCCGAGTGGCCGGCTCGACCCGCGCAGCTGCTTCGGCCGCATCACGCCGTGGAGCCTGACCACCGGCGCGCTCGGCCTGTCCTCACTGGCCAGGCACAACCGGCTGCTCGCACCGGAATCGCTTGGCCCGTGGCGGCGCGACGACGTGCGGCACGTCGACGTGGTGAGCGGCGGTTTCCTGCTGACCGCACGGTCCACGTGGGACCGGTTGGGTGGGTTCGACGAGACCTATCTGCTCTACGGCGAGGACCAGGACCTGTGCCTGCGGGCCGCCGGCATCGGCTGTCGCCCGTCGATCACGCCGCTCGCCGAGGTCGTGCACGCCGTGGGGGCGTCGTCGAGCAGCACAGTGGACAGAGACGTGCTGGTCCTCACCGGACGGGCCACTGTGGTCCGTCAGCATCTGGGCCGGTGGCGCGGCTACGGCCTGCTGGCGCTGCGCACCGGTGTGACGCTGCGGTCCGCGGCCGAGCGGGTCCGGCGGCGGCCGGGCCGGTGGACGGCCGTGGCGCGGCGCCGAGCCGAGTGGGCGCGCGGCTGGCAGCCCGGCGCGACCCTGCCCAGCCGGGCGGCCGCATGATCATCGCCAGCGTCGTCGTCCCCGCCCACGACGAGGCGGCGGTGATCACCCGCTGCCTGCGTGCCCTGGCCGAAGGGGCCGACGGCGAGTTGGACGTGATCGTCGTGGCGAACGGCTGCCGGGACGACACGGCGGCCGCCGCGAAGCGGGCGGGCGCCACCGTCGTGGAGACCCCGGTGGCCGGCAAGACGAACGCGATCCGGCTGGGCGACGCCCAGTGCCAGGTGTTCCCCCGCCTCTACCTGGACGCCGACAGCGAGCTGACCGGCACGGCCGTGCGGACCATGATCGCCGCTCTGGCGCAGGCGGGCGTACCGGCGGCCGCGCCGACCCCGGTGTTCGACCTGTCCCCCATGTCCCGCCCGGCCCGCGGCTTCTACCGGGCCCTGCACGCCCTGACCGGCGACCGGCGGGGCCTGTCCGGCACCGGCGCCTACCTGCTCACCGAGGCGGGCCACGCCAGGGTGTTCCCGCTGCCCGACGTGATCGCCGACGACGCCTGGGTGCACCGCACGTTCGCACCCGACGAGCGGCTGGTGGTGGGCACCGTCACCGCGCCGGTCCGGCTGGCGCACACCGTGCCCGCGGTGATCCGCAGGCGGGCCAGGGTGCGGCTGGGTAACCGGCAGCTCGCCGAGTTCGGCCGCCCGGCCACCGAACCGCCGCTGCGCCCGAAGGCGCTGGTGGCGCTGGTCCGCGGGGGCCGGGTCGGCCCGGTGGACGCGGCCTGCTTCCTCGGCGTGCTGGCGGCCGAGCGGGTACTGGCCCGCTGGCGCGGGCTGCGGGGCCGCGCCGACACCTGGTCGTCCGATTCGACCGCCCGCAGCGAGGGGGCAGCATGAACAAGCACGTGCTGATCATCGTGCAGAACCTGCCGGTGCCGCTGGACCGGCGGGTCTGGCTGGAGTGCCAGGCGCTCACCGCCGCCGGCTACGAGGTCTCGGTGATCTGCCCGAAGGGTCCTGGCGATCCTGGCTACCAGTTGCTGGATGGCGTGCACATCTACAAGTACGCGCCGCCCCGCCAGGCCGACGGTTTCGTCGGCTACGCCTGGGAGTTCGCCTACTGCTGGGTGCGCACCGCGCTGCGCTCGGTGTCGGTGTTCCGGCGGCGGCGCTTCCACGTGTTGCAGGCGTGCAACCCGCCGGACATCTACTGGTCGCTGGCATGGGCGTGGCGGCTGTTCGGTGTCCGGTTCGTGTTCGACCACCACGACCTGAACCCCGAGGTGTACCGGTCCCGCTTCGGTGAGCCGACCGGGTTGGCCGGCCGGGCGCAACTGGCCGCGCTGTACTGGCTGGAGCGGCGCACGTTCCGCACCGCGGACCGGGTGATCTCCACGAACGAGTCGTACCGGCGGATCGCGCTGCGCCGGGGTGGGGTGCCGGTCCAATACACCACGGTGGTCCGGTCCGGGCCGGACACGTCGGTGATGCGCCCGGCGGCGGCCGTGCCCGAACTGCGGGACGGGCACCGGCACGTGGTGGCCTACCTGGGCATCATGGGGCCGCAGGACGGGGTGGACGGCGTGCTGCGGGTGGCCGAGCGAGTGGTCCGCCACCACGGCCGGACCGACGTCCGGTTCGCCCTGCTGGGCTTCGGCGACTGCCTGGCCGACCTGCGCCGCCAGTGCACCGAGCTGGGCCTGGACGAGCACGTGGTGTTCACCGGGCGGGTCGGCCCGCCGGAGATCAGCCAGTACCTGTCCACGGCGGCGGTCGGGCTGTCCCCCGACCCGCTCAGCCCGCTCAACGACGTGTCGACCATGAACAAGACGATGGAGTACATGGCCTTCGGGCTGCCCGTGGTGGCGTACCGGCTGACCGAGACCGTGGTGTCCGGCGGGGACTGTGCCGTCTACGTCGAGCCGGGCGACGAGGCCGGTTTCGCCGATGCCCTGGTCGAGCTGCTGGACGATCCGGACCGACGGGCCGAACTGGGCGCCGCCGGGCGGCTGCGCGCGGAACGCGATCTAGACTGGCGGCCCCAGGCGAGGGCGTACGTGTCCGTGTTCGACGGGATCTTCGGGCTCCGGCGGACGGGCGTTCCGCATACCGAGGCCGACCCGGCCGAACAACAGGTTGGATGAGGTGGGGCTATGTTCGCGCGCCGGATCGTGGTGATCGGCACGGGTTATGTGGGGTTGACCACCGGGGCGTGTCTGGCCTCGCTGGGGCATCGGGTGGTGTGCGCCGATGTGGACGAGGCCAAGGTGGCGCGGCTGCGCGGGGGCCAGGTCGACATCATG
>DASUGU010000081.1:0-241508 GCA_036273855.1 Pseudonocardiaceae bacterium
GCCTGGGTGCGGGTGATGTGGCGTTGCTGGCAGAACGACACGCCCTACGACCCCGCACTGCACGGCGGCGCCTGTCAGCGCGGCGAAACCCAGGTCGCGGCCTGATTTCGGACCATAGGTTGACACAAGGGGTGTCATGCCCGCACCTCGCCGGCCAACTGGTCCAGGCGCGCGGCGGTCAGTTCCAGCCAGCGCAGGTCGGCTTCCAGGTGGAACAGGGCGTGGTCGCAGATCAGCGCGTCGGCCAGGTCGCCGTCGGCCTTGCGGCGGGTCAGTTCCCGCATCGCGCGCAGGTGGGCGCTGCGCTGGACGTCCAGCACGTCGGCCGCGCTGCGGCCGGACAGCAGCGCCAGCACGACCTTCGTGAACAGCGTGTTGTGCAGGTACGGTTGCGGCGGTTCGGCCGTGCCCAGCCACCGGTCGACGTCGGTCACGCCCGCCTCGGTGACGGCGTACCGCTTGCGGTCCGGGCCGTCGCCCGACTCGACACCCGCCACCTCCACCAAACCGTTGCGCAGCAACCGGGACAGCGTCGAGTAGACCTGCCCGTACGGCAGCGGCTTGTCCTGGCCGAACCGTTCGTCGTAGGCCCGTTTCAGGTCATAGCCGTGCCGGGGCCCGTCCTCCAGCAGCCCGAGCAGCGCGTGTCCGACCGACATGGCGGAACTATACACCCGGCGTATACCTCGTGCGTATAGTCCTCCACCACTCGCTATACACCGAGTGTATAGCTGCCTGACGTGGGAGGACGTGCGATGGCTGCTTCGACCGATGTCCGGCCGGTGGACCGTGTCCCTCGGCTGCTGGTGTTGGCCTGCGCCGCGATCGTGGTCACCATCGCGGTCCGCCTGTACCTGGACAGCCCGCCGGCCTTCATGGATCTGGACGTCTACCGGAAGGGAGTGGCCGCGTGGTGGCGGGGATAGGACATGTACGGCCGGTTACCCGTGACCATCGCCCACCTCCGGCTGCCCTTCATCTACCCGCCGTTCGCCGTGCTGTTCCTGGGACCGCTGGCCGCCGTGCCGTGGGCGGTGTCCGCCGTGGCCATGCTGGCGATCTCGTTGGTGAGCCTGGGAGTGGTGATCCACCTGTGCCTGCGCAGCACGTGGCCGGAACGGGCGGTCGGCGGGACGGTCGTGCTGCTGCCGTTGGCCCTGCTGCTGGAACCGGTGTGGGACACGCTGTGGTTCGGGCAGGTCAACCTGTTGCTGATGGCGCTGGTCGCGCTCGACTGCCTGTCGCCCCGGAGGCGCTGGCGCCGCGGCATGCTGGTGGGCATCGCGGCGGCGGTGAAGCTCACGCCTGGCGTCTTCCTGCTGTATTTCTTGCTGCGTAAGGACTATCGGGCCGCTGGTACGACCGCGGTGACCGGGTTGGCCGCCACTGCGGTCGGGTTCGCCGTGTCGTGGCACGGCTCGGTCCAGTTCTGGTTCGGGTCCAGCAGGGGCGCCAGGGCGATCAGCGGGTCGGCGTACTTCTCGAACCAGACCGTGGACGGATTCTTCGCGCGGCTGGGCTTCCCGCACCCCGTGCAGAATACGTTGTGGTTGACGGTGGCGTGCGGTGTCCTCGTGATCGCCGTGGCCGCCGTTCGCCGGGCCCACCTGGCGGGTGAGCACGTGACGGCGATGGCGGCCACCGGCTGTTTCGGGTTGATCGCGTCGCCGACGTCGTGGGGCCACCACTGGGTGTACGTGGTGCCCGGCGTGATCGCCATGGGCGCGCACGCCGTGCGCTACCGGGACATCCGGTGGGGTGCGGCCTGTGCCGTCACCGTGGCGGTCTTCGTCGTGGGGCCCTACCGGTTCCTGCCCGGCGGCTACCCGCGGTGGAACTGGTGGCAACAGGTGCTGGGGAACGGTTACGTGCTGCTCGGGGTGGTGTTGTTGGCCATGCTGACCACGAGTTTCCCTGTCGTGTGCCGCCGGACGAAGTCGGCGCAGGCCTGCGGGCCCCGGTCGAGGCTGTACCGGCCGCTGATCGTCGCTCGAAGTTCACCGCGCTCCGCCGATTCGCCGACCTCACGCATCCCACCGAGCCGACCGTCCATGTCGAGCACGAACCGCAGCGCGACGTCATCCCGGCCGATGGATTCCTGAGTCGGTACGGGAAAGGTGATCGCGAGCAGGCGTCCGCCCGGCCGGATCGCCGCGGCGAGCGTGGTCAGCCGGTCGCTGGGCAGGATCAGGTTGAGGACGATGTCCACACCGGTCGGGTAGTCGGTGTATCCGATGATCTCGTCGGCGCCCAGCTCGCGCAGGATGCCCGCGTCCGCCGGGGTGCCGGTGGCGATCACCCGCGCCTTCGCGGCGGCGAGCAACGGAATCACCGCCGTGCCCACACCACCGGTCGCTCCGACGACCAGCACGGTGTCGCCGGGCGACACCTCGGCGGTCGCCAGCAGTGCCCGTGCGGTCAAGCCGGTGGTGGCCAGGGCCGCCGCGTCCTCGACCGACAGACCGGGTGGGCGATGCGCCAGGAACGGAGTGTCGGCCTCGAACACGGCGTACTCGGCGAGCGAACCCGTGCTCAGCGACGGCCGGGTCGCACCGGCGATCCGGCGCAGCGCTCGGGGCACCGCCTGGCCGAAGATCTCGTCGCCGACCTGGTAGGCCCGCACGCCGGGGCCGACCGCGCTGACGGTGCCGGCGAAGTCGTTGCCGGGTATGTGCGGGAACGGCAGCGACACCACATCACGGAAGTCGCCGCCGGGCAGCCGGACGTCAGCGGGATTGATCGATGCCGCGGCGATCCGGACCTGGATCTGCCCCGGTCCCGGTCGCGGCACCGGCACGTCCGCCACCGTGTACCGCTCGGGTGGGCCGTATTCGGTGACCACAACTGCCTTCACCGTTCCTCCAAGAAACGGACCGCTCGGTCATGTTATGCCGCCGACGGTAGCGGTAACCGGACCGCGCGGTCAACTTGCTAGGCTGCTGGCGTGTCCTCACCCCGTCCGCTGCGCGCCGATGCCGCCCGCAACCGGGAGTCGCTGCTGGTGGCGGCAGCGGACGAGTTCGCCGAGCGAGGACCGGACGCCTCGGTCGCCGACATCGCCCGCCGGGCAGGCGTCGGCAAAGGCACGGTGTTCCGCCACTTCGCCACCAAGGACGACCTGATCGCCGCGATCCTGCTGGACCGGATGAACGCGCTCAACGCTTTCGGCGAACGCCTGGTCGACGCCCCCGATCCGGCCGCCGGACTGTGGGAGTTCCTCGTCGCGGCCGGGGAACAGCGACAGCAACGCGACCTGTCGTTCCTGCAGGACGCCGGTGAGCCCAACGCCGAGGTGACCGCGGCCCGCACCCGGATGTTCCGGACCATCGACACACTGGTCGACCGGGCCCGGCAGCACGGCGTCGTACGGGCCGACATCACCGGTACCGACATCGTGCTGCTGATGTGTGCGCCGAACTACGTCACCAGCTACCTGCCGGGCGCCTCACCGGACCTGTGGCGCCGGTACCTCGGCATCATCTTCGACGGCCTGCGACCCGACGGCGCCCACCCGCTGCCCCAACCACCGCCTAGCAGCGGGACGTGACGAGCCAGGCGCGCGAGTCGAACCACACGCCATCGGTGGTCTGATGCGCGGCCATGACCTCGCGCAGCCGATCCAGGGCCCGCTCGGTCTCGCCGGCATCGAGCCCGGCGAGCGCATCGGCCATGCGCAACGCGAGTACGGCGTCGACGGCGGCGTCCGGATCGGCGCCGTACCAGACAGGCTCGCTCACGTCGGTGACGCTGACATCGGTGAATCCCGCCGCCGCCAGCAGGCGATCCACAGTGGCCGGATCGGCCAGGGAGAACGCGCCGCCGACCGGTGGGTCACCACCGGTCAGCGCCTGCCGTATCGCGGTCGACCACTCCTGCCGGCCACCGTCCTGCCACACCAACTGGACCAGCCGCGCCCCCGGCCGCAACGCGCGCCCGATGTTGGTGAACGCCGCGACCGGATCGGTGAAGAACATCGTGCCGAACCGGCTGATCGCCAGGGTGAAATGGCGCGGTGGAAAGGGATGGACCTGCGCGTCCGCCTGCTCGAACCGCACGTTGTCGAGTTCCTCGGCCGCCGCGCGGGCACGCTCCACCATCTCCGGCGACACGTCGACCCCGAGTGCGCTACCCCGAACCGCCAGCCGGCCGGCGTCCCGAGTGGTCAGGCCCGTGCCGCAGCCGATGTCGAGAACGTGGTCGTCGGCTCGCACGTCGATGGCCTCGCACAGCCACCGGTGGTACCGACGCAGTTCGGCGTCGTAGTCGAACATCGAGCCATCATGACAGCTGACCGGCCACGGCTGCCACGGCAGCCTCGGTCCACGGCTGCGGGCTGAGCACGACCACGTGGTCGATCCCCCACTCACCGAAGACGGCACACCGCGCCGCGAACTCCGCAGCCGACTCGCCCGGCACCAGCATCGTGCTGACCGTCTTGTCGATCTCGTCGTACGGTCGGCCGATCTCGGCGCAGTGCCCGGCCAGCACGGCCAGCTTGTGCCGGATCGTCGCGCCGCCGTCCGGGATGTCGAACACGTTGCACGCGTCCGCGTACCGGGCGACCAGACGCAGCGTCTTGCGTTCACCGGTCCCGCCGATCAGGATCGGCGGCCGCCTGCTCGGCCGGGGACTGCACACCGGATCGGTGAGGTGGTAGTGCTTTCCCTCGAACGGACCGTCCGCACCGGACCACATGTGCAGCGCGATCCGTACGGTCTCGTCCATCCGCTCGAACCGTTCCGCCGTCGCGGGGAAGGGCAGGTCCATCGCCAGCGCCTCACCCTCGTGGTGGCCCGCGCCGACGCCGAACCAGGCCCGCCCGCCGGACAGCGCGTCCACCGTCGTGACCGCCTTGATCGTGAGAGCAGGCGGGCGGAAGGTGACGCCGGTGACCATCGTGCCGAGCCGGACCCGCTCGGTGCGGGCGGCGAGGAAACCCAGCGTCGTGTAGGCCTCCAGCATCGGATCACTCGACGCGTGGCGCGGATCGGCCTGGATCAGGTGATCCGCGACCCACAGGGTGTCCACACCGGACTGGTCGGCTGCCGTCGCGATCCGTCCCAGGTGGCCGGGCAGCTCGGGCCACGAATAGTCGGTGACGGTGATGCTCACTCGCATGATCATGCCCTCGTCAGTAGTTCCATGTTGTGGCCGTCGGGATCGGCGAAGTAGACGCCCCGCCCGCCGTTCATCGTGTTGGTCTCGCCGGGCCGCTGGCGGTCGGGATCGGCCCAGTACTCGGTGCCGGACTCGCGGACGCGCGCGAACGCGGCGTCGAACTCGCGCTCCTCGATCAGGAACGCGTAGTGCTGGAGGGTCACGGTGTCGACGTCCATGTAGTCGAGCGTGACGCCGTTGGACATGTGGACGGGCACGAACGGACCGACCGGCTCCCCCACCGGCACGCCCAGGATGCCGGCGATGAACGCGGCGGACGCGGCCTTGTCGCTGGCCCGCACGATGGTGTGGTTCAGCTCCGTCTTGCGCACCGGCGGTGCGATCGGGCTGAGGTGGATGCCGGCCAGCCGCCAGTCGCCCTGCCGCCGCACCACGATGTGGGTGGCGCGGAAGCTGCCGTTGACCGGCGTGCCCCGGAACTCGGCCTGCTGGGTGTGCCGGCCGACGACGACCGCGGTGTCGCCGTAGTCGCGGACGGTGGTGTCCTCCCAGGCCAGCGATCGGGTGACCAGACCGCCGCTGCGGTAGCGCTCCAGCCATTCCGGCTTGCGCAGCACGAACCCGAGCGGTCCGACCAGGGTGAAGTCGTCGGTGGTGAGCGCGGCCAGCGTGTCGGTGTCACCGCGCTGCTCGGCGGCGGCCCACTGCTGTCCGAGCTGAAGGATCTCGTTCATGGTGCCCTCCTCGTCGATCTGACGGCACCAACGTTAGACATCTAACTGTTTGATGTCAAACGCTTAGATGTAGTACTCTGACGCCGTGCCGAAACCCACCCGACCGCCGATCGGCCTCGTCCTGGCCAACACGGCCAAGACGGTCAGTCGCGCCTTCGAGGCGACCATGGCCGCAGCAGGCGGCTCCGGCCCGACCTGGCTGATCCTGATCTCGCTGAAGAACCTGCCGGACGCCAACCAGCGGCAGATCGCGGCAGCCGTCGGCATCCAGGGCGCGACGCTGACCCATCACCTGAACGCGATGGAGGCCGACGGGCTCATCATTCGCCGGCGCGAACCGACCAACCGGCGCGTCCACCAGGTCCGGCTCACCGACCAGGGCGAGCAGCTGTTCCACCAGCTCGCCGACGCGGCGCGCGCGCACGACAAGCGGCTGCGCTCCGGCTTCAGCCAGGACGAGTTGACGACGTTGGACGAGTTGCTCGCCAGGATGCGCGCCAACGTCACCGACGAGTGACCGCTACGGCGCGTGTGCGGCGGCAGGACGAGTCGCGGCCAGGCGGCCCGGTCGTGCCAGCCGTCGAGCTCGAACGCCCAGGCGGTGAGCAGGGCGTGAGCTGCGCGCATCGTCGGCATGACGGTCCGGAAGTGGCGGTCGGCGCCGCCGTCGCGGTATTCGACGATGTAGCCGCCGTCGTCGTTGCGGGGAGGTCTGCGCGTAGGTCTGGCCGGTGGTGTCGGCGAGACGCTCGATGATCAGAAACGTGCCTTCGCCGGCCTCGATGTCCTCGAGCAGCATGAAGATCAGGTTCTCGGACGGGTCGTCCCAGGCCTGGCCCACCTCGGGAACGGCTCGCAGGATAGGCGCGGCTCGCATGGCGCGGATCCTGTCATGCCCGGTCGAACAACGCCTTCGTGCCGAACGGCAGGCGGTCGTGGCGGGCCGCGTCGGCCAGTGACGCCATGATCGCGTCCCGCAGGGCTCGCACGGCGCGCGTCGGCTCCAGGTCGCGCCGGTAGGCGAGCTGCACGGTGCGGGTCAGGCCGGGCGCGCTGAACCGGGTGGTGTGGAAGCGATCGCCGACCACCGTGCTGGGCACCACCGCCAGGCCGATCCCGGCCCGGACGAACTCCAGCACGGCGTCCATCTCGCCGCCCTCGATCGCGAACGTCGGCTCGAAACCCTCCGCGCGGCACGCCGCAACCGTCGCGTCCCGCAGGTCGTAGCCACGCCGGAACATCACCAGCGGACGATCCCGCAGCGCACCGATCGGCATCCGGTCGCCGTCCACGGCCGAACCTCGGGCGGAGATCACCACGAGTTCCTCGGCCAGCAACGGCGACGTGGACAGCAGCGGATCGTCGTGCAGCCGCGAGTCCACGATGATGGCCAGATCCAGACTGCCGTCGGACAGCTCCGCCTGCAGGTCGCGGGAACCGCTCTCTCGGATGACCAGCTCGATCCCCGGATACTCCCGCCGGAACGTCGCGAGCATCGTCGGCAGCAGGCCCGTGCACAGGCTCGGCGTCGCGCCCAGCCGCACCCGGCCCCTGCCCAACTCGTCCAGTTCGCGGATCGCCCGGTAGGCCGTCTCGGTCTCGGCGAGGATGCGCCGCGCGATCGGCAGCAGCGTCTCGCCGGCCTCGGTCAGCGTGATGTTGCCCCGGATCCGGTGGAACAGGCTCGCGCCGACGTCCCGCTCCAGCGCCCGCACCTGTTGCGACAACGACGGTTGCGCGACCCGCACGAGTTCCGCGGCCCGGGTGAAGTGCCGGGTCTGCGCGACGGCCACGAAGTACTCGAGCTGGTGAAGCTGCACGAGCCCAGCATAGACGCTGGCTATGGGAATGAGAGTGAGCATGTGTTTGACCTCTGCTGGGTCCGTACCTACCGTCGGTTTCGTGGTGGTTCACGTGCGATCCCGGACCTTCTGGGCGTCGACGGTCGGCAAGAAGGCCGTGATGGCCGTCTCCGGTCTGGTGCTCGTGCTGTTCCTGCTCGCGCACATGCTGGGGAACCTGAAGATCTTCTTCGGCGCCGCCGACTTCGACGGCTACGCCGCCTGGCTGCGCACGATCGGCGAGCCGGTGCTGCACAACGCCTGGTACCTGTGGATCCAGCGGGCGGTCCTGCTGATCGCCGTCATCGCCCACGTCACGGCCGCGGTCCAGCTCTCCGCCCGCGACCGGCGGGCCAGGCCCGTGCGGTACGCGCACGGCCAGCGTCCGAAGGCGACGTTCGCCACCAGCACGATGCGCTGGGGCGGCGTGATCCTCGCGCTGTTCATCGTGTGGCACCTGCTCGACCTCAGCGTCGGCGTGGTCAACCCGGACTTCGCGGCGGGCCGGCCGTACCACGACGTCGTCGTCGACTTCCAGGTCTGGTGGATCAACCTGATCTACATCGCGGCCGTGCTGGCGCTGGGACTGCACGTCAACCACGGCTTCTGGAGCGCGGCACAGACGCTGGGCATCAACCGGCCGTCCAGGGACCGGACGATCAAGGCCGTCGGCACGACACTGGCGATCGTGCTCACGGTGGGCTTCGTCGCGGTGCCCGTCGGCGTGATGACAGGACTGGTGAGCTGACATGCGCGACTACCGGCTCGGCGAGCCCATCGCCGACACCAGGGCCCCCGCCGGCCCGATCGAGGATCGTTGGGCCACACGGCGGTTCCAGGCCGGACTGGTGAATCCGACCAACCGCCGCAAGCACCGCGTGATCGTGGTCGGCACCGGCCTCGCGGGCGGCTCGGCCGGTGCGACCCTGGCCGAGCAGGGCTACCAGGTCGTCCAGTTCTGCTTCCAGGACTCGCCCCGGCGCGCGCACTCGGTCGCCGCGCAGGGCGGGATCAACGCGGCCAAGAACTACCGCAACGACGGCGACTCCGTGTACCGGCTGTTCTACGACACGGTGAAGGGCGGTGACTTCCGCTCCCGCGAGTCCAATGTGTACCGGCTGGCGGAATTGTCCGGTCAGATCATCGACCAGGCCGTGGCGCAGGGTGTGCCGTTCGCCCGCGAGTACGGCGGCCTGCTCGACACGCGGTCGTTCGGCGGCGTCCAGGTGCAGCGCACCTTCTACGCCCGAGGCCAGACGGGCCAGCAACTGCTGATCGGCGCCTACCAGGCACTGTCCCGGCAGATCGACGCGGGCAACGTGGAACTCCACCCGCGCACCGAGATGCTCGACCTCGTCGTGATCGACGGCCGCGCGCGGGGCATCGTCGCCCGCGACCTGGTCACCGGCGAGGTGACGACGCACCTGGCGGACGCCGTCGTGCTCGCCACCGGCGGCTACGGCAACGTGTTCTACCTGTCCACCAACGCCAAGGGCTCCAACGCGACCGCGATCTGGCGGGCGCACAAGCGCGGCGCCCACCTGGCCAACCCGTGCTACACGCAGATCCACCCCACGTGCATCCCTCGGTCGGGCGAACACCAGTCGAAGTTGACGCTGATGAGCGAGTCGCTGCGCAACGACGGCCGGATCTGGGTGCCGAAACGGCAGGGCGACACCCGCCCGCCGGGCGACATCCCGGAGGCCGAACGCGACTACTACCTGGAGCGGATGTATCCCAGCTTCGGCAACCTGGTGCCGCGCGACATCGCGTCGCGGGCCGCGAAGAACCAGTGCGACGCCGGCTACGGCGTCGGCCCCGGCGGTCTGGGCGTCTACCTGGACTTCGCCGACGCCATCGGGCGGATGGGCCGCGCGGCCGTCACCGAGAAGTACGGCAACCTGTTCGACATGTACGAGCGCATCACGGCGGAGAACCCGTACGAGGTGCCGATGCGGATCTACCCGGCCATCCACTACACGATGGGCGGGTTGTGGGTCGATTACGACCTGCAGAGCACGATTCCCGGCCTGTTCGTCATCGGCGAGGCGAACTTCTCCGACCACGGCGCCAACCGGCTCGGCGCGTCCGCGCTGATGCAGGGCCTGGCCGACGGCTACTTCGTGCTGCCCACGACGGTCAACGACTACCTCGCGGGCGGCGGCCTCACCGACGTGGCACCGGATCACCCGGTCATCGCGCGGGTCGAGGCCGAGGTCGCCGAGCGGCTCGCGACACTGCTGGCCGTGCGCGGTGACCGCACGGTCGACTCGTTCCACCGCGAGCTGGGCTTGTTGCTGTGGGACCACTGCGGCATGGCCAGGAACGAGACGGGCCTGCGCAAGGCACTGGGCCGGATCCCGTCGCTGCGCGACGAGTTCTGGCACCGCGTGCTGGTGCCCGGCACCGGGGAGCAGCTCAACCAGGAGTTGGAGAAGGCCAACCGGGTCGCCGACTTCCTGGAGTTCGCCGAGCTGATGCTGCTCGACGCGATCGTGCGCGAGGAGTCGTGCGGCGGCCATTTCCGCGAGGAACACCAGACTCCCGACGGTGAGGCGCAACGCGAAGACGAGCACTTCAGCCATGTCGCGGCGTGGGAGTACACCGGCGACATTCCCGTGCTGCACAAGGAAAGTCTCCGGTTCGACTACGTCCACCCGGCCGCTCGGAGCTACACGTGAAACTCACCCTCAGGATCTGGCGCCAGGCGGGACCGGACACGCCGGGCCGGATGGCCGAGTACCAGGTCGACGGCATCGAACCGGACATGTCGTTCCTGGAGATGCTCGACGTGCTCAACGGGCGGCTGATCCTGGACGGGCAGGAGCCGGTGGCGTTCGATCACGACTGCCGGGAGGGCATCTGCGGGTCGTGCGGTGTCGTCATCAACGGCCGGGCACACGGCCCGGAACACACCACAACGTGCCAACTGCACATGCGGGCCTTTCACGACGGTGACGTGATCGACGTGGAACCGTGGCGGGCCAAGGCTTTCCCGATCATCAAGGACCTCGTGGTGGACCGGTCGGCGTTCGACCGGATCGTCCGGTCCGGCGGCTACGTGACGGCACCGACCGGCAGCGCCCCGGACGCGAACGCCGTCCCGGTGCCGAAGGCCGATGCGGACGTCGCCTTCGACAACGCGACCTGCATCGGTTGCGGCGCCTGCGTGGCAGCGTGCCCGAACGGTTCGGCGACGCTGTTCACCTCGGCGAAGGTGACCCACCTGAACCTGCTGCCGCAGGGCGCCCCGGAACGCGAGCGGCGAGTGCTGGACATGATCGAGACCATGGACGCGGAGGACTTCGGCGGCTGCACCAACAGTGGCGAGTGTGTCGCGGCCTGTCCGCAGGGCATCCCGCTGGCCAGCATCGCCACGCTCAACCGGGAGTTCCTGCGGGCCAACCGCAGTGCGAAGCGCTGACTCCGCACGTGCTCGACCTGCGGTGATGTTGCCCACGAAACCGTCACCCGAAAGATACTTCGTGTTCATCTCCCGTACCCTTGACGGCGGTCCGGGTGCGCCGCCGCTGCCGCGGCCCCGGTTGATCCCCTCTCGGAGGCCGACACATGGGCTTGTCCAGGTGACCGTGACCGCCGACAGTTCCCTGGTGGGCACGGTCGTCGCCCCTGCTCGGACGCGGTCCTCGGCCCGCGCCCTGTTCTGGTCCGATCTCGCGCCCAGCGAGCGGACACTGCTGGACGTGGTCGACGCGACCGCGGTCCGGTACCCCAACGCGACCGCGCTCGACGACGGAACGCGCACGCTCACCTACCGACAGCTCACCGACGAGGTCGACGCGCTGCGTCTTCGCCTGCACGCCAACGGCATCGGCCTCGGCGACCAGGTCGGCATCCGCATCTCGTCCGGCACGGCCGAGCTCTACGTCGCCATCCTCGCCACGCTCGCCGCGGGTGCCGCCTACGTGCCGGTCGACGCGGACGATCCGCAGGAGCGGGCCGACCTGGTGTTCGCCGAGGCCGCCGTGTGCGCGGTGATCCGCGACGGCCACGACATCACGCTGCTCACGCCGCCGATCGGCCGCGAGGCCAAGCCCGGCCCGGACGACGACGCCTGGATCATCTTCACGTCCGGTTCCACGGGCAAACCGAAGGGCGTCGCGGTCACGCACCGCGCAGCCGCCGCGTTCGTGGATGCCGAGGCCGGCCTGTTCCTCACCGAGGAGCCGATCGGGCCCGGCGACCGCGTGCTCGCCGGCCTGTCCGTCGCGTTCGACGCGTCGTGCGAGGAGATGTGGCTGGCGTGGCGGCACGGCGCCTGCCTGGTGCCGGCGCCGCGCGCTCTGGTGCGGACCGGGGTGGATCTCGGGCCGTGGCTGGTGGCGCAGGGCATCACGATCGTGTCCACCGTGCCGACGCTGGCCGCGCTGTGGCCCGCCGACGCGCTGGAGGACGTCCGGCTGCTGATCTTCGGCGGCGAGGCGTGCCCGCGCGAACTGGCCGAGCGGCTGGCCGTGGAGGGCCGCGAGGTCTGGAACACCTACGGCCCGACCGAGGCCACGGTCGTCGCGTGCGCCGCGCAGCTGAGCGGGCAGGGGCCGGTCCGGATCGGACTGCCGCTGGCCGGCTGGCAACTGGCCGTGGTGGACACCGACGGCGAACCGGTCGGGATGGGCGAGACCGGCGAACTGGTCATCGGCGGCGTCGGCCTGGCCCGCTACCTGGACCAGGCCAAGGACACCGAGAAGTTCGCGCCACTCCCCTCGCTGGGCTGGCGGCGCGCCTACCGCAGCGGCGACCTGGTCACCGCGGCGCCCGAGGGGCTGCTGTTCGTCGGACGCGGCGACGAGCAGGTCAAGCTGGGCGGCAGACGGATCGAACTCGGCGAGGTGGACGCCGCACTGCAGGCGCTGCCCGGCGTGGTGGCCGCGGCTGCCGCCGTGCGCACCACGGACGCCGGCAACCACGTGCTCGTCGGGTACGTCGCCACGGCCGGCGACTTCGACCAGCCATCGGCCACCACGCTGCTGCGCGACCGGCTGCCCGCCGCGCTGGTACCGCTGCTCGCGGTGGTCGGCGAACTGCCCACCAGGACGTCGGGCAAGGTGGACCGGGCCGCGCTGCCGTGGCCGCTGGAGTCCACTGTGGATGACGGTAAGTCGTTGTCCGAGAACGAACAGTGGCTGGCGGACGGCTGGGCGCAGATCCTGGGTGCCCGCCCGTCGGACACCGGCGACGACTTCTTCAACCTCGGCGGCGGCAGCCTGACCGCCGCCCAACTGGTGGCCAGGATCCGCACCCGGTTCCCCCGCGTGTCGGTGATCGACATCTACCAGCACCCCACGCTCGGCACCCTGGCCGGCCTGCTCGACGCCTACCAGGAGGCCGCGACCACCCGCCGCACGGTCGTCCCCACCCCCAGGCGCACCGGCGTGGCGCAGGCACTGCTCATGGTGCCCCTGCTGACCCTCGTCGGCCTGCGCTGGACCGCAGTCCTGGCGGGTGCCACCTCGGTACTCGCCGCACTGGGTGGGCCCGCCTGGCTGCCCACCGCCCCGTGGTGGGTGTTGGCCGTGGCGTGGCTGGTGCTGTTCAGCCCGCCGGGCCGGATCGCGATCGCGGCCGGCGGCGCCCGGCTGCTGCTGCGCGGTGTCCGCCCGGGCAGCTACCCGCGCGGCGGATCCACCCACCTGCGGCTGTGGACGGCGCTGCGGCTGGCCGAACACAGCGGTGCCACTGCCGTGTCCGGCGCGTCGTGGATGTCGCGGTACGCGCGGGCGCTGGGCGCCAAGATCGGCCGGGACGTCGACCTGCACTCGGCGCCCCCGGTGACCGGCATGCTGCGGCTGGGCCGCGGTGCCGCGATCGAGCCCGAGGTGGACCTGTCCGGCTACTGGGTGGACGGCGACGTCGTGCACATCGGCAAGATCCGGGTCGGCGCGGGCGCCAGGGTCGGTGCGCGCAGCACGCTGCTGCCCGGCGCCCGGGTCGACAAGGGCGCGGACGTGGCGGCGGGCTCGACCGTGGCCGGCCCGGTGCCGGCCGAGCAGCGGTGGGCCGGCAGCCCGGCGGCCCCGGCCGGCAAGTCAACGCTGAAGTGGCCGGCCGGCCGCGCTCCCCGGTCCCGGCGCTGGGCCTGGGTGTACGGCGTGACGTCGCTGGTACTGGGCCTGCTGCCGGCGGTCGCCGCCCTGCCGGCCGTGCTGCTGGTCGCGCGTGCCGTCGCGGGCAGCACCGGTGTCCTGGGCGCCCTGCCGCACGCTCTCCTCGCCGTGCCGCTGGCCACGGTGACCTATCTCGTCGCCTACGCGCTGCTGGTGCTGGTGCCGGTGCGGCTGCTGGCGATCGGCATCCGCCAGGGCTACCACCCGGTGCACGGCAGGACCGGCTGGCAGGTGTGGGCCACCGAGCGGCTGATGGACATGGCCAGGACCGGCCTGTTCCCGCTGTACGCGAGCCTGGCCACGCCGGCCTGGCTGCGCCTGCTGGGCGCGAAGGTGGGCAAGGGCGCGGAGATCTCCACCGTGCTGGCGCTGCCGTCGATGACCACCGTGGCCAGCGGCGCGTTCCTGGCCGACGACACCATGGTCGCCGGCTACGAGCTGGGCAGGGGCTGGCTGCACGTCGCGCCCGCGCGGGTCGGCAAGGCCGCGTTCCTGGGCAACTCCGGGATGACCGCGCCCGGCCGCTCAGTGCCCAACCACGGCCTGGTCGGCGTGCTGTCCTCGACGCCGCGCAAGGCCAAGAAGGGCTCGTCCTGGCTGGGCATGCCGCCGATGCCGCTGCGTCGCGCGGTCGGCACGGCCGACACCAGCCGCACGTTCCAGCCGCCCGCCCGGCTCAAGCCGGCCAGGGCCGCGGTCGAGCTGTGCCGGGTGCTGCCGGTGATGTGCGGTGCCGCGCTGGGCGTGGTGGTGTGTGCCGCGCTGCTGGTGCTGTGGACGTCGTTCGGCGGGTGGGTGGCCGCGCTGCTGGCCGGCGTGGTGCTGCTGGCCGCCGGTGTGGTGGCCTGCCTGGTGGCGACGCTGGCCAAGTGGACGCTGGTCGGGCGGTTCCGGGCCGTGGAGCATCCGCTGTGGTGCTCGTTCGTGTGGCGCAACGAGCTCGCCGACACGTTCGTCGAGGTCCTGGCGGTGCCGTGGCTGGTGCAGGCGGTCACCGGGACGCCGTTGCTGACGCTGTGGCTGCGCACCATGGGCGCGCACATCGGCCGGGGCGTGTGGCTGGAGACCTACTGGCTGCCCGAGTCCGATCTGGTGCGGCTCGGCGACGGGGCAACCGTCAATCGGGGGTGTGTCGTCCAGACCCATCTGTTCCATGATCGGATCATGAGCATGGACGAGGTGAGGTTGGCCGGCGGCGCGACGCTCGGCCCGCACGGCATCGTGCTGCCCGGCGCGAGCATCGGCACGGCCACGACGGTCGGCCCCGGCTCGCTGGTCACCAGGGGCGACGAGGTACCACCACATACCCGTTGGCTGGGCAACCCGATCCTGGACTGGCCGAGCAAGGGGTGAACGGGAAGGGCGCGCCGATCGGTGCCGACCGGTCGGCCGACTCCTACCTGCCATCGCACGGCAACGGCGGCTACCGCGTCCGGCACTACGACCTGGACCTGGAGTACCGGATCCGGACCAACCGGCTGACCGGCCGGGCCACCATCGCGGCCGTCGCGACGCAGGCGCTGGGCGGGTTCAGCCTGGACCTGGCCGGGCTGCGGGTGCAGCGGGTGCTGGTGGACGGCGTGCCCGCGCGCTACACGCACCAGCGCGGCAAGCTGCGCATCCGGCCGGCCGAGCCGCTGGCCAACGCCGCCGACTTCACGGTCGAGGTGCGCTACAACGGCAACCCGAGGCCGGTGGCCAGCCGGTGGGGTGACATCGGCTGGGACGAGCTGACCGACGGGGTGCTGGTGGCGAGCCAGCCGATCGGGGCGCCGTCCTGGTTTCCGTGCAACGACCACCCGTCGGACAAGGCCACGTACCGCGTGTCGCTGACCACGGCGAGCGCGTACACGGTGCTGGTCACCGGCAATCTGGTGTCCCGCCGCTTCGGCGCCGGCTCCACGACGTGGATCTACCACCGGCCGCAGCCCACCGCGACCTACCTGATGAGCGTCCAAATCGGACGGTACGACCAGGTGGTGCTCGCGGCGGGCGCCGTGCCGCAGGTGGCCGAGGTACCCATCGAACTACGCCGTGCCGCGGAGTTCGACCTCGCCCGGCAGGGCCAGATCATGGTTGCCCTGCAACGGTTCTTCGGGCCCTACCCGTTCGAGAACTACGTCATCGTGGTGACCGCGGACGAGCTGGACGATCCGATCGAGGCCCAGGGTATGTCGATCTTCGGTGCCGGCCACGTGGACGGCAGGCGCACCCACGAACGGCTCGTCGTGCACGAACTGGCCCACCAGTGGTTCGGCAACAGCCTCACCGTCGGCCAGTGGCGGCACATCTGGCTGAACGAGGGCTTCGCCACGTATGCCGAGTGGCTGTGGTCGGAGACCACCGGCGGCCCGTCCGCCCACATCCACGCCCTCCAGTGGCACGCCCGGCTGGCCGCCCGCCCCGCCGACCTGAAGGTGGCCGACCCGGGCGCCACGCGGATCTTCGACGAGCGCGTCTACCGCCGGGGTGCGCTGACCCTGCACGCGCTGCGGCGGCGGATCGGCGACGGCCGCTTCTTCGACCTGCTGCACGCGTGGACCGACGAGCACCGCCACGGCACCGTGACCACGGAGCAGTTCACGGCGCTCGCCCAGCGGCACACGACCGAACCGCTGGACGAGTTGTTCACCGCATGGCTGTGGCGAACCCGGCTCCCCGCACTGGAATGAGCCGGCCGCCGGGTCGCCGAGCTGCGCGGTCAAGACCTCAGCTCGGCGTGTCCGAAACTGGGTTGCCTACCCCATAGCGTGACGATACGTCCGAACGAATATCTTGTCGCAGCTGAGAGGCGCCTTACTCGCAAGTCCTTTGCGGACCTACAGTCACCTGGTCGCGGGACACGGTCCGCCCGGCCGGGTGTCCTCTGTTTGGGCGAATTCGATGTTAGAGACCGCTATGACCGGGTACCACTTCGACGAGAGCTCGACGAGCGATGGCTGGAGGCGATAGTCATGACCAGCGTCAAGCGACTCTCGACGATCGCGGCGGTCGGAGTGGCCGCCGCGGCCTCCGCGGCCCTGGTGGTGGCGAGTCCGGCGACGGCGAATGCCGCGACGATGCCCTGTTCCCGGGCCGCACGGGCGTGTGTCGACCTGTCCAGGCAGGAGGCGTGGTTGGCACACAACGGAAAGGTCACCTTCGGACCGGTCAAGGTCCGCACCGGCCGACCGAGTTTCCCGACGGCCCCCGGCACGTTCCGGGTGTCGTACAAGGATCGCAACCACGTGAGCAGCGTGTACCACGCCGCGATGCCGTACTCGGTGTTCTTCAACGGCGGTGACGCGTTCCACGAGGGCAGCCTGGCCGTGTCGTCGCACGGCTGCGTCCACCTCACCCGCTCCGCCGCCGTGAAGTTCTTCAACAGCCTCGGTGTCGGCGACGTGGTGCAGGTCGTCCGGTAAGCCGTCACTCCCGGCCGGATCCTGCCGGCGGGCACTCGCCCGCCGGCGGGATCGCTAACCTTCGTCGATGGCCAGGCGAATGCGCGACACGGCGTTCCGGGACGCGCAGCTCGCCGGAATCCGCGCCGAGCACATCGCTCCCGTCAATGCCCTGGTCGATCGCCTGAACGATCCGTCGGCCGGCCGGTGGGCGCCGTATGTCGCGCCCGTCTACGGCGGCACGTCCGCGCGCCTGCTCAGCGTGCTGCGCGACCCGGGCCCCAAGACCCAGGCGGGCAACGCCGGGAGCGGCCTGCTCAGCATCGAGAACGACGATGCCACCGCCGAACGGATAGCCGGCCTGTTCGCCGATGCCGGCATCGACGTCGGCGAGGTCGTGCCGTGGAACATCTACCCCTGGTACATCAACAAGAAGCCCACCACCGAGCAACTGGACCAGGCCGCGGGTCCGTTGCTGGAGCTCATCGCGCTCCTGCCCGATCTGGCCGTGGTCATGCTGCACGGCACGGACGCCCGGCGGGGCTGGGCACGATTCACCCGCCGGTTCCCCGACGCACTGCCCGAAGGTGTGCTGGTCATCCCGACCTACCACACCAGTCGCCAGGCCTTCTGGCATCCCGACCCGGCCGGGCGGCAGCGGCGGGCCGACCATCTGACCGACTCGTTCCGGCGGGCCGCGGCCAGGCTGCATCGCTAGGCACCGGCGAAGGCCGTGCGGCAGTGGGCGAGCAGTTCGCGCAGGGCCGGGTTGTGGGCGGCCTGCCAGACCAGGGCGAGCAGCGTGGGCTGCCCGATGTCGGTGATGGCGCGCACGGTGAGCGTGTCCTCGTACCGCTCGGCCATCGACGACGAGAGGATGGCAACGGCCAGGTTGCGGGACGCGAGATCGGCGATGGCGTCGGCCGCGCTCGCCTGGAGCGCGATCCGGGGCCGGACGCCCTGCGCGGCGCAGGCCCGGTCGAACACGGTGCGCAGGCCGGTGCCGGGCGGCATGCACACCAGCGGATGGTCGGCCAGGTCGTGCAACGTGAGCCCCGACCGGGCGGCGAGCGGATGCCCGGGCGGGATCGCGGCGACCAGCGGTTCGCTGATGATGGTCATGGCGTCCATGTCCTGCGGCAGTTCGGCCATGCCGACCAGCGCCAGGTCCACCGCGCCGGTCCGCACGTCCTCGACGAGATCGGCGGAATTCCCTTCCAGCAGGGCGAGTTCGACGCCGGGATGGGCCCGGTGGAACGTGGCCAGACCGTCGAACAACGGTGTGATCGTGCAGCCGATCACCATGGCGACGGTGAGGCTGCCGCTGACCACCTGACCGATGTCGGCCACCGCCTGCCGCAGCGCGGCGGTCGCGGCGAGCGCGGCCCGGGCGTGTTCCAGTGCGGCCTTGCCGGCGACGGTCAGGGTGGTGACCCGCGACGACCGGTCGAACAACTCGGCACCGAGTTCCCGTTCCAGTTGCCGGATCTGCGCGCTGACACCGGACTGGCTGATGTGGACCCGTTCGGCGGCACGGGTGAAGTTGCGCTCCTCGGCCACCGCGACGACGTATTCGAGCTGCCGCAGATCCATGACCGCTGATTGTAGTACCTATCGGATCTATGCGTTGGACTTCTGATAGCCGCCTGGCCAGACTGGCAGTACAGACCGAGAGACGGGAGGACGTCGTGACTGAGTACGAGAAGGCCGTGCGGCCCGAGGACATCACCCGCCTGTTCGTGGAGCGGTCCAACGCCGGCGACGCGGCCGGAGTCGCCGCCCTGTACGAACAGGACGCGGTGCTCGCCTACCCGCCGGGCCAGCAGACCGTCGGGCGCAAGGCGATCCAGGCCCTGTGGGAGCAGGTGCTCGCCAACCGGCCCCACTTCGAGCCCGAACCGCCCCTGCCCACCCTGATCAGCGGCGACATCGCCATGACCGCGACCCCGCCGAAGGACGGTGCCGGCGCCCGGGCACAGGTCGTCCGACGGCAGCCGGACGGCAGTTGGCTCCGCCTGCTCGACCAGCCCGAGTTCGTCGACCCCTCGAAGTCCTGACGCCTCAGGGCACCGCCCACTGCTGGGCGGTGCCCTGGTGCAGCGCCAGGTAGATCCGGTCGCGCAGGGCGTTCGCGTCGTGATCGGTCAGCGTCCGGTCGAGATGCCGCAGTACGACCCGGACGAGGACGTTCTTCTGGTCCTCGCGGGCACCCAGCCGGGCCAGGGCCACCGCCGGTAAGGCAGCACAGGGCGTCTCCCCCAGGATCTCCACCGATTCCACGCTGCCGGCGTCGTCGCCCAGTGCGTCGCGGACCCGGTCACCGAGGTCCTCGGCGACGTCCTCGGAGTCCACCGCGATGGAGATGTCCCGCCGGATCGGCGGCCTGGTCGACACGGGGCGGTAGCGATCCAGGTCCGTCAACTGGGCCGCCACCGCGGGATCGGCGGAGCGCAACAGCCTGATGTCCGGGATTCCCTTGAGCAGCATGAGCATCCGGTCCAGTCCCATGCCCAGCGCCGACCCGCTCCACCCGGCGTCCAGCCCCGCCGTGGCGAGAACGGCGGGGTTGGCCAGGCCGCATTCGGCGACCTCTACCCAGTCGCCGTCGCGGGCGACATCCACCTGCCGGCCGGCGAGGGTGTACGGGTGGCTGCGGGCCTCTCGCCGGTCGGCCATTCCCGGCACCAGAGCGTCGAGGAGCGCGGTGATCATCGCGTCCAGGTCGGCGTCGGCCATCGGTGGCGTTCGCCGGGTGATGCGCCACAGGTCGAGTTGATGCGGGTTTCCGGTGTGCAGCCGGTCGATGGCGTCACGCCGGTACACCATCCCGGGACACACCAGCAGCACGTCGTCCACCGGATCGCCGGCCAGCGCGCGCAGGGCCGCCGGGATCATCGCGCTGGAGTGGCTGCGCAGCACCCGGCGGTCGTCGACATACCTGGTGTAGCGGGCTTCGCGGGTGACGTCCGCGCTGTCGTAACCCAGGTTGTCGTAATTGTCCGCGATGGTGACGATCCGGTCGCCACGCCACCACCGGACCTCGCACTCCCACAATGCGGCGAGAGCACCGACGGCGTGGTTCATGACGAGTTGGATGGCATGGGGGCCTGCGGCGGGATCGCTGAGATCGCGCAGGGCCAGGTCGCGGGCGAGTTCATCAGTGGTCAGTCGAGCGGGCATGACAACCTCCGGAAACGAGCGGGCGAATGGGAGACATCCCTTGACCCGTCAGCTCGTCCGAAGGTCAGCGACGCTGCGACAACCGATCCCTACGGCACCCGGTGCGGGCCAAGGGGCCGGTAAATCGGCGAGAAGTCGCGACGGCCACGACAGCACGGTAGCCGATCCGGACCGGACCGGCACCGGATTTGTCGTCGACGCGCTCTCGGGCCGAACACAACCTCGCCGCGGTGGACACGTCCTCCTTCATGGGGTCACCACATTGCCACGGGGGAATTCATGGAGAACGTATCGCGTCGAATACTGGTCGTCGCCACAGCCGCGACGCTGATCGGACTGACGGCCACGGCGTGCCGGACAGAGGGCCAGGCCGCGCCGAGCCGCACCGTGACATCGGCACCGACGGTCCCGAGCCGGACCACGACATCCGCGCCGACCACCACAATTCGCGTCGCGCCGGGCACCACAACTCGCGTCGCGCCTGCCACCACGGCGAAGCCGTCCGCCGCGACCACACAAACGCTGAAGTTCCCGAACACCAGCGCGGACGTCGTGTTCGTCGGCTACGACCTGAAGGACAAGCTGGTCGAGTTCCAGAAGGTGGTGGACGATCGGACGTCGTCGCTCACCGCGAACCTGGTACCCGACCCGAGCGATCCGGCCGTCCACCGGTTGCCGCTGAAACCGGGTATCAAGATCGTGTCCATCGATCCCGGGGGATTCCAGTTCGAGACCTGCCCGCCGACGTCCTGCACCGTCGACCAGGTCATGCAGAGCGTGATCAGTCACAACTACGGCCAGTTCTGGGCCCATATCCACGTGAACGCCGCCGACCAGATCGACGTCGTGCGACAGTCGGCCTACTGACCGGGCACCGGGCCGGCTGACGCCGGCCGGCCCGGTTCTGCCCTACGGCAGGATCCAGCGTTGGGCCGCCGTGCCGTTGCAGTCGAAGATCTGCAGCTGCGTGCTGTTCGTCGTGGACGCCGCCGGATCGTCAAGGCAGCGACCGGATTCCGGGTTGAGCAGCGAGCCGTTGGCCTGTGGCTGCCAGACCTGTGCGCCCGTTCCGTTGCAGTCGAACAACTGCACCTTGGTGCCGTTCGCGGTGCCGGCGGCCGCCACGTCCATGCACTTGCCGAGTACCTGGAGCGTGTTGCCGGCGGCGACCGTCCACGACTGTGCCGTGGTGCCGTTGCAGGTGAAGATCTGGATCGGGTTGTTGTTCGCCGTCGATGCCGCCCGGTCGTCGACGCACAGGGTCGGCGACACCCCGGCCACGATCGGTCCGGTCACCGCCGTGGTGGCGACCGGCTTGGTCGCCGTCCACACGAACGTCGTGCGGCCGACCGCTCCGGTGGCGTCGGTGGCGGTCACGGTGACCGTGTTGGTGCCGGCCGTCGTCGCGCTACCGGAGATCACACCACTGGTCGCGTTGATCGTCAGGCCGGCCGGCAGGCCGGTGGCCGCGTACGTGAGCGTCTGGCCGGCGGCCGAATCCGTTGCGGTGACGGGCAGGCCGGCCGCCGTGCCGACCGGGCTGCTCATGCCCTGCGGGTCGATCACGGTCACCGTGTTGCCGGTCGCCGTCGAGGTGACGGCCAGCGTGCCGGCCAGCTGCGGGCCGGCGGACGTGTCGCCGACCATGATCTGGTACGTGCCGGTCGCGGTGTTCCACGAACTGGTGGTGTCGTTCCAGAAGGCCAGATCGTGCAACGAGACCGGGAAGCTCACCGTGGTGCTGGCGCCCGGTTGCAGCGTCACCCGCTGGAAGCCCTTCAGCTGCTCCGGCGGCTCACCGGTGGTGGCCGGGTCACCGACGTAGAGCTGGGCGACGTCCGAGCCGGCCTTGGTCCCGGTGTTGGTCACCGTGGCCGTCACGGTCGCGTTGCCGTGGGTGTCCAGCGCCGACACGTGCAGCGCGCTGTACCCGAAACTGGTGTAGGACAAGCCGAATCCGAACGGGAACAGCGGCGCAATGCCCTTCGCCTGGTACCAGCGGTAACCGACGTCGACGCCCTCGGAGTACTGCACGTTCCCACCGGTGCCCGGCCACTGTGCCGTGGTCGAGGCCGGCACGTCGGCCAGGCTCTTCGGGAAGCTGACCGGCAGCTTGCCCGACGGGTTCACGTCGCCGAACAGCACGGCCGCGATGGCGTTGCCGTCCTCCTGGCCGGGATACCAGTTCTCCAGCACGCCCGCCACCGAACTCAGCCACGGCATGGTGACCGCGGAGCCGGTGTTGAGCACGACGACGGTGTTCGGGTTGGCGGCGGCGACCGCGGAGATCAGCAGGTTCTGGTCTCCGGGCAGGTCGATGCTGAACAGGTCGCTGCCCTCGGACTCGAAGTTGTTCGCGAACACCACGGCCACCGAGGACGTCCTGGCCAGGTTGGCCGCCGCCGTGATCGCGGGCGTGGTGAAGCCGGGCGGTGCCCAGCCGAGGCTGACCTGGCTGGCGCCGCCGTCCTGGAAGTAGTCCAGTTCGATCGACACCGGCACGCCGACGGTCAGGTTGATGGTACCGGTGCTGGTGGTCGCCGCCTGGTCCTGGAAGTCGTTGATGATCTCCTGGCCGTTGACGAACAGCCGGCTGCCGTCGTCGCTGGTGGTGGCGAACGTGTAGGTGCCGGTGGTGGTGGGCGTGACCTTGCCGGTCCACTTGGCCGACCACTGGGTCGCGCCGACACCGGTACCCGGTGAGGCGCCGTTGAAGTTGACGTCGACGGTGGCGTCGGTCCTGGTGAACGCGGGTGTGCCGGACAGCGTCATGTTGTCGAAGTACTGGCCGGTCAGGCCACTGCCGGTGCCGGTGGCCGGGGTGAGCGCGCTGGCCGGGATGTCGGGCAGCGTGTCGTTGGCTGAGTTGCCGGCCGAGAACCCGACGGTGGTGCCGGCGCCCGCGCGGCTGGTGATGCCCTGCAACGGGGTGACGGTGCCGGACGACGAGACGCCCGCGCTGCCGCCGCCGTCGGTCTGCGGTGCCGTGCTGGCGTCGGTGCCGATCACCGCGATCGACTTGGTGGCAGCGCCGAAAGGCAGCGCGTTTCCGTTGTTGCGCAACAGGACTGTGCCCTCTTCGGCGATCTGCCGGGCGGTGGCCTGATGCGCGGTGGCCTGATGCGCGGCGCTGGTCACCGTCGCGGTCGTCGAGCCGTGCGGGGCGTTGTCGAACAGGCCGAAGGTGAACTCCTCGGTCAGGATGCGGCTCACCATCGAGTTCAGGGTGGCCATGGAGACCTGGCCGTTGGTCACGGCGGTCTGCAGGGCGGCGCCGAAGAAGCTGTCGTCGGGCATCTGCATGTCCAGGCCGGAGTTGGCCGCCGCCACGGTCGAGTGAGTGCCGCCCCAGTCGGAGGTGACGAAGCCGGGGAAGCCGAACTCGGTGTCCAGTGCCTGGTTGAGCAGCACGGGGTTCTCGCAGGCGTCGGTGCCGTTGACGAAGCTGTAGGAACACATCACCGAGGACGCGGCGCCCTGCTGCACGCTGGCCTGGAACTGTGGGAAGTAGATCTCCTGCTCGGCCCGCGGATCGATGACCGCGTTGTCCTGCGGCGTGTTCCGGTTGGTCTCCTGGTTGTACACGCCGAGGTGCTTGACCTGGGCCAGCTCGCCGGTGCCCTGCACGCCCCTGATCTCTGCGGCGCCCAGCTGGCCCGCCAGGTAGGGATCCTCGGACATCGACTCGAATGCCCTGCCCCACCGTGGATCCCGGACGATGTTGACGGTCGGGCCGAGGTCGATGCTGGCGCCCTTGCCGAACTCCTCGCTGCCCACGACGGCGCCGTACTGCTGCTCGGCCGCCGTGTCCCAGGTCGCCGCGGCGGCTACCGGGGCGGGTAGCTGGGTGACGCCGGTCAGGCCCTCGCCGACGCCCGCGGGCCCGTCCTCCAGGCCGATCGCCGGGATGCACAGCGCCGGGATGGCCGGCGTGTTCCCGACGTAGGCGCCGCCGGCGCCGTGCACCAGCGAGATCTTCTGCGCGAGTGTCATCTGTGCCAGCACCTCGGCGACGCGCTGGGGTACCGGTGCGGTGGACCCGACCCAGGGACAGGCCGGGTTGACGGCGGCGGCCGCCGATGCCGTGGGGGCGGCCAGGCCGGCGGTGACGAGTCCGGCGGCTCCGATGATCCCGACAATTCCGAGCCAACGACGACGTAACACGGACGCCTCCTCACTGAAGCGACACGATCAGGCACGTTCGGTGATCGCCGGTGGCCGCGCTCCGCCCGGTTCCTCAGAAACTGGCATATGTTGCGACCCACAACAATCACGGCCAGGTAACGATCTTGAGCGGTTCAGAACCACTGCATACCAATTTCGTCTCAGGTGAGAAGGTGTCAGGTGAGTACCGTCGCGCCATGACCACGAATCAGCCCCGCGCGACCGACCGACCTGGTGACACCTCGCCGTTCGCGCTGGGGTTGTTGCTGCGCAGGGCACACGCTCGCGTGGCCTCGACCATGTCCGCCGCGGTGCGACCGTTCGGCCTCGAACTACGGCACTTCGCGGTCCTGATCGTGCTGACCGACCGCGGGCCCACGACGCAGCGGGACCTGGTCGAGGCGGCCGGTTACGACAAGGCCGGCATCATGCGCGTGGTCGACGACCTGGAAGCGGCCGGTCTCGCGGTCCGCCGTGCGGTGCCGGGCGACCGGCGGGTGCGGGCTGTAGAGATCACCGCGCGTGGTCTGGAGGTCTTCGACGCGGCCCACCGGGACGCTGTCGGCCTGGCCGAGGGGCTGGTCGCGCATCTGCGGCCCGGCGAGGCGGAGCAGTTGATGGATCTGTTGACCCGGTTCACCTATTAGTATCATATGATACTGTTGCATATGTAACTAATTGGGGAGAGAGCCGTGGACATCTCGCAGATCAACGCGATCGGTCGGACCGCCTGGGAGGTCGCCGCGCTGCGCGCGGCCGAGCACGAGCGGCCCGACCGGTTGTTCGCCGATCCCTATGCCGCGCGCTGCCTGGAGGCGGCTGGCGTCGCGGCCGAGCCGGACGAGGCCAAGCGCGACCTCGTGGCGATCTTGAGTGGGCAGGTGGCTGTCCGGACCCGGTTCCTGGACGAGACGCTGCTGGGTGGCGGGTGTCGTCAGGTCGTCCTGCTTGCGTCTGGAATGGACAGTCGCGCTGGTCGGCTGGAGTGGCCGGCTGGTACTGAGATCTTCGAACTCGATCAGGAGCCGGTGCTGCGTTTCAAGCAGGAGGTCATGGGTGTGGCCATTCCTCATCCGGTTGGTGTGGATCTTCGTGAGGACTGGTCTCTTCCGTTGCGGCAGGCCGGGTTTCGTCCGGATCTGCCTACTGCTTGGCTGGTTGAGGGGTTGTTGTACGCGCTTGACGAGGCTGCTGCTGATCAGTTGCTTGCTACGGTGTCCGGGTTGAGCGCGTCGGGTAGCGTGCTTGGGTTCGATCATGTGCAGGACAGTGCGGCTCTGCGCGCGGCGTTGGTTCGGATCGGTCCGGGGCTTGCCGCGTTGTGGCGGTCTGGGCCGGTCGATCCTTCACGGTGGCTGCGGCGGTTCGGGTGGGCGCCTGATGTGCATGAGTTGGCTGAGGTGGCTGGGTGGTATGGGCGTGCGGTTCATCCTTCTTATGACCCGGCCATCGGGGGCGCGCATAGTTGGTTGGGGCGTGCTACTCGGTTGTGACGTTTACCGGGCTGGGCTCCCGACCCGAGGGTCCGGGTTTCGCACGCCGCCGCTCCCTCGCCTTTGAGTGTTCGCGCTGGATCGCGCAAGTGCGGCTGAGGACGAGGGAGCAGCGGGGAGGAATGGATCGGCCCGGTTCGGGCCCGGGCTGGGTTTCGTTGCCGGCCGCCGGTTTCGCCCAAGACCTCCGGTGTGAGCAGCGCTTCATTCTCCCCCGCTCCCAACACCCAGCCTGCTTGATGCCGGGACGAGCCTGTCCAGGTTGCCGAAGGCATCGCGCAGCGACGCGACGCAGGAGCGACCTTGACAGGATCGGCCCGGCATCAAACCATCCAAAAGAGGGAGCGGGCGAGCGAAACCCCAACCCCGCCGGGAACCACCATCAGAAACCCAACACACCCCGCACAGCCTCAGCCATCCCATCAAGCTCAGCCCGCTTAGGCCACCGCCAGTCAGCAGAAATCCGAAACCCATCCCCCACGAACCGAGGAATCACGTGGAGGTGCACATGAAACACCTCCTGCATAGCAGCCTTCCCATCGGCCAAAAAGAGATTGATCCCCTCACACCGCACAGACGACCGCCGCAGCGCCCCAGCCAACCGATGCGCAAGCACCCACATCCGCGCGCCCGTCGCCTCATCCAGGTCGCCCAGCCCGACGCTGTGATGCTTCGGAATGACCAGCAGATGCCCGGTCGTCACCGGCCGGATGTCCATGAAGGCCAACAGATCGGCGTCCTCGTGAACCATACTGACCGGCTGGGCACCGCTGACGATGCCGCAGAAGACACAACTCTCCATCCGGCGAACGCTACATCTTGTCCATGCGCAGCTGCCACACATTAAGATAGTCCGCGCGGAAACCGGACTCGAAATAAGACAGGTAGAACACCCACATCCGGCGGAAGATGTCGTCGAAACCGAGCGCCTCGATGTCCGACCAGCGGTCCAGGAAACGATTCCGCCAGTGGCTCAGCGTGCGAGCATAGTGGGGTCCTAGCGCCTGCCGGTCACTGATCCGCATGTTCGTGTGCGTCGCGACCTGGTGTTCGATTTCCGGTATCGACAGGAGTTCGCCGCCCGGGAAGATGTACTTGTGCGGCCAGCCCTGCGAATACCTCGTGGCCAGCAACTGTTGGTGCGGCATGGTGATCGCCTGCAGGGCGAACCGGCCACCCGGCCGCAGCACCCGGTCGACGGCGCCGAAGTAGTCCGGCCAGTACTGGTGGCCGACCGCTTCGATCATCTCCACGCTGACCACGGCGTCGTAGGTGCCGGTCTCCTCGCGGTAGTCGCGCAACACCACGTTGACCCGGTCGGCGACGCCTGCCTGTTCGGCGCGCTGTACGGCTAGTTGGCGTTGCTCGGCCGAGATCGTCAGCGACGTCACCTCGGCGCCGCGCTGGGCCGCACGCACGGCGAGCGCGCCCCAGCCGGTACCGATCTCCAGCACGGTGGTGCCCGAACGCACGCCCGCGTGGTCGAGAATCGCGTCGATCTTGCGGATCTGCGCCGCGGCGAGATCGTCCGAACCGGGCGCGAACCAGGCGCACGAGTAGGTCATCGTCTCGTCGAGGAACATCGCGAACATGTCGTTCGACAGGTCGTAGTGCCGCCGGATGTTCTCGCGGGCGCCGTCGACGGTGTTGCGTTCCCGATCGGGCTTGCGCTGGCCGCTCCAGCGGCGGAACGCCTGCAGTGGCTTCGGCACCAGTCCGGCGACCCGCGCGGCGAACGGGGTGAGCACCTCGGCCAGTTCGTCGGTGTCCCAGTCGCCGACCATGAACGACTCACCGAGACCGATGGTGGAGTCGACGCCGAGCCGGTGGAAGAAGTCCGACTGCCGCACCAGCCGCATCTCCGGCGCGCCCTCCCCGCCGGCGCCGATCCGCCTGCCGTTGGGCAGCACGACCGTGATCGGCAGTCGGCGAACGACCGCCAGGAACAGGAGTCTCGCGGCTGCCGCGCGCAGTGGTGACCGTGGCGGGGTGGCAAGACCCGGCCACTCCCGGTCGGTCGGCCTGGGGATCGCATACCGCGTCGACTCGGTGCTCACGTCGGCTCCCTCGTGTGGCGTCGGACGTAACAGTGCGACTTTCAGATCCAGTGCCGAGATCACGTGCCTGACCAGGCGAATCTACCAGGACAGAGCACATGACACGTTGACACGCTTTCCCCGGTCATACGTAGTGAGTACTCACTACATACGGTGGGTGCATGAGTTCGGACGGAGTGTCCCGGCAGCGGGCGCCACGGCGCAGCGTCGAGGAACGGCGGGCCATGGTGGTCCAGGCCGCCATCCCGCTGTTGGTGGAGATCGGGCCGTCGGTGACGACCCTGCACATCGCCCGGGCCGCGGGGGTCAGTGAACCGACGATCTTCCGGGCGTTCACGGACAAGAACGACGTGTTGACGGCCTGCCTGGCCGAGGCCACCGACCCACGGCACGTGGTGGCCGAACTGGACTCGATCGAGTCGACCGCACCGATGCGGGAGCGGCTGGTCTCGTTGATCGAGGTCGTTCGCGCCCAGGGCGAACGCACCGCGGCGGTGGTCAACGCGGTCAGCCTGGCCGGGTCGTCCCAGCGCGGGCGCCCCGCCCTGTCGGACGAGGAACGGACACGGCTGTCCGAGCAGCGGACATCGTCGTACACACGCCTGCACACCGCCGTCGCCGCCGTGCTCGAACCAGCCGCCACCACGCTGCGGGTGCCGGTCGACGACGTCGCCACGCTGGTACTGGCGATCGTGACGTCGCTGGGCCGCGGCGCCGGCTCGGACACCGGCATCGCCGGCATCACCACGGACGCACTGGCCGACCTGATCCTGCACGGCATCACGGCCTGGCGGCGTGATCAACGTCGCCCGGGACCGCGGTTTCCTCGCGCTGTGGGCCGGCCAGAGACACGCTGACCACGGTGACCCTCGTGCTGCTGATCACCGAACGCACCCACTCGGTGGCCGCCGTCGGCGGGCTGACCATCGTCATCGCGGTGCCGAGCGTCGTGATCGGCCTGCTCGCCGGCGCCCACGTCGACCGCCAACGCGCTCATGGGCCGGTTCATGCGACTGATGTCGATCATTCCAGGCACGGCGTCGGTGCTCGGCGTGACCTTCTCCGGCGCGCTCGGTGCCGCGGTGGGTGTGCGGACGATCTTCGTCGTCAGCGGCGTCATCCTCGCGACCAACGCCGTCCTGGCCGGGCACCAGTTCCGCCGTGCCACACGCGCGACCTGACGGGCTACTCCGGCGGCCAACCCGGGGCGAGAGCTGCCGCGTGATCGCGCCAGGCCGCCGGCCACCGGGCAGCAGCCGGCGTCCGGTCGCCACCTCCACCCGCAGCCCCGGCTTGGCCGGCCGGTCGAGTTCCAGTGCCAGGCGCGGCGTCATGCGGTGCTGCTGGAGCGGGACCAGATAGTTAGGTGACTGCTTTACTTTCGAGCGGGACGCACCTATGGTTAAGCACGTGCCTAACCAACGTGGTGCGCTGGACCAGGTGTTTCGGGCGCTGGCCGACGGCACCCGGCGGGACATGGTGGAGCGGCTGGTCAACGGACCGGCCACGGTCGGCGAGCTCGCGGCGCCGACGACCATGTCGCTGCCCGCCGTCCTGCAGCACCTGCGAGTCCTGGAGGACGCGGGACTGGTCCGGACCGAGAAGCACGGCCGGGTCCGTACCTGCCAGCTCGAACCCGCCGCGCTGCGCACGGCCGAGGACTGGATCGGCCGGCAGCGCACCACCTGGGAGCACCAGCTCGACGCCCTCGGCGAGTTGCTCGCCGAGGGTCCCGACGACAAGGGAGCGCAGCCATGACAGTCAAGTACGCCACCTTCACCCTGGACCGCGGCTACGCCGCAGCACCGGCCCGGGTGTTCGCCGCATGGGCCGATCCGGCGACCAAGGCACGCTGGTTCGCCGGCGCGTCCGGCGAGCACGAACTGGACTTCCGGGTCGGCGGGCGGGAGATCAACCGCGGCCGGCACGGCGAGGGACGGGCACTGGTTTTCGAGTCCCGCTACCACGACATCGTGCCCGACAAGCGGATCGTCTACAGCTCCACGATGTCCGCCGACGCGCTCGTCACCACGGTGTCCATCACCGCCGTGGAGTTCGTCGCCGACGGCGACGGCACCCACCTGGTACTCACCCAGCAGGGCACGTTCCTGGACGGGCACGAGGAACCGAGCTGGCGCGAGCAGGGCACCAGTGACCAACTCGCCGCGCTGGCCGCCGAACTGGGCATCACCGTGACGGTGCGGTGAACCGGCGATCCGCCGCACGCCCGGCCGGACCGGTTCACCAGGGAAACGGCAACTCCGCGACGAGTTCCTCCGGCGCGGACAGCCGCCAGGCCTCGTACACCAACTCGGACAGCTCGTCGAGCTCGATCCCCGCCAGGTAGACCACGACCCACCCGAAGCCGCCCGCGGTGAACTGCACCTCGAAGACGTCCGGCCGCTCGGCGACCAGAGCGAGCTGCTCGGACAACGTCTGCTTCAGGCCGACGGTCTGCGTCCTCGGCCAGAAGTAGCCGAACCGCCTGCCGCGCACGCTGAACGACGTGTAGTCGCGCCCCTCCGCCCGCTGGACATCGGCGAGCGCGCCCAGGATCCGCTGGAACTCGCCACTGCTCACACTCACTCCGGGCCCCATGTTCAGTCGTCGGATGGGCCAGACCGTAACGCCCACTCCCCGACCGCGCTCATGCCTGGCCCGGGACGATCACCGGGTGGCGGCCGGCACGAGTGCCGGGACCGATCCGGCGGCGCGTGCGGACAGGCGGCCCGTGGTGCGCAGCCACCGCACGGCGTCGGCCAAGCTGTCCTCGACCGGCCGCCCGGCCTCGCCACCCTCGATCCGGGCGGCCGCCGCGGCCGTGTAGATGGCGCCGTACTCGGCCGGGATGTGCCACGGCCACACCCGCTGCACCACGCCGACCATCGCGCCGAGCGGCAGCATCGGCCGGGCGGGCAGGAACACGGCGGGCAGGCTGCGACCGGTCACCGCACGGACCGCCCGCACGTACTCGCGCGTGGTCAGGTACCGGCCCGGGGTGAAACACCGGTTCGGGCCGTCGGCCGCGGCAAGCAGCGCCGCGTGCACCGCCGCCGTGTCGCGCACGTCGCCGATCGGGAACCCGCCCGTCGGCCACACCGGCATCAGCCCGCGCAGCAGGTCGCGCAGCCGCGCGTTCTGGTCGCCCAGGTGGGGATCGTGCGGCCCGATCAGGCCCGGCGGGTACGTGATGACCACCGGAGCGCCCCGTTCCTGATACCGGCGCGCGATCCGCTCCGCGTCGGCCTTGGTCGCCAGGTACGGCTCCTTCGCCGTGCCCACCGGCGAGTCGACCCGCAACGGCAGGCCGCCGGTCGGCAGGAGCGCACCGAATGTCGACACGTACACCACCCGCCGCGCCCCGGCCCGCACGGCGGCGTCGAGCACGACCTCGGTGCCGCGCACGTTGGTCCGGCGTATCTCCGCGCGCCGCCGCGAGTCGAACGAGTAGACCGACGCGGCGTGCAGCACCGCGTCGGCGCCCCGCACGGCGGCACCGACCGCTGCCTCGTCGGTGACGTCGCCCTGAACCACGTCCACCCGCCCGGCGGGCACGCCCAGCGGGTTCAGCGCCGGCTCGACGGCGTCGGCCCGCCTGACCAGCAGGCGTACCCGGTGACCTGCCCCGACGATCGCCGCGATCGAATGCGCACCGACGAACCCGGTGCCCCCGGTCACGCACACCAGCATGGTCAGCTCCTCGGCTCATTTCTTCGGCTGGACCCAGGATGCGGCGTCGTCGGCCGGCACATTCCTTCAATCGTGCTGTGCTGCCCTCGCCAGCAGATCGCGCATCCGGTCCCGGACGGCGGGATCGGGTTCGACCGCGCCGGCCTGTCGCAGTGCCGCCACGGCGTCGTCCGGGACGGTCTCCGGGGGCCAGGCGTCGAGGGCGCGGACGGCCATGTCGCGGTTGCGGATGATGGGGCTGGCCAGGGCGGTTCTGAGGAGCGGCCAACCCTTGCCCGGGTGGGCGTCCAGGCGGCTCACGATCAGGTCGAGGATCTGGTGTGACGGGTCGGCACGGAGTCCGGCGTCCAGGCTGGGCCCGTCGGCGAGCCGGTCCAGGGGCAGCAGTTCGTGGGCGAGTGCCAGGACGTCGTCGATGTCGTCGGTGAGTGCCTGCCAGAGGTAGGCATCGTCGGGATCGCGGTGCAGGCGCGCGCGGATGCGGGCGCGGGTCGGGATGCCCAGTTGCCGGGCCGGCCAGACGGCACGCCGGAACCGGGACCGGTCCGGGCCGTCCATGGCCTGGTCGACGGCGAGCAGCCAGTCGGGTCGCTCGACGAGCCGGTCGCAGGTATCGCGCGTGGTGTCCGACCAGCCCATGGCCGTGGCCCGGCCGGACACCACGAACAGGGCCAGCCGGAGCACGACGGCGACCCTCGCCAGGCTCGGCGGCCGTTCCGCGACGAGGGCGAGGTACCGGTCGACGGTGTCCGGCGCGGCCGGGTAGTCGGTGATGTCCTTCGCCGGGCCGCCTGCGCAGAGCGCGGTGAGGATGTCGCCTGCGCCGTCGAGAAGTTCGTCCTCGACCGGTGGCGTGGTCAACGCGGCGTACAGGTCCCCGGTGGTGGCGGCCAGGTGGGCCAGGTACTGGTTCATGATCTGGTTGCGGAAGCCTTGGCGCAGCAGCCATGCCTTGATGTGCGGGTCCTGCGTGCCGGCCAGCCGTCGGACGGCGTGGATGCGGCCCCAGCCGGTCAGCCGCCGGGCGAGGTCGAACAGCGCCTGCTCTGGGTCGGGTTGCGAGCGGACCAGCGCGACGACGGCGTAGAGGCTGACGTCCTCCAGGCTGCCCAGTGCGAGCAGCAGATCCCGGTCGCGCTGGTCGCCTGCCGACCCGAGCAGCAGGATGCCCAACGCGACCGCGTTGCGGCGGGTGCCGTACTCGGCGAGCCAGCGGCCGACCTGGCGCAGCCGGTCTGTGGGCAGGTCTCGGTCGGTCAGCTCACCGGAGAGAGTGTCGGCGATCGCCAGCGTGTCCTGCTCGGCCGCGGTGTCGTGCAGGTGCTGGAGTGCGGTGATCGTCGGCGATCCGGCAACGAGGTCGTCGATCAGACAGGCGAGGGTGGCCGCGGCGGGCTTGTTCGGCTTGCTACCGAAATGGTGGGTGCGTACGCCGTCGAGGACACCGGCGGACATCAGCCGTGTCCGGCCCTCGTCGGGCAGTGGGTAGCCACCGTCGGGCAACGGATCGGAGCCGTGCAGGGCCGTCAACGCGATCACGTGGGCGAGGTACGTCGGGCGCTGGTCGTCGGCGGGCGGCAGCCGCCACGCGCCGGCCGTCATGACTTGGGGCGGAGGCCGCCCTTCACGTCGAACACCATGTGATCATGGTGACCGACGAGGCTGCCGGCGCGCAACGGCTTTGCCCGCACATGATCAGTCACGGACGTAGTAGTCGCCCAGTGCGTCGTCGAACCGGCCGGTCGGCCGGCAGCAGCGGCGGAAACCGCCGCCCTGAGCCACACGGACACGGATCGTTGCCGCCCAGCTTCTCGATCAGCTCGGTGTCCTCGCCGACCACCCGGTGGCCGCGCTTGACCCTGGCCTCGCTAGAGGGAACCCCCTGCGGCGCTTGCTGGTCCGCTCAAAACGACACCTCGAACTCATTGCTGTTCATGACTGCCTCCTCGATTGTGGTCGGCGAACACTAACCAGTGGCAGACAAATCCGGCGAACGATATTTCCTGCCCGGACAAGTTTGCCGAAGTGGCCGGTACGCGTCACATCTCGTTCAGATGCCGTCTGCCGTTCGGCGGTAACCGGTGCTTAGCTTCCTTACGTCGGCCTCACATGCGTGCGGCCATCTCAGCGACCATGTGGAGGTGCGGGCCTTGCCTGCTGCGCTTGCCCGGCGAATCGCGATCGTCGCCCTGTCCCTGTCCGCAGCAGGCGTTGCCTGCCCGCTGCTCGCCGCCCCGGCGTCCGCCGACCCGGCAGGCGACGGCGTCGTCATCAACGAGGTGTACGGCGGTGGTGGAAACGCCGGTTCGCACTACAGATCCGATTTCATCGAATTAGCCAATCCGACGGGTGCGGCCGTCGACCTCACCGGGTGGACGGTGCAGTACCGGTCCGCGGCCGGAACGACCGTCCAGAAGACCGCGTTGAGCGGAAGCATCGCGGCGCACGGCCACTACCTGGTGCAGGAGTCGACCGGGGCCAGCGGTGACCAGGTCGCGCTGCCCACACCGGACGCGAGCGGCACCACAGCGATGAGCGCCACCGGCGGCGTGGTCATCCTCGTGTCGTCGGCCACCAGCATCACGACGCAGGGCAACCTGGTCGGTCTGCCCGAGGTCGTCGACGCCGTCGGCTGGGGCTCCAGCACGACGTCGTTCGAGGGCACCGGTCCCGCGCCGACGACCGACAACACCACCTCGGTCAGCCGCACCAACGCCCAGGACACCGACCAGAGCAGCGCCGACTTCACCGAGGGCGCACCGACTCCGGAGAGTGCGGCCACCGACAGCGGCGCCGCCATCACGGTGGCCGGTCCCGGCGCGCAGACCGGCACGGCCGGCACCGCGATCACCCCGGTCACGCTCACCGCGACCGGCGGCACCCCGCCCTACACGTGGACGGCGAGCGGCCTGCCCGCCGGGCTGGTGATCTCGGCGGACGGCGTCATCTCGGGCACCCCGACGACCGCGGGCAGCTCCTCGGTGACGGTGACCGCGACCGACTCGACCGGCGCCACCGGCTCGGCGACGTTCAGCTTCGTCGTGGGATCGCCCGCTGGGACGATCGTGCCGATCGCCGCCATCCAGGGCACGAACACCGACACCACGCCGCTGGCCGGCCAGACCGTGACGACCGAAGGCGTGGTCACGGCCGACTACGCGACCGGCGGTTTCAACGGTTTCTACCTGGAGACCGGCGGCGCGGGTGGCACCGAGGCCGACGACGCGACGCCCGGTGCGTCCGACGCGATCTTCGTGTTCGGCTCGATCTCGGCGCAGCAGGTGCACATCGGCGAGAGCGTCGAGGTCACCGGTGAGGCCGAGGAGTTCGCCGGTGAGACCGAGATCGGCTCCCCGTCGGTGACCGAACTGGCCACTGCCCTGCCGGCCGTGCACCCGGACGTGATCCCGTGGTCGGACCTGGCGACCGACGCCCAGAAGGAGGCCCACGAGGGCGAACTGATGGCGCCCCAGGGTGATTTCACCGTCTCGGACAACTTCGACGGCAACTTCTTCGGCTCGTTCACGCTGGCCTCCGGTGACACCCCGCTGATCCAGCCGACCGACGCCGGCATGCCGGGCAGCGCGCAGGCGCAGGCCGTCGCGGCCGACAACGCGGCCCGGATGGTCACCCTGGACGACGGTTCGAGCTTCGAGTTCAACCCGGACGGCACGCACGCGAACAGCCCGCTGCCCTGGCTGACGCCGACCAACCCGGTCCGCACCGGGTCCTCGGTGACCTTCCACTCGCCGGTGATCCTGGACTTTCGCTTCTCACTGTGGAACTTCCAGCCCACCCAGCAGCTCACCGACGACGGCTCGGCGATCGCGACGTTCAGCGACACCCGCACCGAGAACGAGCAGCCTGCCGAGGTCGGCGGGCAGATCCGCATCGCCACGTTCAACGTGGAGAACTACTTCCCGCTGACCGGTGAGGACTACGTCGCGCAGGGGCTGGGCACCTGCTCGTACTTCACCGACCGCCAGGGCAATCGGATCGCGGTGGACACCTGCACCGGCACGGACGGCAGCCCCGGCCCGCGCGGCGCGGCGGACGACGCGAACTTCGCCCGCCAGCAGGACAAGATCGTCACCGGGATCAACCGGCTCGGCGCCAGCATCGTCTCGCTGGAGGAGATCGAGAACTCGGCCAAGTTCGGGGAGCCGAGGGACACCGCGCTCTCCGGACTGGTCGACGCGCTGAACGCCGCCGCCGGTGCGAACGTGTGGGCGTTCGTGCCGTCGCCGGCCGCCGCTGACCTGCCGCCGCTGGCCAGCCAGGACGTCATCCGCACGGCCCTCATCTACAAGCCGGCCGACGTCACGCCCGTCGGGCCGTCGACGGTGCTGACCGGCGATTCCGGTGCCGGCCAACCGTTCTCGGTCGCCCGGGAGCCGCTGGCCCAGGGCTTCAAGAAGGTGGACGCGTCCGATCAGGACGCCTTCCTGGTGGTCGCCAACCACCTGAAGTCGAAGGGTGCGGACAGCGACCCGCTGTTCCCCGGTGACGTCGAGAACACTTCCCCGGCGTCCGACCAGGGTGCCTTCAACGAGACCCGGGTCCACGAGGTGACCGACCTGAACACGTTCGCCAACCAGGCCGCCGCCAACCTGGGCACCAACCGGGTGTTCCTGCTCGGCGACTTCAACGCCTACACCGACGAGGACCCGCTGGAGGCGTTGTACGCCGACGGCTACACGGACCTGGGCAGCACGCTCGACCCGTCGGAGCACACGTACGTCTTCGACAGCCTGTCCGGTTCGCTCGACCACGTGCTGGCCAACCCGGCCGCGCTGCAGATGGTGACCGGCGCCGACGTGTGGCAGATCAACTCCCAGGAGGCGGTCGGCTTCGCGTACAGCCGGTTCAACTACAACGTGACGCAGCTGTTCGACGGCACGGACCCGTTCGCCGCGTCCGACCACGACCCGGTCGTCGTCGGGCTGAACCTGCCGAGCACGCCGATCGTGCCGGCATGGAACGCCACGACCGTCTACACCACCGGTGACACGGTCACCTTCCAGGGCTCGATCTGGCAGGCGTCGTGGTGGACGCAGAACCAGGTGCCGGGTGACCCGAACGGCCCGTGGGAGCAGATCGCGACCGCGCCGGACGGCACGGCCATCTGGACCCCGTCCCGGATCTTCAACGCCGGTGACGTGGTGCTGTTCCAGGGCACGAAGTTCGTGGCCCAGTGGTGGACCCGCGACCAGCAGCCCGGCCAGCCGGGCGGCCCGTGGCAGCCGGTGAGCTGAGCCACAACACGATCCGGGGCCGCCTTCGACCTGTCGAAGGCGGCCCCGGGTGTTTCTCGGTCAGTCGTTGTCGTTGAACAGGGCAGCCGGCCGGTTGACGCACGTGATCGGCACGAAACCCCAACCCAGCGCCGAATCCCGGACCACGGCGGCCTGACCGTCCACTGTGGTGAACCGGTAGGCGACCGATCCGCCCACCGCGCCTGCCGGGTTGGCCCAGTGGCCACCATTCGCTCCGCCCGCGAAGTCGGTGCCGACGAAGTAGTTGTAGAACATCGTGCAGCCGTTGGTGGTCGATGACGTGCCGTCGGTGGCCTGGTGGGCCATCGCGTTGAAGTCCTTGCCGATCGTCAGCCGGTGCGACAGGTTGGCCATCGTCGTGGTCGAACACGAGTCGGCGACGGTGTCCACCTCGGCACCCATCGAACCGGGCATCACCCAACCGCACATGTCCGGATTGAAGGCGCGCCCGAAATGCCAGTTGGCGCCGTCGGTCACCTCGTCGTCGAACGTGGTGCCGGGCAGTGCCCGGCCGAGGTAGTAACCGTTGTCCTTGTTGGTGATCCAGCTCCCGCCCCCGATCACCGGCGCACCGGTGGACGGCGAGTCGGCCGTGACGATCGAATGCCGGGTCCCCGCGGACGCGGGTGCCGCGGCGAACATGGTCGCCAACAATGCCGTAGCGATGATGGTGCGTGCCGCGATCGCCCGTTTCGTCACACCTCGAGACTAGGGAGTCGCTCTGCGTACTGACAAGCCGCCGTCATTCACAGTGATCCCCTCGGCACTGGCGCGTTCGGCCGGGAACTGGTCGGCTGCTCGGTTTCGCGATCGTCATCGCGGGTGGGCATCCTGGCCGCCACTCCGTCCCTCAGCTACCGCCGCGCACCGCCCAGGCCCTGGTGGTCAGCGTGATGGGCCCGGCCGGGAGCCGGGTGCGCAGCAGCTCGCGCAGCGCCCGGCGACGCTGCGCGGTCAGTGACATGGCGTAGCCCGGCGCCGGGCCCTGGCCGCCGAGGAATGGCGTCCAGTAGTCGGCGAAGTCGGCGAACACGGCCGGTACCTCGATCGGCCGGACCGCCACGTCCCGGAGGCCGGCGTCGATCCACAGTCGGCGCAACGCATCCGGTCGGCACAACGGGAAGCGGCGGCCCTCGTCCAAGTCGGCCGCCGAAGGGTCGAGTGAGGTGGCGGCGGCCCAGAAGTGCCGGATGACGGCCATGCCTTCGGCGTAGTCCCAGACGTAGGCCGCGACCGTGCCACCCGGTGCGGTGACCCGCGCGAACTCGGCCACCGCCCGGGCCGCAACGGGCACGAAGTTCAGTGCCAGCCCACTGACCACGGCGTCCACGTGGTGATCGGGCAGCGGCAACGACTGCGCGTCACCGACGACGAAGCCCGCCCGGCGAACCCGTGCGCGAGCGGTGGCCAGGAACTGGGCCGACGTGTCCACACCGACGATCCGGGCGGGCGCGGCCGTGGCCAGTACGGTCGCGGTCAACGCGCCCGTGCCACAGCCCACGTCCAGCCAGCGCCGGCCGGGCGGCACGTCGAGCCAGCGCAGGAACGCCGCCGCGACCGGGCGGCTCCACCGGCCGACGTACGCCTCGTAGGCATCGCCGACCGCCCATTCGTCGTGCACCACGTCGCGACGATACGTCGCCTGCCCTCATTCCACCACGGTCGGCGGGTCGCCTTGTGTCCACACCAGACGGATGGCCATCCGGGTGAACCGCCAGCCGCCCGGTGTACGTCGCGCCTCGGTGTCGACGTAGCCGCCGATGTGCAGGTGCTCGCCGGGATCGTCGTCGCGGTGCACGTGGGTGGCCGTGAGCGTGGCCTGTAGCGACGCCTGATCGCCGGTCACGCGCACGCGCCGCTTGCCGAGTTGGTGCAGCGTGCTCTTCCACAGCGCGAGCGTGTGCCCCTGCAACGCGGCGATCTCCGCCAGACCGTGCTTCGTGCCGACCGGGAAGTCCACGGTGGCGTCCTCGGTGAAGAACGACCGCAGCCACGTCTCGCCGGTGCGCTTGGCCTCGAAGCCCAGGTAGTACTCGTCGAGCAGGTCAAGCACGGCGCGCTCACTGTTCTCGTCCGTCAGTTTCGATGCCATGAGCCCGAGGCTAGAACATCGAGTTAACTCGATGTCCAGTCGCGCGCCTGACACTCGGGTAAGCTGTGGCGACATGCCGCTCAACTACTGGGCGTATCTCGGTTTCGCCGCCCTCGTGGTCATCGCGCCCGGTCCGGACTTCGCCGTGGTGATGAAGAACAGCCTGGCCCACGGCCGGTTCGGCTCGCGTCCCGGCCTGTACGCCAGTTTCGGCGTGGTGACCAGCCTGCTGATCCAGGGACTTGCCGCGGCGCTCGGGGTCGCCGCGCTGATCGTCCACTCCCAGATCGCGTTCACCGTGCTGAAGATCGTCGGCGCGGTCTACCTGACGTACCTGGGCATCCAGTCCCTGCGGGCCGCACTGAAACGCCGCCGGGAGGGCGGGCAACCGCCGCCTGACGAACGGCAGGCCCCGGCGGCACCGCACGCGCTCCGGCACGCGTACCGGCAGGGCCTGCTCTCGAACATCTCGAACCCGAAGGTGCTCGCCTTCTACTTCTCGTTGTTGCCGCAGTTCGTCAGCACCGGCAAGCCCGCGCTGCCGCAGGTCCTCCTGCTGGCCGGCACGCACGCGGTACTGGCGTTGCTGTGGCTGGTGTTCGTCGTGTTCGCGCTGCTGCGGATGCGCCGGGTGTTCCTGCGCACAAAGGTCCGCAGGTGGCTGGAGGGCGTGGTCGGCGTGGCGCTGCTCGGCTTCGCGGCCAAGCTCGCCGTGTCGTCGTCCTGAGCCGTGGAACCTACTGGGCCGACACCCGCTCCAGTTCGACCACCGGGATGGTCCGCGTCGTCTTCTGCTGGTACTCGGCGAACTGCGGCGCCACGGACGCCTGCTTGGCGTAGATCTCGTCCCGCTCGGCGCCGGTGATCACCTTGGCGACCACGTCGAACGTCTCGGTGCCGACCTCGACGCTGGTCTTCGGGTTGGCCACCAGGTTGTGGTACCAGGCGGGGTTCTCGTCGGCGCCACCCTTGCTGGCGAACACGAACAGCCGGCCGCCGTCGGCCAGATAGACCAGCGGTGCGACCCGCTCGACGCCCGACCGTGCACCCACATGGTGGACCAGCGCGATCGGCGAGCCCTCGAACATGCCACCGACCTTGCCCTCGTTCTCCCGGAACTCGGCGATGATCTGCTTGTTGAGCTCGTTCATGTCGGGCACGCCGACCACCTCTCGATCGCAACCAATAGTTGAACTCGAAACTACACCATGTCGGGAGCGGTGCTCTCGGCGAGGCGGGCCGCGAGGATGCCGATGTGGTCCACCAGTTCGGGCGGCTCGTGGACGTGGAAGCGGAAGCCGAACAGGCCGACGTACACGGCGAGTTCGTCCAGCGAGTTCGATCCGGTGCGCAGCAGGCAGGTGTGCGGGCCGATGGCCTCGATGGTGCCGACGGTGGGCGAGATCCGCTCGGCGGCCTCCTGCGGTGTGGCGTGCAGGGTGATCCGCGCCTGGTACCGGTAGGGCGCCGTGGACACGCCTCGGGACAGGTGGTCCGCCGGGTCCGGTGTCGGTCGCGGGGTGAACCGTGGACCGGTCGGGATGCGGGGGCGCAGCCGGTCGACCCGGTAGGTGCGCCAGTCCTGCCGTTCGGTGTCCCAGCCAAGCAGGTACCACCGTCGTCCTGTGTGGACCACACGATAGGGCTCGGCGTCGCGTACCGAGGTGGTGCCGTCGTGGCGCCGGTAGTCGAAGCGCAGCCGGTGGTGGTGGCGGCAGGCGCCCGCTATGGCGGTGAGCACGTCCGGGTCGACGGTGGCACCGGCCGAGGGCACGGCGACGGTGACCGAGTGCAGGGCGTTCACGCGGTGCCGCAACCGGGACGGCAGAACCTGTTCGAGCTTGGTCAACGCCCGCAGTGACGCGTCCTCGATCCCGGTCACCGTGCCACTCGCGGCGGTTCGCAGCCCGATGGCCACGGCGACGGCCTCGTCGTCGTCCAGCAGCAACGGCGGCAGCGTGGCCCCGGCACCGAGCCGGTAGCCGGCCGCGCCGGGGGTGGCGTGCACGGGATAGCCGAGGTCACGCAGTTTCTGGATGTCCCGGCGCACGGTGCGCACGTCGACGTCGAGCTGGTCGGCCAGTTCGGTGCCACTCCAGTCGCGCGGGGTCTGCAACAGCGACAGCAGGCGCAGCAGCCGGGCCGAGGTCTCCAACATGGGACGAGTATGTCACCGAGCTAGGGCCGAACCTGTCCTAAGCCGTGTCTAGCGTGGTGTCATGACCGAGGACATCACTCCGTTCCGCATCGACGTTCCCGAACACGACCTCGACGACCTGCGGTCCAGGCTGGCCAACACCCGCTGGCCCGCCGCCCTCCCGGCCGACGACTGGGACACCGGCGTGCCGACCGCGTGGCTGCGCGAACTGGCCGACCACTGGCGCACCGGTTACGACTGGCGTGCCGCCGAGGCCGAACTGAACAAGCATCCGCAGTTCACCACGGTGATCGACGGGCAACGGGTGCACTTCCTGCACGCCCGCTCACCCGAACCCGACGCGCTGCCGCTGGTGCTCACCCACGGCTGGCCCGGGTCGGTGGTGGAGTTCCTGGACGTCATCGGACCGCTGACCGATCCGAGGGCACACGGCGGTGCTCCGGCGGACGCCTTCCACCTGGTCATCCCGTCCGTGCCGGGCTTCGGCTTCTCCGGCCCGACGGTCGATGCCGGCTGGACCACCGACCGGATCGCCAGGGCGTGGGTGGAACTCATGCGCCGCCTGGGATACGACCGGTACGGGGCGCAGGGCGGTGACATCGGGGGCGCGGTCAGCCCGCAGCTCGGCCGGGTCGCGCCCGAGCACGTGGTCGGGGTGCACGTCAACGGCGCGCCCGGCATCCCGCCGGTTCAGTCGCTGCCCGAGGCGGAACTGGCCGGCCTGACCGACCTGGAACGCGACCGCGTGCGGCGGATCGAGGCGTTCCTGCGCGAGGAGTTCGGCTACATCGCGATCCAGTCCACCCGCCCGCAGACGCTGGCCTACGGCCTGACCGACTCCCCCGTCGGCCAACTCGCCTGGATCATGGACAAGTTCCGCGAGTGGACCCACCCGCGCACCGCACTGCCCGACACGGTCGTCGACCGGGACCGCCTGCTCACCAACGCGATGATCTACTGGCTGACCGGTACCGCAGGCTCCGCCGGATACGTCGGTTACGCGCAGGAATTCGCCTGGGGCGCCACCACACCGAATTCCGGCGTGCCCACGGCGGCGATCGTGTTCGCCCACGACGTCGGCATCCGCCGCTACGCCGAGGTCGAGAACACCATCACCCGCTGGACCGACGTCGACCGTGGCGGCCATTTCGCCGCACTGGAGGAACCGGAAACGCTGACCGCCGACATCCGCGCGTTCTTCCACGACCTGCGCCGACCCTGACCGCGGCTTCAGCAAACGCCCAGCCGGCGTACACCGAAAGTTCACCCTGGGCACGTTGGATGGCCCACGTCGCCGGTGCTCCACGTGCCACGCCCCGCAGCCGTTCGGCCGCTACACAGGGCGTCATGGTGGTGTACCCACTCTTTGGGGTCACCCCCTCCCCCAGTCTGGGCTGCGATCACGCACGTCCCGCAACGGACAGTAGCCAAGGCAAGTACCGGCAGCCCGCATCACGACCCAGGGGGTAATGGATGCTCCATGTCCGCTTGTTCGGGGAGACGCGTGTTCTTGACGGCATTCAGGTCCTCGGGCCGAGTGACTTCGGTGGCCGAAAACCCCAGCGGATCCTGGAGGCCCTGGCGCTGCATCGCGGCCAGCAGGTGAGCAAGGACCGGCTCGTCGACATCCTCTGGGCGGACCGGCCGCCACCCGATCACGTGGCCACGCTGGAGAGTTACGTGTCGCTGCTCCGAAGACGGTTGCAGCCCGGAATCCCGGCCCGGCAGTCCGTGATCCGCACGCTGCCACGCGCCTATCGACTGGATCCGGCAACCACCAGCACCGATCTTGACCTGTTCGACGATCTCGTCACCGAAGCCGGCAATCGTCCGGACGGGGAAGCACACAGCCTGCTCGACCGGGCCAGCGCGCTGGCATCGACCGATCTGCTCGACTCCTCGGACGAAACCTGGTGGGCGGAACCGATCCGTGCCGACTACCGGCGCCGTGCGGTCCGCGCGGCACTGCGGGCAGGTGAACTCGCCCTCCCTCACGACGCGGACTCCGCGCTCCGGCTGGCCGGACGCGCGCTGGGACTGGACGTGCTGTGCGAACCGGCCTGGCGCCTGATGATCCGGGCCCACGCCGCCGCCGGTCACCGCACCGAGGCGCTCCGCTCGTACCGATCCTGCCGCCGGCTGCTGTCCCGCGAACTGGGCATTCACCCGGCACCCCAGACCCGAGCGGTGCTGGCCGACGTGGTCGCCGGCACCCGCCACGAGTCCCCGGAAACGGCCACGGCCGATCTCGGCAGTGTCATGGACGCGACCCTCGCGCTGTTCGAACATCAGCGCGGCGGCGACACCGCGGTCCCGCTTGCCGACGCCGTGCGCGTCGTGTCGGCGCTCCTGCCGGTCCCGGCCGACCCGCCCGCGCCATCGGTCACCGTCGACCCGGGACGGGCGCTGCGCCGGGCCGGTGCCCGCCTGCACGACGAGTTCGACGGGGTACTCGGACACGAGATCGTGCAACGGTTCCTGTACGGCGGCTACGACCGGCTCCTCGCCCACAGCACGGTCCGGACCTACCTGCCGCTGCTGGCCGAACGGTCCGCGCGGCAACGGCTGCGGGCCCTGGCCGACGCCCGACCCGGCGGCACCCCCACGGTCCTGTTCCGCCACGCCCCCGGCTCGGCATCCGGGCGGATGGCGCTGGGCTTCTTCGAGCACCTGGCCGGGGACCTCGCGGTGGCCTGGTCCAACGGTCCGGTACCGGCAGGCCGGCCGAGTTCGTCGGTCATCGCCGCGATGGCCGAACGCGGCATCGACATCACCGGCCGGGTCGCGACACCGTGGACCGATCAGCTCCCGCACCCGGCCGACGTCGTCGTCGCCATCGGCGAGGCCGGCCCCGCCGTCCCCGGAAAGCGTTGCCTGCACTGGGAACTGCCCGAGACCGGTGACACTCACGTCGAGGACGTCCGGCCGGTGCGGGACGAGATCGAACGGCGGGTCCGCACCCTGCTCGCCGAACTGTGCCCACCGACCGACTGACTACGGCTCCGTGCCGGTGTCGGCGGCGATGCCGGCCCGGCGCTGGTACTCCTTGACCAGTGCGACACGGCCCGGCCCGGTCGGCCTGCGGCCGGGCCGGATGTCGCAGGCCAGTGCCTTCGACTCCTGGATGTGCGTGTTGGGGTCCAGGCTGATCGAGGTGAGGTCGTTGGCCGCGTCGCCGGTGGCCAGGCCGTTCGGGCCCCAGTGGTAGGGCAGGCCCACCTGGTGCAGGCGGCGGCCCCGCACGGTCAGCGTGGTGAGTCGGTCGGTGACCAGGACCCTGGCCTCGATCGCGTTGCGCGGTGTGATCACGGTGGCCCAGCCGCCGTGTTCCAGGCCCCGCTCGGCGGCCAGTTCCGGTGACACCTCGCAGAACATCTCCGGTTGCAGCTCGGCGAGATAGGGCAGGGTACGACTCATGCCGCCTGCCGTGTGGTGCTCGGTGAGCCGGTAGGTCGTTGCCACGTAAGGGAACACGTCCGCACCGGGCGAGCCGGGCGCCGGGCCGAACCGGTTGTCCGGATGCGTGAACCGGGCCACCTCGCGGACCGGGTTGCGCTGTTGCCCGTACAGCGGGTTGGCCACCGGCGAGTCCTGCGGTTCGTAGTGGGTGGGCAGCGGGCCGTCGAGCAGGCCGGCGGGCGCGAACAGCCACGCCTTGCCGTCGGCCTGCATGATGAACGGGTCACTGCCGGACAGGGCCGCGTCGCCGCGCGCGTCCGGGGGCGGCTGGTAGTGCGGGGACTTGGTGGCCGTGAAGTCGGCCACGTCGTGCCCGACCCATTTCTCCTGCTCGGTGTCCCACCAGACGTAGGCCTTGCGTTCGCTCCACGGCTTGCCGTCCGGGTCGGCCGACGCGCGGTTGTAGAGGATCCGGCGGTTGGCCGGCCAGGCCCAACCCCACTCACCCGCCACCCAGTTCTGCTCGCCACCCGGCCTGCGCCGGGCCGCCTGGTTGACGCCGTCGGCGTGCACACCGCAGTAGATCCAGCACCCGGACGTGGTGGAACCGTCGTCGGCCAGGTCTACATAGGACGAAATCGGCTTGCCGTCGGCGTCGAAGCCGTTGATCTCGGCCAGTACCGCGTCGGCGTCCGGCTCGGCGATCTCGCCCTTCGTCGGGTAGTTCCAGGTGAGGTCCAGCAGTGGCCGGTCCCGCTCGTCAGCCGAGTTGGCCAGCCGGTCCCGGAGGATGCGGCCGAGGTGGAACATGAACCACAGGTCGCTGCGCGCCTCACCGGGCGGCTCGACGGCCTGGTGGTGCCACTGCAACATGCGCTGGGTGTTGGTGAAACTGCCGTCCTTCTCGGTGTGCGCGGCGGCGGGCAGGAAGAACACCTCGGTCCCGATGTCCTCGGTGCGCAGCTCGCCGCTGGCGATCTCCGGGCCGTCCCGCCAGAAGGTCGCGCTCTCGATCAGCTGGAAGTCGCGCACCACCAACCATTCCAGGTTGGCCATGCCCTTGCGTTGCAGCTTCGCGTTCGCCGAGCCGACTGCCGGGTTCTCACCGAACAGGAAGTAGCCGGGACAGTCGCCGGCCAGTTGGGCCAGCACCGTGTCGTAGGTGCCGTGGCTGCCGGTGAGGCGGGGCAGGTAGTCGAAGCAGAAGTCGTTGTCGGCGGTGGCCGCGTCACCCCACCAGGCTTTCAGCAGGCTGACCGTGTAGGAGCGCATCCCGGCCCAGTAACCCTTGCGGGTGCCCTCGACGGCGACGAAGGTGTCCAGATCCTCGTTGCTGTGCGCGTGCGGCATCGGGATGTAGCCGGGCAGCAGGTTGAACAGGGTCGGGATGTCCGTCGAGCCCTGGATGGACGCGTGACCGCGCAGGGCGAGGATGCCGCCACCGGGCCGGCCCATGTTGCCCAGCAGCGCCTGGAGGATCGACGCGGTGCGGATGTACTGCACGCCGACGGTGTGCTGGGTCCAGCCGACCGAGTACACGAACGCGGTGGTCCGGTCGCGGCCCGAGTTCTCGGTCAGCGCGGTGGCCACCTGCCGGAAGGTCGACTCGGGGATGCCGCAGGTCTCTTCGACCATTTCCGGTGTGTAGCGGGCGAAGTGTCGCTTGAGGACCTGGAGCACGCACTTCGGGTCGGTCATGGTCTCGTCCCGGCGTGGATCACCGGATTCGGCGCCACCCGACCCGTGCGCCTCGCCCCGGGCCGCGCGGCGGACCGTGGAGTGGTTGGCCGCGTCCCGGTACTGCACGTCCGGCTCGCCGGACGGGGCCTGCACCTCGACGCCGTCGTACTGCCAGGTGTGGAAGTCGTAGGTGCGCTGCTCCGGATCCAGGCCGGAGAAGACGCCGTCGAGGTCCTCGGTGTCGACGAAGTCGTCGGTGAGGATCGTGGCGGCGTTGGTGTAGGCGCGGACGTAGTCGTGGAAGTACAGGTCGTTGCTCAACACGTGGTTGATCAACGCGCCGAGGAACACGATGTCGCTGCCCACCCGCAGCGGCACGTGCAGATCGGCCACCGCGCTGGTGCGGGTGAAGCGCGGGTCGACGTGGATGACCGTCGCGCCCTTCGCCTTGGCCTCCATCACCCACTGGAACCCCACCGGGTGGCACTCGGCCATGTTCGAACCCTCGATGAGGATGCAGTCGGCGTTGACCAGGTCCTGCTGGAACGTCGTGGCACCGCCGCGACCGAACGTGGTACCCAGACCGGGCACCGTGGCGGAGTGTCAAATACGAGCCTGATTCTCGATCTGGATGGCACCCAGCGCGGTGAAGAGTTTCTTGATCAGGTAGTTCTCTTCGTTGTCCAGGGTGGCGCCGCCGAGACTGGCGAACCCCATCGTCCGGCGCGTGCGGACGCCGTCGACGTCCCACTGCCAGCCCTTCTCCCTGGCTGCCAGCACCCGGTCGGCGATCATCTCCATCGCCCGGCCCAGCGACAACGACTCCCATTCGGTGCCGTGCGGCCGCCGGTAGAGCACCTTGTCCACCCGCGTCGGGCTGGTCACCAGCTGCTTGCTGGCCGAGCCCTTCGGGCACAGCCGGCCGCGCGAGACCGGCGAATCGGGGTCACCCTCGATCTGCACGACCTTCTCGTCCTTGACGAAGACCCGCTGGCCACAGCCCACGGCGCAGTACGGGCACACCGACCTGACCACCCGGTCCGCGGTCCGCGTGCGGGACGTCAGCGCGTCACTGGCCCGGCTCTTGGCCGCGGCGCCCCTGCCCAGCAGGTCGTCCCCGGTGAGCTGCCGAAACACCGGCCAGTCCCCCAGCCACTGGCGTACACCCATCCCCGTCTCCCTCCGGCCGCTGGTGTACGTCTACCCACAGCGGCGCCCGGTCATGCGTGTACGGGGGGCGACGCTGGGTATCACCTCATCGAGCCGACCGAGGGACCGCGACGGAGGAGTGGCATGACGAACGTGACCGTGCTGGGCACCGGGATCATGGGGGCCGGGATGGCCCGCAGCCTGGCCCGCGCCGGCCTACCGGTGTCCGCGTGGAACCGGGACGCGGCGAAGGCACGCCCGCTGGGTGAGGCCGGGGTGACCGTCGCGGCGGACCTGGAGAGCGCGGTGGCCGGCGCCGACGTCGTCGTCACGATGCTGTTCGACCTGCCCGCCGTCGCCGACGTGATGGCCCGGGCGTTGCCGTCGATGCCGGCCGGGTCCGTGTGGGCGCAGACCAGCACGGTCGGCCTGGACGGCACGGACCAGCTCGCCGAGCTGGCCGGCAAGCACGGCGTGCCGTTCGTCGACGCGCCCGTGCTCGGCACCCGCCAGCCGGCCGAGGACGGCAAGCTGCTCGTGCTGGCCGGCGGCCCGTCGTCGGTGCGGGACGTGGTCACACCCGTGTTCGACGCGATCGGCTCCCGCACGGTGTGGGTGGGCGACCGACCAGGTGACGGGCACCGGCTCAAGCTGGTCGCCAACGCGTGGGTGCTGACCGTCACCGTGGGCACCGCGCAGAGCATCGGGCTGGCCCGCGATCTCGGTCTGGACCCGCAGCTGTTCCTCGACGCGATCGCCGGTGGCCCGCTGGACAGCACCTACGCGCAACTCAAGGGCAAAGGCATGATCGGCGGCGAGTTCTCGCCGGCGTTCACGGCGCGCGGCGCGGCCAAGGACACCCAGCTCATCCGGGCGGCCATGGCCGGGGCCGGCACCGACGATTCGGTCATGACCGCGCTGCACGCGCTGTTCAGCAAGGCGCGCGGCGACCAGGACATGTCCGTGGTGATCGAGGCGATCGCCCGCACGGCGACCTGACCGCTGCCACTGTCCACTCCGCACAGAGCGGCGCCGCGCGACCGCCGCCTCGAATTGGGGGATCACCGCACCAGACCGGAACTCTAGACTCAACTGCCGTGACCGGCCACCTGACACCGACCAGGGGCACGCTGCGCGTGTGCCGTGGTGTCGTGCTGGCCGCCGCCTCCGCCGCTCTGGCCGTTGCCGCGCACGGCATCGCGGGCGGCGGCCTGCCGGGCATGGTGCCCACCCTGCTGTTGTCCTTCGGTGTCAGCGCGACCGGGATCGGCCTGGCCAACCGGCGTTACTCGCTGGGTGTGGTGGCCGTCCTGCTGGGCGTGACACAACTGGTCACGCACCTGCTGCTGTCCGTCGACTCGAGCGGCATGTCGGGCATGAGCCCCGAGACGTTCAACGGCCTGACCATGCTGGGTGCGCACGCGGCCGCCGTCCTGGTCACGTCGCTGCTGCTGGCCTGGGCGGACACGTTGTTGTTCGCCCTGGCCAGGACGTTGCGCCGGTTGTTGCCGATCCTGGTGGCACCGGCGCCGATCGCCGTGGCACGGCGGCGCCCGCGCCTGAGCGCCGCGTCGCGCGGTCACGTCGCCGCGGTGTCCTTGTGCCGGATCAACGCACGCCGAGGTCCTCCGGTCGCGGCCTGACCGACCACTGTTCACTCGCCGGACCGGCGGGTCGGTCACTCCTGCGCCCGAAACCACACCTCAGCACATGCGGAGTCGTACAACCATGTCTGCACAACGAAAGTTCGCCCGACGCCTGACCACCACCGTGGTCGCCACCGGCCTGCTCGTCCTGGGCGCCGCCGGTGTCGCGTCCGCCCACGTCACCGCCCACAGCCCGGACACCCTCACCAAGGGAGGCTTCGCCGAGATCGTGTTCCGGGTCCCCGACGAGGAGGCCACTGCCCACACGACCAGGATTCAGGTCAACTTCTCGGCCACCGCACCCGTTCCGGGCGCGCAGCTCAAGCCCGTCGACGGCTGGACCGCGACCGTCACGACGATGAACCTGCCCAAGCCGGTGAACACGAACAACGAAACGCTGACCACCGCGGTCAAGTCGATCACCTGGACCGCACCGAAGGGTCAGGGCATCGCACCGGGTCAGTTCCAGGAGTTCCCGATCGTCGTCGAAGGACTGCCGGACACCGACACGATGGTCATGCCGGCCGTGCAGACCTACGACAACGGCGACGTCGTGCGGTGGAACCAGTTGACCGTGGCCGGCAAGGCGGAACCCGAGCACCCCGCGCCCCACCTGGCCCTGGCCGCACCGAGCGACGCCGCCGCACCTGCGGCGGCCACCGCGCAGGTCAACCCGACCGCCGCGAGTGCGTCCGACGGCACCGCCCGGTGGTTGGGCGGCATCGGCATCGTGATCGCCGCCGTCGCCTTCGGGTTCGGCCTGGGCGCGTGCCTGCGGCGCAGGCCCGCGTAGCCGGGTGACCAGCGGTACGGGCCGGGTGGCCCGTACCGCTGATTCCCCTACGAGTGGACCGCCGCCGAGAACAGCTTCAGGCGTTGGTCGTCGGGCACGGTCATCGAGATGATCGTCCTCGTGTTCGTCGCACCAGTGTCCACTGTGAACCCGTGGAGACTGGCGTCGTGCGGTGTCGGGTTGTCCGGCTGCTGGTTCCAGATCGACGTGGCGACGATGCTGCCGCCTGCCGCGGCGGTGTTGTTGAACCAGTCGTTGAAATCGATGAAGAACTGCTGGTTCGTGCCGTCGCTGTAGTTGACCTGCAACAGCCCCTGCACCTCACCGTCGTCGGCGGTGCCGAGCAGCGTGATCTTGTGCCCGGTGCCGGTCAGGTCCAGCGTCTGCCCCGCCGACGCGACGGCGTCCGGCGTGCCGGGCGCCTGTGGCGGGAACGTCAGCGTGGCACCGTCCACGGTCACCGGCCCGCCGGGCACGATGCCCAGTGCCGCCAGCCGCTGCGCGGAGAAACTGTTGCCCGCTCCGTCCAGGTTGCCCACGGCGGTGTTGCTGTCGTCGGACACGGCGATCGTGTCGGCCGCCGCCTCGAACGACTCACCCGCGGGTGCTGTCGGGTTCGGCGGCGGGTTGGCGGTGCTGATCGAGAAGATGTTCAGGTTGCCGACGTTGGGCAGCGTGAGGAACGCGATCGTCTTGTCCGACGGGATCGGGAAGACCTCGCCGTACAGGCCGATGACGTGTGCCCCGAACTGAGCGGTGTCCGACGGGTTCCACACGGTCGACGCCACCACCGAGCTCAGCCCGGTCGGCTGGTTGTTGAACCAGTCGGCGAACGACACCGGCACGGTGGCCGTCGATCCGTCGGTGAACGTGACCGTCAGGTTGCCCTGGCCGGCACCGTTGTGCGCGGACCCGAGGATCACCAGTGCCGACCCGCTGCCACCGAACTTGACCACCTGGCCCGCCGCGTTGACGGCGTCCGGTGTGCCGGGCGCCTGCGCCGGGAACGTGGTGGTCGCGGTGCCCACCTGGACCGTGCCACCCGGCGTGATGCCGGCCGCCGCGAGCTTGTCGGCGGAGTAGCTGAAGCCACTGCCGTCGAAGTTGCCCCCGGTCGGGTTGGCGTCGGTGCTCAGGCCCACCACGGTGGCCGCGGCCGCCAGCGACGGGAACGGCACGGTGACCTGCTGGGTCTGGGTGACCGTCCTCGGCTTGTTGTCGATCGTGCCGGTCAGCGTGAAACTCACGCTGGTCCGGCCCGGTGTGGCGCCGTCGGGCACCGTCACCTTGACCGGCACGGTCCGGTTGCCGCCGGTCTGCGGGATGGTGCCCAGCCGGGCGGTGGCCGGCGTCGCGGTCCAGCCCGCCGGCAGGTGCGCGGTGACCGTGGCGTTCTTCAGCGCGAAGTCGGACTGGTCGAGCACCTTGACGTCGACGTTCGTCGTGGTGCCCGGCGTGGCGACGCTGGGCAGCGTGCCGACCAGTTCCTGCACCGGGTTGTCGGTCTTCTTCACCTGGTAGGTGGCCGACAGCGGCAGGGACACCGACGAGCCGCCGACCATGATGCGGTAGGTGCCGTCCTGCACGGTGAACGCCTGCGCGCCGGAGTCCCAGTAGGACAGTTCACGCGGGTCGACGCTCAGCGAGACCTTCTTGGACTGGCCGGGCTGGAGGCTGACCTTGGTGAACGCGCCGAGTTCCTTGGGCGGCGTGTCGGCCAGCCGGTCCGGCTTGGCCACGTACACCTGCGGTGCCTCGGCGCCCGCGGCATCACCGGTGTTGGTGACCGTGAACGACAGCGTCACCGGGTCGCCGGAATCGCCGTTGTTGTGCTCCAGCTTCAGGTTGCTGTAGTGGAAACTGGTGTACGACAGGCCGTAGCCGAACGGGAACAGCGGCGTCTGGTGGAACTCGTCGTACCAGCGGTAGCCGACGTAGATGCCCTCCGAGTAGTCCACGACGCCGTTGACGCCCGGGTACCGGGCGGGCGTGCTCGCCGGCACCTGGTTCTCGGCGGCCGGCCACGTCTGCGGCAGCTTGCCCGACGGGTCGACGTCACCGAACAGCAGTTGCGCGGTCGCCGCACCGCCCTTGGCACCCGGGTACCACGTCTGCAGCACGCCGCTGACCTGGGACAACCACGGCATCAGCACGGCGGAGCCGGTCTGCAGTACCACGACCGTGTGCGGGTTCGCCGCGGCCACGGCCTGCACCAGGGCGTCCTGGTTGTTCGGCAGGGTCAGGTTGGTGCGGTCGCTGCCCTCGCTCTCGTTGTCCCGCACGAACACCAGCGCGATGTTCGCCGCCTTCGCATTGGCGGCGGCCTGGGTCAGATCGGAACCGTCGGCGAACGAGACCGTCGCCGCACCACCCGCGCGGGCGGTGATCGCGTCCAGCGAGTTGTCCACCGACAGCGGGTTGACCTGGCTGCTGCCGCCGCCCTGCGCGGACGTCTTGGCCGGCGCGCCGATCACCGCGATGGTGGTGTCCTTGCCGGTGATCGGCAGGACCGAGCCCTGGTTCTTCAACAACACCGCGCTGCTCGCCTCGATCTGCTGCGCCGCCGCGTTGTCCGCGGTCGCGTCGATCGGCTGGCGGGCGAACGAGTGCTCGAAGAAGCCGAACCGGAACAGCACGATCAGCGTCTCGCGGACCCGCGCGTCGATCTCGGCCATGGTGATAGACCCGTTGGCCAGGGCCGCCTGCACGTTGGCCAGCGTGTTGAACACGCCGGTGGGCAGTTCGACGTTGAGGCCGTCGGCGATCGACGTGGTCGCGTGGGTGGCCGGGTAGTCGGACACCACATAGCCGTCGAAGCCGAACTGCGAGCGCAGCGAGCCGAGCGTCTCGCTGTTGTCGCAGGAGAACGAGCCGTTGATCTGGTTGTAGGAACACATCACCGAGCCGGGGTGGCCGTCGGCCACCGCGATCCCGAAGTTCTTCTCGTAGATCTCGTGCAACGTCCGGTCGTCCATCTTGTTGTCGATGGTCATCCGGTTGGTTTCCTGGTTGTTGCCCACGTAGTGCTTGACGGTCGCGATGACGCCGTTGCTCTGGATGCCCCGCACGTCGGCGCCGCCGATGGTGCCGGACAGGAACGGGTCCTCGCTGTAGTACTCGAAGTTGCGGCCGTTCACCGGCACCCGCTGGATGTTCATGCCGGGCCCGAACACCTGGTCCTGCCCGAGATCGCGGGCGTCGCCACCGAGCACGCCGCCGTAGAGCTGCGCGACGTTCGTGTCGAAGCTGGCCGCCTCGGCCGACGGTGAGGGCAGTTCGGTGCTCTTGTCCACGCCGTCACGGACACCGGCGGGCCCGTCGGTCATGGTGATCGCGGGGACGTTGAGCCTGGGGATCGCCGGAATGAACCCGACGGTGGGGATCGGGGCCGTCGAGGTGTCCACGCCGTGCAGCATGTTCACCTTGTCCGCCAACGTCATCGCGGCCAGCAGCTCGTCCGCGCGGGCCTGCGGTGTCTGATCGGGGTTCATCCACGGTTGGCCGGTGTCGGCGACCGCCACCGGGCTCGCCACCGCTCCGGCTGCCGCCATGGCGGCAGCGGCGAGTAACACGACCGATCGGCGTAACCGCCCGATCGCGTGTGTTGACGACATGGTCCAGCGCTCCTTCAAGATCGACGCCGACATCGCCGGCGGTGCCGAAGGTGGGACAGCGACTGGACCGTAAGTCGATCCTGATCGTGGGGTCAATGGTTCACACGGTCTTAATTTAAGTTTCTAAAGATCGGAAATGTGGTGTTTGTGCTGTTCAGCTCACCGTCGCGGCCGTGTCGTCCACCTCGAACGTCGTGGCCAGGCTGGCGTTTTCCACGCCGCTGAACGTCAGCGTCACGGTCTGCCCGGCGAAGCCGCTCAGGCTGTTGGGTGTGCTGGGTGTAGCCGGTCGCGGCGTTCAGGTTGGTGAACGTGGCGAGGACCGGCCTCGTAGACGACGGCCTGGACGCTCGACAGCAGCGGCGCCGGGATCGGCACCGGGCCCACGTCGGCGAAGAACGTGCGCGTGCCGTCGCGGAAGATCGAGATGCCGGTGTGGAAGATCGAGGACAGCGTGGCGACCGAGCCGGTGGCGTCGACGACCTGCCGGTTGCCGCTCACGGCGGTGACCTTGATACCGGCCGCCGTCAGGTACTGCCGGGCAGTGTCCACTGAGGACTGGGTCGGTTCGAAGCGGTCGGCGAACTAGGCCCCGGTCAGGTAATGGCCGTAGTCGGGGAACCCGGCGTGCTCACGGCCGAGCCGACCGCGGCCAGCCCCACGACCGGACAGGCGAGCACAGCCGTGGCGTGCAGGGACAGTAGCGACATCGCGGACCCCCTTGTGTGCAACCCTCTGGAAGTTGCCCACACCACGCGTCCGGACCAACCGCACTTTCGGGTGGTAGCGGACCGCGACTACAGCGCGGGCGGGCCCTGTGCCACTCGGCGCAGCACCGGTTCGATGCGGTCCAGGCCCTCGCCGGTCTGGAGTTGACGCTCGTCCCACCAGGTGGCGCCCGCGTCGGCCAGCGGGGCGATCAGTTCGGCCGCCCGGTGAGGGTCGCCGGGTGTCACTCCGCCGAGGATCACCTCGAACGGGCTGTCGGCGTCGCGGTGGTCGCGCACGTAGGCGACCAGGTCGCGCACCTGATCGGCCGGCGGAACCTCGCCGTGCCGCGCATCGGCGAACAGCGGCACCACGCCGTCCCACCGGGCGGCCCGGCGCATCGGCCTGCGGTTGGGCCAGTAGCCGCCCAGCCACACCGGCGGCCTGGGCTGCTGCACCGTCGCCGGCAGCAGCGTGACGTCCCTGACCTGGTAGTGCTTGCCGTCGTGGTTCACCGGCCGGCCCGACCAGTAGCGGTTCAGCAGGTCGAGGCCCTCGTCCAGGCGCTCGGCCAGCACGACCGGGTCGGTGGGCTCGCCGAAGCTGCCGAACTCGTCCTCGATCGGGCCGCCCAGGCCGGCGCCGAACACCACCCGGCCGCCGGTCAGCGCGTCCAGCGTGGCGACCTGGCGGGCCAACTGTTCCGGCCGGCGCCGCGGTACCGGGGTGACCAGCGGGCCCAGCCGGAGCGTCGACGTGGCCAGGGCCGCCGCGGTCAGCAGCACCCACGGGTCACCGAACGGCACGCCCTGCCGACGTCGCTTGTCGTGCACCACGTGGTCCCACACGAACAGCCCGTCCCAGCCGGCCTGCTCGGCGGCCACCGCCACTCTCGCCACGGTCAGCGCGTCGGCGAAGTCCCCGAAGTTCGGCACGTTGATCGAGTACCGCATGACCGCAGCATGCTCGGCCCCGCCCGATCGGGCAACATCACCAGGTCGGATGTGCGGTGACACCGCCGTCGACGATCAGGTTGTGGCCGGTGATCCAGGACGCCATGCGCGAGGCCAGAAACACGCACGCGTTGCCGACGTCGGCCGGGGTGCCCAGGCGGGTCAGCGGTGCCGCGGCCTGCCAGCGCTCGACGCCCGACGGCCAGTCGTCGGCCAGGCCGGGACGGTCGATCAGGCCCGGCGAGACCGCGTTCACCCGGATACCGTGCCGGCCGTACTCCAGGGCCGCCGCCCTGGCGTGCATGACGAGCCCGGCCTTCGCGGCGCTGTAGTGGGCGTGCCCGGCCGCCGGTTGGCCCGCCTCGATGGACGCGATGTGGGTGATGCTGCCGCCGCGCATCACTCCGGCCGCCGCCTGCGTGCACAGGAACGCGCTGGTGAGGTCGGTGTCCAGCACCGTGCGCCAGTCGGCCTCGGTCATCCCGGCCAGGGGTTGGACCGGTTGGATGCCGGCGTTGTTGACCAGCGCGTCCAGGCGGCCGGTCCAGGACGCGGCCTCGGCGATCAGGCCGGCGCAGGCGGCGGGGTCGGTCAGGTCGGCGGTGACCGCCAGCGCCGCACCGCCCTGCGCGTGGATCTCGGCGGCGAGCGCGGTGGCCGGGTTGCGGTGGCCGTGCACCGCCACGGCGGCGCCCGCGTCGGCGAAGCGCAGCGCGATGCCCCGGCCGATGGTGCCGCTCGCTCCGGTGACCAGCGCGACGGTGCCGGACAGGTCGGGCAGTGCGGTGTCCCGCATCAGGTCGTCTCCTCGTTGTCCATGCGCAGCGGCCGGTCCGGCCGGCACAGTGCGCGGATGTGGTCGGCCGCCCGCGGGTAGCGGCGGGTCAGGTCGGTGACGTCGCCGCCCTCGTAGTCGGCGGGCAGGAAACCGGGTGCCATCGTGGTGCCGCACAGGCTCCACGCGCCGCCATCGGCCACCCTGGCGCCCATCCACGTCCCGGCCGGGACGACGAGTTGCGTGTCCAGCACTGTCACCTCGCTGGTGCCGTCGGGCGCCAGGAGCAGCAACTCCACCGGATCGCCCCGGTAGAAGTGCCAGATCTCGTCGACCGGCAGGCGGTGCAACGCGGAGAACGAGTCCGGCGTCAGCAGCACCAGGATGGCCGTGCCGGCCGGTCGGCCGTCGGCGTCGGCCGGGCCGCGCCACGTCTGCCGGAACAGCCCGCCCTCGACCGGCAACGGCTCCAACCCGTAGCGCGCGGCGATCTCCGCGACCGTGGATGCGTCGGACATACCACGATCCTGCCACGTGCTCACATCGGGTGATCTTGATCGACCCAGGGTCCTCGGACCGGCCACTATGGACAGCGCGGCGAGGGGATCGGCCATTTCACGGCGGAGGCTGCTCGGCGGACCACGACTGCGCGCTCGGCACGGCGAGCATGACGTTCCAGGGCCGGCCGAGCGACGTCGACACCGTGCCGACCGAGGCGGTGGGTCTCACGCGCCGACCTTGGCCGCCGCGTGGTCGGGTACGCCGTCGCGCCAGTCGGTCCAGTGCTCCACGACGTGGTCGGCGAACGCCGATCCGACGCGGTAGGCGTTCTCCGCCGCGATCGTCCACCCGGACCGGTCGTCGAACGCGGACGCCGGGTCGCAGCCGGGTGGTGCCTGGTCGAAAGTGGCACCACAGCGCAGGATCGCCACCCGGTCCGGGTCGAGCAGGCCGCGCGCCCGCCCGACGGCGGTGAGGATGGCGTTGTCCTCCATCTGCGTGGTGGTGTACTCGCCCCGGCCGTCGGTGTACTGGGTGACCCACCGGCGGGCGCGGTCGCTGAGCAGGCGGCCGGACCAGAACGTGTCGGAGCTCAGCGTGGCGCCGGTCAGCAGGCTCGGCGCCTGGCGGGCCGTAGGCTGCGGGTAGCGGGCGCGGGACGCCTCGGCCGCCCGGTCGTCGGCCAGCGGCACGTCGCGGGTGATGTCGCGGGCGGCGCGGCACAGCCGCCGGTTCAGGGCGAACGCCTCACCGCCGACGTGCAGCAGCGGCTGCTCACCGGGCCGCCGGGCGCCCAGCGGGACGAACCCGTGCGGCCAGTCGGCCGGCATCTCCCTGGCGTCCAGTTCGTGGGCGAGCGACCCGCTCACCGCGTGGTCCGTCCACACCGGACTGCCGAGGGTGCCCCTGTCCGGTGCGATTCCGGCGATGCCGGCCACCAGGACGTACGCCCAGCGCAGGTCGAGGATGCCGCTCATGGCCAGGGCCGTCACCGACGCGGCCGCGTTCGCCGCGCCCATACCGGTGGTCAGCAGCCACACGCCCGGCGCGCCGCCGAGCACGACCGGATAGTCCGGGCACAGGCCGGGCACCGGGATCGGCGCGTCCATGACACGCCTGCGGATCCACCGGAACGCCTCGCCCGCGCCCTCCCCGACCGGCGTGTCGAACGTGGTCACCACGAGCACCCGCACCTGCGAACCCGGCATACCCCACCCACATCGGACCGCCACCCGGACGAAGATCAACGCTAGTCGCCCGCCCACCCGCGCCGGCCACGCCGGCACCGGAATCAGCCGATCGTGCGACGGGGGTTCGCTCCTGGTCCAGCCGGAGTTGATCGGATTCGAGGATGGTGTTCCTCGTAATCGTCGAGCGAGGGGCGGACAGGGTGGCGGCACCGGCACGCGAACTGGCCCGGATCGACGAGCGGCTGCTGGAGCTGATCAAGCGGTGTGTCGAGCTCGACATGCGGATCGAGACGTCCCGGGTGGAGAGCGGGGTGACGCGGTTCTCGCACGCGCGGGAAATCGCGGTCGTGCGCGCTACACCGAACTGGGCACCGCCGGGTCGGAGGTGGCGTTGCTGCTGCTCAAGCTGGCCCGGCGCACCCTGGCCCGGCAGGAACAGGAGGAGGGACCGCGCGCCTCATGACTCCAGCAGCACGGCCGGATCGGGCCACGCGAACCGGAAACAGGCCGGCTTTCCGTTGAGCCAGGCCGGATTCCCACCGGGCGGCGGCACGTCGTCGCGCTCCACGCGTTTCCCGCCGCGCGCCGAGTAGAAGCCCTGCGCAGCGGTGTTCTGCTCCAGCACCCACAGGTACACGCCGGACACCGGCGACCAGTCCCGGACGGCCTGCGCGGTCATGGCCAGCAGGCGGGTGCCGATCCCCTGCCGCTTGAGCACGGACCGCACGTGGAGGTTGTCGACCAGGGCGCCCCAGGTCGGATCGGTGTCGAACAGGGTGTGGGCCAGACCCACCAGTTCGCCGTCGTGCTCGGCGACGATGGTGCACGCCGTCGGCGGTGCCGCCGTGAGGCGTTCGGTCCACAGGCCGACCAGGAAGTCGGCTGCCTCGTGGTCCAGGAACGAGTCCGCGTAGGCGCCCCGGTAGTGGCGCTGCCAGCTGTCGGTGTGCAGTCCGGCGACCGCGGTCGCGTCGTCCGGCCCGGCCAACCGGAACCTCACAGTGCGGCTCCGATCTGTTCGGTCAGTTCACCCAGTGCCTGCGGGGCAGCCTTGCACAGCTTGGGAAACGCCAGATAGCCGTGCGGCATGCCGTAGTAGGTCGTGCACCGCACCGGCACGCCCGCCGCGCGGAGCGCCGCCGCGTAGCGCAGGCCGTCGTCCCGGATCGGGTCGTGCTCGGCCACCTGCACCAGTGCCGGCGGCAGGCCCGTGTGGTCATCGGCCAGCAGCGGTGACACGTAGGGCTGGTGCGGGTCCGCCTCGCCCAGGTAGTGCGCGCGGTAGGCGAGGCACTCGGAGCGGTTCAGGATCGGCGCGTTCGCGTTCTCGCCGATCGACTCGCTGCCCAGGGTGAGATCGGTGGCCGGGTAGATCAGCGCCTGGTGGCTGATCGTCGGCCCGGACCGGTCCCGCGCCATCAGCGACACCACGGCGGCCAGGTTGCCGCCCGCGCTGTCGCCCATGACACCCACCCGCGTCGGGTCGATGCCGAAGTCGTCGGCCCGCGCCAGCACGTCGACCAGTGCGGCGTAGCAGTCCTCGGGCGCTGCCGGCCATCGGTGGGCGGGCGCCAGCCGGTAGGCCACCGACACCACGACCACCCCGGCGCCGACACAGATGTTGCTGCACAGCCAGTCGGACTGGCCGAGCGTGCCCAGCGTCCAGCCGCCGCCGTGGAAGTTCATCACCAGCGGCAGCGGACCGGTGGCGCGGCGACTCGGGTAGTAGATGCGGACCGGCAGCGAGCCGTCCTGGCCGGCGGCGGTGCGGTCGGTGAGGACGGCACCCTTGGCCACGCCGCCGTTGACGTAGTCGCTCACCGGGTTGTGCGGGAACTCGCGGGTCTGCAGCCTGGCGAGCCGTTCGGCGTCCATCTCGGCGATGGACGCCTTCCGCAACGCCCAGCCAACCAACCGCACCCGCCGGTCCAGCTTCGCCATGCGTGGAGGCTACGCGGCTGATCGTCCCGACCACCAGCGTCGCCGCCCGGCGGCCACCGCGACCACGATCACCACTGCCGCGTACGCCACGACGGTGGTATGCAACCCGATCCGGGTGGACGCGAAGCCGGCGGCCAGCGCGGGCAGGCTGAACGCCAGGTACGCCACCGTGTAGCCCACGGCGAACAGCTCACCGCGCTCGGCGGGTTGGGCCGGCAGGCCTGCCATGCGGCCGAACGTGGCCAGACCGGACGCGCCGTAGCCGACGCCGGCCACCACCGTGCCCGCGATGGCCGTGGCCACCTCGCCGGTCAGGACGCCCACCAGGGTGAGCGCGGTGCCCACGGCGAGGAGCGTCACGCTCGCCCGCCCGGCAGCCGTGCGCCGCACCGCGAACACGAACGCGGCCACCGCACCGGTGCCGCACAACAGGGTCGCCACCAGGCCGCCGAGAAAGTGGTTGGTGACACCGAAAACGGCGGCCGCGGCCGACGGGCCGAGCGACAGGTACAGGCCACCCAGCGCCCAACTCGCCACGATGACCGGCACCAGCGCCACCACGTCCCCACGCAGCCGCTGCGGCACACCGAGCCGGGGCACCAGCGACCGCGCCACACCGGGCCGCCGCGCCGACGACTCGGGCAACGCCAGCACCGCGACGAAGGCCAGCACGAGGGTGCCGAGCAGCAGCAGCCACACCAGCCTGGTCGGGTCGGGCCCGTACTGCACCAGCGCTCCGCAGGCGATCGAGCCGACGGCCAGCCCGCCGACCGGGACGACGCCGTTGACCACGGTGGCCGCCCGGGGCCGGTGCGGCGGGTTGAGGTCGACCACGGTGGCGCCCAGCGTGGGCAGGATCAGTCCGGTCGCGACGCCCTGCACCGCCCGGGCCGCCAGCAGCGTGGACACGCCGCCGGCGAACAGGAACAGCAGCAGCGCCACGGCTTCCAGGGTGATCCCGGCCAGCAGCACGGGCCGCCTGCCGACGTGGTCGGACAGCGCGCCCGCCACCAGCAGGGTGGCCAGCAGCACCAGCACGAAGATCGCGAAGACCAGCGTGAGCGTCGCCGACGAGAAGCCCCACATCCGCTGGTACACCACGTACAGCGGCGTCGGCGCGCTGGCCGCTGCCTGGAACAGCACCATGATGGCCACGACCGCGGCGAAGGCGGCCGTGGGCGGCGCGGCGGTCCTGGTCTGGGTTGTCACGTTCGTCGTCCTCCTGGTGTTGGGTGTCAGTAGGTTGACGACGGGTGGCGGCGGAAGGTGACCGATGACGGACCTGGACGGGTTGGCCGAGCGGTTCGAGGCGCATCGCGGCACCCTGCGCGCGGTCGCCTACCGGATGCTCGGCTCGGTCGCCGAGGCCGACGACGCCGTGCAGGAGACGTGGTTGCGGCTGTCCAGAGTGGACGCTGACACGGTGGACAATCTCGGCGGCTGGCTGCGCACCGTGCTGTCCAGGGTGTGCCTGGACGTGCTGCGGGCCCGCGAGTCGCGCCGCGAGGTGCCGACGCGCGACGACCTGGCGCCGGACGACCCGGAGCGGGAGGCCGTGCTGGCCGACTCGGTGGGCCGGGCCCTGCTGGTGGTGCTGGACCGACTCGGGCACGCCGAGCGGGTGGCGTTCGTGCTGCACGACATGTTCGCCGTGCCGTTCGACGAGATCGCCCCGATCGTGGGGCGCACGCCGGTGGCGGCGAAGAAGCTGGCCAGCCGGGCGCGGTCACGGGTGCGGGGTGCGCCCGCGGTGCCGGGTGACGAGTTGGCCCGGCAGCGGCGGGTGGTGGACGCGTTCCTGGCCGCGTCGCGGGCCGGCGACGTGGACGCGGTGCTCGCGGTGCTGTCGCCGGACGTGGTCCGGCGGGCCGACCCGATGCCGGGCCGGGCAACCGAGGTGCGGGGCGCGCGGCAGGTGGCGCGGGAGATCGCGGTGTTCGGCCGGAACGCCCGGTACGCCGAGGTGGCGCTGGTGGGCGGTGCCGTGGGCATCGTGGTGGCGCCGGCGGGCCGGTTGACCGTGGCGCTTGCGTGCACCGTCGACGGCGACCGGATCGCCGGCTACGACCTGGTCACCGACCCGGACCGGCTGCGCGCGCTGGACGTCGCGGTGCTCAGCCCGCGGTGAGCAGCACCACACCGACCAGAGCCGCGCCGACGCCCGCGTACTGGATGCGCCGCAGCCGTTCGCCGTCGAACTGGTGGGCCAGCAGCGCGGTGACGATCGGGTAGAGCGACGCCAGGACCGAGGTGACCGGGTCGACGGCACCCCGGGTGGCCTCGGCGTACAGGTAGTTGGCCGTCATGTCGCCGACGCCGTTGCCGGCGACGGCGAGGTGCTGGCGGCGGGTCCACGGTGCCGGGTCACGGGGCACGACCAGCAGGAACACGCCGAGCAACGCGGCGTAGACGAGGCGTTGGGTGAGCAGGGTCTGCACGACGGACGTGCGGCTGCCCAGCGCGATGGTCACCAGGAGCAGGCCGAATCCCAGCGCCGCCACCAGCGCCAGCGCGATGGACCGGCCCGCCTGGCCGCCGCCGGGCGCCCGCAGTTCGGGGCCGACCGCGATGATCGTGCCGCCCACCGCCGCGACGATGCCGATCGCCTGACCCACCGACGGGTGGTGGCCCAGCCCGATGCCGAGCAGGACCGGCACCGCGACGGACGTGGCGGCGACGGGCGCGACGAGCGCCATCCGGCCGATGGCCAGGGCGCGGTAGAACGCGCTGAGCCCGACCACGCCGCAGACCCCGGCGAGCGCACCCCAGACCAGGGCCGGCCCGTGCGGGGTGAAGTCGCCGACCACCACCAGGGCGATGATCAGGCCGGCGACCGCGATGAACTGGGCCCGGAAGATGACCGAGGCCGCCGGGTGCTGCCGGGACAGCCGACCACCCAGGAAGTCGGCCCCGCCCCACAGCACGCTGGACACCACGGCCAACAGCGCCGACACAGTTCGCTCACCCCGCTCCGCACTCGACGACCTATCAGATCATCGACGCCCGGCGCTGTCACCGCATTCCGCCTGGTGGCCGTAGTCACCAGGCGCGCGGACGATCAGGTGACGGCCCGCAACGCGAGCACACCCGCGATCCGCGCGGCCAGCTCGGCGTGCCGGCCGGCCGCCCGCCGCACCGAGGGATCACGCCGGCCGGCCCAGCCGCTGTGCGCGGTCAACTGGTCGACGAACCGGCGGACCCGCGACGGCGGCGGCACCACGGCCGCGTCGGGCGGGCAGGCGACGACGATGAGGTCCTCGGACGAGTGCGTCTCGATGGCCACCGACCATCCGGTGCGCTCGTCCCAGAGCAGGGCCAGGTCGCGGCCCGGGTAGCGGGGCAACGTCCAGCCCAGCGCGATGTAGGCCCACGCGGGCAGTTCCGCGTCCACGACACAGAACTCGGGGCCGATGCGCCAACCCGCGGCCACCGCGTGCACGTAGTCCCGCAGGACACTGCCGAACTCCACGGAGCCGTCCGGGTCGTTCGGGCTGCTCGGGAAGTCGCCGAACACGGACATCCGCCCACACTCCGGCCGGGCGATCGCAGCGGCATCACCTCCGCCGGATGAGGTGATGCGGCGTCTCATCCCTGTCGGACGAAGCGGGATCGGATGTCCGGGTGGACGATTTCGGTTGGAGGTGATGGCAATGGACCTCAGCGGCTGGGCCACCCTGGTCGCCCGGCGTCACCTGGCCACGGCGATGCCCAGGCGGTGGGCGCACGTGCAGGGCACCGCGCGACAGGCGGAGTACATCGGAAACCACCTGCTGCCGGCCGACGAACGGGATCTCCTGATCGCCGCTGCCGTGCTGCACGACGTCGGATACGCCACGCCGTTGGCCCGCTCGGGTTTCCACCCGCTGGACGGCGCGTGGTTCCTGGCCGACGCCGCCGCACCACCCCGGCTGTGCGCCCTGGTGGCCCACCACTCGGCGGCCGCGGTCACCGCGCGGTTGCGTGGCCTGTCAGCGGAGCTGGCCGAGTTCGAGGACGAGCGGTCACTGCTGCGGGACGCCCTGTGGTACTGCGATCTCACCACTGACCCGGACGGCGAGCTGACCACGTTCGACGAGCGGATCGCCGACATCCGCGCCCGCCACGGGCCGGACTCGGTGAACGTGCGGGCCCTGGACTCCGGTGGCCTGGCCGAGCGGACCGCGGCCGTGCGCCGGGTGGACAGCCGGCTGCAGGCCACCCGGTCGACCATCGGCGCTGGCCTGCCGTCACGAGGCTGAGAGGGCCTTGGCCATCACGATCTCCCGGCGCACGCCGTCGGGCAGCAGTTCACCCGGCTCGCCGGTGTCGACGAATCCGTTGCGCGCGTAGAGCGCGATGGCCGAGGTGTTGTCCGGCCGCACCGACAGGTACAACGCATCGGCCGACCGCCCGACCGCCCAGCGCGCGATCTCGGCGATCAGCAGGTCGCCGAGACCCATGCCGCGTGCCGTCGGGCTCACCCACATCGAGATCAACTCGGCCCGGCCGTCGTCGGGCACCCCACTGGCCATGCCGACCGGCCGATCGTCCGCCACGCCGAGCAGGTTGAGCGAGCCGGGAATCGCCAACCGGGCGCGCCAGCGCTCCTCGCGGTCGCCAGCGCCCTGCCACTCGGCGAGCGTCGACCCGAACGCGTCCGGCGCCTCCGCCAGCGCGGCCAACCTGAGTGCGCGCCAGTCCGGCCAGTCGTCGGGTCCCACGGTCCGCAGTGCGATCACGGTCGGTCACCCTGCCTGTGTTCGGTCGGCTTCGGCAAGCTCATTTGTGTTGTGAGAGATAGTTCTGCGAGACTGTGCCGGTGAGGCCGACCGACGCGGAGGACGTGGACTGCCCGACCTGTGGCGCGCCGACCGGCAGCCCGTGCCGGGCGCGCAGCGGGACGACGGCGCTCAAGTACCACACGCCCCGGTTCCTGCTGGTGCCGTCGCTGCGGGACGAGCACGAGGTCGACGTCCCGGCTGATCGTGGACCGGGCCAACCGTGGCGGGAGCCACCGGTCACCCGGGTCGGCTACGGCGTCCCTTCGGACGTGGCCGCCCTGCGTGCGGCTGGTTGCCGGCCGGTCGTCACGGAGACGGTCGGTCCGACCGCGAAGGCCCGGCCGGAACTCGACCGGGCTCTAGCCCTGGCGGCCGGTGCCGTGCTCACGGTCCATGAGTTGCGGCGGCTGGCGCGCAGTTCGGCGGAACTCGTCGCGGTCGCAGCGGCTCTGCGTGACGTCCGCCTGGAGATCCTTGCCGGTCCGCTCGCGGGCAGGCATGGGCCGCAGTCGGCTCTGCGCGGGGTGCTTTCGGCCTTGGCGGAACTCGACCGGGACCACCTGCGTGAGTTGATCATGGCCGGGCAACGGACGGCGGCCGCGGAGGGCAGGCGTGGCGGCCGGCCGAGGGTGTTCGACGACGAGATGGTCGCCACTGCCCGACTGTTGCGTGACCAGGGCGTTCCTGTGCCGGAGATCGCCCGCCGGCTGACCATCCCGAGCAGCGGCCGGCATCCGTCGGTCGCCTCGGTCTACCGGGCCCTGTCGACCCAGGAGTTGACGCATGAGCTGGACCAGCGACGCTGAGCGGTCATTGGCCGAAAGGTTCACGGCCGTCGCGGCGGTCGATCGGTCGGGCACCGTGGTCACGGATGTTGACCGTGTGTTCGAGATCGGTTCGGTCACCAAGACGATGACCGCTTCCGTGCTTGCCCTCTTGGTCGGTGAGGGTGTGCTGGGCCTGGACGACGAGATCTCGCGGTGGCTGTCGGCCGGTCCTAACGGTTCCATCACCGTGCGGCAGCTTGCTACTCATACGTCCGGTCTGCCGTCCATGGCTCCTGGTCGGCATTCCTGGGACGGTTATACGTTCCAGCGGGCCGAGGCTGATCTGCGGCGGGTCGTTGTGGGTTCGCCGCGTTATTCCAATCTTGGGTTCCAGCTGCTCGGTCTGATTCTGGAGCGGGCCAGTGGTGTGGATTATCGGGCTTTGGTGACTTCGCGGTTGTTGGTGCCGTTGGGGATGGCCGCGTCGACTTTCGGTGATGAGTATCCGTTGGGTGCGGGTGGGGTTGAGGCTACGATCGATGATCTTTCTCGGTATGCTCGGGCTTGTTTGTTTCCGCCGTCTTCTGCGTTGGGTTCGGCGATTGTTGTTGCCCAGGAACAAGGGCTTGGGTGGGTGCGGACTCATGGGGTTTGTGAGCACAGTGGGGGCACCCGGGGGTGCTCCGGGTGTGTTTCGGTGGATTCTGGCCGGGGGCGTGCTGTGGCGATCTTGACCGATGAGCCGGGTGGGCCCGCTCGGTCGGACTACCTGAAGCGGGTTGCTCGGGTGGTGTTGGCCGGTGGGGATCCTGGTCGGGTGGCCGAGTTGGTGCCTTGGGCTGGTTGGCGGGATGAGGTTGTTGCTGTGGCTCGGGATTTTGTTGCTGGGCGGGTGGATCTGGTTCATGCTCGGCTGGTTGCCGGCAAGCGTTCGACTGTCAGTGTGGCGCAGCTGGCGGCCGCCTGGGCTGCTCGGGGTGGTGGTGGCGGTGGGGAGATTGTTGTTGGGGAGCACAGTGTTGCTGCTACTGGGGCTGTGGTGGTGGATCTGGTTGTTGGGGTCGTTCGGTTGCGGGTTGCGGTGTTGCCGGGTGGGGAGATCGGGGGGTTGGGGTTTCCGGAGGGGTGATGAGGTTGCCGTGTGGGTGTCGGGTTCCGCACGGGCCGCTCCCTCTCTTTGGATTGTTCGCGTTGGGCCACTGCTGTCAAGAGCGCTTCGCGTCGCTGACGCGATGGCCTTCGGCCACTCTTGACAGCAACAACCCAACGCAAAAGAAGGCTGGGTGTGAGGAAGCGGCCAGGAATGAAGCGATAACAAGCCCGAGTGACTTGGAATTCGCCCGGCCGAGCGAAGTTCAGCATTCCCGGGGGCCTGGCCCAACCCTGGGAGGCATTGTTTGTCTCGGAGGATCCAGTCCTTCCTGCCGCTCCCTCACACCCAGCCAATCTTTTCGCTGGATCGTCGGGGGTCAAGGCTGGCCGAAGGCCATCCCGAAGCGACGCGCAGCGGCCTTGACGCCGACGATCCAGCGAAAACACCCACAAGGAGGGAGCGGCCGAACCAACCCCAACCCAAGAACCGCCACCTAGAGCACCAGTCCCCCACCCTGGCAACCCCCAATTCTCCATTGGATTTCAAACCAAACCCTGTGGTAGGCAGGAACCCATGAACGAATGGCTGGTCGACAACCGCTGCACCAACTGCGATGTAGCCCGACAACTAGCCCCCGGCCTGATCGCCGAGGTAGACGGCAGATCAGCCGTAGTCCGCCAACCCACCACCCCAGCAGAAGAAACCGCGATCAACACCGCAGCCCACGCCTGCCACACCCGCTCCATCCGACCCACCGCAGGCCCACTCGACCCCACAACCGACCCGTTCCCCCTGGCACTGGACGAGCACCTGTACCTCTGCGGCCACAACTCCCGGCAGACAGCAGGCGCGAACTCCTACCTACTGATCCGCCCCACCGGCAACCTGATGATCGACACCCCGCGCTGGAACACAGCACTGGCCGACAAATACGCAGCACTCGGCCCGGTGACCGATGTCCTGCTCACCCACCGCGACCACGCTGCCCACGGTCGCGAGTACGCGGACCGCTTCGGCGCTCGGCTGTGGATCCATGAAGCCGACCTGGCCGCCGCGCCGACCGCCGATCGCATCCTGCGCGGTCTCGACCCGGTCGAGATCACCGATGGCGTGACCGCACACCCGCTGCCCGGGCACACCGACGGCAGCGTCCTCTACCTCGCCGACGACAAGTTCTGCTTCACCGGCGACAGCTTCTACTGGTCCCGCACCACCGGCGATCTCGAAGTGGTGGCGAGCGTGACCTGGTACTCGATCACCGCGCTGGCCGCCTCGCTGGAACGCACCGCCCCGCACATCCGGTTCGAGTGGGTGCTGCCCGGCCACGGCGACCGGCAACGCCGACCCGCCCAGGAGATGGCCACCCGGCTGCTCGACCTGACCGCCCGCACCGGCAAGCTCACCCCGCAACCGCTCGACTTCGGCGCTGTGCTCTGGTGATGCGCTATGATGTATAGCCTGTAGGCTTGTCCACCTAACCAGATCGGACAGCGGGTGCCCAGAGCCGGATTGAGTGCCACCGCGGTGACCTCCGCTGCCATCGCCCTGATCGACGAGCAAGGGCCGGCCGAGCTGACCCTGGCCGCCATCGCCGAGCGCACCGGTGTGTCGGCGCCCTCGCTCTACAAGCACGTCCGCAACCTGGCCGAACTGCGCGATCGCGTCGCCGGTTACGTCATGGCGGAGCTCAATGATCGCCTCACCACCGCCGTGCTCGGGCTGGCCGGGCCGGACGCGCTGCGCGCTCTCCTGCTCGAGTACCGGCGCTACGTGCTGGACCATCCGCACCGCTACGCGATGCTCCCCCAGGCACCGTCGAACGACCCCGTGCTCGGCCCGGCCGGTCAGCGGCTGGTCGAACTCGCCTTCGCCGTGCTGCGCGGCTACGGCCTGACCGGCGCCGAAGCCGTGCACGCCGCCCGGAGCATCCGGGCGGTCGCACACGGCTTCGCGTCGCTGGAGTCGGCAGGCGCCTTCGAGATGGCCGAGGACCTGGACATCAGTTACGAGCGGCTGATCGACACGCTCTCGGCGGGCTTCAGCTCGCGAACCGTCCGATGAGGACGGTAGGCCCGGCCGAGCGCGATGTGCGCCAACCACATCAGGCCGAGCGTGAAGAACGGCACGGCCAGTAGATCCGGCGCCGGGAAGAGGCTGATGTAGGCGATCACCGCCAGCGGCACCGGCGGGAACCGCTGCACCCACCGCTGGACGGATCGCGGTAACCCGGGGATGGCCGGGATCACCGCCCCGACGAAGAACAACGGCCAGGCCAGGCCGCCGTGCTTGAGCATCTCGAAAACGCCGAACGCGACCAGGAACACGCCGAACGCCCCCCAGGCGATGCGGGCGCCGGTCCCCGGGCTGGTGATGGTCGACATGAGGTCCCCCTACAGTTGATAACTTAAAAGCTATTGTACTTAGCTTAGCAAACGCCCGCGACCGGTCAACGACGAATCCGACCTCCACATACGTCGAGCTGTGACCGTGGACGGCGGCGTACCTGCCCGGGTGTGCCGGCTGGCGTGGGTGATCGTGTTCGGGGCGTTCGCCAGTGGGTGACCAGCGGTGGTCTGCTCACACCAGACTCGCCCTGCTGGTCTCCGGGCTCAGCTCGTTCGACTCGGGGGTTCGGTGCTTCAGGCGTTGCTGTGCCTGCTCGGCACCGGCATCGCCCCGCACGGCTCGTCACCCAGTCGAGTCAGCCCGTGTCGGATAGAGTCGGTCAGCGTGCTGAAAGGTCGGGACGTGGAACTCGTGTGCGGCGCCTGCGAAGGCGTGTTCGCCCGGGTACACGTGCGACCGGTGGCGCTCGGTATGGACGTGCACAGCATCATCACCGGCGCCGTGCTGATGCCCCGCCCCGGCTACTCGATCAACGAGGAGGCCCGGCAGCGGTTGGCCAAGGCGGAACGGGCCACGGACAAGGGTGACTCGGACGCGCGCGGCGAACTCGACGCCGCCTGGGGTGTCGCGCAGTACCTGCGCCGGCAGGGTGGCGACATCGTCTACGACCTGAGTTGCTGGTGCCGCAGGCGCTATGTGCGCACGTCACCGGACCTGTACCGGGCGGTGCGGGTCACCAAGGGCCACTGGCTGACCCTCTCCCCGGCCACCGCGACCTGGCCGCCCGGCGAACGCTAACCACGCACGCGGTCGGCGGTGCGCAGCAGGTGCGTGTGCATCACGGCCCGCGCGGTTGCGGTGTCGCGGGCGGCGATCGCGTCGACGAACGCGGCGTGCTCGGTCACGCCGGTGCCACCCATCTCCGGCGCCACCGTCTGCGCCTCGCGCAACGACATCAACAGTGGACCGTGGAACGAATGCACCAGCATGGCCACAGCGCTGTTGTGCGTGCACCCGGCGACCGCGACGTGGAAGTCGGCGGACATCTCCATCGTGTACTCGCCGGCCGCGAACCGGGCCGCGTGCTCACCGGTCAACTCGCGCAACGCGGCGATGTCGGCCGCCGTGGCCCGCTCGACCACCAGCGGCACGATGCCGATCTCGAACACCAGCCGCGCCTCCGTGACTTCCACGGCGGTCATCGGCGACAGCGTCAGCAGATCGGCCAGACCGGCTCCCACCTGGTCGGACGTCGGACTGGTGACGAACGCGCCGCCCCGCGCGCCCACCTTCACGGCGATCAGGCCGGCCGTCTCCAGGATGCGCAGCGCCTCCCGGACGGTGACCCTGCTGACCCCGAACCGGCGGCACAGCTCGCGCTCGCTGGGCAGCCGGTCACCGGGTGCCAGCCGCCCGTTTCGCAGCAGCGCCCTGACCTGCTCCACGATCGCCTGGGACGCCCGGCCCCATGAGACGGCGGTGAACAGGTGACCGTCGGGACCCACCTCAGCAGCCAAGGGTCCACCCCGGAGCTACTCGCCGGTCTCGCCGTCCACTGCCTCGCGGATCAGGTCGGCGTGGCCGTTGTGCCGCGCGTACTCCTCGATCATGTGACAGAGGATCCAGCGCAGGCTCGGGCTCCAGCCCTCGTCGTCGGTCCGGTTGGCCATCTGGCCCAGATCCGGGTCGGCCGCCAGCGCGTCGGCGACGTTCGACCGGGACCGGTCCACGGCCGCCTGCCACAGGGCGCGCAACTGCTCCGGGGTGTCGTCGGCCGCGCTGTGCCACTCCCAGTCCGGATCGGCAGCCCAGTCCACGTCGCCCCACGGCGTCCACACCTTGTTGCCGATCAGCCACTTGGAGAACCAGCTGTCCTCCACGAGGGCCATGTGCTTGATCATCCCGCCCAGCGTCATCGACGACGCGGCGACCGTCGTCGCCAGGCCAGCCGAGTCCAGTCCGGACCACTTCCACGCGAAGGTGGCCCGCTGCCAGTCCAGAAAGCCCAGCAGCGTGGCGGTTTCGTCGGCTGCCGTCGGCGGCTCGGGCCGGCCGTGTTCGTCGCGATCGACCATGGTCGGCGAGCCTACCGACGCCGACCGACAACCGGCGAACGGAATTCACCCGCTCAGTCCGGCTTGCGGCCGGTGAGCAGGACGGTGATGAACGCCCGCCATGCCACCTCGACGTCGGGGATGCCGGCGGCGACGAAACCGGACAGGTGGTCGTCCAGCGAGCAGAGTGGATAGTCGTGGTGGTGCGATGACTTCGTGGACCGCTTCGGCACGAACCGCTGCCGGACCCCGCGCAGCCGCGCGTCCCAGGCGTCCGTGGGGCCGATGTGGTCGAGGTTGACCAGCCAGCCGCCGGGTGCCAGCGCGCCCGCGGCCTCCCGGTAGTAGGCGTGCAGGCTGTTGCGGTCCAGGTGGTGGCTGGCCCGCGAGGTGGTGACGACGTCGGCGCCCGCCGGCAGCCAGCCGTTGTCGGTCATGTCGGCGATGACGAACTCCACCCGGTCACCGAACCGGGCCAGCCGCTGCTTCGCCTCGTCCATCATCGTCGGGGACGCGTCCGACCACACGCCGCGCGCCTCGGGGAACTCGTCCAGGTAGACCTCGAGGAAGCCGCCGGGGCCGCTGGCCACGTCCACCACCAGCCGGGTGCCCGGCCGGTCCTGGGCGACCAGCGCCGCGCTCACCCTGCGTGGCATGTCCAGCAGGTCGCCCTGGTTGTCCCGGTCGATCCACGATCGGGCGAACTCCGGGTCGCTCCAGGTCTCCGCCGCCTGCTGTCCTGATGTGGTCATAGTCGTCAGTATCGTCTTATTGTCATACCATTTTCAAGAGAGAGCTCAGAGCGGCGTTGTGGGACACTCGCCAGGTGAGTGAACGTTCCGACCTGGACATCTACCGGACGGTGTCGACCAACAGGATGTCCGAGGCGATCGTCGAGCAGATCCGTGCTCTGATCCGGGGCGACCGGCTGCGGCCCGGCGACCGGCTGCCCAGCGAGCGCGATCTCGGCGAGCGGATGGGCGTCAGCCGCGTCACCGTCCGGGAGGCGCTGCGCGTGCTGGAGGCCGGTGGGCTGGTCGAGATCCGGGTGGGCGCCAAGGGCGGTGCGTTCGTCACCACGCCGTCGTCGGCGAAGATCGGTACCGGCCTGGCCGACCTGATCACGCTGTCGCCACTGACCGCGCCCGAGGTCACCGAGGCCAGGCAGGTGTTCGAGGTCGGCATGCTGCCGCTGGTCGTGGAGCGCGCCACCGAGCAGGACATCGCCGACCTGCGCGCCATGCTGAAGGAGCACCAGGCCGCGCTGCGGGCCGGCGAGTACGTCATGGCCATGTCGGCCGCGTTCCACGTGCGGCTGGCGGCGGCCACCCACAACGCCGCTGTCGAGGTGCTGGTCCGTTCCTTCCACGGCCCGCTGCTGATGTCGCTGCGCGAGGCCCAGGTGGCCGCACCGCTGATGGGTCACCGGGGCACGGCCGAACACCGCGACCTGGTGGAGGCCGTGGCCGCGAAGGACGTCGAGCGGGCCCGGGAGATCATGCGGACCCACCTGCGGCGCACCGCCCGCCGGGTCGCCAAGACCCAGTAGCGGTCAGATCCCCAGCAGCCGCTCGGCGTTGAGATGGGCGATCTTGGCCCGGTCGGCGGGCGCGATGGGCACCGAGTTCAGGAAGTCGGTGCCCTCGCTGTTCGTGGCGTACGGGTAGTCGACGGCGAACAGGATCCGGTCGACGCCCACCACGGACAGCGCGCACTGCAGCGGCGGCGTGGAGAAGAAGCCACTCGTGGTGACGTGGAAGTTCTCCTGGAAGTACTCGGCCACGGTACGGCCGAGGCCCGCGGTGGCGTCGCGGAGCACCGAGTCGGCGCGGGCCAGGCCGAACGGCAGGAACTCCCCCATGTGGCCCAACACGACCTGCAACGAGGGGAACCGGTCGAACAGCCCGGACACCATCAGCCGCAGCGCGTGCAACCCGGTCTCGACGTGCCAGCCCCAGCCCGCCGTGGCGAGCAGGCCGCCGACCGTCTCGTCCAGGCCGGCGAAGTAGGCGTCGAACACGGCCTTCGGTGGTGGCGCCGGGTGCAGGTAGACCGGCACGTCGAGATCCTCGGCGGCCTCGAAGATCGGCAGGAACGACGGATCGTCGAAGAACCGGCCGCCGGTGTGCCCGTGCAGCATCGCGCCCCGGAACCCCAGTTCACGCACGGCCCGGCCCAGTTCGGCGGCCGCGGCCTCGGGTACCGGCGTCGGCAGCGTGGCGAACCCGGCGAACCGGTCGGGATGGGCGGTGACGGCCTCGGCCAGCCGGTCGTTGACCGCGTGGGCGACGGCGACGGCCTCGTCCGGCGGGAAGTGCTGCACGGCCGGTGGCGGCGCGGACAGCACCTGGACGTCGACGCCCGCCGCGTCCATCTCGGCGATCCGGCCGGCTCCCAGGTCCAGCAGTGGGTCGGTCCAGTTGGCCGGCCGGAGTTGTTCGGTGGCGAAATGCTCCTCGATCGCGATGACCCGCACCACGACAGCGTAGGGCCGCTACGCCACCGGGCGTGCCGCCGCTTCTCCGGTCATCCGGCGGGCGAAACCGGACTCCGGCATGACCAGCGCCGAGTCCTGGTCGGGTTCCAGGTAGACCTGGTCGCCGTGGGACAGGCCCACCTTCTCCCGGTACACCCGCACCTTCACCGATTCGCCACCGTCCAGCGTGACGTGGTAGTCCCAGCAGTCGCCCTGGTAGATGGAGAAGTCGATGACGCCGGACCAGTCGGTGTCCGCCTTGGCCCGCCGGGACAGGCGGAAGCTCTCCGGCCGCATGAACACCGACACCCGGTCACCGCCGGACAGGCCGTCGCAGGCCCGGCAGCGCAGCACGCCGGCGGCCACCGCGATCTCCACGGTGTCGCCGGACACCGACCGCACGGTGCCGGTCATGGTGTTGGACACGCCGAGGAACCGGGCGGTGAACTCGGCCGTCGGCCAGGCGTAGATCTCCTGCGGCAGGCCGGATTCGACGATCCGGCCGGTGTCCATGACGATGACCCGGTCGGACACGGCCAGTGCCTCGTCCTGGTCGTGGGTGACGAAGACCGTGGTGATGCCCAGCCGCTGCTGCACGGCCCGGATCTCGTCGCGCATCCGGTCGCGCAGGCCGGCGTCCAGGTTGCTCAGCGGCTCGTCCAGCAACAGCACCTTCGGCTCCCGCACCAGAGCGCGTGCCAGCGCGACCCGCTGCTGCTGCCCGCCGGAGAGCATCGGCGCCGGGCGCTGCGCGAAGTCGGCCAGGCCGACGCCCTCCAGCGCCTCCAGCGCCTTGGTCCGCGCCACGGCCTTGGACACCCTGGGCCGCGCCGAGCGCAGCGGGAACATCACGTTCTCCAGCACGGTCATGTGCGGCCAGATGGCGTAGGACTGGAACACGATGCCGATCGGCCTGCGGTGCGCGCCGAGGAAGACGCCGCCGTCGGGATCGGCCACCACCTGGTCGTCGATGGTGATCGTGCCGGCGTTGGGTTTCTCCAGTCCGGCGATCAGGCGCAGCGTGGTGGTCTTGCCGCAGCCGCTGGGCCCGAGCAGCGTGACCAGTTCGCCGTCGGCGACCTCGATGTCGATGCCATCGACCGCGTTGCCCGTGCTGGTCCGGCCGACGTACTGCTTGACCACACCGGTGAGCCTGATCATCGTGCCTCCGTCAATCCGACCCGGCCGCCGATCAGCCGCACGATGGCAACCACGATGGTCAGCAGCACGACCATCAGGATGCCCAGTGCGGCGACGACCGGGTAGTCCCCACTGGACCACAGGTTGTAGATCTGCACCGACATGACTTCGGTGTTCTGCGAGTACAGGAAGATCGCCGCCGAGATCTCACGGAACGCGACGATCGTGGTGTAGAGGAACGCGGCCAGTAGCGACGGCATCAGCAACGGCACGTAGATCCGGCGGAACGCGTGGAACCAACCCGCGCCGCTGGCCGACGCCGCCTCCTCCAGCTCATCGCTGATCTGCGCCAGGCCGGGGCCGATGTAGCGCATGCCGTAGGGCAGGCCGATGGTGACGAACGCGATCACCAGGATGGCCAGCGAGCCGTACAGGTGGAAGGGCAGCGGCGCCACCAGGTACCAGTACAGGACGCCGACACCGAGCACGATGCTGGGCACCGCGATCGGCACGGTGGCCAGGCCGTCGAGCAGGAACCGGCCGCGGATCCTCGTCTTGATCGTGATGTAGGCGACGATCGCGGTGAGCACGGTGACGATGATCCCGGCCAGCAGGGCCGTGATGGCCGTGTTCTTCACCGACGCCAGCAGGGAGGGCGAGGAGAACAGCGTCGAGTAGTTCTTGAACGACACCGTCTTCAGCGCCGCGACCGACGGCGGGCTGTAGGTGGGCAGCAGCGACGACCACAGCAGCATGGCCAGCGGCAGCACCACGGTCACGATGAAGAACACCGCGAACGCGGCGAAGCCCAACCACCGCCAGCGGCCCAGGTCGGTCACCTTGGGGCGGAACCCCTTGCCGGTCACCGTCTGGGTCGGCGAGCGCCGCACCACCCACCGCGACACGGCCAGGCCGACCGCGGCCAGGAACAGCACGAAGATGCCGATCACCGCGACCGTGCCGTAGTCGGCCGGGAACGACTGGATGGCCTCGTACATCCGGCTGACGAACACGAAGATGTGGTTGGGCACGCCGAGCAGTTGCGGCACCTCGAACGTGGAGATCGTCTGGATGAACATCAGCAGTGCCGCGGACAGGATGGCCGGCCGCACCAGTTTCAGCGTGATGGTGCGGAACACCCGGGCCGGCCGCGCGCCCGACCCGAGTGCCGCCTCCTCCAGTGACGAGTCCATCGAGGTGAACGCCGCCACGCCCATCAGGTATGCCACGGGCGTGACGTGCGTGGTCTGCACGAAGATCATGCCCAGCAGCGAGTAGATGTCGAACACGGGCAGGTGCATCGACCGCAGCACGCCGTTGAGCGGACCGGTCTGCGGCGAGAACAGCAGCGCCCACGCCACGGTGTTCAGGATGCCCGGGATGATCAGCGGCACCAGCGCGGCCACCCGGGCGAAGCCCTTGGCCGGCGTGTTGGTCCTGGTGACCAGCCAGGCCAGCCCGAAACCGACGACCACGGCCGCCGCCGCGACCGCGATGGCGTACTCGAACGACGTCGCCACCAGCCCACCGAACCCGGCGCCGGTGAACGTCTGCACGTAGTGCTCGAACGTCCACGTGACCGGTCCGGTCCCCAGGAAGGACGACTGGAGACTGGCCACCGCCATCGTGCCCAGGGGCACGATGGCCAGGTAGGCGACGATGACCGCGGCGACGGCGAGGATCAGGTAGCGCGGTTCGACACGCAACCGGCGCCGGTGCCTCGTCGCGGGTGCGGGAGGCGGGGCGGGTGTCGCCTCGGGTGCGTCCGTCACCACGGTCATGTCGTCGTCCTTCCCGGTGCCACTCGTCCCGCGGTCAGGACGCGCCGAGCGCCGTCTTCATCTCGGAGGCGTACTGGTTGTACAGGGTCGAGCTGAGGTTGGCGTCACCCCAGGCCGGCGGCCACTTCTGCGGGTCCCACACGCTCGTGTCGTTCTTGACGTCGGTGCGCAGCGACGTGTGGTTGGTGACGTCGATGACCGCCTGCTGGCCGTCCTGCGAGGTCATCCAGTTGATGAACAGCGCGGCCGCCGCCGGGTGCGGGGCGTTGCGGGCGACGTCGATCGGGGTGAACGACGTGGGCAGCGGAGTCGGGTTGATGAACGCGACCTTGCCCGGGTTCTTGCGCTGCTCGCTGGCCGACTTGTAGCCGTAGGCCGACGCGGACGCGGGCGGCTCACCGGCCTCCACCTGGGTCAGCGCCAGGGTGTGGCTCTCCACCAGCTTGGGCTGGTTCGCGCCGAGCTGCTTGAGCAGCGCCTGCGCCTTGTCGTGGCCCATGGTGTTGATCAGCCCCTCGTAGAGGTTGACCGCACTCGGGTCCATGGAGAACTTGCCCTTCCACTGCGGCTGGGTGAGGTCCTGCAGCGTCTTGGGCGCCTGCAGGCCCTGCCGCTGCAACGCCTCCGGGTTGTACACGATCACCGTGGTGACGACGTACACGTTGCCGCAGTAGCCCTTCGGCATGGTCTGGCCGGCGGGCAGCGGTTGCTGGTCGCTCGGGCAGTAGGGCTGCATCGCGTTGGCGTTGATGAGCTGGTCGACCTGGGGCGCGTCACCGGACACCACGTCGGCGTTGAACTCGTTGCCGCGCTGCTCGGTGATCACCCTGGGCGGCAGCTGGTCCGCGCTCAGCCGCAGCGCGTTGACCTTGATCTTCGGGTAGACCTTGTTGAACGCGGCGACCATGCCACTCACGTCGTCCGCGGCGAACGTGGTGTACCAGTTGACCTGGCCCTCCTGTTCCGCCTTGGACTGGAGTTGCGCGGCCGGCAGCTTGGCCAGGCCGGCCAACGAGTTGGCGCCGCCGGTGGACGCCGCCGCGGTGGTGCCGCCACTGCCGCTGCCGCACGCGGCGAGCAGCAGCAGACCTGCCGCGACACCCGCCAGGACACCGGCTTTCGGTTTGGATGGTTGTACTCGCATGTGCTGTGCCTCCAGCGCCCTTGGCGGAGCTTGCTCGTTCTGGTGGGAGTCGGGGGAAAATGAGTTAGTCGCGGGACTGCGCCTTGGCCACGTAGTACCGCCAGTTCGCGTCGTCGTTGAACGCCGAACCGAGATCGGGGAGTTCGGCGACGTCCTGCTCGGGAATGTCGGCCGCGGTGCGACCGGTCGTGGCGACGGTCAATGTCACCGATGCCAGCGCGTTGAGGTTCAACGCCCGCAGCACGGCCGCGCGCACTGTCGATCCGGTGGTCGTGATGCCGTGGCCGCGCAGCACGCACACCGGGCGGTCACCCATCGCGGCGAGCATCTCCTTGGCCAGGTCGGGCCTGCGGATCAGCACGGACCGCTGGTACGTGGGGATTCCGTCGTGCGCCATGCGCATGGCGGGGATGTTGAACGCGCCGAACACCGGCCGCAGCGGCAGTTCCGCGATACCGCAGGCCAACACGGCGGGCGGATGCGCGTGCACCACGGCGTTCACCTCGGGCCGGGCCCGCAGTGTCTCGCCGTGGATGGGCAGTTCGTTGGGTACCGCGTACCCGTCGGTGAGTTCGGCGCCGTGGCCGTCGAGGTCGACGAGCCGGACGTCGGCCGGTTCGGTGAACAGCAGGCCGTGTTCCTGCGGGCCCCGGCACCGGATCAGCATGTGGTCGGAGTCCACGCGGACCGAGACGTGGCCCAGGATGCCGTCCACCAGTCCCTCGACGGCGAGGATGCGGCACGCCTGCGCGATCTCGGCACGCAGCGCGTCGACATCCTCGGTGTTCGACATCAAACACCCCTTACCAGCGGTAGCGGCGATGGTACGGCCGGAGCCACGATTGGACTGACCATAATCTCATTGACCCCTTGCGTCAACGGTCATCGCCCGAGGTAAACCCGAACCGTCACCCTGACCACAATGGACTCGATCCGGGGTGGCATCTGAATCGTGTCGCGCAGGCGATCCTCGACCGGACGCGGGAACGCCGACGGGCCGGCCGGCGTGCTGCCGGCCGGCCGGAGCCGGACTGGGGTGGGTCAGACGGTGACCGCGGCGCCCGCGACCTCGGCGTCGTACTCGGGCGCGTTCTCGAAGAAGTGCACCCGGTCGTAGCCGAGCTGCTTGAACAGGCGGTTCTGGCCGGACAGCAGGGTCAGCGGGGTGCCGTCGGCGGCGAAGTGCTGCGCCACGGTGTTCTGCGGGACGTAGAGCGTGTCACCGGCCTTGAGCTCGTGCCGGGTGGGCTCCTTCGCGATCCGGGCGTAGTACTTCTCGGCGATCTCGGCCTCGACCTCCCAGTGCAGGGAGTAGCCGGAACCGGAGATCACGTACAGCACCTCGTCGGCCATGTGCCACCGCTTGCCCGACCGGCTGCCCTCCGGAACGCGCAGCTCGAAGGCGTCCATGCTGAACGTCCGCACGTCGTCGCGGGCCGGCGAGGACAGCACCCGGACGTTGCCCAGCGGAGTGGTCTCCCAGGTGGTGTCGGCCGGCTTGACGACCTTCTTGCGCTCCTCGACGCCCGGCGTCCAGATCCGCGACCAGTCCTCGCGCGGGCCGAAACGCTCCTCGTCGGCCACCGGGCCGCTGCGGCCCTGCTGGATCAGGCCCAGGTACATCCAGGCGCACTTGGCCTTCATGACCAGCGCGGTCGCGGTCTCGTCGTAGGGGTTGAAGTGCCGGTGCACCGAGTCGGTGTGCACGAGGACGAGGTCGCCGGCCTCCCAGTCGTACCGCTTGTCGTCGTGGATCTCGTAGCCGCGGCCTTCGAGGATGTAGAAGGCGGCCTCGTTCTGGTGGCCGTGGCCGTGGTTGGAGGACTGCGGCGGGAGCTGGACGAAGTGCACCTGGAGCGTCTGGGTCAGGAACGCCTCGTCACCGGGGCCGATGCGCCACCAGGTCTTCGACTTGGCCGAGTCGCCGGAGTGGCCCACCTTCGCGTCGTCGACGACCACCGAGTCGTCGCGGACCCGCGGAGCGGCGAGCTGCCGCGCCCGGAACTCGCCCAGGCCGTACGACTCCGACGTGATCCCACGGAGAAAGACCCGACCGTCCTCGCCCATCGCTATCGCTCCTCACGGCTGGCTTCATGATCGCGGTATTAACATTAGTCCATTGTGGGAAGCGCGGCAAGCGACCGCCCCGTGCACGGCCCGGTGGCCCCTCCGGGCGTACCCTGTGGCATTCGGTGCCGTGCGCGGCGATGGTTGGAGTGCGAATCGGTGGAACAGCACAATTCCCCGCCCTCACCGGGTGACGGCGACCTGTTCACCGCCGTCAGCGCGAACCGGATGTCCGAGGCGATCGTCGCGCAGATCCGCGGCCTGATCAGGGGCAACCGGCTGCGGCCCGGTGACCGGCTGCCCAGCGAGCGGGAACTGTGCGAACGCCTGGGCGTGAGCCGGGTGACCGTGCGCGAGGCGCTGCGGGTGTTGGAGGCCGGCGGCCTGGTGGAGATCAGGGTGGGCGCCCGGGGCGGCGCGTTCGTGACCACCCCGTCGTCGGACCGGCTGGGCGCCGGCCTGGCCGACCTGATCAACCTCGCGCCCGTCACGTCCGTCGAGGTCACCGAGGCTCGGCTGGTGTTCGAGTTGGGCATCATCCCGACCGTCATCGAACGCGCCACCGACACCGACATCGAGGAACTGCGGGCGATGACCCGCGAGCACATCGACGCACTCCGGCGCGGCGAGTACACGATGGCGATGTCCGCGCAGTTCCACAACCGGCTCGGGGCGTGCACCCACAACGCGGCCATCGAGATGCTGGTCCGGTCCTTCCACGGTCCGCTGCTGATGTCCCTGCAGGAGGCCGCGATTGCGGCGCCGCTGATGGGCCAGCGCGGCACGGTGGAACACCGCGACCTGGTCGAGGCCATCGCGCAACGCGACACCGACAAGGCCACCGCCATCATGCTCAAGCACATCAGCCGCACCGCCCGCCGCCTGTCCAAGGCGGCCGCCGAGAAGACCAGTCCGGAACCGGTCTGACCGCTACCGCAGGCGCGGGTAGACCCGGCGGGCGTTGGTCTCGAAGATCTTGCGCAGGTCGGCCTCGGTCAGGCCGGCCGCCTCGACGTACCGTTTCGTGTCGTCCCAGTAGTGCCCGGTCTCCGGGTCGATACCGCGGACCGCGCCGATCATCTCGGACGCGAACAGGATGTTGTCCGCGTCGATGACCCTGGTCAGCAGGTCGATGCCGGCCTGGTGGTAGACGCTGGTGTCGAACCAGACGTTGCGCAGCACGTGATCCCGCAACGCCGGCCTGCCCAGCCGGTCGGCCAGGCCGCGGTAGCGACCCCAGTGGTAGGGCACCGCGCCGCCGCCGTGCGGGATGACGAACCGCAGCGTGGGGAACCGGGCGAACAGGTCCCCCTCGATCAGCTGCATGAACACCGACGTGTCGGCATTGATGTAGTGCGCGCCCAGCGCGTGGAAGTTCGGGTTGCACGACGACGACACGTGGATCATCGCCGGCACGTCCAGCTCGACCATTGCCTCGTACATTCCGAACCAGTACGGGTCGGTGACCGGCGGCGACGTCCAGTGCCCGCCGGACGGGTCGGGATTGAGGTTGCAGCCCACGAAACCGAGGTCGACACAGCGCCGCAGCTCGCGCACCGAGTCGGCGAGGTCGCCCCCGGGTGTCTGCGGAAGCTGGCACACCCCGGCGAAATGGTCCGGGAACAGCTCGACCACGCGGTGGATCAGGTCGTTGTTGGCCCGCGCCCACTCCCCCGCCACAGCCGGGTCGGGCACGTGGTGGGCCATGGCGGATGCCTTGGGCGAGAACAACATCACGTCGTGGCCGCGCTCGCGCAGCACGCGCAACTGGTTGCGCTCGATGCTGTCCCGGATCTCGTCGTCGCTGATCGCGGCGGGTGCCGGCGGCGGGCCGGTGGGGTGGTCCAGCCAGGCGAGCTGGTCGGTGCGGAAGCGTTCGTGCGCGGCGGGCGTGGTGGTGTAGTGGCCGTGGCAGTCGATGATCACGCCGGATCACCGTCGACATAGGTGAGACCCTTGGCGGCCAGCTTCTCCCGCATCCCGGACACGTCCAGACTCAGCTCACCGGCCGCGTACCGCTGCCGCGACACGGCTTCCTTCTCCTCCCGCGCCCGCGACGCGGCCAGCACGTCGGCGGCGCCCAGCCTGGGCACCACCACGACGCCGTCGTCATCGGCCACGACCACGTCACCGGGCGACACCAGTTGCCCGGCGCACACGACGGGCACGTTCACGTCGCCCAGCGTCTCCTTCACCGTCCCGGTGGCCGACACGTACGCCGACCAGACCGGGAACCGCATCCTGGTCAGGTCGGCCACGTCCCGGCAGCCCGCGTCGATGACCAGGCCGAGCACGCCCCGCGCGGCCAGCGCGGTGGCCAGCAGCTCGCCGAAGTAGCCCGCGTCGGACGCCGACGTGGGCGCGACGACGAGCACGTCACCGGCCTGGCACTGCTCGACGGCGACGTGGATCATCCAGTTGTCGCACGGCGGCACGCTCACCGTCACGGCCGTGCCGGCGATGCGGGCGCCCGGATAGATCGGGTTGACGCGCGGCGCGAGCAGGCCGGTCCTGCCCTGCGCCTCGTGCACCGTCGCCACGCCGAACTCGGCGAAGGCGTCGACGACCGCCCGCTCGGCGCGGGGCGGATTCCTCACCACGACTGGCATCGCTACTTCTCCTGCTGGGGGAACAGTGACACGTGGACGACGTCCTCGCCGAACTCGCCGCCGACCGACCGGATCGCGCGGTCGACGTCGGCCAGGCCGTACCGGTGGGTGGTGAGCCGGTCGAGCGGGAAGCGGCCGGAGGCCAGTTGGGCCAGGGCCAGTTCGCAGGCGCGGTAGCTGTGGCCCCGCGCGCTCTTGATGGTGATGGCCTTCTCGGTGACCTGCTTGACCGGGAAGTCCGGGAAGGACGTCAGTTCGCCCTGGATGAGCAGCGTGCCGGCCCGGCGCTTCAGCGCGGCGACGCCGAGCAGCACGGGCGCGGTGCCGGCACCCGCGGTGCAGTCGAGCACCACGTCGACGCCCTTGCCGCCGGTGATCGCCATGATTCGCTCGATCGCGTCCTCGGTCTGCACGTCGATCACGTGGTCGGCGCCCAGTTCCTTGGCCAGCTCCAGCCGGGCGGTGTCGCGGGACGTGCCGGTGACGATGATCAGCGAGGCGCCCGCCTGCTTGCACGCCACCGTCTGGGACAGCCCCTGCTGACCGGGGCCCTGGATCAGGACGGTGGAGTGGTAGCCGACGCCACCGTCGATCAGCGCCCACTCGATGCCGTTGGACATGGGGGTGACGATGCCGGCCAGTTCGGCGGACACGTTGTCGGGCACCTGGTGGATCACCGAGTTCCACGGGAGGTACAGGTACTGGGCGAAGCCGCCCCACAGGTGGAACGGATTGTCCGATGTGGTGTAACCGTAGCGGCGGGCGTCCGGATTGGTCCGCCAGTCGGTGTTCTCGCAGTGCCGGTACTCGCCCCGGTGGCACCACTCGCACCGGAAGCAACCGACGTAGTGCTCGACGAACACCCGGTCACCTTCGCGGAAACCCTTGCGTGCCACGAACTCCTTGCCGGCCCGCGCGATGACGCCGACGTTCTCGTGGCCCATGATCACCGGATCGGCGAAGGGCGGCTTGGCGTACATCTTGACGTCGGTGCCGCAGATGCCGGCGACCTCGACCAGCAACAGGGCGCTGTCGTCCGGGATGTCGGGCAGTGGGAACTCGCGGAACTCGGTCGTACCCGGCGCGGTGCGCACCGCCGCCAGCACCTGCTCACCCATGAACGGTCCTGCCCCTCAGCAAGCAGTAATGGTCATATGGTCTGCTATTATAGCAACATGGCGAAACCCGTCCTCAAGACTGTGACCAGGACGCAGGGCAACAACCTGGCCCTCAAGGACGGCGCCGTCACCCCTCGGACGTTCGACTTCGAGTTCGAGGAGATCCCGGTCCTGGTCGACGGGTTCCGCCGGATGGTGCGCGGCCTGGAGTTCGACGTCTGCGAGATGGCCTTCACCACGTACCTGTGCGCCAAGGAGCACGGCAGCCCGTTCACCGCGCTGCCGATCTTCCTAGTCCGTGCCTTCCACCACGGCGCCATCATCCAGGACACCCGTGCCGGCCTGACGAAGCCGAAGGACCTGGAAGGCCGCCGGGTCGGGGTGAACCGCGGCTACACGGTCACCACCGGCGTGTGGGCGCGCGGCGTGCTGGCCACCGAGTACGGCGTCGACCTGGACAAGGTGACGTGGGTGCTGTCCGGTGACGAGCACGTCGCTTCCTATGAGCCGCCGGCCAACGTGGAGCCGATGCGCTCCGGCGCCACCCTGCCCGCCCTGCTCACCGAGGGCGACCTGGCCGCCGCGGTCAGCGTCTCCTGGGACGACCCGGCGGCCGCACCGCTCATCCCGGACGCCGAGGCCGCCGGCTTCGCCGCGCTGCGGTCCAGGGGCCACTACCCCATCAACCACCTCGTCGTGGTGAAGGACTCGCTGCTGGCCGAGCATCCCGGGCTGGCGGCCGACGTCTTCGAGACGTTCGCCGAGGCCAAGCGGCGCTACGTGCGGCGCCTGCGGGACAACGAGATCGAGTCGCCGACGTCGGTGGACAGGATGCACCTGGGCGTCATGGAGATCACCAACAGCGACCCGCTCCCCTACGGGATCGAGCCGAACCGGGCCGTCATCGACGAACTCCTGGACCACGCCATGGCCCAGCACATCCTGCGCCGCCGCCCGGCGATCGACGAACTGTTCGCCCAGGGCACCCTGGAGGTGACCGGCTGATGCGCATCGCGATCGCCGGTGACCACAACGGATTCACCCTGAAGGCCCGCTTGGTGGCCCGCCTGACCGCGGCCGGCCACACCGTCGACGACCGGGGCAGCTTCTCCCCCGACGAGACCGTCGACTACCCGCCGCTGTGCTACGACCTGTGCCGCCAGGTGGTCGACGGCCACGCCGACCGAGGCATCGTCATCGGCGGCAGCGGTTCCGGCGAACACATGGCGTGCAACAAGATCCCCGGCGTCCGCGCCGGCCTCGGCCAGGACCCGTTCACCACGGAGATCTCCCGCGCCCACAACGACGCCAACGTCCTCGTCATCGGCGCCAAGGTGGTCGCCCCGGAACAGGCCGACGACCTCGTCGACCTGTGGCTGCACACCGACTTCAAAGGCGGCCGCCACCAGCGCCGCCTGGACCAGATCGCCGCACTGGAACGCGGCGAACCCCTGGTCTGAGCCTGTCTACATGGCCAGCCAGCGGTCGAACCAGTCCTTGACCCGGTTCAGTACGTCGATCTGGTGTTCGCGTTCGACCAGTCCGTGGCCTTCCCTCGGGTAGACGACGAACTCGTGTTCGACGCCGAAGTGGCGTAGCGCGCTGTGGAAGTACCGGGCCTGGCCCAGTGGCACGTTGGTGTCCTGCTCGCCGTGCACGATCAGCACCGGGGTGCGGACCGAGGACGCGTAGCTGATCGGGCTCAGTTCGTCGTGCCGGTACGGGCCGGGTCCGTCCCAGCCCGCGGTGCCGGCCAGTGCCATGTCGTACCTGCCCCATTCGCCGACGCCGGCCTGGCTGCCCCAGTCCGAGATGCCGGCACCCATCACGGCCGCGGCGAACCGGTCGGTCTGGCCGACCGCCCACGCGGTCATGTACCCGCCCTGGCTCCACCCGGCGACGCCCAGCCGGTCCGGATCGGCGACGCCCTCGGCGACCAGCAGGTCGACGCCCGCCACGACGTCGGTCCAGTCGTCCTTGCCGACCGCGCCCGCGACCGACGCCGCGAACTCGTGGCCGTGGCCGAGGCCGCCGCGCGGATTGGGCAGGAACACCGCATAACCGGCGTGCGCGAGCCACTGCGGGCCGAACGCCCAGTTCAGCTGGAACTGGTCACCCCAACGCCCGTACGGTCCGCCGTGCAGGTCGATGATCATCGGGAACGGTCCGTCGGCCCTGGTCCGACCCGGCGGCAACACCAGCAACCCGTCCAGCTCCAGCCCGTCCGAGGCTCGGTAGGACAGGCGTTCCTGGGTGCCCCACGGAATGTCGGCCAGCTCCGGCCGGGTGTCGGTGAGCCTGCGGAACGGCAGGCCGACGTGGAGGTTCTCGGGTTCGTGGGCGGTGCCCACGATGGCCGCCAGCACGGTGCCGTCGTGGTTGGCGCTCAACTCGCCGATCTCACCGGCGAGCCGGGTGAGCTCGGTCAGGCCGTCGGTGGCGAGCCGGTTGATCGTGGTGTCCAGCCCGTCGGCGACCACGACCAGCGGCGCATCGTCTGGCACCTGGACCAGGTGCACCGGGCAGGCCGGCAGGCCCTCGGTCAGGTTGCGGTACCGCCCGGTCGTCGGGTCGACGTCGAACACCGCCATACCACCGATCAGGCCGGGCGGTGTCGATGCCAGATACGTGACGTGCCAACCGGTTTCGTCCTGCCGCCAGGCCGGTTGGCACGCCATGCCCGGGGTCGGCCCGAGATCGGTCGACTCGCCGGTGGCCGGGTCGAACAGGTGCAGTCGGGGTTCGAGCAGGCCCGGATCGGGGTCCGGGCTGGACTGGGTGAGCACGGCCAGCGGTCCGCCGTCCGGCCGTTGCACGACATCGGCGACGTGCCGGTCGCCGAACGACTCGGGTGCGCTGAGCTGCCCGGTCCGGGTGTTCAGCAGCCGGAGCCGGGCCTGCTTCGGTCGGCTGCGCACGTCGGCGTCGTCCCGGTCGTTGCGCTTGACCGGCTCGTCAGGGGCGGTGATCGCCACCAGTTCCGGATCGACGAGCGGCACATGGTGAGCGATGGTGCCGTGCCACGTGGTCAGCGCCTGCCGGTCGTCGTCGGCGAGCGTCAACCGGCACAGCCGGGCCTTGCCGGGGACGTCGTGGTCGGACCGGAAGAAGATCGCCTCGGAATCGCCGGACCACCGTGGCGCGGACACGCAGCCGTCGGGCACGGCCAGCCGCCGTGACGTGCTCCCGTCGACGGCCGCGAGCCACAGCTCGTTCCTCGGATGCTCACCGGCACGGCCCGATGGCGCCACGGTGTAGGCCACCCACCTGCCGTCCGGTGACACGGCGGGCGATTGCGGTAGGCGTCCATCGACCACGAGTTCCGGCGTGAGCGTGTCCATGACACCCATCCTCGCGGTCGTGTCGATCGACTTCCGCGCGGCTACCCGACGCCGTCCAGGAATCCCAGCACCTCGGCGGGTGCGGTCTCCGCCGTCTGCTGGTCAGGCATGACGTCCCAGTAAGCCGACCCGGGCAGGCACTCCTCCAGGTAGCGGGCCGCCGACGTGGCGTGTGACTCGTCGTGGCCCGGCACCACCAGCGCGGGCACGGCCAGCCGCAGCAGGTTCTCCGGTTCGGCGCCGGGCACGGTGTCCCGGTCGAACTGGTACCGCGCGGTGCCGGTCAACGCGAGCAGGTAGTCGTCGCGGTCATGGGCGGCATACCCGAGAGCGAACGACGGATCCGTACGGATCACCGTGACCCACGGGCCGACCCTGGGGTCCTGGGTGAAGCCGCGATCGTGCGAGCGGGCCAGGTCGACGACCCCGATCAGGCCGTGGTCGGCGACATAGGCGGCGTGCGCGGCGAAGCGGGCGTGCTGCTTCAGCCGGTAACGGGCGCCGCCGGCCGGCGAGTACAGCACCATGCTCCGCACCCGGTCCGGCCGGGCCACCGCGAACGCGAGCACGCTGGAGCAGCCGACACAGCCGCCCATCAGGTGCGCGCGGGAGATGCCCAGGTGATCGAGCAGGCCGACACCCTGGGCGACGTAGTCCGACCAACCGATCCGTTCCACCCGGCCACCGGACAGACCGGACTCGCGCCGGTCGAACGTGATGCACGTGTAGTGCTCGCGCAGGCGCGCCAGGATGTTCGTGCGGGCGTAGATGCCCAGCGTGGCCCAGTTCTCCAGCCGCGAGTCGAACCCGCCCGGCGAGTACATCAGCAGCGGCGGGCCGTCACCGGACACCTCGTACCGGGTGGTGATGCCGTCGACGACCGCGGTCGGCACGGCGCCCCCTCACTCGGTGGGCGGCACGGGCACGCCGCCCCTGATCTGCTTGCCGGACCGGACGTCCTCGGCATACGCGGTGAGCGCGTCGAACGACGTGCGGGCCACGTTCGCGTAGGTGTCCGGTGGACTGTCCACTCCGGACGCAGCGTAGCCGATCGCGGCGTGCGCCATGCGGACCCTGCCGTCCAGCCACGGGCCGCCGCCGAAGCCGCCGAGCACCGGGATGTCCACCGCAGCGGTCACGGCCGGGCCGGCGACCGGACCGGAGTTGGTGAAGTCCAGCAGCGACGCGCCCGCCGCCGCCAGCCGTTTCGCCTCGGTCACCAGTTCGTCGGTCATCTCCGGCGGTACCTGGGTGCGGGCCATGGACGCGTAGTCGATGCCGTAGCGCAGCGCGCGCTGGGGCGTGATGCCGAACTGGGCGAACACCGGGATACCGGCCCGCTCCACGGCGGTCACCGCCTCCGGGTAGTCGGCGGCGCCGTCCAGCTTCACCAGGTCGGCGCCGGCCTCCTTGACCAGTCGGATCGCCGCCCGTACCGCGGCCGCCGTGCCCTCCTGCAACGGGCCGAACGGGAAGTCGCAGGCGACCAGGGCGTTGCTCACCCCGCGCCGGACCGCCCGGCACACCACGATCATCTCGTCCATGGTCACTTCGAGCGGGTTCGCGTGACCCCACAGGTTCACGCCCACCGAGTCGCCGACCACCACCAGGTCCACGCCGACGCGGTCGACGATCCTGGCCATCTGGTAGTCCCACGCGACCACGCCGACGATCTTGCGGCCATCCCGCTTCATCCCGGCCAGCGCCGGCACGGTCACGGTCATCGCTACGCGCCCAACGCGGTCAGCACGCCGGACACGTCCCGCTGGTCCTTGGACACCAGCAACACCCTGGCGTGCGGGCGCAGCGCGGTGACCGCGTCGGCAACGTCACCGTCCTCGCCGAGGATCACGCCGGCAGTCATGATGCCGCGCAGCGTGCACGCGTTGCCGATGGCGGTCGCGGCCGCCGCACCGGTTCCGGTGGTGGCGATCATCATCACGAAGTCGGCGTCGGCCAGTTCACCGGACAGCAGCACCCGCCGCCCGTCCGGGGTGCTCAGCATGACGTCGGCCAGGTCGTCGTCCGCGGAATCGCCGTCGTAGCGCAGGAAGTGCGCGCCCAGCCACGGCTGCTCGGGCAGCGGGCGGACGATCTCGGCCGCTCCGGCGTCCAGCGCCACCACGCGGGTGGCGCGGGCGGTCTGCGGTGCCGCGTCGATCCGGTAGCGCGCCTCGGCGGCGGTGGCCGCCGACGCGCAACTGTTGAGCAGGGTGGGGCGGTCGGACATCAGACCGTCGCCTGCCGGACGCCGGGCCGCGCGGTCAGCGCGTCGGACGCCACGTCCAGGAACGACTGGTCGGCCGGCAGCACGATGGCCGCGGACCGGACCCTGTGGTGCGCCGGGTCGACACCGGGTGGCGTCACGCCCTTCTCGCGCAGGTCCAGCGCGGCCTGCACCAGCTTGCGGCGCGCCTTGATGATGCCGCTGTCCGCGGACACCAGGCGTTCCTTGCTGCGGTCCACGATCGGACCCATGCTCTCCTGCAGCGACGCGTCCTGCATGGCGATGCCCTTGATGCCGGAGAACGTCTCGCCCCGCTGCTGGGCGCCCCGGTCCATCATGTAGTCGTTGTCCTTGTTCTGCAGCGGCCGGTACGTGCCGGGCACGTACTCGTTGTGCACGCCGTGGCCCGCCTTCATCGCGTCCACCTCGGCCTCGGTCAGTGCCCGGACCGGCTGGTAGTCGAAGGTGAACACCCAGCAGTTCTCGTCGTCGATGGGCACCCAGAAGTGGCCGTGCACGGGATGGTCGGCGCGTGGCGGAACCATGGTGAACGCGGGCATCACCCACGGCGTGATCCGCCAGTAGTAGTGGCCCTCCTCGGCATTGCGCCGCACGCCGACATAGAGCCCGCCCTCCGAGTCGACCACCTCGAAGAACGGCTTCATGTCCTTCATGTTGTACTCGTTGCCCTTGGAGCCCTTGAACAACGGGTCGTTGCGCAGGCCGGCCGAGTGCAGCCAGGACACATGACTGGAGTCGATGCCGCCCTCCAGCGCCTGCAACCAGTTGCACTCCTGCCAGCGCTTGGACGTGAAGGCCTGTTCCGAGGGCACGTGCACGAACTCGAACTCGGGCAGCGGCGGTTGGGTGGCCGGGTCACCCAGGTACGTCCAGAGGATGTCGCCGATCTGCACCAGCGGGTACGAGGTCAGCTTCACCTTGGTGCAGAAGTTGCTGTTCTCCGGTTCGGACGGCACCTCGACGCACTGGCCGGTGACGTCGTACTTCCAGCCGTGGTAGGCGCAGCGCAGGCCGCCGATCTCGTTGTTGCCGAACCACAGCGACGCGCCGCGGTGCGCGCAGAACTCGTCGATCAGGCCGTAGCGGCCGTCGCTGTCCCGGAACGCGATCATCCGCTCGGACAGGAGCTTCACCCGGACCGGCGGGCTACCTGGCTCGGGCAGTTCCTCGGCGAGCAGCGCCGGGATCCAGTACTGCCGGAACAGATCCCCCATCGGCGTGCCGGGGCCGGTCTGCGTGAGCAGCTCGTTCATCTCCTGCTTGAGCATCCTCGTCCGCCTTTCCACACCGGCCGGTGGCGAGTCCCGCGCCACCGGCTCGCCACCCAAAGTGTAAGACCATTTTATCTATTAGCCACCTGTCGACGAGCTCAGCGGTTCTTCGCCCCGTGGGTCGTGCCCGCCTTGACCGCCTCGTCGAGCAGGCGCTTGCCGTCCTCCGGCGAGAGCTGCACCGCGTGCCGCTCGATGTTGTGCAGCCGCATGGTGCGCAGCAGGCCGGTGTCCTGGATGGCGAGGTAGCGCGACGTGTCGTTCTGGTCGAGGTTGAAGTGCTGGTGCCAGGCCCAGCGCGGCGGGGCGAACAGCGTGCCCTCCTGCCACTCGACCACCTCGACGGGCTCGTCGTCGTAGTTGACCAGCGAGAAGCCGTGGCCCTTGACGACGTACAGGTACGCCTCGGTGGTGTGGCGGTGCCGTACGGAGCTGTTGCCGGGCATCAGTTCGGAGATGTGCGCGCCGAGCACCTCGTAGTCGGCGAGGTCGAAGTAGTGCCCACGGTTGTTGCGCCACGGGCGGGCGGGCAACTCCATCTTCCGCAGGTCGTCCTCGACGACCAGACCCTTGTTCGGCGGGTGCTGGCGGTTGAACTCGTCCCGGGCAGCGATCTCCGACGTGCTGAGATTCTTCTTCTCGCTGGCCAGGACGCCCTTCTGGTAGTCGTCGCGCATCCAGCACCTCCTTATGGTCTTACCAATCGTCCATAGCAACTAAAGCCGCCGAGCCGCACGGTGTCAAGAAGACAACACGGACGAACGTACTGTCACTCCGACGCCGGTTCGTCCGCGTACAAGCTGGCGATGTCACCGACGGTGATGTGTTCCATCGCCACCCGCACGGCGTCGGCCAGCGGCAGCGGACGGCCGGCGCCCGCCGCCATCCGCATCGCGTTGGCCAGGTCCTTCTCGTACCAGGTCAGCCGGAACAGGCCCATCTCGGCGAGCGTCCGGCTGGCCGCGGGCCCGTCCAATACCGCGGCCCGCAGTTTGGTCGGGGCCACCCCGAGCGCGCGGCCCAGCCGCATCGCCTCCATGATCGCCGAGAGCTGGCCCCAATGGCACAGGTTGTTCACGGTTTTGCCCACCTGGCCGCAGCCCAGCGGCCCGAGGTGGTGCACGGTGGCGGTCCAGGGCGCGAGCACCGGGCGGATCCGGTCCAGCACCGCCTCGTCACCGCCGACCAGCAGGTTGATCCGGCCGGCCTCGGCGGCCCGCACGCCACCGGTGAGTGCCGCGTCCAGCACGTCGATCCCGTGCGGTGTGGCCAGCTCGGCGACGGCCCGGCACGTGTCGACGGTCACCGAGCTGCACACCAGCACCACCGTGCCCGGCCGCGCCGCGCCGACCAGTTCGCCGCACACGGCCAGTACGTCCCGGTCCGTCGGCACCATCACCATGATCACCCCGCATCGGCCCGCGAGGTCCACAACGGACTCGGCCGGCAGCGCGCCGGTGGCCGAGTCCATCGCTTCGGGATCGATGTCGTGGACATGGATGGGGTGGCCGGCCGCCGCCAGCAGGCGGGCCGTCGGCAGGCCCATCGCGCCGAGTCCGATCAGCCCTACGTTCGGTGTCGACACCACGCCAGTATGGACTGACGGTAGGACCATAAGCAAGATACGCTGACCGCCATGAGCGCCTTGCGGCTGAGCATCGCCACCACGGACTACGACCACTTCCGCGACTTCCGCCTGGGCACCGTCCGGGCGCAGGGCATCGAGCACATCTGGTCGTTGCTGGGCCATCACGAGGTGTTCGCCCGGTTCACCGCGAACCGCGAGTGGGACGTGGCCGAACTGTCCATCGCGAAGTTCGCGGCGCAGGTCACCAGGGACGACTCGGACATCATCGGCCTGCCGGTGGTGTGCTCGCGGCTGTTCCGGTTCGGCGCGTTCTACGTCAACCGGAACAGTGGCATCCGCACCGCCGCCGACCTGCGCGGCAAGCGGGTCGGCTCGCCGGAGTGGGCCCACTCCGCCGCCGTGTACATGCGCGGCTGGCTGGCCGACGAGGCGGGCGTGGCGCTCACCGACGTCGAGTGGTACCAGGCCGGTGCCAACGCGGCCGGTCGCGAGGAGAAGGTGGAGCTGAACCTGCCGGCGGGTGTCCGGCTGACCAGGGTGGCCGACCGGTCGCTGTCCGACCTGCTGGCCGCGGGCGACATCGACTGCGCGATCATCGCCCGCCCGCCGACGTGCTTCCTGGAGGGCCACCCGGACGTGGTGCGGTTGTTCCCCGACTACCAGGACCAGGAGCTGGACCAGTACCAGCGGACCGGCGTCTGGCCGATCATGCACATCATCGCGATGCGCCGGCAGGTGCTGGCCGACAACCCGTGGGTGGCGCGCAATCTCTACAACGCGTTCGCCGAGTCCAAGCAGCGCAGCGTGGAGCGGCTGCTCGACCCGGCGGTGTCGCGCTACCCGCTGCCCTGGCTAACCACCTACGGCAGGCGGATGTCCGACCTGTTCGACGGCGACCCGTTCCCGTACGGCATCGAGCCGAACCGGCGCACGGTCGACCAGCTGCTCCGTTACGCCCACCAGCAGGGCATCGCGCACCGGCTGGCCACGGCGGACGAGGTGTTCCCGGCCGGGATCATGACCAAGGTCGTCATCTAGCGCTTGGCGCTCCCACCATCCTGTGGAATAATGGTAATACCATTATGGAGGTGGAGCGTGTTCGACGCCGATCTGCTGGTCGTGGGCGCCGGCCCGGCCGGCCTGTACGCGGCCTACTACGCCGGTTTCCGTGGCCTGCGCACCGCGATCATCGACTCGCTGCCCACACCGGGCGGCCAGATCGCCGCGCTCTACCCGGAGAAGATGATCTACGACATCGCCGGCTTCCCGGAGATCCTGGGCCGCGACCTGGTGGCCGGCCTGCTGGACCAGGCGCAGCGCTGCTCCCCCACCTGGCTGCTCGGCGAGTCGGCCGCCAGCCTGGAGCGGCTGCCCGACGACCGGCTGCGGGTCACCACGGCCACCGGCACGGTGGTCACCACCCGCTCCATCGTGATCGCCGGCGGCATCGGCACGTTCACCCCGCGCCCGCTGCCGGTCGGCGCCGAGTACCTGGGCCGAGGTGTCGACCACTTCGTCACCGACCCCGCCGCGTACGCCGGTCACCACGTGCTGGTGATCGGCGGCGGGGACAGTGCCGTGGACTGGGCGCTGACCCTGGAACCCATCGCCGAATCGGTCACCCTGGCCCACCGCAGGCATCGTTTCACCGCACACGAGTCGTCCGTGGCCCGCTTGTCCGCATCGGATGCGGCGATCCGCACGCCGTACGTGGTCGACGAGATCGGCGGCGCCGGCCGGGTGGAGCGCGTGGTGCTGCGCGACACGTCGGGTGGCGCCCTGGTCGAACTGCCCTGCTCGCGGGTGGTGGCCGCGCTGGGCTTCACCGCGAACCTGGGTCCACTGGCCGACTGGGGCCTGACCGTGCGGGATCGGCACATCGTCGTCGACTCGACCATGTCGACCGGCGTGCCGGGCATCTACGCGGCGGGCGACATCGCGGACTATCCGGGCAAGGTCCGGCTGATCTCCGTCGGCTTCGGCGAGGCCGCACTCGCGGTGAACAACGCGGCATCGGCCGCCGACCCGTCCGCACTCCTGTTCCCCGGTCACTCGACCGAGACGGCCGCCTGAGAGGATCGACATGCCGTACTTCATCGCCGGTGACTGCCTGGACGTGCTGGACCGGTCCTGCGTCGAGGAGTGCCCGGTGGACTGCATCTACGAGGGCGACCGCAAGATGTACATCAACCCGCGCGAGTGCATCGACTGCGGTGCGTGCGAGCCGGTGTGCCCGGTCGAGGCCATCACGTCGGATCTGCGGATCGCGGATGCCGAGGTGCCGTGGCGGGACGACAACGCCGCCTTCTTCGACGAAGTCCTGCCCGGCAGGGACGCCCCGCTCGGTTCGCCCGGCGGTGCCGGCGGGATCGGCCGGATCGGCGCCGACGCGCCACTGGCCGCCGCCGGGTGAGCGGGAGGCTGATCCTGCTCCGGCACGGCATGTCGGAGTGGAACGAGCAGGGCCTGTTCACCGGTTGGCTGGACGTGCCACTGGCGGACAGCGGCTTCGCACAGGCCAGGCAGGCCGCGGCGCTGCTGGCCCGACACGGCCTGGTCCCGGACGCGGTGCACAGTTCGGTGCTGGTCAGAGCAGTGGATACCGCTCGGGAAATGTTGCGTGCCTGGGGCAGTTCGGTCCCGGTCATGCGGAGCTGGCGGCTCAACGAACGCCATTACGGTGCGTTGACCGGCCGGGTGAAACGGGACGTGGTGGCGGAATACGGCGAGCAGCAGTTCGCCGAGTGGCGCCGGTCGTTCAAAGGCACTCCGCCCGCCGGTGTGCCGATCGACGACCCCCGGTATGCCGGAATCGACGTTCCGCGAACCGAGTCCCTGGCCGATGTGCTCGCCCGCGTACTGCCGTACTGGCAGGAGGTACTCCGGCCTTTGGTGGGCGACCGGACCGTGCTGGTCGTGTCGCACAGCAACACACTGCGCGCACTGGTCAAGCATTTGGAGCGGATTCCCGACGAGGACATCGACGCGCTGAACATCCCGACCGGCAGCCCACTGGTCTACGACATCGACGCCGGCAGTCCCGGCACCTACCTGGACCCGTTCGCCGCCGAGGCAGGCGCGGCCGCCGTGGCCAACGAAGGCCATGAAACGTCACCCGGAAGCGGGTGACTTGGTACACGTGTGCACTGGCAGACTCTTCACTCTGTGCCAGTTGTGAGATGAGGTGCACCCGGTGCCCGAGGAAGCCGTCTGGGTCCCGCCAGAATTCGACCACCACCAGCCCAGCGTCGCGCGGATCTACGACTATGTGCTGGGCGGTGCGCACAACTTCGACGTCGACCGGGAGATCGCCGACCGGTTGCTGGTCGTCCAGCCGAATGTGGCCGACATAGCGCGGCGGAACCGGGCATTTCTGCAGCGGGCGGTGCGATACCTGGTGGCTGAGGGCGTGCGGCAGTTCCTGGACCTGGGGTCCGGCATCCCGACGGTCGGCAATGTGCACGAGGTGGCTCAGCAGGCCGCGCCCGGGACGAAGGTGGTGTACGTCGACTACGAGGAAGTAGCGGTCGCGCACAGTCAGCTGTTGCTGAACGACAACAAGGATGCCGACATCGTCTTCGCTGACGTGACGCATCCGGATGATGTGCTTGCCGCGCCTGCTACTCGTCGGTTGCTCGACTTCAGCCAGCCGATCGCCATTCTCGCGGTGACGTTGGGGCACTACATTCCGCCGGAGGCTGATCCGGTGGGGATGTTCGCCACCTACCGGGATGCTGTGGTTTCTGGTAGTTATCTCGCGTTGACGCACTTGACCAATGATTTCGAGGCGATCAACGGCGAAGAGATCATCGAGACGATGAAGTCCACCCGGGACAACGTGTTTCCTCGGCCTCGGGCTGAGGTGCTGGCCTTGTTTGATGGGTTCGATCTCGTTGAGCCCGGGTTGGTTACCACGTCTCAGTGGCGGCCGGAGCCGACCATGACCGAGGCTCTTGATCCGGAGGATGACGGGCTGTATGCGGCGGTGGGCCGTAAGCGGTAGTTCTTGGGTCGGGGTTGGCTCGGCCGGAGAAGACTGGATCGTCCAGAAAGCCAGTGTCACCAAGGGTTGTGCGGCGTTCGCGCTTCGCCCCGGCAAGACTGTGACTTCGCTCGGCCGGGCAAAGACCAGGGTCTGGGGGCTTATCGTCGCTTCATTCCTGGCCGCTCCCTCATACCCAGCCTGCTTTTGCGCCCGTGGTCATGCGGTCGTTGCAACACCCGTGTTTGTGGAGGGTGTGGCGATGGCGTATCGGGGACAGGTCCGCGTTGATCCTGCTCGGGTGGACATCTTTTGGCAGTCGTGGGCGGCGGGTGAGTCCGCGCGGCAAGCGGCCAGGGCGGCGGGTGTGTCGCGCGGGACGGGTGAGCTGTGGGTCCGGACCGGTGGGGTGCGGCCCCGGACAGATCAGTGCTTGGCCGGGCCCAGCAGCTCCAGCGCGACCTCCAGCGCCGCCGCCTTGCGCTCCTCAGGCGTCGCTTTCAGCTCAAACGGTCCGACATGCCCGATATGCAACACGGCCAGCGCCATGCTGTTCTTGAGCTGCGTCGTCAGCGGCGCGGTGTCGTCGGTCAACAGCTGAGCCAACTCGCGGAACTTGGCGAACAGCTCGCTGCTGTCCTCCAGGTCACGGACCGCTGACTGGTTGCCCTGCACGAACTGGATGAGGGCCTCGCCGGGGCCGGTGAGCACCGCCGAGTACCGGCGCACCACCTCGGCCCGGGTCTCGTAGTCGACGGCGTTCTCGCGGGCCCAGACCAGTACGTCGTCGATGCGCTCCATGAAGTCGTCGAACAGGCTGCCGACGATGTCTTCCTTGGTTCGGAAGTGGTAGTACAACGCGGCCTTCGTCACACCGAGGCGCTCGGCGATCTCGCGTAGCGAGGTCTTCTCGTAGCCCTGCTCGGCGAAGAGTTCCAGGGCAATGGCCTGGATCCGGCTACGTGTGTCGCCTCGGCGACGCGACTCGGTCACGACATCCTCTCCAAATCCTTACTTGACGACCGGCTAGTTTCCAGCTTACCGTACGGCAAGTAAGTCAGATGGGTCCTCACAGGTTACTCAGGGGAGAGTAGTGATGACAGACACGATGTCGCGCGACGCGACAGCCCCAGCGGGGGTCGGGGCGCCGAACCGGCGGCTCATCCGTGTCGCGATGGTCGGGCTGATGCTCGGCATGTTGCTGGCGATGCTGGACAACCTGATCGTCAGCACCGCGCTGCCGACCATCGTCGGCGATCTCGGTGGGCTGGCCCACCTGTCCTGGGTCGTCACCGGCTACGCCCTCGCGGCCGCCGCGTCGACCCCGATCTGGGGCAAGCTCGGCGACCTCTACGGGCGCCGGGGCATGTTCATGACCTCGATCGTGATCTTCCTGGCCGGCTCCGCGCTGGCCGGACTCTCGCAGAACATGAACGAACTGATCGGCTTCCGGGCGATCCAGGGTCTGGGCGCCGGCGGCCTGATGGTCGGTGCGATGGCCATCATCGGCGACCTCATCCCGCCCCGGGAACGTGGCCGGTACCAGGCGATGATCGGCGGGATGATGCCGATCGCGTTCGTCGGCGGCCCGCTGGTCGGTGGCCTGCTCACCGACCACCTGTCCTGGCGCTGGGTCTTCTACATCAACATCCCGCTGGGCATCGCCGCGCTGATCGTCACCGGGCTGTTCATGAAGCTGCCCCGGCAGCGGATCAAGGCCCGGATCGACTACCTGGGCGCGATCCTGCTCACCGTCGGTGTGGTGTCGCTGACGCTGGCCGCGAGCTGGGCCGGCAGCCAGTACGCGTGGGGTTCGTGGCAGATCATCTCGCTGTTCGTGGTCGCGGTGCTGTTCCTGGTCGGGTTCGGCTACGCGGAGAGCAAGGTGGCCGAGCCGATCCTGCCGCCCCGGCTGTTCCGCAGCCGCAACTTCACCGTCGCGCAGGTGCTGAGCTTCCTGGTCGGCGCGGCCATGTTCGGCGCGGTGAACTTCCTGCCGCAGTACATGCAGAACGTGCGGGGCGTCTCGGCCACCGCGAGCGGCCTGCTGCTGCTGCCGCTGATGTTCGGCATGCTGGCCGTGATGCTCACCACCGGGCAGATCACCACCCGCACCGGCCGCTACCGGGAGTTCCCGATCATCGGCGGCTTCGTGCTGACCGTCGGCATGCTGGTGCTGCTGATCCTGAACGTGAGCACGACCACGCTGGTGGCCTCCGCGCTGACCCTGGTGGTCGGCCTGGGCATGGGCTTCCTGATGCAGAACACGATGCTGATCACCCAGAACAGCGCCCCGCTGCGGGACATGGGCGCGGCGAGCGGGTCGGTCACGCTGTTCCGCACGGTCGGCGGCTCGCTGGGCATCGCGCTGCTCGGCTCGCTCTACACGTCGCACCTGACCAGCACCCTGACCTCACACCTGGGGGTGGCCGGCAGCAAGCTGATCAGCGGTGGCGCCCAGTTGCCGCCCTCGGCGGTACTGGCACTGCCGGCGCCGATCCGGGACACCTTCCAGGCCGGCGTGGTCAGCGGCCTGCACTGGGTGCTGATCGGTGGCGCGATCATGGCGGCGGTCGGGTTCGTGGTCGCGTGGTTCATCAAGGCGGAACCGCTGCGCTCGACGCCGGCACCGGCACCGGCACAAATGGCCGAGACCGAGCAGGACGCGGTTCCCGCGGCCGGCTGACAACACAGGTGGCGAGCTGACGGCCGGTCCGGCCGTCAGCTCGCTGCCGTCTGGTCCCCCAACAGGGCCCGCCGCAGCACCGCCGACTCGTGCTCGGACACCGACTGCACGAAGTGCAGCAGCACCGCGTCCGGATCGCCCGATGAGTCCAACACGTCCCGCAGCGCCCGGGCGGCGGCCGCGGCCCGGCTCACCGCAGGCCGGTAGCGGTAGGCGTTGCCGTCCATCTCCCGGCTGGTCCAGCACTTGCGGTGCAGGTTGTCCAGCACGGTCATCACGGTGGTGTAGGCGAGCGGGCGACCGGTGTCCAACCGGTCCAGCACCTGGCGCACCTTGAGGGGCTCGGCGGCGTCCCACAGGACGTTCATCACCGCCGCCTGCAGCTCGCCCAAACCGTGCATGCCACCCTCCCCACCACAGCGTAGTGGCAGGTCGGCGGCGAGACCGGGAGAACCACACACGGCCATCACCGAAACCGTGGTACCGGTCCGGGAACAGGGCCATTGGAGTGATGTCAGATCACGAACGGGTAACCATAGCGCCTTCTGGCTACTAAAGCTAGTAGTAGACATCGCCTTTCCGGGTGCCGTAGCGTCGCAGCGCCAACGGGGGTCGCCGACCATGAAGGAGGCATGCGCGACGTGTCGTCGCAACAGCTGACACGGTCCTGGAAACGGTTACGCAGTGGGATGTTGCTCGCGGCAGCGGCGGCGATGATCGCCGGCGCGCTCCCCCTCGCAGCCGCCGCGGCTCCGGCATCCCCGCCGACCACCAAGGCCGATGCGTTGGCGCAGTACAAGAAACTCACGGCACAGGCCGAAACGCTGGACGAGAACCTGTTGGCCGCCAAGAACGATCTGGCGACCAAACAGACCCAGCTGCACAAGCTCACCGCCCAACTCGCCGACGAGAAACAGGCCGAGGCGACGGCGAAGAAGACCGAGGACCAGTTCCAGGGCCAGGTCGACCAGTTCGCCGCCGCGTCGTTCGACGGAGCGCGACTGTCCCAACTGTCCGCACTGCTCACCGGCAAGTCGGCGCAGGACTTCCTGCAGCGGGCCGAAATGCTCAACGAGGTGGCGTCGGAGAACGGCACGGCGCTGAACAAGCTCAGCGGCGCGGTCACCCAGGCCGCCGCGGCCCAGAAGAAGGCGGCCGCGGCACAGCAGCAGACCCAGGCGGCGACCACGGCGGCCGCGAAGCTGGTCAGCACCATCTCCGGCCAGCAGAAGGCACTGAACAAGCAGATCGCCGTGGTCAAGGCGGCGCTCAACCGCCTCACCGCCGCACAGAAGCAGACGCTGTCCGGTGGCGGCGGCGACATGGGCTCGTTCCTGGGCCCACCCGGTGTGATCAACACGGTGTTGCAGGCGGCGTTGAGCCGGCGCGGCGACACCTACGTCTGGGGCGGCGCCGGCCCGACCGACTTCGACTGCTCGGGGCTGGTCATGTGGGCCTACGCCAAGGGCGGCATCAGCCTGCCGCACTCCAGCCGGGCCCAGTACACGTTCGGCAAGCCGGTCGCCCGCGGCCAGTGGCAGGTCGGTGACCTGCTGTTCTTCGGCGGGTCGGCGGCCACCATCCACCACGTCGCGATGTACGTCGGCAACGGCGAGATCATCCAGGCGCCCACCACGGGTGTCCCGGTCGAGGTGGTGCCGGTGTCCGGCGGCGGCAGCGACTACTACGGGGCCAAGCGGATCGTCGGCTGAGTCCCGGACCACAGCACGGCCGACCGCGTGTGCCGGCACGCGGACGACCAGGCCGGCTCCCCGCTGGCCGCATGCGGCATCGTCACGTCGGCTCTCGCTTCTCGCCTCTCAGCGATCCGGCGTGACGATGCCGTACTCGTGGATCTTGCGGTAGAGCGTCGCCCGGGACATGCCGAGGAACTGCGCCGCCCGCACCTTGTTGCCGTCGGCGTCCTCCAGGCTGTGCACGATGGCGTCGCGCTCCATCGACTCCAACCGGTTCAGCGGCCGCCGGGTGACCGTGCGGAACTCGGCCGGCAGGTCACTGGACTGGATCGCACCGGTCCGCCGGTGCCGGGCCGCCTCGCGCAGCACCTGGAACAGCTGGGTCGCGTTGCCCGGCCAGTTCGCCCGCATCAGCAGGTGCATGGCAGGCGGTGAGCAGGTCAGCTGCTGGCCCGCGATGGCCAGCCGGGACAGGAACAGCGGCACCAGTTCGTTGAGGTCGTCGACGTGCCGGCGCAGCGGCGGCACCTGCACGGTGCGCGGGAAGTCGGCCAGCAGTTCGGCCAGGTCCGGTTTGGTCTCGGCGTCCTGGTTGAGCGTGACGGCCACCCACGGCAGGTCGGCCGCCCGCCGGGTGCGCAGTTCGCGCAGCACCGACACCAGGACGGCCAGCCGGTCCGGGGACAGCCGGTCCACGTGCCGCACCACCAGGGCGTCCACCGGGTCGTCGAGCAGTTCGCGGCGCAGGTCGTCGCGCCAGTCGTCGGTCGGGGCGACCTCGGCCGCGTCCAGGGAGTGCACCCGGCCGGTCGGGTTGCGGCGCTGGTGCACGCACCGGGCCAGCGTGTGCTTGCCGACCCCCCGCTCACCGGCCAGCACCAACCACTCCCCCTTGCCGTAGCTGGCGTCCACGTCGTGGCAGCAGCGCAGCCACAGGGGCGCCGAACCCACCACGCCGGGCAGGAACATGGGGATCATCGACGCCGACGGGCTGGGACCGTCCTCACTCTCGATCAGCTTCACGCTCAGCACGCCGCCGTCCCGACCGGGACCGTCGCCGATGGCACGGCACTGCAGCCGCACCCGGCCGCCGGTGGGCAGGGCCAGCGTCGTGTTGGCGCCGCGGCCCTCGGCCAGCGCCTGGGTGGCGTGCCCGAGCAGCACGGCCTGGTCGGCCGGGTCGAGCAGGCGGCGGGCGCGGTCGTTCATCATCACGATGTCGTCGTTGAACGCCATCACGATGCCCGTGGTGCGCCGGCAGGTGCGCAGGTACGCCTGGAACAGCGCCATCTCCCGGATGTTGCTGTGCATCAGCATGGCCTGGCGGATCTGTTCGGCGGTGGTGCGGGCCAGCGCGATGAGCAGCTGGCCGGCGTCCTTGCGCCAGCAGGTCAGGTCGATCGCACCGATGGTCTTGCCGGAGATCGGGTGCTGGATCGGCGCGCCCGCGCAGGCCAGATCCTCCAGGTTCTCCGCGTAGTGCTCGTGCCCGAACACGTGGGTGGGCCGGCCGTCCTCCAGGGCGGTGCCGATGCCGTTGGTGCCGACGAACTGCTCGCCGTAGCTGAACCCCGGTACCAGCTCCACGCTCTCCAGGTGCCGGTGCAGATCGGGATCGCCGGTGTGCTGGGTGAGCACGACACCGGTCGGGTCGGTGAGGATCAGGCTGATGGGCTGGCCGTCCAACTGGTCACCGAGCCGGTCCAGCACCGGTTCCGCCGCGCGGATCAGCGGCGTGTCCAGGTCCTGGTCGTCGGTGAACGGCAGGTCGATGCGGTCGGCCGCCACCTGGAGCTCACGGGAGCGCCACCAGGACGCCAGGATCGGCTGCCGGACCTTCTCCCGTTCCACGGTGTCGGACGTGAGGAACTGCAGCCGCGCCTTGGCCAGTCCCTCTCCGTCCGGGGGGACCTGCGCGGGGATCATCGGCGTTACGCCCCGTCGCGCTAGCCGGATGTCGTCCACCTACACCTCCCGATCGCTGCCCGCCGGGATGCCTGGGCGCGGGCACCGCACGGTGCGTGCTGTGTCGTGGGACACAGCCTAGGCCGGTACGCCGAATGGCGCTGTCTCAAATTGAGACACCCGCCCCACGCTGGCGGTTGTGTCATGGATGGTCAGGCGAAGTGATGGCCAGCAGCGGGAGGCGGACCCGATGCCCGAAGACCCCACGCCGGACACACCCAACGAGACCTACAACCCGTGGACCATCGTGCACGCGGTGTTCGACCATCTCGTCGAGCATGGCTGCCACCCGACGCTCGGTGCTGCCGGCCATCCGGGTGAACCTGCCGCGGCGCTGCTGCGGGCGTTCGGCATCACGCCGACCGTCGAGGGCGACGCCAGGACCACGCAGCGTGTTCGCGACGAGCTCGCCGACCTGCGGGCCCGGATGCTCGACGAACCATGATCATTTACTGACTTTCCCCAGCTCGGCAGGTGTATCCGAGGTACATCGCCGCAGGTCGTGGACGTGCGAGTGTCTCATATTGAGACCCGTAACACAGTCGGTTCGGGGTTGTAATCCTCACGTAGGACTTGCGCCCAACTGCCGAGCCCGGCACACCGCTGTACAGCGGGTAAGGAGTGATCATGAGCCGCCAGAGTGTGGCGAAAGCCCACCAGAAGATCCAGGAACTGTCCTGGGAACCGGCTTACCACGAGCCGGTGTCGCACTACGGCACCGACTACACGTTCCAGAAGGCGAAGAAGAAGGACCCCCTCAAGCAGGTGCTCCGCTCCTACTTCCCCATGCAGGAGGAGAAGGACCACCGCGTGTACGGCGCCGAGGACGGCGCGATCCGGGGCAACATGTTCCGCCAGGTGCAGGAGCGCTGGCTGGAGTGGCAGAAGTTGTTCCTGAGCATCATCCCGCTGCCCGAGATCTCCGCGGCGCGGGCCATGCCGCTGCTGTTCCGCACGGTGCCCAACCCCGAGCTGCACAACGGCCAGGCGATCCAGATGATCGACGAGGTCAGGCACTCGACGATCCAGCAGAACCTCAAGCGCCTGTACATGAACAACTACATCGACCCGGCGGGCTTCAACAGCAGCCTGCGCAACTTCCAGAACGACTACTGCGGCACCATCGGCCGGCAGTTCGCCGAGGGCTTCATCACCGGTGACGCCATCACCGCGGCGAGCATCTACCTCACCATCGTGGCCGAGACGGCGTTCACCAACACGCTGTTCGTGGCCATGCCGGCGGAGGCCGCCGCCAACGGCGACTACCTGCTGCCCACGGTGTTCCACTCGGTGCAGTCGGACGAGTCGCGCCACATCAGCAACGGCTACGCGACGCTGCTGATGGCACTGTCCGACGAGAGCAACCACCAGCTCCTGGCCCGCGACCTGCGCTACGCGTGGTGGAACAACCACCGCGTGGTGGACGCGGCCATCGGCACCTTCATCGAGTACGGCACGAAGGACCGCCGCAAGGACCGGGAGAGCTACGCGGAGATGTGGCGTCGCTGGATCTACGACGACTACTACCGCAGCTACCTCGTCCCGCTGGAGAAGTACGGCCTGGAGATCCCGCACGACCTCATCGAGGAAGCCTGGAACCAGATCTGGAACAAGGGCTACGTGCACGAGGTCGCACAGTTCTTCGCCACCGGGTGGCTGGCCAACTACTGGCGCATCGACCCGATGACCGACGAGGACTTCGAGTGGTTCGAGTACAAGTACCCGGGTTGGTACGACAAGTACGGCAAGTGGTGGGAGAACTACAACCGGTTGTCCGTTCCGAACGGTCACAACCCGATCGCGCTGGAGAGCGTCGACTACGTGTACCCCAGCCGTTGCTGGACGTGCATGGTGCCGTGCCTGGTCCGCGAGGACATGGTGATGGACGAGGTCGACGGCCAGTGGCGGACCTACTGCAGCGAGCCCTGTCACTGGACGGACGCGACCGCGTTCCGGCCGACCTACGAGGGCCGTGAGACGCCCAACATGGGCAAGCTCATCGGCGCCCGCGAGTGGGAGACGCTCTACCACGGCTGGAACTGGGCCGACGTGGTGTCCGACATGGGCTACGTCCGCGACGACGGCAACACGCTGGTCGCGCAGCCGCACCTGGACCTGGACCCCAAGAAGATGTGGACGCTGGACCACCTGCGCCGGTGCCCGCCACTGCAGAGCCCGAACGTGCTGCTCAACGAGATGACCGCCGAGCAGCGGACCGCGTTCGCGGCGGACTACAACCGTCAGGGCCCGGCGGGCCGTCCCGCCCCGCAGAGCTAGCGCTCTACGGCCATGGGAGACAAACACCGGGTGTTGTTCGAGCCGGTCGGCGTGGAGATCGAGGTCGACGAGGACCAGACGATTCTCCGCGCCGCCGCCGAGCAGGGCGTCATGCTGATGCACGGCTGCAAGGAGGGCCAGTGTGCCTCCTGCAAGTCGTTCATTCTCGACGGCGATGACGTCGAGCACGACAAGTACTCCACGTTCGCGCTGCCCGACTACGAGAAGGACGAGGGTTACACCCTGCTGTGCCGGGCGCACGCCTACGAGGACCTCACCATCGAGTTGCTCAACTACGACGAGGAGATGATCCGTTCCGGCCTGCCGATCCAGGAGGTCCGGGCGGAGGTCGTGGCCAACGACCACGTCACCCACGACATGCGCCACCTCGTCATCCGGCTGGTCGAGCCGGCGACGCTGAAGTTCTTCCCCGGCCAGTACGTGGACTTCGCGATCCCGGGGAGCGACGAGACCCGGTCGTTCTCGATGGCCAACGCCCCCAGCGGCGACACCGGGCTGCTGGAGTTCGTGATCAAGATCTACCCGAACGGCCTGTTCTCCGGCTTCCTGGACACCGAGGTCGCGGTCGGTGACCAGGTGGAGATCACCGGGCCGTTCGGGGTTTTCACCTTGCGCGACAACCCCGACGCCGATCTCGTCTTCGTCGGCGGCGGGGCGGGCATGGCACCGATCCTGTCCCTGCTGCGCTCCATGGCCGAGCGTGGCATCCACCGCCGGGCGACGTTCTACTACGGCGCCCGGCGGCGGCAGGACCTGTGCTTCGAGGAGGAACTGGCCGCCCTGGGCGAGGCGCTGCCCGAGCTGCGCTTCGTCCCGGCACTGTCCGAACCGGAGGACGGTGTCCCGTGGGACGGCGAGACCGGTCTGATCACCGATGTGTTGCGCCGCAACGAGGCCGATCTCACCGGGGCCGACGCCTACGTCTGCGGTCCGCCGCCGATGGTCGAGGCGGCCCTGGAGCTGCTGCCCGCGCTGGGCGTGGCCGACAAGCGAATCTTCTACGACAAGTTCACCACCACCGGTGAAGCGGAGGACTGATGACAACGACGCCAGAACGCAGTGTTCCCAAGCCTGTATTCACCGACGCGGAGGCGGGCGCCAAGGTCTTCCCGGACTCCGACCTGCGGCGTTTCAACTACTTCATCCCGCAGAAGCGCAAGCAGAGTCACTACGAGGACGTGACCGTCGAGGTACAGCCCGACCCGAGGCACTACCTGTCGCAGGGCTGGCTGTACGGCTTCGCCGACGGCCGGGGCGGTTACCCGCTGGACTGGACGGTGCTCAAGGCGTGGGGTTCGGATCGGCCGGAACCGGAACGGTTCGCCGGCTCGGGTGGCAAGGGTTACGACTGGCCGGCGCTCGGCTGGCACGAGTTCCGTGACCCGAATGAGGAGTGGGAGCTCACGCTCTACCGCTACAACTCCAACGTGGTCCGCCAGCTCAACCAGAACATCGACGCGGCCCGCCAGGCCAAGGCGTTCGAGCAGTGGAACCCGAACTGGGTCAGCTTCGTCGCGCAGCACGTCGGCGCGTGGATGCACGTCGACCACGGTCTGGGCCTGTACCTGTTCGCCAACGCCAACCGCAGGGCGCCGACCAACATGCACAACAACGCGATCTCGGTGAACAGCATGCACCGGATCCGTGCGGCGCAGGACCTGGCCCTGTACAACCTGACCCTGTCCGAGGAGCTCCCCGGCTTCGACGGTACGGCCCACACCGCGGTGTGGAACGACGACCCGGCGTGGCAGGGCGTGCGCGAGGTCGCCGAGCAGCTCACCGGGATCTGGGACTGGTGCGAGGCCGTGTTCGCGGCGAACGTCGTGTTCGAGCCGCTGGTCGGCGAGATGTTCCGCAGCAACCTGGTGCAGCAGGCCGCACCGTCCAACGGGGACTTCATCACGCCGACCCTGATCGGCGCCGAGGAGTTCGACTTCGCCGAGCGCGACCTCCGCTACACCCGGGCCATGTTCCAGTTGTTGGTGCGGGACAAGGAGTTCGCCGATCACAACCGCGCCACACTGCAGAGCTGGCTGCAGACCTGGGTGCCACGCTGCATCCGGGCGGCCCGCACGCTGCAACCGCTGTGGTCGCAGCCGGACGCCAAGCCACCGCGTTTCGAGGACGGCCTGGACCGCGCCAAGAGCCGTTTCACCGGCATCCTGTCCGACCTCGACCTGCAAGCACCGAAGGAGTTGGGCCAGTGACCACCTTCAAGACAGCGGAGAGTCCGTTCAAGTCCAACAACACGGCCTCCAACATGTGTGGCTTCACTCTGATGAACAACCAGGTCGGCGCGATCGTGGCCGAGGTGATGGGCCGCCTGCCCAACGTCACCATCACGCCCCTGCCCTCGATGATCCGTGTGGACGCCAAGGGTCGGATGGACGTCGTCTACGCCGAGATCGACGAGGCCGCCGGCGAGGAGGACGGCTGGTTCAACTCGGCGGAGTTCGAGGAGAGCATGTCGACCCACTACGGCCGCATGATCCACGAGGACGACCGCACCATCATGTTCGCCAATCCCGAGGACGCTGCCGAGTACCTCGACTTCGACCTCGTAGCACGTTCGTAGACACACCACACCACCACGCAGGCGGCACTCGATCCACCCAGGAGGCACCGTGTACGAGAAGGACGGCGAAAAGTATTTCGTGGTGGACAGCCACGCACATTTCTGGGATGCCAGTCCGGCGAACTGGATTCCCGGGCAGGAGGAGTACGCGAAGGGCTGGATCGAGTGCTTCCACGCGTACCAGGGTCTCGGCCCGGCCGAGACGCACTGGCCGATCGAGAAGTTCCAGAAGTACTCGGAAGAGACCATGATGAAGGACGTGTTCGAGGACGGACACGTGGACATCGCGATCTTCCAGCCCACCAATCTCCGGCAGTGGTACAAGGACGGCTTCAACACCACCGAGGCTGACGGCGCGATGTCCGAACGCCACCCGGGGAAGTTCCTCGTCAACACCAACTTCGACGCGCGGGACGGCGACGAGGGCCTCACGGCGTTCGAGGAACGGGTGAAGCGCTGGGGCTCCAAGGGCGTCAAGCTGTACACCGCGGAGTGGAAGGATGACTCGCGCGGCTGGAGCCTCAAGTCGCCGGAGACGGCCCGCTACCTGGAGAAGTGCCAGGAGCTGGGCGTGACGAACATCCACGTGCACAAGGGCCCGACGATCTGGCCCCTGGACAAGGACGCGTTCGACGTGTCCGACGTGGACTACGTCGCGACCAACTTCCCCGGGCTGAACTTCATCGTCGAGCACGTCGGTCTGCCCAGGATCGAGGACTTCTGCTTCATGGCGACGCAGGAGCCCAACGTCTACGCCGGCCTGTCCGTCGTGGTCGGCGGCCTGATGCACGCCCGGCCGAGGTTCTTCGCCAAGGTCATGGGCGAGCTGATGTTCTGGCTGGGTGAGGACCGGCTGCTGTTCGGCGGCGACTACGCCATCTGGGAGCCCAAGTGGCAGGTGGAGGGCTTCGTCGACTGGCAGATGCCCGACAGCGAGGAGTTCTCCGACTACGGCAAGCTCTCCGTGGTCGCGAAGAAGAAGATCCTCGGCCTGACCGCGGCCCGGCTCTACGACATCAAGGTGCCGCCGCAGTTGGACCTGGAGGTGCCGGAGGTCGAGCCGGTCGGCGTGCCCTCATGAGTACCCGCCCTGCCGCCCAGACCGCCGCGCCCCGCGCGGCGGTCTGGGCCGCACTCGCCACGGTGCGCGACCCGGAGTTGGACGAACCCCTGACCGATCTGGGGTTCGTGTCGCGTTGCACGGTGTCCGGCGACGGGGCCGCGACCGTGCGGCTACGGCTGCCGACCTACTTCTGCGCGCCCAACTTCGCGTTCCTCATGGTCGCCGACGCCTTCGACGCGGTCACCTCGGTACCCGGCGTGACGGCGGCCGACGTTCAGTTGGTGGACCACTTCGCCGCCGACGCGATCAACACGGGAGTGGCCGCGCGGGCCGGTTTCGTGGCGTCGTTCGACGGTGAGGCGGTCAACGAGCTGGGCGACCTGCGGGCGGACTTCCTGCGCCGGGCGGTGCTGGCCGGCACCGACCGGGTCTGCCGGGCCATCCGGCGGGACCGCGCCTGCGACCCGATCGACCTGGCCGGCCTGACCCTCGGCGACGCGCCCGCCGGACCGGACCGGGAACGGCTGCGGGACCGGCGGCGGGAACTGGGCCTGCCCCATGGTGACGAGGACCCGCTGGTGATCGACCCGCGTACCGGCGCCCCGGTCGCGGCACCCGGTATGCGCCTGCACCTGGGCCTGGCCCGCACCACCAGGGTCAGCCAGGAAGCCAACTCCGGCGTGTGCCGGGGCATGTTGCACGCCCGCTACCCCAAAGGTGAGGAGAGGACGTCATGAAGGCGGTTCGGCTGCACACCTATCACCAGCAGCCGGTGATCGAGGAAGTGCCGGAACCCCACGCGACGGGGCCGCTGGACGTCGTGGTGCGCATCGGCGGGGCCGGCGTGTGCCGCACCGACCTGCACATCATCGAACAGCAGTGGGCGGAGAAGTCGCAGGTGCGGCTCCCCTACACGATCGGTCACGAGAACGCCGGCTGGGTCGAGGAGATCGGCCCGGCGGTGACCAACGTGGCCGTCGGCGACACGGTGATCCTGCACCCGACGCCGACCTGCGGACTGTGCCACGCCTGCCGGGCAGGCGACGACATGCACTGCGAGAACAACGCGTTCCCCGGCATCGACAGCGACGGCGGCATGGCCGAGTACCTGCTCACGTCCGCACGGGCGTGCATCAAGCTGGACCCGGCCACCCAGCCGGCGGACGTGGCGGCGCTGGCCGACGCGGGCATCACCGCCTACCACGCGGTGCGCAAGGCCGTGCCGCTGCTGTATCCGGGCACGGTGTGCGTGGTCAACGGTGCGGGCGGGCTCGGGCACATCGGCATCCAGTCGCTGGCCGCGCTGACCGCCACGACGATCGTGGTGGTCGACCGCAACGCCGACGCGCTGAAACTGGCCCAGGAACTGGGCGCCGACCACACCGTGCTGGCCGACGGCGACCACGTGGCCGCGGTACTGGACCTGACCGGCGGGCACGGCGCCCAGGTGGTGCTGGACTTCGTCGCCGAGCAGGGCGCCCAGCAGGACGCGTTCGCCATGACCCGGCGGGGCGGTTCGCACTACGTCATCGGCTACGGCAGCAACATCGACATTCCCACGATCGACATCATCTCCACCGAACGCAACATCGTCGGCAACCTGGTCGGCACCTACAACGACCTGGTCGAACTGATGGTGCTGGCGCAGGCCGGCAAGGTCACCCTGCACACCAGGAAGTACCCGCTGGACTCGGCGCTGGACGCACTGGCCGATCTGGACGCCGGCCGGGTCCGCGGCCGAGCCATCCTCACCCCCTGACACACGAAGAAGGAGCACGCACGATGGCGAAGGAACTGCGGTTCGGCGAGCAGGCGCGCGACCTTCTGCTGGCGGGAGTGGACAAGCTGGCCGAGGCGGTCAAGTCGACACTGGGTCCCAAGGGGCGCAACGTGATCATCGAGAAGATCACCGGCTCCCCCGTGGTCACCAACGACGGCGTGACGATCGCCCGGGAGATCCACCTGAAGAACCAGTTCGAGAACATGGGCGCCCAGCTGGTCAAGGAAGCCGCGATCAAGACCAACGACGTGGTGGGCGACGGCACCACCACGGCCACAGTCATCGCCCAGGCGATCATCCGCGAGGGCATGCGGGTGATCGGCGGGGGCGGCAACCCGGTGCTCATCAAGCGGGGCATCGACCTGGCCGTGGCCCGGCTGGTGGAGCACCTGGAGAAGGTGGCCCACCCGGTCGCCGACGAACGGGACTTCGCCCGCGTGGCCGCGATTTCGGCCAACGACGACGACGTCGTCGGCGCGGTCATCGGCAAGGCGCTGCACGCGGTCGGCGAGGGCGGCGTGGTCACCGTCGAGGAGTCGCAGCGGCTGGGCATGTCGGTCGACTTCGTCGAGGGCTTCGAGTTCGACAACGGCTACCTCACGCCCTACCTGGTCACCGACCCCGGCCGGCTGGAGGCCGTGCTCAACGACCCGTACATCCTGATGTGCAGCGAGAAGGTCACCAAGGTCCAGCAGCTCATGCCGGTGCTGGACAAGATCATGCGCGACCCCAGGCCGCTGGTGCTGATCGCGGAGAACGTGGAGGGCACCGCGCTGAGCATGCTGGTGCACAACCACGTGAACGGGAACTTCCAGGCGGTGGCGGTGCGGGCACCGGGTTTCGGTGACCGGCGGCTGCACAAGCTGGAGGACCTGGCCGCCGTGGTCGGCGGGTCGGTGTTGTCCCGGCAGTCCGGGTTCAGCATGGAGACGATGACGCTGGCCCATCTCGGTCGGGCCCGGCAGGTCAGGGTCACCGAGAACTCGACCACCATCGTGGGCGGCGCAGGTTCGGCCGACGACGTCGCGTTCCGGGTCACCCAGTTGCGGGCCGAGCTCGGTCGGGCCCAGTTCGGGGTGGACGAGGACGTGCTCACCGAGCGGATCGGGTCGTTGACCGGGAAGGTCGCGATGATCCGGGTCGGGGCGGCCACTCCGGCCGAGTTGAAGGAGCTGCAGCATCGGGTGGAGGACGCGTTGTCGGCCACCCGGGCTGCCATGGCCGAGGGCATCGTGGCCGGTGGCGGTGCGGCTCTGTTGCACGCTGAGCGGGTGCTGGACGATCTCGGATTGGAGGGTGACTACGCGATCGGTGCCGACATCGTTCGGCGTGCGCTGCCCGAGCCTGCTTCGCTCATCGCCAGCAACGCCGGTTATCCGGCGGCTGAGATCGTGTCCCGTACTCGTGCGTTGGCCGATGACGAAGGGTTCGACGCGCTGCACGAGCGTTACGGGAACATGATCGAGCTGGGGATCATCGATCCGTTGCGGGTGTGTCGTTCTGCTTTGCAGAACGGGGCTTCTGTTGCCGGGTTGTTGCTCACCACGAACTCGTTGATCGCCGAGGAGCAGACGCCGTGGGGTGGGTCGCCCGCTTTGATGACCGAGTTCGGGCCGTTGGATGAAGGGTTGCATCAGCCTTCGCCGGATGCCAGTACGCCGCAGTCTCTTGGGCTTGGTCCTTCGGTGGGCTGAGGTCATGTTTTCCGGGGGGCGGGCTGGTGACCGTGCGGGGGTGGGCCCGTGGCCGTGCGGTTGTGGGCTTGGCTCGGCCGCTCCCTCTCTGTGGAGAGTTTGCGTCGGGACGCAAGGGATCGCCTGGGCGAGGGAGCGGCCAGGAATGAATCGTCCACGTGCTCGGGAGTTGGGCTTTGCTCGGCCGTCCACGGAGATGCGAAGGGAGGGGGTGGTGTCGTCGTGCTGAAGCGTGGTCCGTCTGTTGGCTCGGCGGCTCGGCCCTCCTCCCTGCGTAGTCCCGTTGCTACGCTTGTTGGTCCGGCTTTTGTTGCTGCCGTTGCTTATATTGATCCCGGTAATTTTGCTACCAACATCACTGCTGGTGCTCATTTTGGGTACACGTTGGTGTGGGTTATTGTTGTCGCCAATTTGATGGCTATGTTGGTTCAGTATCTTTCCGCGAAGCTTGGGGTTGCTACTGGTAAGGATCTGCCTGAGTTGTGTCGGGATCGGTATCCCAAGCCGGTTTCTCGTGGGTTGTGGGTGCAGGCCGAGCTGGTCGCCATGGCTACCGATCTGGCCGAGTTCGTGGGTGCGGCTATCGGGCTGAACCTGTTGTTCAACGTGCCGTTGCCGGTGGCCGGGGTGATCACGGCGGTGGTGGCGTTCGGCATCCTGGCGTTGGAGCAGCGGGGGTATCGGCCGTTCGAGCTGGCCATCACCGCGTTGTTCGCCATCGTGTTGCTCGGTTTCCTGTACGACCTGATGTCGGTGCACGTGTCCGGCGGTGGGCTGGCCGCCGGGTTGGTGCCCGGGTTCGCCGGGTCGAACAGCGTGTTGCTTGCCGCGGGGATCATCGGGGCCACCGTGATGCCGCATGTGATCTACCTGCATTCGGCGTTGACCAAGACCCGGGTGCGGAGTGGCACCGTTGCCACCCATCAGGAACTGTTGCGGTCGCAGCGGCTCGACGTGATCGTCGCATTGGGCATCGCCGGGCTGATCAACGTGTCGATGTTGCTGGTTGCCGCCGCGCTGCTGCACGGCCGTGGGTTGGGAGGCGTTGATCCCATCGAGATCGCGCACACCGATCTCGGTCGGTTCGTCGGTGGAGGTGCCGCGTTGATGTTCGCGGTGGCGTTGCTGGCCTCCGGGCTCTCCTCCTCCAGTGTCGGAACGTATGCCGGACAGATCGTGATGCGCGGTTTCATCCGGCGCAATGTGCCGTTGTTCGTTCGTCGGGCGGTCACGATGCTGCCCGCGCTGGTCGTTCTCATCGCCGGGCTGCCCGCCACGGACACGCTGGTGTTCTCACAGGTGGTGCTGTCTTTCGGCATTCCGTTCGCGTTGGTACCGCTGATCCTGCTGACCCGGCGGGCCGACGTGATGGGGCCGTTCGTCAACCGGCGCGTCACCACACTGGGCGCCTCGGCGTGCGCGGTGCTGGTGGTGGCGTTGAACGGCTGGCTCGTGGTGGGGGCGTGGCTATGACGGACGTGCATCTGATGGCGGTCGCGGCGACGGTGCTGGGCAGCACCGGTGTCGTGTCGATGGCCGCCTACCGAGCCGCCCTGCGGTGTGTCGACATCGACCTGCTGCCGGGCCGGATCCCGCTGCGAGCGGCGTGGTGGCGCGACCACCTGCGGCCGGTGTTGACCGGCAGCGTGGTGCTGGTGGTCATCGGCCTCGCCGGTCTCGTGGGCGGGTGAGTCGGAACCAAGGGAGGTTCTCATCATGGCAACAGTGAGCAGTCCGGCGGTCGAGGAACGGGTGGTCACCGGCCGGCATGGCGCGGAAACGGCTCCGGCGGAGCCGCCACCGCAGACCGGCGATCCATTGATGATCGGCCTGCCGGCGTTCATCGTCGGTTCGATCGCGCTGGGCCTGGCGCTGGTGGGCTACGTCCCACTGGCCGCGCTCGGCGCCGTCCTGCCCGTCCTGCTCGCCGCGACCGGCCTCGGCCTGGCGATCGCGGCGATCTGGGCGGCGGCACTGGGCCAGAGCGCTGTGGCGAGCGTGCTGGCGATCTTCGCCGGGTTCTGGTGGAGCTACTCGATTCTGGTGCTCGGCCTGACCCACAACTGGTTCGCGATCGCCCTGGTGGCGACCGGACACGCGCAGGGCCTGTTCCTGATCTGCTGGCTGTCGGTGATCGTGATGCTCACCCTGGCCACGCTGCGCCTGCCCAGCGCGTACACACTGCTGTTCGTATTGATCGACGCGGCACTGGCCCTGGTGCTGGCGGGCACCCTGCAGGGTTCGGCGTCGCTGCTGAAGGTGGGCGGCATCATCGTATTCGTGTTCGCGGTGGTCGGGATCTATCTGTTCTTCGGCTCCGCGTCACAGGCCACCGGCGGCCGACCACTGCCGCTGGGACCGGCTCTCCTACGGTAGTCACACCACCATCGACCCGGGAGGTTGCTTCGTCATGATCTTCATCGTCGTCAAGTTCACCGTGCGGCCGGAGCGCAGCGCGGAGTTTCTCGACCTGGTCAAGGACTTCACCACGGCGGTGCGGGCGGAACCCGGGAACATCTTCTTCGACTGGAGCACGAGCGTGGAGACGCCCAACCAGTTCGTGCTCCTCGAGGCGTTCGCCGACGGCGACGCGGGGGCGGCCCACGTCAACTCCGAACACTTCAAGACGGCGATGGCGTGGATGCCCAAGGTGATCGCGGCCAAGCCCGAGATCATCAACGTGGAACTGGAGCAGACCGGCTGGTCGGAGATGGCCGAGCTGACTCCGGTCGACTGAACAGGACCCTTCCCGTAGCGTCCGGTGGCGTGCACATCGCCACCGGACGCTCACGGCTGCGGTGGCTGATCGGGGGCGCGGTGCTCGTGGTGCTGCTCGCCACGGCACCGATGGTGTGGGAGCGCTGGGTGGCCGCCCCACATCTACGTGACATGGCCACCGTGCCGGACACCCCGGTGGCACTCGTGTTCGGCGCCCGGGTTGACGGCGACCGGCCCACCGCGTTCCTGGCCAGCCGGCTGGACCAGGCCGCGCGCCTGCTGGCCGCCGGCAAGGTGCGCACGATCCTGGTCAGCGGCAACAACGACGGCCACGGCTACGACGAGCCGGACGTGATGCGCGCCTACCTGCTGGCGCACGGGGTCCCGGCGGCGCGGATCACCGTGGACGAGGCCGGCTTCACCACGTGGGACACGTGCGTGCGCGCCCGCGACGTGTTCGGCGTCCACACCGCGACACTGGTCACCCAGACGTTCCACATCGCCCGTGCCGTCACGCTGTGCCAGGCGGCCGGCGTGACCGGGTACGGGGTCGGCGTCGACTCGGCGTCCGTCGGCCTCGGTTCGACCGTGTACGGCTACTTCCGCGAGTACTTCGCCGCCGGCAAGGCACTGTGGACGGTGCTGACCAACTGAGTCAGCCCATCGTCTTCGCGCCGTCGATCGACTCGCGCAGGATGTCCGCGTGGCCGGCGTGCTGCGCGGTCTCCCGCAGCACGTGCAGCAGGACCCGGCGCACCGACCAGCGCGCACCCGGCTCGAACCACGGCCTGCGGGGCAACTCGTAGCTGGTGTCCAGGTCGAGCGTGCCGACCAGTTCGGACGTCCGCTCGGCCACCTGCGCGTACTGGTCCAGGATCGCGGCCAGGGTGTCGTTCGCGGTCATCTGGAACTTGCCCAGCCACGTCTCCGGGTCGATCGTCATGGCCTCCGCGCCCCCGACGGCGAAGTGCAGCCAGTCGTCCTCGGTCTGGGCGACGTGCTTGATCAGCCCGCCCAGGCACAGCTCGCTGCGGGTCGGCCGCAGCGCCGCCTGCTCGTCGGTGAGGTCGCGGACGGTGTGGCGCAGGAAGTGGCGCTGGGTGGCGAGGGTGGCCAGCAGGTCGTCGCGTTCGGTGCTCATGGGGGCAGGTTAGGCGGTCCGGTTGACAGGGTTACTCGCGTCCGTATACTCGTAGACGAATATCCGGAAGCGAGGTGCCCTGGTGGCGAAACGGCGGAAGGTCGGCAACCTGCTCGCGCTGGCCGTGCTGTCCGCGCTCATGGAACGGCCGATGCACCCGTACGAGATGGCATCGGTGCTGCGTGAGCGCGGCAAGGACCGGGACATGAAGATCAAGTGGGGATCGCTGTACACGGTCGTCGGCAACCTGGAGAAACACGGCCTGGTGGCGGCCACGCAGAGCGTCCGGCAGGGCGGTCGCCCGGAACGCACGGTGTACCGGCTGACCGACGCCGGGCACGCCGAGCTGACCGACTGGGTGCGCGAACTGCTGGCCACGCCGGAACCGGAGCAGCCGAGATTCGCGGCCGCGCTGTCGGTGATGGCCACGCTCCCCCCGGCCGAGGCGACGGGGTTGCTGCGGGAACGCCTGGCCACGCTGCGCGCGGAGTCGACCTCCGACGAGCGGGCGCTGGCCGAGACCGCCCAGCAGGTCCCCCGGCTGTTCCTGGTGGAGGACGAGTACGCCCTGGCCATGCGCCGGGCCGAGGCCGACTGGCTGGCCGCGCTCGTCGACGAGTTGACCGCCGGCACGTTCCCCGGCCTGGACGGGTGGCAGCGATTCCACACCGTGTGAAAACCCCGGCGGGGTGCTGCAACACCGCCGCCGGGGCTGGACCCCGAAACCGAACCCGGTCACGAGGTGGCAACCGAAGGATAACCGGGTTCTCCACAACGATCACTGGAGAACAGACATGAGTGACGTACGAACGGCGATGGTCATCGGCGGCGGCATCGCCGGACCGGTCGCCGCGCTGGCGCTGCGGAAGGCGGGCATCGAGTCGACGGTGTACGAGGCGTACACCGGCACGGCCGACGGCGTCGGCGGCATGCTGGGCATCGCGCCCAACGGATTGAACGCGCTACGCGTGGTCGACGCGGCCGACGTGGTGCTGGACATCGGCGACCCGGTGTCGTCGATGGTCATCGAGAGTTGGACCGGCAAGCGGTTGGCCGAGTTCGGCGGGCAGGGCGGTCCGCCGGTGTTCCACGCGGTGTGGCGGGCGGACCTGTACCGGGCGATGTACGACAAGGCTGTCAGTCGCGGGGTGCCTGTTCTGCATGGCAAGCGGCTGGTGTCCGCGGTCTCCTCGGACAACGGTGTCGAGGCTCGGTTTGCCGACGGCACCACGGCGACGGCGGACATTCTCGTTGCCGCTGATGGGATCCGGTCGACGGTCAGGTCTATTGTGGATTCTTCGGCGCCGTCGCCCAGGTACACGGGCCTGCTCGGCTTCGGCAGCCGGCCGTCGATCGACCTGAACGTCGGGCTTGATTCGACGGGTGGGTCGATGCACATGAGCTTCGGCAAGCGGGCGTTCTTCGCGTATCAGGTGGCCGCGGACGGGTCGACCGGGTGGTTCGCGAACCTGCCGTGGCGGGAGCGGCTGTCGTTGGCGCAGGCGCGTTCGACCGGTGCGTCGGTGTGGCTGCGGGAACTGCGGTCGGCGTTCGCCGGTGACCGGACACCGGCACCCGCGATCCTCGACCGGGTCTCGCCGGCTGACCTGATCATGACGGGAGCGTTGGAGGACCTGCCGACGGTGCCGACGTGGAGCCGGGGCCGGATGGTGCTGATCGGCGACGCGGCGCACGCGACGTCGCCGAGTTCGGGTCAGGGGGCGTCGATCGCGGTGGAGAGCGCGGTGCAGTTGGCGCGGTGTTTGCGTGACTCGCCGACGGTGTCGTCTGCGTTCCGGACGTACGAGGCGCTGCGGCGGGATCGGGTGGAGCGGATCATCGCCAACGGGAAGCGGACCAGTAGCGAGAAGGCGGCCGGTCCGATGGCGCGGGTGGTCCGGGATGCGGTTATGCCGGTCACGATGAAACTATTGGCGAAGCCGGAGAAGATGGAATGGCAGTACAATTACCGCATCGACTGGGATGCGTCGGTTGCGCCTGCGGTTGATGGTGCTCTGACCAGCACAAATGCATAACGTACCGCGATGGTTGACCCCCGAAAGAGTGAGCAACTGCAACCGTAACACTGTTTTCGGGGTTCGCCTTAATAAACGCGGTCGGGGCGACGGCGCGAGTCTCCCAGATTTCGGCCGCTCCCGGGCGTGCGGGATTCGATGTGCCGGGCGGGGTGAGGACCGATAAATAAATCGCGTGCCGGGATCCAGTCGCGCAATTGAATCGGCCGGTGACTGACCACCGGCGCGATCGGGTGGCGGCGCAGGATCGGATCGCCACGCAGGACCGGATCGCCACGCAGGCCCGGATCGCGGGCGGGCATCGGATCGCGGGCGCGGGCCCGAGGTGCGATGCCGGATCGAGTCGCGATGCGGGATCGGTCGCGGGGCGCGGGATTGGATCGCAGGCGCGGGCGCGGGACCGAGTTGCCATGCCGGCTCGGATCGCTGGGCGCGATTGGGTCGCCACGCGGGCTCGGATAGCGGGGCGCGGATCGGGTCGCGACATGGGATCGAGGTGCGATGCCGGCTCGGATCGCTGGGCGCGGGTCCGAGTCGCGGCGCGACTCGGCGCGGCAGGCTCGCCGTTGAGTGGTGGTTCGCCCATCACCCAGCGGCGGCTCGCCCGGCGAACGCCGACAGGTCGACGCCGACCCCGGCAGCCCGGACCGCGCCCGCGCGGTTCGCCCGGCGATCTCAGCCACCCCGAGTGCACTCCTCTGCCGGGTGCCTCGGCCGGCAGGAGTTCGTGCCCGGCGAGTCCGGCCAGCACGAGCCCAGGCGCCGCCGGTCTAGAGCGGCGACTTCCGTACGCCAGGCCGTCTCGAGCGCCGCGACTTCAGGTCTGCCGATCTCGACCTGGGCGACTTCAGGTTCCGCAGGTCTCGAGCGGCGACTTTCGTGCTGTCTGGCGGTGCCAGGCGGCGCGAGATCGATTCTCGGGGTCGGTGCACCCAAGCCCGGTCGCGGAGCCAACCAACCCAAACCTCGTTCGCGATGCGAGCCAGCGCACGCCGAGTTCGCGGCGCCGACCAACGCGCGTTCGGTTCGCGGGATCGGCCGGCGCGAGATCGGTCCGCCTGTCCGCGCGAGTTGAGCGCTCTGGGGTTCTCGGGTGGTGCCGCTCAGGGGTCGCCAGCGCGGGTCGGCGGGCGCGGCTCGGTCGGCGCGGCTCGGTCGGCGCGGCTCGGGTCGGTCAGCCCCGGTCGGTCAGCGCCGGTCGGTCGGCGCCGGTCGGTCGGCGCGGGTCGGACTGAGTCTTGTGACAGTTACCTTCATATTGATAGTATCAACCAACATGAAGGAGACTTCCGGGCGTTGGTGGGCCCTGGGTGCGTTGAATCTGGCCGTGCTGGCGGTCGGCCTGGACGGGACCGTGTTGACCGTTGCGCTGCCGACTCTTGCTGGTGCGCTGCATGCTTCCGAGTCGGACCTGCAGTGGTTCACCTCTGGATATCTGCTGGTCCTGGCTGCGGCGATGCTGCCGGCCGGGCTGCTGGGCGATCGGTACGGGCGGCGGACGGTCCTGCTCGCCTCGCTCGCCCTCTTCGGCCTCGGCTCGGCCGCCTGCGCGCTCGCGCCGAACCCGGCCGCCTTCATCGCCGCCCGGACGGTCGTCGGCATCGCGGGGGCCGGCATCATCGTCATGGCGCTCGCTTCGATCACCGTGCTGTTCGACGAGGCCGAGCGGCCGAAGGCGATCAGCATCTGGTCGGCCGCCAACTTCCTCGCGGCGCCGATCGGGCCGATCCTCGGCGGCTGGCTGCTCAGCCACTACTGGTGGGGCTGGGTCTTCCTGATCAACCTCCCCGTCGCCGCCATCGGCCTGGCCGTGGCCGCCGCGAAGGTGCCCGAGTACCGCACCCCGCGCCGCCCGGCCATCGACTGGGCCGGCATCACGCTCTCCACCATCGCCCTGGTCGCGATCACCTACGGCCTCATCGACGCGGGCGAGCACGGTTGGACCTCGGCGAGCACCTGGGGGCCGATCGTCGGGGGCATCGCAGTCCTCGCACTGTTCGCCCGTTATGAACGCCGCACCACTCACCCGCTCGTCGACCCCGCCCTGTTCCGGGAACGCGCCTACACCTGGGGTGTCCTCCTCGTCGCCGTCGCGATCCTCGCCTTCACCGGCGTTCTCTTCCTGCTCCCCCAGTTCTTCCAAGGGGTGCAGGGCGTTGACGCGATGGGCTCCGGGTTCCGCTTACTGCCGCTGATCGGCGGGCTCGTGGGCGGCGCGGTGCCGGCCAGTGTGGCGGCCAGGAAACTGGGCGTGAAGGTGACCGTGGCCGTCGGCTTCGCGATCGTCACCGCCGGGCTGATCATCGGGGCGACCACGACCGCCGAGTCCAGCACCGGGTTCGTCTCGTTGTGGTCGGCCGTGATCGGGGCCGGGATGGGGCTCGCGTTGGCGACGGCGAGTTCGTCCGCGCTCGCCGTGCTGGACGAGGCCGAGGGTGGGATCGGGTCGGCGGTCCTCCAGGCCGTGAACAAGGTAGGTGGGCCGTTGGGGGCCGCGGTGCTGGGCAGCGTGCAGGTGGCCGCCTACCGCAACGGGGTGCCGCCGGTCGCGCGGGCCAGCGTGTTCGACGGGGTCGCCGCCGGGCGAGGGTCCGCGCCGCTGCTGGCACAGGTGCGGACGGCGTTCGCGCACGGGCTGGACGCGGCCTTGGTCGTGTCGGTGGGGGTCGCCGTCGTGGGTCTCGCGCTAGCGTTGGTGTTTCTGCCCCAGCGGACGCGGAAGGAGTTCGACAGTGTCAGCGCAGCCGCCCAGCGAGACCTCCACCGGGCCGGGTCTACGCGAGCGAAAACGGGCGAAAGTGCGTAGGGACATCCAGAGCACCGCCCTGCGGCTGTTCGACGAGCAGGGTTACGACGCCACGACCGTCCAGCAGATCGCCGAGGCCGCGGTGATCTCGGAGAGCACGTTCTACCGGTACTTCCCCACCAAGGCCGACATCGTCATGCAGGACGACCTCGACCCGGTGTTCGTGCGGGTGTTCCGGGCGCAACCGGCCGAGTTGAGCGCGGTGGACGCGGTCCGGGCCGCGGCGACGTCGGTGCTGGGTTCGCTGCCGCCCGAGGACGTGGCCCGCCAGCAGGAACGGATGGAGCTGATCCAGGCGGTGCCGGAGCTGCGGGCGCTGATGCTGGACCAGTTCGTGATCGGGATGGACCTGCTGGCCGACGAGCTCGCGTTGCGCACCGGCCGCTCCAGCGACGATCTGGCGGTGCGGGCACTGGCCGGCGCGGTGGTCGGCGTGGGGTTGGCGGTGATCGCCACGGCGGCCAAGAACCCGACCACGACGGACCTGGCCCGGCTGCTGGACGAGGCGATCACAGCTCTTCCGGATGGTCTCGCGCTGTAGGTCGAGGCCGTAACATCACCGGGGACAGAGAGGACCAGCATGGCCGAGCATCGCCTGGATCCCACCCCCGACACCGTGACCGACGTCTTCTCCCCCGATCTGCCACCCGTCCTCACGGTCGATCCAGGTGATCGGCTCGTGGTGCGGTCGCTGGACGCGTCCGGTCACCTGGAGCGGCAGACGAAACCGGGCGAGCAGCAGCCCAAGATGATCAAGGACCCCCGCGGGCACTGCCTGACCGGGCCGATCGCGGTGCGCGGCGCGGAGCCGGGCGCGATGCTGGCGCTGCGGTTGGAGTCGCTGCGGCCCGACGACTGGGGCTGGACTGTGGCGGCGGCCGCGGACAATCCGCTCAACCGCAGGCTGGGCATCGCGGGCCGGCCGCCGGCGTGGCTGCTGTGGGACATCGACGCGGACGCCGGGACGGCGACCAACGACCGGGGTTTCACCGTGGACATCGCGCCGTTCCTCGGCGTGATGGGGCTGCCGCCCGCCGAGCCGGGTGAGCATTCGACGGTGCCGCCGAGGGCGTGTGGCGGGAACATGGACTGCCGGGAACTGGTGGCGGGTTCGACGGTGTTCCTGCCGGTGACCGTTCCGGGTGCGTTGCTGTGCCTGGGTGACGGGCACGCGGCGCAGGGCGACGGCGAGGTGTCGGGCACGGCGATCGAGACCACGATGACCACGACGTTGACCGTGGACGTGGTGACCGACCGGCCGATCGGGACGGTGCACGCGCTGACGCCGAACGCGAAGATCACGTTCGGGTTCAGCGACGACCTGAACGAGGCGACGGGTCAGGCGCTGGACGCGATGCTGGCGTGGTTGCAGGTGCTGTACGACGTGGACAGGTCGACGGCGCTGGCGCTGGCCAGTCCGACCGTGGACCTGCGGGTGACGCAGGTGGCCAACCAGGTGTGGGGCGTGCACGCGGTGCTGGCTGACGGGCGGTTGCGATGAACTGGCCGATCGCGGACGGCGTGTTCGAACTGGGTGACCTGCCGGTGGAGCGGGGCGGGGTGATCCGGGACGCGAAGCTGTCGTGGCAGACGCACGGGACGCTGAGTCCGGCGCGGGACAACGTGATCGTGTATCCGTGCAGCTACACGGCGACGCACGAGGACCTGACCTGGTTGATCGGCGAGGACGGCATTCTGGACCCGACCCGGTGGTTCGTGGTGATCCCGGACATGTTCGCCAACGGGTTGTCGTCCGGGCCGACCACGACGCCGGACTATCCGGCGCTGGTCACCATGCGGGACAACGTGAACGCGCAGTACCGGCTGCTCACCGAGCAGTTCGGGGTGGACTCGGTGGCCGCGGCGTACGGGTTCTCGATGGGCGCCGGGCAGGCCTACCACTGGGCGGCGATGTTCCCGGAGCAGGTGGCGCGGGCGTTCGTGGTGTGCGGGAGCGCCCGGACCGCCGTGCACAACAGGGTGTTCCTGTCCGGGTTGCTGCGGATCCTGGAGGCGGCGCCGGAATATCTGGGCGACGGCCGGTTCGGGGCGGCTCCGGAGAAGGCGTTGAAGGCGTTCGGGCACGTGTACGCGGGGTGGGGGTTGAGCCAGGACTTCTACCGGGCCGACCTGCACCGGACCGCGTTGGGCGCGGCCGACCTGGACGAGTTCCTGCGGGTCGACTGGGAGGAGTCGTTCGGCGCGGCCGACGCGGCGAACCTGTACGCGCAGGCGTTGACCTGGTACCACGCGGACATCAGTGCGGAGCCGCGCTACGGCGATGACCTGCCGAAGGCGCTGGCGGCGATCCGGGCGCGGGTGTTGCTGCTGCCCGGGGAGACGGACCTGTACTTCCGGGTGGCGGACAACGCGGCCGAGTTGACCCAGCTGCGGTCGGGTGAGTTGCGGCCGATCCCGAGCATCTGGGGGCACCAGGCGGGTGCGCCGGCCCGGAACGAGGAGGACTTCGCGTTCCTCAAGGCCGCGGTGCGGGAGTGGCTGGCGACCTGATCAGGTCGAATTTCACCCGGGATTGAGGACCGTTCCTGTCCGCAATGCTGCTTAGCGTGGTGCTACCCAATCGAGAAGGGAGCACCATGATGGACTGGAAGCTGGAGCTCGTGATCATCCCGGTGTCCGACGTGGACAAGGCGAAGGCGTTCTACACCGAGCAGGTCGGCTTCGTGGCCGACTATGACCACACGGTGAGCGACGAGGTGCGTTTCGTGCAGCTCACCCCGCCCGGTTCGGCCTGCTCCATCGCGTTCGGCAAGGGGCTCGTGTCCGGTGAGCCGGGCTCGGTGAAGGGCCTGCAGATCGTGATCGACGACGCCCAGGCCGCGCACGACGAGCTGGCCGCGCGGGGGGTCGACGTGAGCGACGTGCAGCCGATGGCGTGGGGGACGTTCGTGTTCTTCAGCGACCCGGACGGCAACTCCTGGTCGTTGCAGCAATTGCCGGCCAAGAACTGAGGCGAATCGCGGCTTGGTACGCTGCCGGCCGGGCGTTCGCGGATTTGCCGCACCATTAGCGCCCGGTCAGCACGTGCCGATAGATGCTATATCTTAGCGAACCCGAGGGTGCCGGAATGGGTGTTCGCGAGCCACGTTTCGACGGGCCGTGTTCCTGGCCGTGACCGTGCTGTGCGTGGTCGCCGGAACGACAGTGGGCTGGTCACGGGGCGCGCCTGACGAACGTCGGTGGCAACCACGTGCCGGAGGCGGCCGGGCGGAGCAATCTCAACTGGGTTGACATCAGCGACCCGGACGCCTACCGACCCGAGGCGCTGAACAGCTGCGCGCCGGGCACCTGCGTGGTCTATTCGGTGAACGAGTTCTTCAGCTGCGACTCGACCGGGTTCGACTGCCACCTCTACAGCGACTACGTGGCCCGGTGGCAGAACCTGGCCGACGCCGTGGCGCCCTACCAGGACAGGATCGCGGCCTTCTACCTGCTCGACGAACCGCAGTTCCGTGGTGCGACCAGCGCTGAACTCCAGACGGCCGCCCAGACCATCAGGGCCACCTTCCCCACCACCAGGATCATGATGGTGGAGGCGGGACCGGCGGTGACGTCGTCCCTGGTTGTACCGTCCGATGTGGACTGGGTGGGCTTCGACTGGTACTGCAAGCCGATCGCCACGATCTCGACGACCCTCAAGACGCTGGAATCGCGGATGTCGGCGAGCCAGTCGGCGTTCCTGCTCCCCGAGGACGCACCGTTGGCCGAATGTGGCGGGGCCGCCGGTCACACCACTGACGCGGACATCGCGGCCCTGCAGAAGCAGTACTTCACCCTGGCGGCAGGCGATCCGAAGGTGATCGGGCTGATGAACTTCGGCTTCTGGACCAGCCGGGACTGGACGAATACCGGTGCCGTCGGCGTGTCCGGCCTGCCCCAGACACTCGACTCCAACGAGCGGGAGGCCGCCCGCATCCTGCTGCCGAAGTAGTGATCAGCCCCTGGCGTTCTCGTCCATCGAGAGCTTGACGCCGCGGCCGGTCAGCAGCCGCACCACGATCACGATGACGCCGATCAGCAGCCACGCGCCGCCGACCAGCTTGGCGTGGGTGTCGGCGTTGTAGAGGACGTAGCCGATGATCACGAAACCGATCAGCGGCACCACGAGGTGCATGCCGTAGGTCCGCTCCCGGCGCTTGATCAGGAAGTACACGCCGACCGAGATGTGCAGCAGCAGGAACGACACCAGGGCGCCGACGTTGACCAGGGTGGACAGGAACTCCACCTGCCCGGCCAGCGCCACGCCCAGCACCAGGCTGATCAGCGCGACCAGCAGCACGGCCCGCTCCGGGACCCGCCGGCTCGGGCTGACGTGCGCCAGGAACCTGGGCAGGGTGCGGTCGCGGGCCATGGAGAACAGCAGGCGGGCGGTGGCGTTCTGGGCGACCAGGCTGTTCGCCACGGCGGCGGCCAGCGCCGAGGACACGGCGACCAGGACGGTCATCCAGTGCCCGGCGGCCAGGCCGGCGACCTGGTAGAACGCCTGGTTGGTGGCGTCCTCGCCGACGAACTCGGTCTTGCCGGGCACCAGCAGCGACGCCAGGTAGGTCTGCACGATGAACAGCACGGCCACCAGCAGCAGGGCCAGCACGGTGGCGCGGCCGACGACCCGCGACCCGCCGCGGACCTCCTCGGCCTGGGTGGAGATGGCGTCGAACCCCAGGAACGACAGCACGGCAACCGACAGGGCGGCGAACACCAGGCTCGGTGAGAACTCGGCGCTGTTGAAGAACGGGGTGGCCGACCAGTGGGCACCGCCGGTGCCGTTGCTGATCGCGACGATCGCGGTGACGATGAAGATGGTCAGCACGATGAGTTCGCCGACCAGCAGGACGCGGTTGGCCCACGCGGTGGTCTCCACGCCGGCCAGGTTCACCACCGTGTTGAACACGACGAAGATGACCACCCACAGCCACTGCGGCACGCCCGGCACCACGGTGTCCAGGGCGACGGCGCCGGTGACGTAGAGCAGCGTGGGCACCAGCAGGTAGTCCAGCAGGATCGCCCAGCCGGCCAGGAAACCCACCCAGGGTGCGATGCCGCGGCCGGCGTAGGCGTAGACCGAGCCCGCCACCGGGAACGCGCGGCTCATCTCGCGGTAGGACAGCGCGGTGAAGATCATCGCGACGAACCCGATGACGTAGGTGAGCGGCACCATGCCTTTGGAGGCGTTGAACACGACGCCGAAGATGGCGAACGGCGCGATCGGGACCATGAAGATCAGGCCGTAGACCAGCAGGTCACGCAGCCGCAGCGAGCGTTTCAGTTCCTGCCGGTAGCCGAACTCGGCCAGGGTGTCGCCGGTGTCGGATGCGCCCTCGGGGGCGCGGGTGATGTGTCCGTCCTCGGTCGCCATGCCCTGATTGCTACCCCTCCAACGCCCCCAGGAAACCGGTGACCACCGTGCGGAACGCGTCGGCTTCCTCGACGTGCGGCATGTGGCTGGATTCGGCGAACACCGACCACCGCACATCCGGGATACCGTGGAAGAACGGGGCCACGGTGTCGGTGGTGGCCTCGTCGTAGCGGCCGCTGACCAGCAGCGTGGGCACCGCGATGGCACTCACCCGGTCGATGATGGACCAGCCGCGCAGGCTGCCGATGACGTGGAACTCGCTGGGCCCGTTCATGGTGTGGTAGACGGTCGGGTCCACGTCGATCGCGGCGAACGTGGCGGCGACGAAGTCGGGCAGCGGCTTGACCCGGCAGACGTGACGGTCATAGAAGACTGTCATCGCGTCCTGGTACTCCTGGCTGTCCGTGGTGCCGGCGGCCTCGTGGCGGCTCAGCGTGTCGTCCACGGCCCGGGGCAGTTCGGCGCGCAGTGCGCCGGCCGCAGCCGACCACAGGTCCATCGACGCGGGCGAGTCGGCGATCACCAGGCCGCGCAGCCCGGCCGGGCGGCGCACGGCGTGTTCGGCGGCCAGCATGCCGCCCCAGGACTGGCCGAGCACCACGTACCGGTCGGCGATGCCCAGCGCGGCCAGCAGGTTGTCCAGTTCGGCGACGAACAGGCCGGGCGTCCAGTAGTCGGGCGGCGCGTCCGGCAGGTGCGTGGAGCGGCCGTTGCCGATCTGGTCGTAGTGCACGACCGCTCGGCCGGTGTCCGCGAAGGACGCCAGGTTCACCAGGTAGTCGTGGGTGCAGCCGGGGCCGCCGTGCAGGACGACCAGCGGCGGCGGGCCCGCGGTGAGGTCGCCGGTGATCCGGTACCAGGTCTGGTGGCCCCGGAAGTCAACCGTGCCCTCGGTGATCGCGGTCGTCGTCATGCCTATTGGTATCAGGGACGGACCTTTTCCGCCAGCGGTAGGGTCGCCGCTGGATGGGGGTGGTTCGATGGGCTCGTCCGGGCTGTCATCGGCCCGGTTGCGTCGGATGCACGACGTGCTGGCCGGTCAGGTGGACCAGGGTGTGTTGCCCGGGCTGGTGACGGTGGTGAGCCGGCATGGTGAGGCCGCCGTCGACGCGATCGGCGCGCAGGCGTTCGGTGGGACACCGATGCGGCGGGACACGATCTTCCGGATCTCGTCGATGACCAAACCGGTGGTCGCGGCGGCCGCGATGATCCTGGTCGAGGAATGCCGGCTGCGGCTGGACGATCCGGTCGATCCGCTGTTGCCCGAACTGGCCGACCGGCGCGTGCTGGTGTCGGTCGACGGTCCGCTGGACGACACCGTCCCGGCCGCCCGGCCGATCACGCTGCGCGACCTGCTCACCTTCCGGCCCGGCATCGGCCTGCTGATGGACGAGTTGCCGGACGAGCCGCCGATCCTGGCCGCCATGACGGAACGGTCGGTCGCGGTCGGACCGCCCCAGCCGGCGGCGAAACCGGGCGACGACGAGTTCCTGCGGCGCCTGGGTGAGCTGCCGTTGATGTTCCAGCCGGGTGAGCGGTGGCAGTACCACACGTCGGCCGAGGTGCTGGGCGTGCTGGTGGCGCGGGCCGCCGGCCAACCGCTGGAGACGTTCCTGCGGGACCGGCTGTTCGGCCCGCTGGGCATGGTGGACACCGCGTTCAGCGTGCCGGCCGACCGGATCGACCGGCTGGCCGCCTCGTACCTGGGTGACCTGCCGGCCGGCGACCTGATGCTGTGGGACGCGCCGGACGGCCAGTGGGCGACACCGCCCGCGTTCCAGTCCGGCACCGACGGTCTGGTGTCCACAGCGGACGACTTCCTGGCGTTCGGCACCATGCTGCTGCGGCACGGCAGGCACGGCGGCGAACAGGTGCTGTCCCGGCGGTCGGTGGAGCTGATGACGGCCGACCAGCTCGCGCCCGGCCAGGCCGAGCGGTCCGGTTTCCCGGACCTGCAGGGCTGGGGTTTCGGCATGTCGGTGACGCTGCACCGGGACGCCGTGTCGGCCACGCCCGGCCAGTACGGCTGGGCCGGTGGCCTGGGCACCGGCTGGTACAGCGACCCGGCCGAGGACATGGTGACGATCCTGCTCACCCAGCGGGCCGTGTTCCCGCTGCCCTCCCCGACCTACCAGGACTTCTTCACCCTGGCGTACCAGGCCATCGACGACTGAGGAGGCGCGCGTGGCGGGACTGTCGACCACGAGGATGCGTCGGGTGCGGGACGCGCTGGCCCGCTACGTCGACAACGGCACCCTGCCCGGCGCGGTGGCGGTGGCGAGCCGGCACGGCGACACCCACGTCGAGACCGTCGGCACGACGGAATTGGGCGGCGGCACGCCGATGCGGGAGGACACGATCTTCCGCATCGCGTCCATGACCAAGCCGGTCGCCGCCGTCGCCGCGATGACGTTCGTCGAGGAATGCCGGCTGCGGCTGGACGATCCGGTCGATCCGCTGCTGCCCGAACTGGCCGACCGGCGCGTGTTGGTGTCGGTCGACGGTCCGCTGGACGACACCGTCCCGGCCGCCCGGCCGATCACGCTGCGCGACCTGCTCACCTTCCGGCCCGGGTTCGGCATGCTGGACGACACCCCGGTGGGACGGCCGATCCTGGCCGCGGCCCGGCGGCTGGGGGTCGGCGGCGGTCCACCGCACCCGGCGGCGATGCCCGACCCGGACGCGTTCCTGCGCGGGCTGGGCGAGCTGCCGCTGATGTACCAGCCGGGTGAGCGGTGGCTGTACCACACCGGTTCCGATGTGCTCGGCGTGCTGCTGGAGCGGCTCGTCGACCGGCCCCTGGACGAGGTGCTGCAGGAGCGGGTGTTCGACCCGCTGGGCATGGTGGACACCGCGTTCAGTGTCCCGGCCGACCGGATCCACCGGCTGCCGCCCGCCTACCTGGTGGACCACGAGACCGGTGAGCCGGAACTGCTCGACCACGCCGAGGGCGGCGAGTGGGCCAGTCCGCCACCGTTCCGGTCCGCCGGTGGTGGGCTGGTCAGCACGGCTGCGGACTTCCTGGCGTTCGGCACGATGATGCTGCGCCAGGGCCGGTACGAGGGCGGTCGGGTGCTGTCCCGGCCGTCCGTGCGCCTGATGACCACCGACCAGCTGACACGCGAGCAGAAGGCGCTGTCCGGGTTCTTCCCCGGCTACTTCGACCACCAGGGCTGGGGTTTCGGCATGTGCGTGCTGACCGGCCGGAACACCCTGGCCGCCACGCCCGGGCGATTCGGTTGGTACGGCGGGCTGGGCACCGCGTGGGCCACCGACCCGGCGGAGGACCTGGTGGCGATCCTGCTCACCCAGCGGTCCGAGTTCCCCGAGCTGTCCCCGGTGCACCAGGACTTCTGGACGTCGGTCTACCAGGCCGTCGACTGACTCAGTAGACCCAGCGGGTCAGGTTCACCAGCTCGGCACCGTCGACGTCGGCGAATCGGGCGCACTCGCCCCGCCGCACCGCCACGATCGCCGACATCAGCGGTCCCCCGAAGGCCTCCGCGAGCACCGGGTCGGCGGCGAACGCCTCCGTCGACTCGGCCAGCGACACCGGCAGCAGCCGGATGCCCCGCTGCCGCAACTGGTCGTCGGACAGCAGCGCCGGGTCGACGTCCACCGGCTCCGGCAGGCGGGCGTCGGACCGCAGCCCGGCCAGGCCGGCCGCGATCAGCCCGGCCACCACCAGGTACGGGTTGGCGGCCAGGTCGAAGCACTTGACCTCCAGGTTCGCCGCCCACGGCGTGCTGCCGGCCGGGCCGGTCACCAGTCGCAGTGCCGCCTCGCGGTTCTCCAGGCCCCACACCGCGAACGCGCCCGCCCACTGGCTGGGCCGCAGCCGCTGGTAGCTGGCCATGGTGGGCGCGCCCACCGCGAGCAGCGCCGGCAGCCGCGTCAGGATGCCCGCCGCGAACGACTCCCCCGCCTCGGTCAGCCCGAACGGCCCGGTGCCGCCCGCGCACAGGTTGCGGTCGCCGTCCCACACGCTCAGGTGGACGTGGCCGCCGTTGCCGACACCGCCGTGGACGACCTGCGGCGCGAACGACACCCGCAGCCCGTGCCGCCCGCTGACCGCCCGGATCGTCTCGCGCACGAGTACCGAGTCGTCCGCCGCGCCGACCGGATCGGTGGCGGCGACCGACACCTCGAACTGGCCGGGGCTGTACTCCGGGTGGATCTGGTCCACCGCGATCCCCTGCTCGGCCAGGGCGACCGCGACGTCGCGCACATAGTCCGAACGGGACACCAGCCGGGCGTGCCCGTAGGCCGGGCCGGTGGCGGCCGGAGTGCCGTCCGCCTCGGCGGCCACCCATTCCACCTCGAACGCGCACCGCGCGGTGAGGCCGTGCGCGGCCAGCGCGTCGACGGCCGCGCGCGCCGCACCCCGCTGGTCCACCGGATGCCGCTCGCCACTCTGGTCGTAGCGGTCACCGGGCGCCCACGCCCAGCCGGGCTGCGCGGCCAGCACGGTCACGCGGGACAGGTCGGGGTGCAGGCGCAGGTCGCCGACCGCGCCGGACGTGACGGCCGTGTCGTCGAACAGGAACGTGTCGAAACACGGCGACACGCCGATCCCCCAGGCCGCCGCGCCGGGCAGCTTGCCCAGCGGGACGGCCTTGACCCTGGTGATGCCGCTGTTGTCCACCCACGTGACCGACACCAGCGTGACACCCCGCGTCTCCAGGTCGGGCAGCAACGCCCTGGCCCGGTCCAGTGCGGCCCGCCGGTCCGACTCGTCCACGCCCACCCCTTGTTGCGTTGTCCCGGTTTCGGCGCGACGCTACCGCAGGCGCGACCGGCGCTGACGAGGGCGAACGAGGGCGGGCATGAGCGAAGCGTGGGACGACGTGCCGCTGGTCGACCACCACTGCCACGGCGTGCTGCGTGACGACCTGGACCGGGCCGGTTTCGAGGCCATGCTCACCGAGGCCGACGGCCCCAGCCCGCTGGGCACCACGCTGTTCGACTCGCTGGTCGGCCTGGCCGTGCGCCGCTGGTGCGCACCCGTGCTGGACCTGCCGGCGCATGCCGGCCCGGCCGACTACCTGGCCAGGCGGGCCGAACTGGGCGCCGCCGAGGTGAACCGGCGGTTCCTGGCCGGCACCGGCACCACGGACTACCTGGTGGACGGTGGGTACCGGGCCGACCTGCTCACGTCGTCCGGCGAACTGGCGGCGCTGGCCGGGGCGCGCGGCCACGACATCGTCCGGCTGGAGGTGCTCGCCGAGGACGTCGCGCGGGCCGGGACCGATGCCGCCGGGTTCGCCGACGCCTGCGCCGAGGCGCTCGCCCGGCACGACACGGCGGTGGGCTGCAAGTCGATCGCCGCCTACCGGGTCGGGCTGCGGCTGGCCGGTGACCGGCCCAGCGACGCCGAGGTGTGGGCCGCCGCCGGCCGGTTCCTGTCCACTGTGGAGTCGGGGCCGCGGCTGGCCGATCCGGTGCTGCACCGGTTCCTGGTGTGGCTGGCGGTGGACCGGCGGCTGCCGGTGCAGTTCCACGTCGGCTACGGCGACGCCGACGTGGACCTCGCCGAGTGCGACCCGCTGCTGCTCACCGACCTGCTGCGGGCCACCGCGCCGACCGGCGTGCCGATACTGCTGCTGCACAACTACCCGTTCCACCGCAACGCCGGCTACCTGGCGCAGGTGTTTCCGCACGTGTTCTGCGACGTCGGCCTGGCCCTCCACAACGTTGGCCTGCGGGCCGACGCCGTGCTGGCCGAGGCGTTGGAACTGGTGCCGTTCGGCAAGTTCCTGTTCTCCAGCGACGCCTTCGGTCTCGCCGAGCACTACCACCTGGGTACGCTGCTGTTCCGCAGGGCGCTGGCCAGGTTCCTGCGCACCGCCGTCGACCACGACGACATGACCGGCGACGACGCCCGGCACGTCGCCGAACTGATCGGCCACCGCAACGCCCGGCGCGCCTACGGGCTGGATTGAGAGGGACCCGTGCCCGACGCGATCACGCTGCGACCGTTCCGCGAGGACGACCTGCCCATGGCGGAACTGCTGCGCAACGACCCGGCGGCCACCGAGCCGTTCGGCTGGTTCGGCTGGACCGACGTGCAGCGGCTGCGCCAGCAGTGGGACGAGGGCACGTTCATCGAGGAGCACCGCGGCCGGCTGGTCGTCGACCGGGGCGGCCAGCGGGTCGGCCTGGTGTCGTGGTTCCAGCAGCGGCTGGGAGAGTCGCGGTACTGGAACGTCGGGATCGGCCTGCTGCCCGAGGCGCGCGGCCACGGCTACGGCACCCAGGCGCAGCGACTGCTGGTCGACTACCTGTTCCGGCACACCGCGGCGCACCGGATCGAGGCGGAGACCGAGGTGGACAACATCGCCGAGCAGCGGTCGTTGGAGAAGGCCGGGTTCACCAGGGAGGGCGTGCGGCGCGGGGTCGGGTTCCGCGCCGGCCACTACCGCGACCTGGTGATGTACAGCGTGCTGCGCACCGAGGTCACGATCCCGGCGTGAGGGCCGGATCCATCGCCGCGCGGGCCGCGTCGAGGAACGCCAACCGGTTGTCCTCCAGGTAGTCCCGCACGCTCCCGCCGTCCGGCAAGCCCTCCCACACCGTCCGGTTGAGGTCGAGGAAGTAGGCGCGGGCCGCGTCGTGCACCGGCAGCGGGAACTGGATGCGGATCAGCCGCTCTACCACCCACAGCCTGGTCATCACATCCTGGGCGGCGAGGTTCCAGGGGTCGGTGTCGGCCCACCCGTCCGGCCGGCTGAACGCCGACCGCTCGGCCGCCGCTGCCACCTCGATGAACCGCTCCAGCAGCGCGAACCGTTCGGCCCGCCGGGTCTCGGCCAGGGCGATCCGCTGCCGCCGCTGTTCGGCCCGCTCCGCCGACCGCTGGGTCCGGTGCTGGACCGCGTAGGACAGCAGGCCGCCGAGGACGACCCCGCCCAACGAGATGAGTGACACCCAGATCTCACCCGGCATGGCGATCATCGTGCCACGACCGAGTCTTTCACTGGCTGAAAACGCGGCTGGTGCCGGCGGGGCGCCGCGAGCGACCGTGTGCCCGTCCCCGACCGGGAGGAGCACCGATGGGCACTTTCGCGCGCGACCAGTGGTACGTGGCGGCGTTCGGCAGCGAGATCGGTGCCGGGCTGTTCACCAGGACCGTCCTGGGTGAGCCGATCGTCTTCTACCGCACCGGATCCGGCGCGGTGGCCGCGCTGTCCGACCGGTGCGTGCACCGCCGCTACCCGCTGTCGCTGGGCCACCTGGACGGCGAGCACCTGGTGTGCGGCTATCACGGGTTCACCTACGAGGCGAGCGGACGGTGTGTCGCCGTGCCCGGCCAGGCCAGGGTGCCCAGGACGGCCAGGGTGCCGGCCTACCCGGTGGTGGAGCAGGACTCGTTCGTGTGGGTGTGGATCGGCGACCCGGCGAAGGCCGACCCGGCCGCCGTGCCGAGGGCGCCGTGGCTGACCGACCCGCGCTACGCCACCGTGCACGGCATGGAACCGCTGGCCGCGCGGTGGGAGCTGCTGGTGGACAACCTGCTCGACCTGTCCCACGAAACCTACCTGCACGGCGGTTCCATCGGCACGCCCGAGGTGGCCAGCACGCCGATCGTGACCGAAGTGGACACCGAGCGGGACGTCATCTACGTGAGCCGGCGCATGGACGACGCGGAGTGTCCCGCGTTCTACGCCAGGTCCACCGGGCTGGCCGGGCGGATCACCCGGTGGCAGGACATCGAGTACCACCCGCCGTGCCTGTACCTGCTGCACAGCCGCATCGCACCGGTCGGCGTGCTACCGGGCGACGACGGCACCGACCCGGACGCGTTCCACGTCGAAGTGGTCTATGCCATCACCCCGGAAACCGAGCACAGCACCCACGACTTCTGGGCCGTGGCACGGGATTTCGCGTTGGATGACACCGGGGTCAGCGACTTTCTCCGGGATGGCAACCGGACCGTCGTGCTCCAGGACGTCGCGGCCCTGGACGCCCTGGAACGCTACATCGCCACCGAGGCAGACGGTTACCAGGAGCTGTCCGTCAACATCGACACCGGCGGCCTGGCCGCCCGGCGCATCCTGCGGCGGATGGTGGGCACGCCGTGACACGGGTGTGCCGGGTGCGCTGGCTGCCGGGTACCGACGTGCTGGTCGGCGTGTGCCACTGCGGTGCGGAACGCGAGTTCGACGACCCGGTCGCGCTGTGGGACTGGCTGCTGGCCCACCCCGACGGCCATGACTGAGTCCACTCTGGACGTTGTGGTCGACCGGCGGGAACGGCTCGCGTCGCACGTCATCGGGCTGGTGTTGCGCCGGCCGGACGGCGCCGCGATGCCGGAGTGGACGCCGGGCGCGCACGTCGACCTGCTGCTGGGCAACGGCATGACCCGGCAGTTCTCGCTGTGCGGCGACCCGGCCGACCGGGCCACGCTGCGGGTCGCCGTGCTGCGCGAACCGGCCGGCCGGGGTGGTTCGGCCTACGTGCACGACGAGGTCGTCGAGAGCACGCGGTTGCGGATTCGCGGTCCACGCAACCATTTCCCGCTGGCGCCGGCCCGGCGGTACCTGTTCATCGCGGGCGGTATCGGGATCACACCGATCCTGCCGATGCTCGGGGCGGTCGAGCCGGGGATCGACTGGCGGTTGGTCTACGGCGGTCGCACCCGGGAGTCCATGGCGTTCCGCGACGAACTGGCCCGGTACGGCGACCGGGTGCGGCTGCGCCCGCAGGACGAGTGCGGCCTGCTCGACGTGGCCGGGTTGGCCGCCGAACCGGCCGAGATCTACTGCTGCGGCCCGGAACCGCTGCTGGCCGCCGTCACGGCGGTGGCGCCGGCCGCACACGTGGAGCGGTTCACCCCGGTGGCGGACACCGGGGACAGCAGGCCGATCGAGGTGGAGCTGGCGCGGTCCGGGCGGACCGTGCTGGTGCCGGCCGGGTGTTCCGTCCTGGCGGCGGTGGAGGCGGCCGGTGTCGCGGTGCTGTCGTCGTGCCGGGAGGGCACCTGCGGGACGTGCGAGACCGACGTGCTGGACGGTGTGCCGGACCACCGCGACTCGCTGCTCACCGACGCCGAACGGGCGGCCGGTGACACCATGCTGATCTGCGTGTCCCGCGCCGCCGGCGACCGGCTGGTGCTCGACCTGTAGGCGGGCTGCGGGGACGATGACGTGATGACGGGCGGCGACGAGCGATCGGTGACCGGCCGGACGCTGGCGCTACTGGCCGCGTTCACGCCGGACGCGCCGGAACTGACGTTGAGCGAACTGGCCAGGCGGGCCGGCGTGACGCTGCCGACGGCCCATCGGCGGGCGGCCGAACTCGTGGCGTGGGGCGCGTTGGAGCGCACCCCGGAGGGCCGCTATCACATCGGGCTGCGGCTGTGGGAGGTCGCGTCGCTGGCGCCGCGCGGGCTGGGCCTGCGGGAGGCGTCGATGCCGTTCCTGGAGGACCTGTACGAGATCACCCGGGAGAACGTGCAGCTGGCCGTGCGCGAGGGCGCCGAGGTGGTGTTCGTGGAGCGGATCGCCGGGCGGGCCGCAGTGGCGGTGCTGACCAGGGTCGGCGGCCGGTTCGCGCTGCACGCCACCGGCGTCGGGCTGGTGCTGCTGGCGTACGCGCCGGTGGAGGTGCAGGACCGGGTGCTCGGGTCGCGGTTGGACCGCTACACCGACAAGACCGTCACCGACCCGGTGGCGGTGCGGACGGTGCTGGCCAACGTGCGGACGCGCGGGTACGCGGTCAGCGACGGCCAGGTGACGCTGGACGCGCTGTCGGTGGCCGCGCCGATCGTCGACCGCACCGGCGAGGTGGTCGCGGCCGTGTCCCTGGTGGTGCACGCCGACCATGCCGACCCGGCGACACTGGCCCCGGTGGTCCAAGCGGCCGCACGGGGTATCTCGCGGGCCATCGGTGGGCCGCGCAAACGGCCGCGAATGCCGTATATCTGAGACATATGTCCGGGACAGCCAGTAACGTACGGAAGCGGACGGACCAGCCCGCCGTGACCGACACGAGGTGGTGATCGCCCGCCCATGACCCCCGACTACGGCGACACGCTGCGCACCGGCCTGGGCACGCCGACCTGGCACCGGCAACTGGACAGCAGCCCGCGTTCCCTGGTCTGGCTCGCCGACATCGACGGCACGCCGGTGGTGGTCAAGCAGGTCACCGGCGGTGCCGACGCCCGAATCCGCTTCCGGCACGAGACCACCGCGCTGCGCCTGGCGGCCCGCGCCCCGGTCCCGGTCACCCCGGCGCTGCTCGGCGTGGACGAGGAACGGCACGTCCTGGTGCTGGAGCGCCTGGCGGAGGGGCCGCTGCCGGCGGACTGGCCGGTCCGGTACGCGATCGCGCTCGCCCGCCTGCACGCCACCACGTCGGCGGCCGACGACGGCGCGCTCCCCCGGTGGGTCCCACCGGGACGGACCGACGCGGCGGCGTTCGAGAAGTTCGCGGTGGCACTGGGCATTCCGGTGCGGTCCGAGGTCTCGGCCGAGATCGGCGCGCTGGTCGAACGGCACGCCGAGCCGTCCGGTTTCGCACTGCTGCACGGCGATCCGTGCCCGGGCAACGACTTCTACACCACCGGCGCCCGGTTCGTGGACCTGGAACAGGCTGCGCTGGGCACCGGGCTCACCGAACTGGCGTACCTGCGGATCGGATTTCCGAGCTGCTGGTGCGTCACCGCGCCGGCCGCCGGGCTGATCGACGACGCCGAGCGCGCCTACCGCACCGAGTGGCACCGGGCGACCGGCACCGAACCGCCGGGCAGCATGGCCGACGCCTGTGCCGGGTGGCTGCTGCGCGGCGACGCGCTCGTGGAGAAGGCCCACCGGGGCGCGGGCGACCGACTGGCGGGCGCGCTCGCCGCCGACTGGCCGTGGGGCACGGCCACGGCCCGGCAGCGGCTGCTGCACCGGCTCGGCGTGGTCGCGGAACTGGCCTCCGCCGAGCTGGCCGGTTTCGGTGAACTGTGCGCCGGGCTGCGCGCCGCGATGGCCGCCCGCTGGCCACAACTGCGCCCACTGCCCACCGACCGGGCAACGGCGAAGATCATTCCCCACTAACGCGTTCACCGATCACAAAAACGGTTCCGTCGTAGCACCGAACAGTTTCGCGGTAATGTACTCCGAGCCCTTACCAAGCAAAAACAGTAAAGCGCGGTGAGCGTTCGGAGTAATGCCCGGACCGGCGGTGGACACTGCTGTCCCGCTCGTGTAGACACGGTCAGCGTGCGTTCAAACACTGGACGTGCGCGCGGCCCCACGAGCAAGTCTCTTGGGGTGCCACGTGCACGTCCTTCCCGAACAGCCCGCCGAGTCCGTGTGTGATCGGAGACGATGAGACCAGCCTCATTGTGGCTTGCCGACGAGTACTTCCTGATCGCTCACCGGGACTACGACGGCCGACCACGCCTAAATTCGTCTGCCCTGACCTTGGGTATCGCGGGCGCACTGCTGATCGAACTCGCTTTGCACCGCAAGATTAGGATCAACCCACAGCAGTTGGAACTCATCGTGGCTAATCCTGACCAACCTCCACCTGATGCGACCGCACATGCGGTAATGGATCAGCTCGTCGCGGAACCCGAGATCATGTCCATTTCGACGTGGCTGCAGTTTCTCGGTCAAACGGCGACGCAGCGGGTGGCGGACCGGTTGATCCGCAGTGGGGTGGTCCGGCCGCAACTGACCGGGCCGCCATGGCGCAGAACGGTCCTGCATCCGCCCCTGGACGCCAACGAGGCCATCCTGCCCGCGGTCCGGATCAGGGGGGTGGCCGGCCGGCAGGAACCGGTCGAGCTGTCCGACGCCCTGCTGACCGGGCTCGCGGCCGCCACCGGACTGGACAACTTCCTGCTGCAGGACCTGGACGCCGACGGCCGCCAGTTCCTGCGCGACGTGATCGCACAGTTGCCCCGCCCGCTGATGTGCCTGATCGCCGAAACGAAAGCCGCCGTAGGCGCCGCCGTGCTGGCTCGGCGGCGCTGACATCCGCGCCAGCGCTCGTCCACCCGTTCCACATCATCCCTTGGAGTCCATGATGGACAAGACCCCGCACGCCGCGAGCAATGTCGCGGCGGCGCTGGCGCACGACCGCCTGGGTACGACGAGGATCACCCAGTTCGCGCTGAGCGCGGCGGCCACGCTGACCGTGGTGGCCGGCGTCTTCCCCACCGGATACGCCGTCACCGGCATCACCGGCATCCCGGCCGCGTTCGTGCTGCTGGGCATCGTGCTGATCGTGTTCTGTGTCGGCTACAACGCCATGTCCCGCCGCATCTCCAACGCGGGCGCCTTCTACGCCTACATCGCGCAGGGCGTGTCCCGGCCGGCCGGCGTCGCCGCCGCCTGGATCGCCATGCTCTGCTACAACCTGCTGCAGGTCGGCCTGTACGGGATCTTCGGCGGCCTGGGCGCGCCGTGGCTCAACCAACTGCTGCACACCAACCTGCCGTGGTGGGGCTGGTCCCTGATCGCCTGGGCCATCGTCGCCGTGCTCGGCCTGGCGCAGGTGGAGTTCAACGGGTCGGTGCTGGGCCTGCTGATGCTGGCCGAGGTGCTGCTGATCCTGATCTACTCCATCGCCTTCGTGTCCCACCCGTTCCACGGTCAGGTCACCGCCACCACGTTCCTGCCCAGTCACCTGTTCGTGTCCGGCTGGGGGTCGCTGCTGGTCATCGCCGTCACCGGGTTCGTCGGGTTCGAGTCGGCCGCCTTCTACTCGGAGGAGGCCAAGGACTCGAAGCGCACGGTGCCGACCGCCACCTACGTCGTCGTCGCGCTGATCGCGCTGCTGTACTGCCTGTCCTCGTGGGCGATGACCGTGGCGACCGGCCCGGGCAACATCGTCACGCAGTCCCAGCAGCAGGGCGGTGACCTGGTGTTCAACCTGGCCGCCCAGGCGCTGGGCACGGCATGGGGCACCATCGGGCACGTCCTGCTGCTGACCTCGGTGCTGGCCGGGATGATCTCCTACCACGCCTCGGCGTCCCGCTACGTGTTCTCGCTGGGCCGCGAGGGTGTGCTGCCCTCGGTGTTCGGCCGGACACTGCCCAAGACCGGCGCACCGGTGTGGGGTTCGCTGACCCAGACGGTGATCGGCTTCGTCGTCATCGTCAGCTACGCGGCGGCCAACCTCAACCCGTTGGTGAACCTCTTCTTCTGGCTGGGCACCACCGGCGGGTTCGGCGTGCTGGTGCTGCTGGCCGCCACGTCGGCCGCGGTGATCGGCTACTTCCGGCGCAGGGGCGGGGAGAACGTGTGGCGGGCGGTCATCGCGCCGTTCCTCACGTTCGTCGCGCTCGCCGCCGCCGTCGTGCTGTCCGTGGCGAACTTCGCGACGCTGCTCGGCGTGGACAGCCATTCGGCCGCGCGCTGGGCGTTCCCGGCCGCCTATCTGGTGATCGCGCTGGGCGGCGTGCTGTGGGCCACCGTGCTGCGCATCCGGCGGCCCGAGGTGTACCAGCGGATCGGCCTCGGCGTGACCGCGGAGACCGGCCGCTCCACCGCCCTCGGGACCGAGGGTGGTTCCTACGACAGGGCAGGCTCGCTGTTATGACCAATGTGGAGACACTCGGTGATGTCGACATAGTCGCGGCCGGACCGGACGAGGCACCGGTGGCCGCCGGGATCATCGCGGACGCCTTCGCGTCGCTGGACGTGTCGGTCTGGCTGGTGCCCGACGAGGGCGAACGCCGGTCCGTGGTGGAGCGGGACATGCGGATCTGGACCACGCACGCGCTCAAGCACGGTCTGATCAGCATGACGGTGGACGAGACGGCCGTCGCGGTGTGGTTCCCGACCTGGGAACCGGTGCCCGCGCCGGACGACTACGACGAGCGGCTCAGCGGCGCCTGCGGACCGTGGGCGGGCCGGTTCCGGATGCTCGACGAGACGTTCGACCTCTACCACCCGCACGGCGAGCCACACCACCACCTCGCGTTCCTCGCGGTCCGGCCGGGCCACCAGGGTGAGGGCATCGGCACCGCACTGCTGCGCCACCACCACGAGATGTACCCGGACGTCGCCATGTATCTGGAGGCCAGTTCACGGGAGTCGCGGGCGCTCTACCTGCGTCACGGCTACCTGGACCGGGGCAGGTTCACGCTGCCCGAGGACGGCCCGCCACTGTGGTCGATGTGGCGGCCGGCGACGGCCATGTACTGAACCGATCGGGCGGATCGGTTCGCGAACGGGGAGGGCACCGGTACCGGTGCCCTCCCCGTCTTGTCCGCAGAGGGTTTAATGGACTAACGTTAAGTCCGAGCGGTCGGAGGTTACCAGCATGGCCTCCGACCGCTCATCCACGTCCGGCCACCGGCTGGCACGATCGCGACATGGAACGCGTGCTCGGCATCGGTGGCTACTTCATCCGCGCCACGGACCCGGCGGCCCTGGGCGCCTGGTACCGGGACTGCCTCGGCCTGGACGCCGACGAGAACGGCGTGTGGCACCAGGAGGTCGGGCCCACGGTCTTCGCGCCGTTCGACGCCGGGACCGACTACTTCGGTTCCGCCACCCAGCAGACCATGCTCAACTTCCGGGTCCGGCACCTGGACGCCATGCTCGCCCAGCTCCGCGCCCTGGGCGCCGACGTGGCCGGCCAGACCCAGGACATGGCGGGCGTCGGACGCTTCGGCTGGGTCACCGACCCGGAGGGCAACCGCATCGAGCTGTGGCAGCCGGCCTAGGTCTTGGCCTTCGACCGCTGCTGCACCCGGGACGCCGTGCGTTCCAGGTGGGCCTTCATCACCTCGGTCGCCTTGGGCACGTCCCGGTCACGCACCGCATGCACGAACCGGCGGTGCTCCTTCACGCCCACCTTGCCCATCGCGGGCGCGGCCTCCCTGGCCGCCTTCAGCGACGTCAGCATCGGCCGGTGGAACGGGCCCAGCAGCATCTCGATGGCACCGTTGTGGGCCAGCCTCGCCACGGTGATGTGGAAGTCAGCGGACATCTCCATCGTGTACGTGCCCGCGGCGATGGCCGCGTCGGCCTCGTCGCACATCGCCAGCAGGCCGGCGATGTCCGCCTCGGTGGCGCGCTCGCAGACGATCGGCACGATGCCCAGTTCCAGCACCAACCGGGCCTCGGTGACCTCGACCGCGGTGATGGACGGGGACATGGTCAGGTAGTCCTCGATGCCGCGGCCGATCCGATCGCTGGACGGGGTGGTGATGTACGCGCCGCCGCGCGCGCCGACCTTCACCGTGACCAGGCCGCCCGCCTCCAGGATGCGCAGCGCTTCCCGCACGGTCACCCGGCTGACGCCGAACCGGTCGCACAGGTCGCGCTCGGACGGCAGCCGCTCCCCCGCGGTCAACTGGCCGTCCTGGATCAATTCCCGGATCTGGTCGACGATGGCCTGCGACGCCCTGGCCAGGCTGACCGGGTTGAACAGGTCATCGGTGTCGCGGTGCGCCGTGTTGGTGGCCGGTACCGGCCCTGGTCGGTTCATGCGGTCGCCCCCTGTCGGAGAAATTCCTTGACCACTATATCTGGTGGAAGTATGGTCTAACCAATAGCCGCCGGCCATTCGCCCATTTCACCGGTCCGGCGGTTCTCACGTTCAACCCGGACGAAATCACTCCGCCGTTGACGCTGGAGGTCGCTCGATGACGAGGCACCATCCACCACGCCGCGTCCTTGCCTCGGTCGCGGCGGTCGCGGCCGGGGCCGCCCTGCTCGCCGCCTGTGGCACGGGCAGCCCGGCGGCCAGTGGCGGGCCGGCCGCCGACGCGTCCAAGCCGCAGACCGAGGCACAGCTGAAGTCCGCCGCCGAACAGGAGGGCCAGATCAACTGGTACACCACGTTCGCCGCGGACGACATCACGGACATGGTGGCGGCCTTCAACAAGGTGTACCCGAAGATCAAGGTGAACGCGCTGCGGCTGAGCGCGGACCAACTGCCCACCAAGGTGATCACCGAGCAGCGCGGTCGCGAGTTCAACGCCGACGTGGTGTCCGGCGACTCGCCCCAGCTCGACGAGCTGATCAACGAGGGTGCCATGCAGCCCTACTGCGCACCCGACGAGCAGGCGCTGCCGTCCGGCCAGACGCTGCCGAAGGGCTACTGCGGCAACGTGTACGTGCTCACCACGATCATCGCCTACAACCCGAAGGCCGTGCAGCGGCTGGGTCTGCAACCGCCCACGTCGTACCAGGACCTGACCACGCCCCAGTGGCGCGGCCAGTTCTCCTTCGACCCCGGCTCGGTCAACTTCTACGAGTCGCTGATCCAGCAGATGGGGCACGCCAAGGCGCTGCAACTGATCCAGGCGCTGGGCCACAACCAGCCGAAACTGGTGTCCAGCCACACCCTGGCGCTCACCCAGGTCGAGGCGGGCGAGCCCGCGGCCACCGCGACCGCCTACGGCTACAAGTCGGCCAGCGAGATCCGCAAGAAGGGCGGGTCGCTGATGTTCGTCAACACCAACCCGCTGCCCACCTCGTTCACCCTGATCGACATCGTCAAGAACGCGCCGCACCTCGCCGCGGCGAAGCTGTTCACCGACTGGATGGTGTCCCAGGAGGGCCAGCAGGCCATCGTCGACACCACCAACCACACGTCGCTGCGCACGGACGTCAAGAACGACCCGACGGTATGGGATCCGACCACATGGCCACCGGCCTACGGCCCCGGTGACATCACGTCGACCCAGTACAACCAGTACGTGAACGAGCTCAAGCAGGCCGTGGGCTCGGACTGAGCCGTCCCGCTGCCCGCCGCCGCCGGCATCGCTATGCTGTCCGGCGGGGCGGGCGGAGGCGGCACGTGAGCACATCCAACTGGGCGGGCAACCACATCTTCGCGGCCGATCGGGTACTGCGGCCGAACAGCGTCGCCGAACTGCGGGCGATGGTCGCGTCGACACCTCGGCTGAAGGCGGTCGGCACCCGGCACAGCTTCAACGACATCGCCGACTTCGCCGGTGGCGCGCGGATCGACGTATCCGAAATAGACCGTCCACTGCGGATCTCCGAAGCGGACGGCACGGTCACCGTCGGTGCCTCCGTCCGGTACGGGGACCTGGCCCGGCAGTTGGACGCGGCCGGCCTGGCGCTGGCCAACCTGGCCTCGCTGCCGCACTGCACGGTGGCCGGCAGCGTGTCCACCGCGACCCACGGATCGGGCCAGCACAACCAGAACCTGTCGGCGGCCGTGGCCGGTCTGGAAATGGTCACCGCCGACGGCCGGCTACACACGTTCACCCGTGCCGACCCGGAGTTCCCCGGACTGGTCGTCGGGCTGGGCGCGTTCGGCGTCGTCACCGCCGTGACACTGGAAACCGTGCCCACGTACCAGGTTCGGCAGTGCGTGTTCGACAGTCTGCCGTGGGACGCGGTGTTCGACTGGTTCGACGAGATCCAGGACGCGGCCTACAGCGTCAGCCTGTTCACCACCTGGGCCGAGGACACGGTGGACCAGGTGTGGCTCAAGACGATCGCCGACGGGCCGTGCGCGCCGCGCACCGACTTCTACGGCGCGCCCGCCGCCGACTCGCCCCGCCATCCGGTGCGAGCCGCGGGGATGTCGGCGGAGAACTGCACGCAACAGTTGGGCGCCGCCGGGCCGTGGTACGACCGGATTCCGCACTTCCGGCTGGACTTCACGCCCAGCGCGGGCGCCGAGCTCCAGTCCGAGTTCTTCGTGCCCCGCAGGGACGCGGTGGAGGCGCTGCGCGCGGTGCGCGAACTGGCCGACGTGGTCGCGCCGCTGCTGTACGTGTCGGAGATCCGCACGGTCGCCGGTGACGACCTGTGGCTGAGCCCGGCCTACGGCGGTGACCGGGTGACCATCCACTTCACCTGGCGGCCGCTGCCCGAGGTGCTGGGCGTGCTGCCGGTGATCGAGGAGCGGCTGGCACCCTTCGGTGCCCGGCCGCACTGGGGCAAGCTGTTCCACGGCGGCGACATCGCCGGCCGCTACCCCCGGCTGCGCGACTTCCGGGCGCTGGTCCGCACGCTGGACCCGGACGGCAAGTTCGCCGGCCCGTTCCTGCACCGGCACGTGCTGGGCTGACCTCAGGGGTGCATCCGCGCGCCCTTGACCACCTTGTCCACCGCGTTGCGCGCGCTGTGCAGCGCGATGCCGACCAGGTCGAGCTGGGCACACGGCACCGCGGCGACGGCGGCCCGGTTGGCCTCGTCGCGGCCGGTGGTGAACATGTCGAACGTGTACACGCTCACCGTGAGACCCCGCCGCACCGCCCGCTCGTGCGCCGCCGCGAGGGTCTCCTTGCCGCCCTGCAACACCACCACCGGCTGGCGGAACATCGGCAGGTAGGTGGTGCCGTCCGCGTCCCGGTACGGCTCGCCCATCAGGTCCGGGTTCGTGCCGGCCAACCCGCTGGCCAGGAACGCGCACACGTTCAGGCTCTGCCACGGCTGCAGGTCCTCGCGCAGCAGCACGGCGATCTTGGTGTCGAATCGAACGGTATCCACCCGATCAGCGTGACCGGCCGGGTGGCGTCCGGTCTTGTACGATTCTGACGTGGTTCCCCGCCAGGAGATCACCGCATGGCGGCCACCGGTGGACGGCATCAGCGAGGTGTTCCACGCCCGGTTCGTCGAGCACGCCTATCCGGTGCACACCCACGACACCTGGACGCTGATGATCGTCGACGACGGTGCCGTGCGGTTCGACCTGGACCACCACGAGCGGGGCGCGCTGCGTTCCCAGGTGACCCTGCTGCCGCCGCACGTGCCGCACGACGGCCGGGCCGCCACTCCCCTGGGCTTCCGCAAGCGGGTGCTGTACCTGGACGAGTCCGTGCTGGACGCCGGCCTGGTCGGCGCCGCCGTGGACCACCCCGGACTGCGGGACGCCGCGCTGCGCCGCCGCATCCACCAGTTGCACGGCACCCTGGCCGACCCCGGTGACGAGCTGGAGGCGCAGAGCCGCCTGTCGTTGATCGTCGACCGGCTGCGCCGGCATCTGGGCGGCGGCGCGGTCCGCCCGGCCGGCCCGACCGTGGCCCGGCGGCTGCGGGAGCTGCTGGACGAGCGGGTGAGCGACGGGCTGAACCTGACCGAGGCCGCCGGCCTGCTGCAGGTCCACCCGACGCACCTGGTGCGGGCGTTCACCGCCGAGTTCGGCATCGCGCCGCACCAGTACCTGACCGGGCGGCGGGTCGACCTGGCCCGGCACCTGCTGCTGGCCGGCATGCGGCCGGCCGACGTGGCCGCGGCCGCCGGTTTCTACGACCAGGCCCACCTGACCAGGCACTTCCGCCGGATGCTGGGCACCAGCCCCGCTCGCTACGCCCGCCACGGGTGACGGCTACCGTGCGTGCCGTGCCCCCTGTCATCACGTCGCTGAAGGACGAACCGCTGGCGGTGATCCGCGCCCTGGACGGCCGGACCGGCCGGGCCGAGGCGGGCGCGTGCGTGCTGGAGGGCGCGACGCTGATCGCGCAGGCCGTGGCTGCCGGGGCGCCGCTGCGGTTCATCGTGCGTGCCGACGACGCAACCGACATCCTTGGCGGGCACCAGGTTCCGGTGTACCAGGCGCGCGGTTCGCTGCTGCGCCAGGCGATCCGGCTGGCCCGGCCGGTGGAGTGGGTGGCGGTGGCCGAGTTGGCGCCCGAGGGCGGTGACTACGGCGACTTCGCCGTCGTGCTGGACGGCGTGCGCGACCCGGGCAACCTGGGCACCATCGTGCGGACCGCCGTGGCGCTGGGCGTCGCCGACATCGTGTGCACCGACGACGAGACCGACCTGACCGGCAGGCGGGTGCTGGACGCCTCTCGGGCCGCCGTGCTGCGGGCCGTGATCCACCGCTACCCGACGCCCCTGGATGCGGTGACCGCGTTGCGGGAGCGGGGTTTCGAGGTGGTGGCGACCAGTTCGCACGGCACGGTCGCACAGGCCGACACACCGCTGCGCAGTGGCCGGGTGGCCCTGGTGGTGGGCAACGAGACCGACGGCGTGCGGCCCGAGGTGCTGGCCGCCGCCGACCACGTGGTGCGGATCCCGATGGCCGGCGGGGTGGAGTCGCTGAACGTGGGTGTGGCGACCGGGATCAGCCTCTACGAGCTGCGGCGGCTGGCCGGTGGCTGACTGGGCCGGGTTGCGGCGCGACCGGACGCTGTTCGCCGACGACGCCGCCCTGGTGCTGGACAAGCCGGCGGGCATCGCGGTGACCGGTGAGCGGCACGACACCGACGTGGTCCGCCTGGCCGCCGACGCGGGCGAGACGCTGTTTCCCGCGCACCGCATCGACAAGGTCACCTCCGGTGCGGTGTTGTTCGCCCGCGAGCTGCGTCACCACGGCGACCTGACCCGCCAGTTCAACCGGCGGACCGTGAGCAAGGCGTACCTGGCCGCCACGCCCACCACCGGGCTGCCCGAGTGGGGCGTGATCGACCTGCCGCTGAGCGTCGGCCGCAAGAGCCGGGTGCGGATCGCCGCCGAACGCGACCACATCCGCTCCGACGGCCACCGGTGGTCGGTGGCGCCGTCCGACGTGTTCGACCACGTCCGCACCTACCCGTCGGTGACCACGTTCGCCACGGTGTGGGCCGACGAGCGCCACACGCTGCTGGTGGTGCGGCCGGTCACCGGCCGGCGCCACCAGATCCGGGTGCACCTGGCCTGGATCGGCCACCAACTGGCCGGTGACCCGCTGTTCGACCGGACCGGCACCGCCGACCGGACGCTGCTGCACTCGTGGCTGCTGGCGTTCGATGCCGCCTGGCTGGGCGGGCGCCGGATCGAGGTGGCGGCCGTGCCGGGTGCCGACTTCTGGGCACCGCTGTCGTTGACCGCCGTCCCATCCGGCGCGCGGGACCGGCTGGCGGCACTGTCCGGCCTGGTCGGCGACCTGCCGCCGACGGACGACGGCCCCAGCGAGGACTGAGGAATACCCGGGCCGCCCGGACCGTTGACGGCGATAGTTGAATAAGCAACTACCTGGGAGCGCACGATGCAGTTCGGGATCTTCACGGTCGGCGACGTCACGCCGGACCCCACGACGGGCCGGGCGCCGAGCGAGCACGAGCGCATCAGGGCGATGGTGCGGATCGCGCTGAAGGCCGAAGAGGTCGGCCTGGACGTGTTCGCCACCGGCGAGCACCACAACCCGCCGTTCGTGCCGTCGTCGCCGACCACCATGCTCGGTTACGTCGCGGCGCGCACCGAGCGGCTCATCCTGTCCACGTCGACCACGCTGATCACCACGAACGACCCGGTGAAGATCGCCGAGGACTTCGCGATGCTCCAGCACCTCGCCGACGGCCGGGTGGACCTGATGCTGGGCCGGGGCAACACCGGGCCGGTGTATCCGTGGTTCGGGCAGGACATCCGCAACGGCATCCCGCTGGCCATCGAGAACTACGCACTGCTGCACGACCTGTGGCGCAAGGACGTCGTCGACTGGCAGGGCAAGTTCCGCACGCCGCTGCAGGGGTTCACGTCCACGCCTCGCCCGCTGGACGGGGTGGCGCCGTTCGTGTGGCACGGTTCCATCCGCAGCCCGGAGATCGCCGAGCAGGCCGCGTACTACGGCGACGGCTTCTTCGCCAACCACATCTTCTGGCCGACCGAACACTCCCAGCGGCTGATCAACCTGTACCGGGAGCGGTTCGAGCACTACGGCCACGGCACGGCGGCGCAGGCGTACGTCGGGCTGGGCGGCCAGGTGTTCCTGCGGCGCAACTCCCAGGACGCGGTGCGCGAGTTCCGGCCGTACTTCGACAACGCGCCGGTCTACGGGCACGGCCCGTCGCTGGAGGAGTTCACCGAGCAGACCCCGCTGACCGTGGGCAGCCCGCAGGAGGTCATCGACAAGACGCTGACCTTCCGCGAGTCGTTCGGCGACTACCAGCGGCAACTGTTCCTGATGGACCACGCCGGCCTGCCTTTGAAGACCGTGCTGGAGCAGTTGGACCTGCTCGGCGAAGAGGTGGTTCCGGTGCTGCGCAAGGAGTTCGCTGTTGGTCGCCCGGCCGACGTGCCGGACGGCCCCACCCACGCGTCGCTCGTGGCGGCGCACTCCGCCGTCCCGACGGCATGAACGGGAGATGACGATGAGTGCCCTGCGGTTGGTCGTCGTGTCGGCCGGCTTGAGCCAGCCCTCGTCCACCCGGCTGCTGGCCGACCGTCTCACCAGGGCGGTCCGCACCCGGCTGGTCGAGGACGGCATGACCGCCGACCTGACCGTGATCGAGTTGCGTGACCTGGCGGTGGACGTCGCCAACAACATGGTCACCGGGTTCGCCGGCCCGGTGCTGACCGAGGCGATCGACGAGGTCCGGCAGGCGGACGGGCTGATCGTGGTGACGCCGATCTTCACCGCGTCCTACAGCGGCCTGTTCAAGTCGTTCTTCGACGTGCTGGACAACGACCTGCTGGCCGGCAAGCCGGTGCTGATCGCGGCCACCGGCGGCACCGCCCGGCACTCGCTGGCGCTGGAACACGCGCTGCGGCCGATGTTCGCCTACCTGCGGGCCGTCGTGGTGCCGACAGCGGTGTACGCGGCGGCCGAGGACTGGGGCGGCAACGGTGACGCCCACACCAGTCCGCTGGCCACCCGGATCACCAGGGCGGGCGAGGAACTGGCCGCCCTGCTGACCGGCACCCGCGCGGTGTCGGCGCCGGTCGACGAGGTGACACCGTTCGCGGAACAGTTGGCGGCGTTGAAGGCGCTGCCGCCGCGCACGGCCTGAGTCAGCGGGCCGGCCAGCCCGCGCCGGCCGCAGGCGCCGACGCGACCAGCACCTGGCCGGTCCGGTCCGCCATCCGGATCTGATCCATGCCCTTCCACTCGGCGGCCAGCACGTACAGCGTGGTGCCGTCCGGTCCGCCGAGCATGCCCGCGAAACAACCCCGGTCCACGGCCACCTCGGCCAGCCGCTCCCCGCCCTCGCGCACCCGGACGCAGTGCTTGTTCGGCACGTCCGCGTACCAGACGGCACCCTCGGCGTCGATGCAGATCCCGTCCGGGCAGCCGGTGCCCAGATCGGCCCAGACCCGGCCGGCGGACAGCGAGCCGTCGGCGAGAATGTCGAACGCGGTGAGCCGGTTGCCGTGCGACTCGGCCACGATCAGGGTGGCGTTGTCCGGCGTGACCGCCATGCCGTTGCCGAACTCCAGGCCTGTGGCGACCTCGCGCGGCTCGCCCTTCGCCGGCACCAGGAGCACCTGGGTCCCGCTGTCGAGGTAGGTGTTGCCCCGGCCGTCGACGACGATCTCGTTGCAGTACTCGGCCACGCCGGTCAGGTCGGCGTGCGTGACCAGCGTGCCGTCCGGTTCCTGGCGCAGCAGCAGGCCCTCCCGGCCGGACACCACGAGCAGGCGGCCGTCGGGCAGCCAGTCGATGGAGTACGGGAAGGTGGTCGGCACGCTGGCCATGACCCGCCGCTGCCCGGCGACCACGGTGACGATGTCGCCGGTGCACCAGTCGCACAGCCACAGCCGGCCGTCGTGCCAGCGGGGTGACTCGCCGATCGCGAGTCCGGTCAGCAGGATGTCGGTCATGTCGGATCCCCTCCGTGAGCGTCACCGACTACACGAACGGGCACCGCCGGATTCGACAGGCTCAGGTGTCGAGTCTGGCTTCCCGCCGGGTGGGCTGGAACAGCTCGACCGGGTTGCCCGCCGGGTCCTCGACCAGGACCTGGCGGCCGCCCACGCCATCGACGATCTCGTTGCGGAACCGGACACCCGCCGTCCGCAGTTCGGCGACCACGCCGTCGAGGTCCTCGACCTGGAGGGTGAACCGGTTCCAGCCGCCCGGCTGTGGCAGTTGGCCGTCCGGCATGGCGGCGCCGCCGCCCGGACCGCCGCCCGGCGCGGACAGCACCAGCCGCAGGTCGCCCAGCGACATCATGGCGAATGCCGGCGCCGGGTGCATGACCTCGGCGAAACCCAGCCGATCCCGGTAGAACGCGATCGCCGCGTCGACGTCGTCGACGATGTACCGGACGCTGACCGTTGCCATGTGCGGAAACCGTAGTCCTACCCGGACGCCGCCGCCACCCGCCCCCGCAGCGGTGCCAGCACATCGGACACGTCGGCCAGCCGGTCGAACTCCCAGCACCGCTCCAGCAGCTGTGCCGCCTCGGCAGGCGACAGGTACGGCTCGGCGGCGCTGAGGAACTTGTCCGCCAGCTCGTCGTCGGACAGCGGATCGGCGGGCGTGCCCCGGTTCTGCTCGACCCGGTGTTCCAGTACGGCACCGCCGCGCAGCTCGATCCGGACATGTGTGCCGCGCTTGGTCATCTCCGGGTCGGCGACGATCCGGACCAGGTCCCGCAGGGCGGCGACGGTCGGGTCGACGGCCACCGAGTCGGCGAAGTCGGCCGGCCGGACGAACCCGGTGAGCAGCGTGACGGCCACGCAGTGGGCCGTGCTGAACCGGGCCGCCGAACCGGTCGCCGGCTGGCGCAGCGCGGTGACCTCGGCCGGGAACGGCGCCAGCCGGACCTCGACGCCGGTCACCTGGGCCGGGTCGACCGGTGAGGCGGCGAGCACCGCGCGCACCGCGTCGATCGGCGGGTGGGTGAGCGACGCGCTCGGGTACAGCTTGTGGCCGTTCTCCAGCAGGTGCCACAACTCGCCGAACCCCTCGACCAGGCGTTCCGGCACCGGCGTCGGCGTGACCGCGTTGAGCAGGCCCATCCGGCCCTCGATCGCGGTCTCCGTCGCCGTGAAGCCCTGCTCGGCCAGCAGCCCGGACAGCACGCCGTCCATGGCCGCCTTGCCGGGGTGCAGCGACTTGGAGTCGCTGCCGTACACCTCGCGGATGCCGGCCGCCTGGGTGGCCGCGGCGCCCATGGCGTGCACCGTGGCCGAACCCGGCAGGCCGAGCACGTTGGCCGCCGCTGCCGCCGAGGCCACGTGGCCCGCGGTGCCGGTGACGTGCCAGCCGCTCTCGTAGTGCTGCACGCCCGCGGCGCACCCGACCCGGGCGCCGACCTCGAACCCGGCGACGTACCCGGCCAGCGCGGCGGCACCGCTGGCCCGCCGCGCCTCACCCAGTGACAGCACCACCGGCCACACGCAGGAGCCCATGTGCACCGTGGTGTACGGCGGGTTGAAGATGTCGTCGAAGTCGAGCAGGTGCGACGTGTAGGCGTTGGCGAACGCGGCGAACGGCGCGCTGGTCGCCGTGCCGCGCCCGACCACCGTGGCGCCGGTGTCCGGCCCCACCATCCCGATGACCGCGTTCACCTTGTCCGCCGCCGGTTCCCGCGCACCGGCCAGTGCCGCGGCGATCCAGTCGACCAGCGCCCGGCGGGCGTTGTGCGCGACGGGAGCGGGCAGCGAGTCGGCGGTGACGGAGGCGGCGAAGTCCGCGAGCCGCCGGGTCAGCGGGACGGTCGGGTGGACGTCGGTCACTGGCCGGCCCCGGACAGGGAGTGCACCAGCGGGGTCATGGACGCGGTGAACTTGTTGATCAGCGCGGTCAGGGCGCTGCCCGTGACGAACTGGGTGGTGTCACCCTCGCTGTCCATGTACTTCTGCCAGCCCGGCGACTTGACCATCTTCTGCAGGACCCCCACGTAGTAGCTGACGGCCGCCGGGGACATCCCGGGCGGGCCGGCGATGCCGCGGAACTGGAGCTGGGCGGGCAGCGAGGACATGTCGAAGCCCTGCTCGGTCATGGTCGGCACGTTCGGGAACGCGGCCATCCGCTTGTCCGAGAACACCGCGATGATGCGCAGCTTGCCGGCGTCCACCTGTTCCTGGAAGTCGCTCTTGGCGCCGATCATCATCTGGGCGTCACCGCGCAGCAGTGCCGTGATGCGCGGGCCGCCGTCGGCGAAGGACAGGTACTTCCACTTGGTGCCGGTGTCCTTCTCCACCTTCAGCGCGATCAGGTTGTCCACCGAGCTGACCGCGCCGCCCGTCTGCACGAGCTTGTTCGGGTGCGCCTTGGCGTCGGCGACGAAGTCCTTGAAGTTGTGGTACGGCGAGCTGGTCGGCACGGCGACGATCTGCGTCTCGTCGGCCAGCTCGGCGATCGGGGTCAGGTCCTTGAGGCTGGCCGGCGGGTTGGCCGTGCCCAGCGCGCTGATCACCCATTTCGACGTGAACGCGGCGACGTAGTTGGTCTGGTTGGCCTTGCCCTTCATGAACGCCATCGCGCCCAGGCCACCGCCCGCGGTCTGGCTGAGCACCGGCCAGTTGGAGCTGATGCCCTTGGTCTGCTGTGCCAGCTTGACGATCTCCCTGGCGAACAGGTCGCTGCCGCCACCGGGACCGGTGTCCACCACGATCTGCACGTTCTTCGGCGTGGCGGTGCCGCTGCTGGAGTTGCTCGTGCCGGCCTGCAGCGTGGAGCACGCGGTGGCCCCGGTGAGCAGCACCGCGAACGCTACTGCCACCCGCAGGCGGCGCGTTGTCGGCTTCATGGACTCGACTCCCTTATTTGACGGGCTCGTCGACCGCGCTCGTGTTGACGGCGGGCACGGACGGTGTGGTGGGAAGGGCGGGCGCACCCCGACGGCGACGCCGGCGGCGACTGACCGTCGAGAAGGCGACGACGGCCACGGTGATCGCGAGGACGGTGGCCGAGATCGGCCGTTCGACGAAGATCAGTGGGCTGTTGTTGGACAGCGTCAGCGACTGGCGCAGGGCCACTTCGAACTGTGGGCCGAGCACGAACGCCATCAGCATGGGTGCGGCCGGGATCTCCAGTTTGCGGAAGACGTAGCCCAGCAGGCTGAAGCCGACCATCATCCACACGTCGAACAGGGAGCCGCGGGCGCTGTAGGCGCCGACGATGGCCAGCACCAGGATCAACGGGTACAGGATCCAGTAGGGAATCCGCAGGATCTGCACCCACATCGGGATCAGTGGCAGGTTCAGCACCAGCAGCACGAGCGTGCCGAGGTAGAGGCTGGCGATCACCGGCCAGGCGATCTCCGGGTGGTTGGCGAACAGCAGCGGTCCGGGTTGGACACCGTAGAGCAGCAACGCGGCCAGCATGACCGAGGTACTCGCGTTGCCCGGAATGCCCAGCGACAGCAACGGGATCATCGCGCCGCCCGCCTCGGAGTTGTTCGCCGCCTCCGGTCCGGCGACGCCCTCGATCGCGCCCTTGCCGAACTCGTCCGAGTTGCGGGACGTGTTCTTCACCAGCGTGTAGGACACGAACGAGCCGATGGTGGAACCGCCGCCGGGCAGCGCGCCGATGATGAAGCCCACCACGGAACCCAGGCCGATCGCTCCGGCACAGCGACGTAAATCGTTCTTGCTGGGCAACAGTTCCCGGAGTTTCTTCGGCACGGCGAACAGCGGCTTGCCGCGTTTCTGCTCGACGTTGACCAGTACCTCGGCGACCGCGAACAGGCCCAGCGTCAGGGTGATGAACTGGACGCCGTCGTAGAGGTTGATGTTGCCGAAGGTGTAGCGCTGGCTGCCGGACACCAGGTCGACGCCGACGGTGGCGACGAGCAGGCCCAGCGCCATCGAGATGAAACCCTTGACCGGCGACTTGCCGGCCATCGAGATGACCAGCAGCAGGCCGAAGGTCATCAGGGAGGCGAACTCGGGTGGCCCGAACTTGACCGCCAGGTTGGCGATCGCCGGCGCGGTGAACGTCAGCGCGATCACGCCCACGGTGCTGGCGATGAACCCGGAGATCGCGGACATGCCCATCGCCGGGCCTGCCCTGCCCTTCTTGGCCAGCTCGTGGCCGTCGTAGCAGAGCACGACCGACGACGTCTCGGTCGGGATGTTGAGCAGGATCGCCGTGGTGGAGCCGGCGAACTTCGCGCCGTGGTAGATCCCGGCCATCATGATCAGGCCGGTGGTGGGCTGGAGTCGGAGGGTCAGCGGGAGCAGCACGGCCAGGGTCGCCGCCGGGCTGCCCAGGCCGGGCAGGATGCCGACCACGGTGCCCAGCACGCAGCCGATCAGCATCCACAGCAGGTTGGTCGGGCTGACCGCGGTGCCGAGGCCGTCGAGCAGGTGATTCAGTGCGGACATTCGATTCCTCGCGGGATCACGAGCTGAAGGGGCCGATGGCGATCACGCCGGTCGGCAGCGGGATGCTGAGCAGGTGGACGAACAGCTCGTACACACCCACCGGGACGACGACCGCGACCACCAGTGACCGCCAGTTCAGGCGCCGCTCGACGCCGAACAGCAGCAACGCGATCAGGATGGCCATCGCGGGCACGAAACCGAGATAGGTCAGGATCGGCACCGCGATCAGGAAGCACACCCACACGGTGCCGGCACGCAGCACCCGGCTGCGGGCGCTGGGCGAGTCGGCCGCGGTCGGTTCCTCGGCTTCGTCCCCCGTCCCGGTGGCCGGCCGCCTACGCAGACTGGTGACGCCGAGGACCACGCCGAGGACGACCAGCAGACCGGACAGCAGGGTGGGGAAGAAGCCCGGCCCGGGAACGCCGCTGTCACTCAGGAACGCGAGGTTGAGGGCGGTCACCAGTGCGAAGGCGCCCAGCGCCGCGACGGCTGTGCTGGCGACAACATCCGCTCGCTGCATGGCTCGTCCTCCATTGGACAGACACTATGTCTGTACTACAGACAGGGAAGGTAGTCCGGGGCGTGTCGGACAGTCAAGGGCGGTCCTGGTGGGACCATCGGAAACGCATGCGCGGCAAGGGTTTTCGCGCTGAGGGAGATCAGCCGAGCGAGGTGCGGAAGTCGTCCTGGGCCTCGCGCAGCGCGCGGACGATGTGCGTGCGCACCTTCGGGGTCAGCCGGCTGACCGGCACCGCCACCGCGATCGCGGCCACGGCTCTGCCGGTGGTGTCGTGCAACGCGATGGCCACGGAGCCGACGCCTTCCTCGCTCTCCTCGTAGTTGGTCGCGTAGCCCTGTTCGCGCACGTCGTCCAGCGCCACGTCCAGCGCGCGCAGGCTGGCCAGCGACGACGCGGTCTGCGTGGTGAGCCTGGCCTGCGGGTACAGCTCACGCAGCCGGGCCGGGGACAGCTCGGCGAGCAGGGCCTTCCCGGCCGACGTGCAGTGCGCCGGCAGAACGTTGCCGGTGCGTGCGACCACCCGCAGGGTGCGCTCGCTCTCCACCGCGTCCAGGAACCGGACCTGGGCGCCTTCCAGGACCGTGAGGTGCACGGTCTCCTCGAACTCGCCGGCCAGCTTCTCCAGGATCGGCCTGGCCTGCTGGCGGATGTCCATCTTCTGCACGACGGCCAGCCCGATCTCCACCAGGGTCGGTCCCGGCCGGTAGGCGCGGGTGGTCGGGTCCTGGACGGCGAAGCCGTGGTGCACCAGCATGGCGAGCAGCCGGTGGGCCGTCGAGTGCGCGACGTCGAGATACGCGCACGCGTCGGTCAACCGGACGGACTGCCGCTCGCGGAACAGCTGCAGCAGCCGCAGCGCGTTGTCGACCGACGAGATGGGGTAGGTCGGCGCGGCACCATCGCCAGATGGATTATCTTTCTGCACAGCAGACATCTTGACGCATGTCGCTGGAGATTGTCCACCCTGCCGAAAGTCGTCTTGACCCGAGCAGACCCACGCCGTACAGTGCAGCCGTCGACTCTACGGACAGAGTTTCCGTCCAGCAGACATCTCGGAGGCGAAATGCGAATCCGGCACATCGGCGTCGTCACATCGGACCTGGAGAAGACCGCCACCTTCTACGAAAAGGTGTTCGGGTTCAAGCGGCTCGGCGGCGAGCGCACCCCAGGTCACTACCCGGGCAAGGCCATGGACCTGTCCGACGGCGAGGTCAACTTCTCCCTGCTGCGCCCGGACGAGGGTCGCGTGGACATCACCCCGTGGTCGCGCGGCAACCTCGGCCCCAACCACGTCGGCGTCGAGATCGAGGACACCGCGGCGGTCGTCGAGGCCCTGAAGGAGTTCGGCATCGAGATCTACGGCGAGGACAAGGAGCAGTGGCCGCCGCGCTTCTTCAAGTTCCTCGACCCGGACGGCATCGAGATCGACGTGGCCACCCCGGACCGCAGCTGGAAGTTTTGATCCGCCCCCGGTCGGGGGGCGCTGGCTGAGTGTGCTGCTCGGTTTCGCCCGCATCGGCGCGACGTCGTTCGGTGGTGGCAGCGCCACCACCGTCGCCATGCGGGAGCTGGCGCTGCGCCGCGGCTGGCTGGACGAGGACGAGTTCCTGGACACGATGGTGCTGTCCCGGCTCACCCCCGGGATCACCATCCTGGCCCAGGCACTGCTGATCGGCCGGGCGGTCGCCGGCATCCGTGGCCTGGTGGCCGCGCTGGCCGGCCTGATGCTGCCGGCGGTGCTCATCACCGTCACCCTGGCCGAGGTCTACCACCAGGTGAGCGGGCTGCCCGGCGCGGCGACGCCGTTGCGGGCGGTAGCCGGCATGGCAGCCGGTTTCGCGGTCGCGCTGGCCGTGCAGTTGTTGCGGGACACCCTGAAACGCACGCACGCCCTGCGCGGCCCGATCCTGTTCGCGGTGTACCTGGGCCTGGCGTTCCTCATCGACAACCCGCTGATCATGCTGGTCATCGCGATCGGCGCCGGGATCGCGTTCCCCACCCTGTTCAGCGGTGGAGAGTCCGACGAATGACCGTCACCCAGACGTTCGTCGCCGTGTTCCTGGCCAGCCTGCTCGGCTTCGGCGGCCTGGGCTCGCTGCCGGTGCTGCGCGGCCAACTGTCGGCGGCCGGCCTGGCCCCGGATCAGTTGCTGCTCAGCTCGCTGGCCGTGGGCAACATCAGCCCGGGCCCGAACGGCCTGTACCTGATCGCGGTCGGCTACTTCGTGGACGGCTACTGGGGTGCGGCCGCGGCGACGGTCGCGGTGTTGTTGCCACCCTTCCTGGTGCTGCTGCTGGACAAGCTCCGCGCCCGGCTGATCCACCTGCGCCGGTTCCAGTCGGCGCTGCGTTCCTTGGGCCTGGCCGTGGTGGCGTTGCTGGCCCAGTCGGCCGGGTCGTTGGCCTGGACTGCCGCGCACACCGTGCTGGGCGGGGTGATGCTGCTGCTGGGGACGGGCCTGCTGGTGTTCCGGGTGCCGCCGCTGGTCGGTGTCGTGCTGGCGGTGGGGACCGGCCTGCTGGTCAGCCTGTGAGTGTCGGCCGACTGGGGTAGACAACTGGCATGAAGTACGGCGTGGTGTTGCCGGGCGGGCCGGTGTCGGCGCAGTTGGAACTGGGGCGCCGGGCCGAGCAGGCCGGGTGGGACGGCGTGTTCGTGCCTGAGTTGGCCTATGGGGTGGATGCCTGGACGTTGCTGGCCGCCCTTGCCGCGACCACCGATCGGGTGGCGCTCGGTACGAATTTGACGCCGCTGCCGTGGCGGCGGCCGTGGAAGGTGGCCGGGCAGGTCGCGACTTTGGATCGGATCTCCGGTGGGCGCGCGGTGTTGGGTATCGGGGTGGGTGCGGTCGATCCTGCGTTGCCGGACGCGGGTGAGGAGACCGACCTGCGGACCCGGGCCGAGATGATGGATGAGGGTATCGATCTCATCCGGACGTTGTGGTCGGGTGGCGGCAGTTACCAGGGTGTCTATTACCGGTACACGGCGACGCCGGACGACACCGGCCGCGCCGCGGTCCCGATCTGGGTGGTCGCCGTGTGGCCTCGGCCGAAGTCGATGCGGCGGGTTCTTCGGTGTGACGGGATCATTACTCAGTTCACCGGTCCGCGATCGCCGGACGACATTCGGGCTGTTCGTGCTTGGCTTGCCGAGCATGGTGGTGCGCCCGATGTGGTCGTCGATGGTGAGACGCCTGCCGATCCTGCTGCGGCTCGGGATCAGGTTGCGCCTTATGCGGAGGCTGGTGCTACGTGGTGGTTGGAGACTCGGTGGGTGGAGCCGGGTGCGATCGCGGAGCGGATCGCCGCTGGGCCGCCTGACGTGTCGCGATGACCAGGTGGCCGTGCGGTTTCGGAATTGGCACGGGCCGCTCCCTCTCTGTGGAGTGTTTGCGTTGGGCATGAGGGAGCGGCCAGGAATGAAGCGACAATAAGCCCGAGCGCCTGGTCCTTTCCGGCCGAACGAACCTCAAGCTCGCCGGGGCGAAGCGCGGATCAGGCCCAACTCCTGGTGACACCAGCTTCCAGGACGATCCAGTCTTCTCCGCCGCTCCCTCACACCCAGCCAATCTTTGATGCCGGGACTCCGTTGTCAGGGTTGGCCGAAGGCCATCGCGAAGCGACCTTGACAATGGAGTCCCGGCATCAAACACTCAACAGGAGGGAGCGGCCGAGCCAACCCCAATCACCGATACCCAGCCGCCTGCAAATCGAACAACTCCGCATAACGCCCACCCCGAGCCACCAACTCCTCATGACTACCGAACTCAACAGCATGCCCGGCATCAACAAAGATAATCAAATCAGCCATCCGCACCGTAGAAAACCGATGCGACACAAGAACAGTAATAGCACCGGTGAGCCGAGCCTGCCGCCCAGCCGCCTCCGCATACCGCTCAAACAAAGCATGCTCCGAAGGCGCGTCCAAACTGGCGGTAGGCTCATCCAGCACCACCAACAACGGATCATCCCGCCGCATGGCCCGCCCCAAAGCCAACTTCTGCCACTGCCCACCGGACAACCCATGCCCACCGGTGTAAACAGTCCCCACCTCAGTGGCAAGACCCGACGGCAACTGCGCCGGCAGATCCCCGGCCCCAGCCCGATCCAACGCGGCGGCAGCCAGCGACTCATCCAGCCGAGACGGCAGATCAGCCACCCCAACCGACTCAACGGCCGGCAGGTGAAACCGAGAAAAGTCCTGAAAAGCGGCAGTACACCGAGCCCGCCAGGAATCCGGCGAGATGTCCGACAACGCGGTCCCGTCGACCAGAATCGACCCACCGTCCGGCCGATACATCCCCAGCAGCAACTTGACCAACGTCGTCTTACCGGAACCATTCTCGCCAACCAGCGCCACCGTCGCCCCGGCAGGCAGCACGGCCGAAAAGTCGGACAGCACGCAACGATCGGTTCCGGGATAGGAGAACGACACGGACTGTAGCGAAATCCCTTGCCGCAAAGAAGCAGGCGCCGGCAGCGAACCAGCAGACGCGGCCTGCTCAGCCGCGTGATCCTCCAACCAGAACACCCGATCGACCGTGGTCAGGATGTTCACCAGCGCACCGGACCGCTGCGCCGTCGCCGCCAACTGATTGCGAGACCGGCGAATCAACGACACCGCCATCAACACGGTCCCCAACGACATCCCACCGTCGGAAGCCCGCACCACGATCAACGCGATCGCACCCATCAACCCGGCCGCGTAGATCAGCCAGCCGCCACCCCGCACCCCCAACACCCGCAACGCCTCACGGTTGCTGCGCCGGTTCACCTCGTCGGACAGGCGACGATGCTCGGCCGCCAGATGCGGCGCCAGCCCGTAGGATCGCACCTCCCCCGCCGCCGACGCATTGCTGGCCAACTCGAACAGCATCCCGGCCAACCGCTTCGTGTGGGCCATGTCGTCCTCGGCCTGCTTGGTGATGCGCTTGGCCAGCCGGTCGGCGACCAGCGGCGGCACGGCGGCCACCGGTAGCAGCAGCAGCCACGGCGACACCGTCGCCAGCAGCACCACGAGCGCCACGATCCGCGCGGCACTGGCCACACCGGACAGCAACTGCCGGGGCGCGGCAGCCAGTTGACGCCGGCCGGCGTTGATCCGCTCGACTTCGGTCAGGTAGTCCGGCCGTTCCAGATGTTCCATGCCGGCCACGCCGCTGATCAGCTTGATCAGCTCGGCCGTGCGGTAGTGGGCGATGCGGTCGGACAGGGCCATCGAGTCGGTCGCGGCGATCGCGTTGAGCAGCCAGCCCAGGCCCATCAGGCCGCCGACCACGACGACACCCCACACGACGTCGCTGGTCGAGCCGGCCAGGGCGCCGTCCACCAGCAGGCGGTACCCCAACGGGTAGCACGTCATGGCGACACTGCCGACCAGCAACATCGACGTGACCAGCGTCATCCAGCCCGGCGCGGCCCGGAAGCCGTCGAGCAGGAACAGCCCGGCGAGCCGGCCGAGGCGGCGGCCCTTCATGAGCCGAACCGCGCGGCTTGGACTTCGTACATGCGCGCGTACGTGCCGCCCAGGGCGACCAGCTCGTCGTGCGTGCCGTGTTCGGCGATGACGCCGCCGTCGAGCACGCAGATGGCGTCGGCCCGGCGGACCGTGGCGAAGCGGTGGGAGATGATCACGGTGGTGAGTCCTCGGGTGATGTCCAGGAACCGGCCGTAGAACTGGGCTTCGCCGCGCACGTCCAGGGCGGCCGTCGGCTCGTCGAGCACCAATAGCCGCGCACCGTGCCGGGTGGCGAACAGGGCGCGGGCCAGGGCCAGGCGCTGCCACTGGCCGCCGGACAGCGACACGCCGCCGGGCAGTTCCCTGGCCAGCAGGGTGTCCCAACCCTCGGGCAGGGTGGGCACGACGTCGGCGAAACCGGCCAGTCGCGCGGCCTCATCCACGCCCGTCCGGTCGTCGCGGTGTTCCAGTGCGCCGAAGACGACGTTGTCGTAGGCGCTGACCGGGTAGTGGGTCGGCTCCTGCGGCATGATCGCGACCGTCCGCTGCCACCCGCCCGGGTCCAGCTCGCGCACGTCGGTGCCGTCCACGGTGATCCGGCCGCCGGTGGGGTCACGCAGCCGGGACAGCAGGCTGACCAGCGTCGACTTGCCGGCGCCGTTGACCCCGACGATCGCGGTGGACGTGCCGGCGGGCAGTTCCAGGTCGACGCCGGCGAGCACCTCGGTGGTGCCGGTCGGGTAGCGGAACGACACCGACTCCAGCCGGACGGACCGCTCCGGACGGCCGCCCACGGCCTGGACGCCGGACAGATCAGCGGCGGCCAGGTCGGATTCCAGCCGGTCCACGTCGGGCAGCCCGGCCAGCGTCCAGGCCAGCGTGATGTCGTCGTAGTTGACGGTGCCCGCGGTCATCGTCACCGACAGCATGGGCAGCAGGATCGCCAGCGCACCGATACCGATCGCGTGGGTGCGGGCGTCGTTCGCGATCACCGCGAGCGCCACCGCGTAGCCGGCGAGCACCACGACGAAACACAATCCGGCCCGCCGGTGCAGGTCGCGCAGGCCACCGGCGGCCGAGCGCATCGCCTCCCGGTACTCGCGCCGGAACCGCGCCGCCACGAAGTTGGCCAGGCCGAACACCCGGATCTCCTTGGCGTCCCTGGCCTTCGAGCCGACCCCGATGAAGTACCAGGCACGCCGCATCACCGTGGTCTGGCCGCGCAGTTCGGTGGCCTGGCGGATGACGGCCCCCAGCACGTAGCGCCGCACGGCCAGCCACATCACCAGCAGCACCAGGCCGAGCCACCACACGAACACCGACACCACGACGCAGCCGATGATCCCGGAGACCCGGCTGGCCAGGGTGCCCACCCAGGTGACCGGCGCGTCACCGGGGAAGTAGCCGGTGAGGCTGCCCTCGGCACTGGCCAGCCGGTCCAGCACCCGCGCGTCCTCCAGGTGCCCGACGCCGACCGGCTGGGACACCGATGCCAGCAGCCTGCCCTGCAGGTCACCGGTGATGCGGGAGCTCGCCGCTGTGCCCAGCGCGTTGCCGATCGGGTCCAGCACCAGGGAGACGGCATAGATCAGGGCGGCCACGACCAGCGCCACCACCAACCGGTGACCCGAGCCGGACCCGAGGCCGTCGCGGATGGCGCCGGGCAGCAGACCCACCACCACGCCCAGCGCCGTGACCACGAGACCCGGCAGCAGAGCACCGCCGATCACCCAGCAGATCACCAGGACGGACAGCGGCCGGTCGGTCCGCCACAGCAGCCGCCACGCCTCGCGCCCGCTGGTCCGTTCCCCCCGTGCCGACACTCCCGGTACCACAGCTGCCCTGGTGATCGACACACGGCGATTCTAGAGATCAGGTGGATTCGTCACCGCCGATTTTCCAGGCAACCGGATCGGCCCTCCGCCACGTCCGACCGGTATGCCTCCCAGATCGGCGCTCATCGTCCTGGTCCTGCTCCTCGTGCTCGCCGCGTGCGGCAGCAAGCCGGACGCCGCCCCGCCGACGCTGTTGCCGGTCGCCGACACCGTGCCCGCCGACGCGGCCGCGCTGGCCGCTGCCGACGACCGGTTCGGCGTCGACCTGCTGGCCTCGGCCCCGGCCACCGGGAACGTGGCGCTGTCCCCGGCCAGCGTGGCGATCGCGTTGCAGATGGTCGCCGCCGGTGCCCGGGGCCGCACCGCCGCCGAGCTGGCCCACGTGCTGCACGGGTCGAGCACGGTCCCGGCGGCCCAGGCGCTGCTCGGCGGGCTCGCCGCGACCGAACGGGACGACACCAACACCCTGCGGGTGGCCAACACCGTGTGGACCCAGCGCGGCATGCCGGTCCGGCAGGCGTTCGGCACCACGCTGCGCACCACGTTCGGCGCCGCGCCGCGCACCGCCGACTTCCAGGCCGACGCCGACGGCGCCCGCCAGGAGGTCAACCGCACGGTCGCCGGCCAGACCAACGGCATGATCCGCCAGCTGTTCCCGCCCGGTTCGCTGGACGGCACCACCCGGCTGGTGCTGACCAACGCGATCTACCTGTCGGCGTCGTGGGCGCGGGCGTTCGACCCGAAGGACACCACGCCCGGCCCGTTCACCCTCGCCGACGGCACGGTCGTGCGGGTGCCGATGATGCGGGCCACCCCGGACGAACCGACCGACAAGACCTACGGCTACGCGGCCGGACCCGGCTACCAGTTGGTGACGCTCCCCTACACCGGCGGCCGGCTCGCGTTCACCGTGCTGCTGCCCACCGGATCGCCGGCCGACCTGCTGAAGACCATGCGGGACAAGGGATTGCCGGCGCTGCTCGACACCGTCCGGCCGGCCGGGATCGCCCTCGCGCTGCCCAAGTTCACCATCACGTCCGACCTCGACCTGTCCCGGACGCTGTCCGGGCTCGGCATGCCGGGCGCCTTCGGACCGGGCGCCGACTTCAGCGGCATCACCACGGCCGAACCGTTGCAGCTCCAGACGGTCCGGCACGACGCGGTGGTGCGGGTGGACGAGCACGGCACGGTCGCCGCCGCGGCCACCGGCGTGGGTGCGCAGTCCACCGCCATGATTGTTCCGCCCACGGTGACGGTGGACCGGCCGTTCCTGTTCGTGATCACCGACACGGCGTCGGGCGCGCCGCTGTTCCTGGGCCGGGTGAGTGACCCACGGGCATAGCCGTCGACACCTGGGCGTTTTCCCTGGTGTCGGAAGGAGACGACCATGTCCGAGCTACGTCCGTTCCTGCTGTCCGGTGTGCCGACGACGGGTGCGGCGACCCTGCCGGTGACGTCCCCGTGGGACGGTTCGCTGGTGGCGGAGGTGTCGGTGCCGACGCCGGAACAGGTCGAGCAGGCAGTCGTCGACCTCGACGCGGTGCGGCTGGAGGCGCAGGCGTTGCCGGCCCACGTGCGGGCGGGTGCGCTCGATCACATCTCCCGGCGGATCGAGGAGCGGTCCGAGGAGATCGCCGCGCTGATCACGGCGGAGAACGGCAAGCCGCTGATGTGGGCGCGGGCCGAGGTGGCCAGGGCGGTGTCCACGTTCCGCTGGGCGGCCGAGGAGGCCCGCCGGTTCGCCGGTGAACTCCAGCGGCTGGACACCGACCCTGGCGCGACCGGCCGGATCGCCGTGGTGCGGCGCTTCCCGCGCGGCCCGGTCCTGGGCATCGCGCCGTTCAACTTCCCGCTGAACCTGGTGGCTCACAAGGTGGCTCCGGCGATCGCGGTGGGCGCGCCGATCCTGATCAAGCCGGCGCCTGCCACCCCGCTGACCGCGCTGCTGCTGGGCGAGATCATCGCCGAGACCGACCTGCCGCCCAGGATGGTCAGCGTGCTGCCGGTGCCCAACGACGCGATGGGCTCGCTGGTCGCCGACCCCCGGCTGCCGGTGATCTCGTTCACCGGGTCCGGTCCGGTGGGCTGGTCGATCCAGCGGCAGGCGCCCGGCAAGCACATCACGCTGGAGCTGGGCGGTAACGCGGCGGTCGTGGTGGACCGGGACTGGCCGGATCTGGCGGGCGCCGCGGCCCGGATCGCGTTGTTCGGCAACTACCAGGCCGGGCAGTCGTGCATCGCCGTGCAGCGGGTGCTGGTGCACCGGGACGTGTACGGCGAGTTCACCGACGCGCTGGTGGCCGAGGTGGGCAAGCTGACCACCGGTGACCCGACGGCGGACGGCGTGCAGGTCGGCCCGGTGATCAACGACGTGGCCGCGGAGCGGATCACCGAGTGGGTGGACGAGGCCCGGGCGGCCGGTGCCGCCGTACTGACCGGCGGCACCCGCGACGGCCGCACCGTCGCGCCGACCGTGCTGGCCGGGGTGCCGGCCGATGCCAAGGTGACCACCGAGGAGATCTTCGGCCCGGTGCTGTCGGTGGCACCGTTCGGTGACATCGACGAGGCGTTCGCGACGGTCAACGACAGCCGGTTCGGGTTGCAGGCCGGGGTGTTCACCAAGGACGTCGGGGTGGCGTTCCGGGCGCACCGAGACCTGGAGGTGGGCGGCGTCATCATCGGTGACGTGCCGTCCTTCCGTGCCGACCAGATGCCCTACGGCGGTTGGAAGGAGTCCGGTGTCGGGCGCGAGGGGCTGCGCTCGGCCATGGCGGACCTGACCGAGGAGCGCACGATGGTGCTCACTGGTCTGGACCTCTGACGGGCCACGCCGTAGAGTCCGGAGGTCATGCCTGCCACGGTGGCTTTCCGGGGTGCGCGGAGCGCGAGTGACGTGCTCACGTGGGGCCAGCGCGCGATCTGGACCGCGATCGAGCGCACTCGCCCGTCCGACGCGTACTTCAACTTCGCGCGCACGGTCGACATCCGCGGAGTCGGCGCGGACCTGGACACCGTGCTGGCCGCCGTGGCGCTCGTGATGGGCAGGCACGAGGCATTGCGAACTCGTGTGTCCGTTGTGGATGGTGAGCCGGTCCAGACGGTGAGCGCCGAGGGCGAACTGCCCGTCGACGTGGTCGACGAGCCGCCGGACGCGCTCACCGAGCGGTACCTGGCCGCCGCGTTCGACTACGAGCACGAGTGGCCGCTGCGGGTCGGTGTGGTCACCGAGGACGGCGAGCCGGCCTACATCGTGGTGTGCTTCTGCCATCTGGCCACCGATTTCGGCGGCAGCGTGTTCGTGCTGCGTGACCTGCGGGCCGCGGTCGAGGGTGGCGACGTGCCGGAATCGACCGCGACGCAACCGGTGGACCTCGCCGCGTTCCAACGGTCACCGGCCGGCAGGCGGATGGCGCGGGCGGCGGCAGGCTACTGGCAGCGGGCCTACGACCGCATTCCCACGTCGATGTTCGAACACCGGGCCGCCACCCATGAGAATCCGCGCTACCAGCGGGCCTTCCTGCTGTCCCCGGCGCTGGCCAGGGCGGCGACGGCGGTCGGCGACCGGTTGGGCACCGGCAGTTCCGCCGTGCTGAACGCGGCCTTCGCCGCCGTGATCGGCGGCCTCACCGGCCACGGCACGTGCGCGATGCTGGCCATCACGCAGAACCGGTTCCGCGAACAGACCAGGGACATGGTGTCCACGCTGGCGCTGGAGGGTCTGCTCGTGGTGCCGCTGGCCGACGCCACCGGTTTCGACGACGTGGTACTGCGGGCATGGCGGGCCGCGGTGCCGGCCTACCGGTACGCGCAGTACGACGAGCGGGACCGGGACCGGATCGTCCGGGAGACCAGCGACCGCCGGGGTGCCCACGTGCATCCGTACTGCTGCGTGAACGACCTGCGCGAGGCCGAACTGCCGCCGACCAGGGACGGCGCGCCGCCACGTGACCTGCTCGCCGAGTCGACCCTGACCTGGATGGCGCCGCTGGACCAGGTGAGCTGCCGGTTCTGCCTGCACGTCGGCGGGGCGGAGAACACCCTGGGCATCCAGCTCACCGCCGACACCGCCTACGTGCCGAAACCCGACATGACGGCGTTCCTCACCGGCGTCGAGGAACTCGTGGTGGCCGCGGTCGACGGACCGGTCCCGCTGCCCGCGAATAGAATCGGGGCATGACGAGGTGGGAATCGGCGCTGGACAAGCAGATCCGGGAGGCTGCCGAGCGCGGCGAGTTCGACAACCTGCCCGGCATGGGCAAGCCGCTGGCCGACCACGGCCAGGCCTATGACGAGGACTGGTGGGTCAAGAACCTGCTGCGCCGGGAGAACATGCCGGAGACGCCCGCGCTGCGGCAGGAGATCGAGGCCCTGCCGGCCAGGGTGGCGCGGCTCACGCTGGAGTCGTCAGTGCGCGACATCGTGGCCGACCTGAACAACCGGATCCGCCAGCAGCCCGACGGCGGGCACCAGGTGATCGACGCCGACGAGGTGGTCCGCGCCTGGCGACGCCAGCGCGGCTGACCACCGCAACGGCCGGCAGCCACCGGCACCGACCAGGCGCCCGGCGTACGCGGCCAGCACGTCGACACCGTCGGCACGGCACACCGGCAGCCAGCACCGGTCGGCGTGCGCCGCCCGGCTCAGCACAGTGTCGCCGTCGATGCAGAACAGCCGTCCGTTCATCGCGGCCAGGCACCGGTATCCGACGCCGAACCGGGTCCACGCCACCGCGCCCTGCCCGGACACCCACAGCACGCCGTCGCCGTCCAGCGCGAACAACCGCCCGTCGCACGCGGCCAGCGCCGACGTCCCGTCCGGGCAGGCACCGACGTCCCGCCACGGCGCCTCGCGTGAGGTGAGCGGGCGGCGCACCAACCGGTCGTCTGCCGTCACCCCGTACAGGGCCTGCGGGCCGCCGGGCACCGCCTCCCTCGGCACGGCCAGCGCCACCACGCCGGCCGCGGCCTGCACCGGTTGCCACCGCAGGTTCTGCGGGCACGCCTCGCGCACCGCGAGCACGTCACCGGCGAGCACCGCGAACAGCAGGTCCCGCCCGGCGGCCAGGGCCCGCACCCGGTCCCGGGTGCCGATCACCGACCAGCCGGCGGATCGAGGCGCGGACAGCCGGTCCAGCACGTTGCGGGTGATCCTGGCGACCACCCGATCGCCCAGCGCGGCGCCCCAGTTCACCGTGCCGGCGTTGAACACCGTGCCGGCACCGGACGTGAAGATCCCCATGGTGGCCGCGCCTGCCTGGCCGTGGTCGGCCCAGTGGGCCAGATCGGCGGTGGCCAGCACGGTGAGCGACGGCGGTGTGCCGTCCCGGCCGGTGGCCCTGGGCACGCCGTCGATCTCCACGATGTCGGCAGCGTCGGTCTCGTAGCCCAGCGCGCCCCGGGCGAACGGGTCGCCGTCGGCCAGGCCGGTGCCCTCGAACACCCAGTGGTCGGCGAACCGGACCGTGTAGGCGTCGGCGTACATGGTGGCCATACCGGGACCCCAGCAGCCGGCGCCGAGCCGGAAACTCAGGCCGGTCAACGTGTTCTCCGGGCGGTGCACCGGAGCGGCCGACCATTCCACAGTGGTCAGTTCGGGTCGGGTGGCGGCCATCGGGTCGGCGGCGGCGTCCCGGTAGCAGACCATCGTGCGGCCGCCGTCGGCCAGGCGCATCTGCCACCAGCAGGTGTTGCCGCCGAACACCGCCAGGTTGCCGCCGTGCCGGACGAAGTCCTCGACGGTGTCGCGCATCTCCCAGGTCCAGTACTCGTCGTGCCCGTTGACCACCAGCAACCGGTAGCGCCGCACCAGGTCCGGGCACAGGTGCAGGTCGATGTCCGAGCACAGGTCGGCGGCCACGCCCTCGGCGCGCAACCACCGCAACAGCCCGTCCTCCCACCGCTCCGGCGGCGGACCGCCACCCGGCCGGTCGAACGTCACCACCGAGGCGCGGCCCGGATCCTCCGTCCAGTACAGGCCCTCGCCCGGCACGCCCGCCCGGTTGTACGCCTGCCAGGTGGCGAACGGCAGTGACACCAACACCGGACCGGTCGGCACGGTGGTCCGGACCACGAACCAGACCTCACTGTCCACGCCGTCGCCGGGCGTGAAAACGGCCCGGTACAAGGAAGACGGCCACGTGACCGGCACGTCCAGCATCCAGTGGGACCCGCGAACCGTGTCGGTGCAGCGGAGTTCGCCGGTGACGGCGTCCTCGACGTCCACTCTGCCCGCCGGCTCCGCGCCCGCCGTGTCGCCGACCCGGAAGGCCAACCGCTCGCCCCGCGCGCAGGACGTCGCTGTCCCGTATGCCCACAGCACGCGCCGCACGCTATCGCCGACGGCCGCGTGCGACTGCGGGATTGCAGACTTCCCGGCCACCTCGCGTCTGGATCGGTTCCGGTTCCGGTACCGACCCCGACCGGCCAGGACGAACGTCATGTCCGCGACCATCACGGAATTGTGGGACAACTGGTAATTTCCGCCGCAGACGGCCTTCTTGACCGGTGCGGAAGCCGGGAGAAACGTTCACCTGTAAGCGCTTCCCCGCATCCCCGGACATGAGTCAGGAGGTTCATCACGCATGTTCAAAGCGACAACGACGTCGAGTGAACACTTACCTGCCCGGCGCGGCAGGCGGAGGTTGCTGCCGGTACTGGTCGCCGCCGTGGTGCCGATCGCCGCCGTGCTGACCGCGGTGACGGTCGCGACGCCGGCCGCCGACGCCGCGGTGCCCGCGCCCCCGACCGGCTGGTCGACCGTGTTCAGCGACGACTTCAACGGCACGGCCGGCACCGGTGTGTCGACCGGGAACTGGATCTACGACACCGGTCCCGGTTCCAGCTTCGGCACCGGTGAGATCGAGACCATGACCAACTCGACCAGCAACGTCCACCTGGACGGCGCCGGTGACCTGCAGATCACCGCGCTGGGCTCGGGCAGTTCCTGGATGTCGGGCCGGATCCAGACCACGACCGCCAACGTGGGCGCTCCGGCCGGTGGCGAACTGGAGGTCACGGCCTCGATCCAGCAGCCCAACCCGGCGAGCGGCCTCGGCTACTGGCCGGCGTTCTGGATGCTGGGACCGGGCCAGTGGCCGGAGAACGGCGAGATCGACATCCTGGAGGACGTCAACTCGCTGTCCGACCGGTCGGGCACCATCCACTGTGGAGTCGATCCGGGCGGCCCGTGCAACGAGCCCAACGGCATCGGCAGCGGTCTCGCCGCGTGCGCCGGCTGCCAGAGCGGCTTCCACACCTACTCCATCATCGTGAACCGCACCAACACCGCGGCCGAGTCGATCAGCTGGCTGCTGGACGGCACCCAGGTCTTCCAGGTCAACGAGAACCAGGTGCCGACCGCGACCTGGCAGTCGGCGTTCGACCACAACATGTCGATCATCTTCGACCTGGCCATGGGCGGCGGCTTCCCCAACGGCGTCTGCGGGTGCACCAGCCCGAACGCGTCGACGTCGTCCGGCGGCACCATGACCGTCCAGTACGTCGCCGCCTACGAGAAGGGCGCCGGCGGCACCACCACCAACCCGCCACCGCCACCGAGCGGCACCACCGGTCCGATCACCGGCCTGGCCGGCCTCTGCGTCGACGTGCGCGGCGCCAGTTCGGCCGACTTCACCCCGGTCCAGGTGTTCACCTGCAACGGCACGCCCGCCCAGCAGTGGACGGTCGTCCAGGCGGGCAGCACCCTGCACGCGCTGGGCAAATGCCTGGACATCAACGGGGGCGGCACCACGGACGGGACAACGGTGGACCTGTTCACCTGCAACAACACGGGAGCCCAGGTCTGGATACCCCAGGCCAACGGCTCGCTGATGAACCCGCAGTCGGGCAAGTGCCTCGACGACACGGGCTTCTCCACCACGCCGGGCACCCAGCTGCAGATCTGGGACTGCACCGGTGGCACCAACCAGCACTGGAATCTGCCGTAGTCGAGCACACCCGCGGCCGGTCACGTTCGTGGCCGGCCGCGGTGGTGTTCAGAACGTGTTGAGTACCCGGGGCGGCGTGCCGACCGCCAGCACGCCCAGGGCGGCCAGGTCCGACGCCGGTCCGGTGGCGTGCCCGGCGGCGGCGACCTGCTCCGGTGACGCGACACCGCAGAACAACGACGCGAACCCCGCGACGCTCAACGCCACCGACGCGTCACCGCAGCGCTTCAACTCCCCCGCCCCGTCCGACACGCTCAGCTCCCAGGCACCGGCGTTCCACGGCGCCAGGTCGTCGGTCAGCGTGAACGACGCCCGCCCGCTCACCCCGGCCGGCCAGCCGCGCGCCACCACCGCACCGGCCACGTCCACCGGCCGGTGCATCCACCCCACGGACTTGCGCGACCGGGTCTCCACCGAGATCAGGTCGGTCACGGCATCCCCGCCGAGCAGCCGCATCCGCAGTTCCGGCACCACGGTGTGCCAGCTGGACAGCACGGCCAGCAGCGACCGGGCGGCGTCCTGGTTGAGGGCCAGCACGTCGTGCACGGTGAGCGCGCCGTCCGGGCCGTAGCGCGGGCCCCGGGTCCAGATGGCGTACGCCACAACGGAATCCCCGTCCGCCACGACGGTCAGCCCGTCGGCGATGTCGGGCAGTTCGGTGCGCTGGAACCGGAGTTCGTCGCGGGACAGCATGCCGTTGTTGGCGGCGGCGACGGTCCGGTAGAGCTCGTGGGAGGCGACCAGGTCGGCGTCGGTGCCCTCGCGGACGGTCAGCCCGGGCACGCCGGTGCGGGGCAGCGACAGGGTCGGCACCGACCACGTGTCCACGCTGCCCACCGACGCCCAGCCCAGCCGCCGGTACACGGTGGAGATCGACGGGAACAGCGCGCTCACCACCGCACCGCGCTCCCGGGCCGCCTCGAGCATCCGCCCCATCAGCGCCCGCGCCACCCCCTGCCCGCGCGCCTCGGCGGCCACGGCCACACCGGCGATGTCCGCGGCACGCAGCAGCCGTCCGCCCCACCACTGCTCGTCGTGCAGGTCGAACGCCTGCCCGACCAGCCGGCCGCCGACGAACGCGCCGTGGTTGGTGGACCCCTGGGGCAGCGACGGCTCGGGGTAGGGACCCGGGTGGAAACCGAAGGCCCGCCGGCCGAGCAGCGTGCTCGCGGCGGCGTCCGCCGGGTCGAGTTCTCGCAGTTCCAGACCGTGCGGCATGCGCATCCTTCCCGTCGCGTCGATCGTGTCGTCGCCGCGAAAGTCTAAGGTGATCTCATCAGGCCCGACGCCCCCGAGGAGAGTGCCGGATGACCCAGAACGCCGAGCTGCTGGCCCGCGCCAACGCCGTACTGGCCGAACATCCGGTGGTGGACGGGCACAACGACCTGCCGTGGGCGTTGCGCAAGCAGGTGGGCTACCGGGTCGAGGAGCGGGACATCGCGCGGGACCAGTCCGCACACCTGCACACCGATCTGCCCAGGCTGCGGGCCGGCGGGGTGGGTGCCCAGTTCTGGTCGGTGTACGTGCCCTCGTCACTGCAGGGCGACCGGGCCGTGAGCGCCACGCTGGAGCAGGTGGACTGCGTGCTCGGCCTGGTGGACCGGTACCGCGACCGGCTGCGCCTGGCCACCACGTCCGATCAGGTCCGGGCGGCCCGGGCGGACGGCCGGATCGCGTCGCTGATGGGCGCCGAGGGCGGCCACTCGATCGCGTGCTCGCTGGCCACGCTGCGGTCGCTGTACGCGCTGGGCGTGCGCTACATGACGTTGACCCACAACGACAACACGCCGTGGGCCGACTCGGCCACCGACGAACCCGTGGCCAACGGGCTGACCCGCTTCGGTGAGCAGGTGGTGCGCGAGATGAACCGGCTGGGCATGCTGGTCGACCTGTCGCACGTGTCGGCGGACACGATGCGCGACGCGCTGCGCGTCACCCGCTCCCCGGTGCTGTTCTCGCACTCGTCGTCCCGGGCGGTGTGCGACCACCCGCGCAACATCCCGGACGACGTGCTGGCCCTGTTGCCGGCCAACGGCGGCGTGGCGATGGCCACGTTCGTGCCGGCGTTCGTGCTGCCGGCCGCCGCCGCGTGGAACCGCGACCTCGTCGCGCACCTGACGGCGCAGGGCCACCGCTTCCCGCCGAACACGCCGGAGGCCAGGGCGGCGATGCAGGCCTATGAAGCCGACCACCCCGCTCCGGTCGCGACGGTGGCCACGGTCGCCGACCACGTCGACCACATGCGCGAGGTGGCCGGCGTCGACCACATCGGCCTGGGCGGCGACTTCGACGGCACCTCGCACCTCCCGTCCGGCCTGGACGACGTGTCCGGCTACCCGAACCTGATCGCCGAACTGCTGCACCGGGGCTGGTCCGAGACCGACATCGCGAAACTCACCTGGGGCAACGCGCTGCGGGTGCTCGGCGACGTGGAGGACAGCGCCCGCGAACTGGCCCGCTACGAGGCGCCGTCCATCGCCACCATCGAGGAACTGGACGGTGTGGCTTCATGAACGTCGTCGACAACACCGAGCGCGGCCGCTACGAGCTGCGCGACGGCGACGAGATCGTCGGCTTCTCCGAGTACCACTTCCACCGTGGCGAGCTGGCCCTGCTGCACACCGAGATCGGCGAGCGGTACGGCGGCAGGGGCCTGGGCGGCGAGCTGGTGCGCGGAATCCTGGACGACGCCCGCGCCCGCGGCCTCAGGGTGCTGCCGTACTGCCCGTTCGTACGCGGCTGGATGACCAAGCACCCGGAATACCTGGACCTGGTGCCGGAAACACACAAGAGCATGTTCGACCCGAAGGTAGGGTAATTCCACCGCGCTGGTGGAAAGGACCTCCATGGAAGACGACAGACCCGACACCACGATGTCGAAACGCGGCCTCATGGTGCTCGCCCTGGGAGTGTTCGTCCTTGACGTGCTCATCTCCGGCTACATGCAGATCGCCGTCCCGCGGTGGAACGTCACTCTCCTGACGTTCGTCGGCCTTCTCGTGCTCGACGCCCTCATCCTTGTCCCCGCCGTCCGGAAGATCCGGCCGAAGCCGGAGCGGTCCGGAAGCGCCTAGGGCTCGGTCAGCACGGCGGCCACGCCGGGAATGCGGGCCAGGTAGCCGGCCAGCAGTTCACCGGCCACGGACACCGAGTCGACCAGTGGATGCTGCGCCAGCGCGGCCAGGAACAGCCGGCGCGACCCGGTGACGGCGGCCCGGGCGGCCAACCGCTCCGCCGCCCGAACCTGCTGCACCAACCCCGATTGCGCCTGATCCAACGGGGAGACCGGCAACGGCCGCACTCCCCCACCGTCCACCGCGCACGGCACCTCGACCACCATGTCGTCCGGCAACCCCGGCAACACGCCCCGGTTGGCCACGTTGAGCACCAGCGAGGTCGGCTCGTCCCGCGCGATCGCCGCCAGCACGGCGAGCGCCACACCCTCGTAGCCCTCACCGGCAACCGGCGCCTCGCCACCACGCGCGTCGGCGAAGTAGGTGGCGCTGCGCTGCCGGACCGCCGCCTCCCACAGCTCCAACGACCGCGCGGGATCAGCGGCGGCGGCACGGTAGAACTCGGACTGCTGCCCCAACAGGTACTCGCCGCGCGGTGTCGACGACCGCAGCGCCTCGCGGGTGAAGTAGTAGTAATACAGGTACTCGTTGGGCACCGCGCCCAGCGCCCGCAGCCACGGCAGGCCGAAGATCGCGTCCTCCTCGGTCCCGGCCAGCGCGTCCCCGGCGAGCAGTCCCGGCAACAGGTCCACACCATCCCGCACGAGCCCGCGCACCCAGCCGAGATGGTTGATCCCCGCGTAGTCGGCGAACGCGGGCGGCCCGCCCAGCGCACCGGTCAGGCGGCGGGCCAGTGCCACGGGCGTGTCGCAGATGCCGACCACCCGGTCGCCCAGGACCGTCCGCATGACCTCGGTGACGATGCCGGCCGGGTTGGTGAAGTTCAGGACGAACGCGCCGTCCGGGACCCGTTCGGCGATCCGCAGAGCCGCCGGGACCGTTCGCACGGCATACGCCAGACCGCCGGCGCCCGTGGTCTCCTGGCCGAGCACGCCCGCCGAGCGCGCCACGCTCTCGTCGGCGACGCGGGCCGCCGGGCCGCCGACCCGGATCGCGCTGAACACGAAGTCGCTGCCGGCCAGGGCGGCGTCCAGCGTGTCGGCGACCGTCACCGTCGGCGCGGGACGGCCGGCCGCGAGCTGTTCCAGTACGCCCCGGATCACCACGCACCGGGCCGGATCGGGGTCGAACAGCACCACGTCGTCCACCCGGGGCTCGCCGGTGTCGGCGATCAGTGCCCGGTAGATCAGCGGCACGCGGAACCCGCCACCACCCACGACGCTCAACCGCACGGCGAACCCTCCATTCCCGAACGAGCGCCCACGGTAACCCGGCTAGGGTGTGCGCATGCGCCTGCTGCGGACGCCGGACGACCGGTTCGCCGGCCTACCCGATTTCGACCTCTCCCCGCACTACGCCGACGTGCCCGACCCGGACGGTGGCACCGTGCGGATGGCCTACGTGCGGCAGGGTCCGGACGACGGACCGGCGGTGCTGCTGCTGCACGGCGAGCCGAGCTGGTCGTTCCTGTACCGGCACGTGATGCGGGTACTGGCCGACGCCGGAATGTGCGCGATCGCGCCGGACCTGGTCGGCTTCGGCCGGTCGGACAAGCCGGCCGAACCCGGTGACCACAGCTACGCCCGGCACGTGGAGTGGGTGCGGTCGCTGGTGTTCGACGCGCTGGACCTGCGGGACGTGACATTGGTCTGCCAGGACTGGGGCGGGCTGCTGGGCCTGCGGCTGGTCGCCGAGCATCCGGACCGGTTCGCCGGCGTGGTGGCCGCGAACACCGGCCTGCCCACCGGTGACGTGGACATGCCGCCGGTGTGGTGGAAGTTCCGCAAGGCGGTCGAGTCGGCGGCGAGCCTGGACATCGCGCGGTTCGTGCAGAACGGCTGCCGGACCCGCCTGAAGGCCGACGTGCTGGCCGCCTACGACGCACCGTTCCCCGGCGAGGAGTACAAGGCCGGTCCGAAGGCGATGCCGTCGTTGGTGCCGACCAGGCCGGACGACCCGGCGACGGAGGCCAACCGGGCGGCGTGGCGGGTGCTGCGGCAGTTGGACACGCCGTTCCTGGTGGCGTTCAGCGACGGCGACCCGATCACCGGTGCGATGGCACCGGTGCTGCGGGCCGCCATTCCCGGTGCCGCCGGCCGCAAGCACCCCACGATCACCAAGGCGGGCCACTTCCTGCAGGAGGACGCGGGTGACGAACTCGGCACGGTGGTGGCCGAGTTCGTCCGCAAGAACCGTCCGAAGTAGACACTAGAGCCGGGCGAGCTCCCCGGTCAGGTCGTCCAGGCCCAGCGAACCCAGCGACAACGCCGCCATGTGCCACGCCTTCAGGTCGAACGCCGCACCGCGGGCCTGCTGGGCGGCTGCCCGGCCGGCCAGCCACGCCCGTTCGCCCAGCTTGTAGCCGATGGCCTGCGCCGGCACCCCGAGGTAGCGGACCACCTCGCTGGTCACGAACCCGTCGTCGCGGGGCGACCCGTGGCGCAGCATGGCCAAGCCGAGTTCGTGGTTCCACCGCTCCCCCGCGCCCACCGGCGAGTCGGCCGGGATGGGCAGGCCCAGGTGCATGCCGATGTCGATGATCACCCGGATGGCCCGGCGCATCTGGGCGTCCAGGAAGCCCAGCCGCGTCCCGGGATCGCTGAAGTAGCCCAGTTCGTCCATCAACCGCTCCGCGTACAGCGCCCACCCCTCGCTCATCGCACTGACCGAACCGATGTTGGTCTGGAACACCGACAGCTTGTCGGCCCGCGTCGTCCAGTAGCCCAGTTGGAGATGGTGGCCGGGCACCGACTCGTGGTACCAGGTGGTCAGCAGCCGCCACATCGGGAACTCGGTCCGGCCGTCCACCGGCAGCCAGGTCCGGCCGGGCCGGCTGAAGTCGCGGGAGGGCCGCGTGTAGTACGGCGCCGCTGCGCTGCCCGGCGGCGCGATGCGGCACTCGACGCGCCGCATCTGGTCGGTCATGTCGAAGTGGGTGCCGTCCAGTTCCACCAGCGTGCGGTCGATGACGTCCTGCAACCGCTCCCGGATCCGCTCCACACCGGCCACGACGTCGCCGTGCGCGTCGAGGTGGTCGACCGCCTCCGCCATCGTGGCGCCGGGCAGCACCCGGTCGGCCTGCTCCCGTTCCTCGGCGGCCAGTCGCCGGTACTCCGACCACGCCCACTCGTACGCCTCGGCCAGGTCCAGGTCGGCACCGGAGAACCAGCGCACCTGCACCGCGTATCGCTCCGCGCCGACCCCGTCCGGGGTGCCCTCGGCGCGCGGCAGGTAGTCCGTCCGCAGCCACGTGCTCAGGTCGGTGAACGCCTCGATCGCGGCGGCGGCAGCGGTGTCCAGGTCGCCGCGCAGCGCGGCCGACACCTCGGCTCCCGATGCCAGGTCGGCGAACCAGCCCCGGCCGTCACCGGCGGCGGCCCAGGCCGCGATCTGGTCGGTCTGGGTGTTCACCTGCAGCGGCGCGGCGAACATGCCGCGCCGGGCGCCCTCGGTGAGGGTGGCGCGGTAGCCGGCGACCGCGTCGGGCACCTTCGCCATCCGCCGCGCGATCAGGCCCCAGTCGTCCTCGGTGGCGGTGGGCATCATGGAGAACACGCCGCGCAGCGACTGGAGCGGGCCGAGGATGTTGCGCACCGCCCGGAAGTGCTCGCCGCTCTCGCTCACCGCGAGCTCCGAGGTGAGGCGATCGCGCAGCAGTTGGGCGCACCGCCGCTCGTCGGCATCGGCGATGTCGTCGGTGGAATCACCGGTCAGCTTGTCCAGTTCGGCGAGTGTCTGGTGCAGCCGCGCGTCCATCGCCTCCTGGCCGGCCGGCGACAGGTCACGCATGCGGTCGTCGCGCAGGCCCAGCCAGGTGGCCTGGAACGGGTCGATCTCGGTGAGGGCGTCGACGTGGGCGTCGGCGAGGTCGCGGATCACACGACTGTGCGGAGTCTGTGGCATGGCCGCCATTCTGGCCTCGTCGGCGGCGGAGATCACCCGACGAACGGATCAGGAGGCGCGGCGGTCCAGCCAGGCGCGCAGCAGCGCCTCGTCCTCGTCGGACAGCGTGCCCAGGAACGACCGGAGCACCTCGGTGCGGCTGGGACCCCGGTCCAGCAGGGCACCCATGTGCGCGGCGATCAGCTCGGCGGCGCCCTCGGCGGGCTGGTAGACGTGCCCCCGCCCGGCCGGCGCGCGGTCCACCAAACCCTTGTCCACCAGCCGGTTCAGGATGGTGTGCACGGCGTTGTAGCTCAGGTCGGAGTCGACGGACCGCTGGATCTCCTGCACGGTCGCCGGCTGCGGCGCGGCGGCCAGCGCCGCGGTCACCTCGGCTTCCAGTTCGCCGTGCGCGCGTCGTCGCGCCCGGTGTGCGGACATCCCAGCAGTACCTCCTCGGTCCGGTGCGCTCAGCACCGGAACGTGTGCGCTCCGTCCAGCAGCCCGGCCGGCAGTGCCGGCGCCGGCACCGGTGCGGACTCCAGGCCGCCGGCCGCGGCCGGGTGGTCCTTCGACCACGTGGTCAGCCGGTCCAGCGCCTGGACCCCGGCGCCGCTGGGCTCCAGGTCGGTGAAGTACGAGCCGAGCGCCAGGTCGACCGTGGTGTCCTGCCGGTCGTCGCGGACCAGTTGGGCACACGGCACCAGCAGGCTCAGCGTCCGGGCCGCCGCCGTGCCGTTGGGTCCGAACCGGATCTGCCCGAAGCAGACCAGGGTGCCCTTCGGGTAGTGCGGATCGTTGCCCGGCGCGCCGACCTCGGCGAAACCGTACTGCCGCAGTTCCAGTTCGATCCGGCTGGCCAGGCCGACCTGCGTCGTCCCGTTCAGCGTGTGGACGCGGACCTGTGCCGGGGCCAGCGGTGCCACCCGGTCCAGCGCCGTGTACGCCAGTGGCGTGCCGGCCGGGTCGGCGGTCGCCGCGGGGCAGCTCGCCTGTACTGTGCTGTTCCCGGCCTGGTGCAGCACGTGCCGCCACACCACCACGCTGGCGGTGGCCAAGATCACCAGGATGATGATCGCCGGCAGTGGCCGGCGACGACGGTACGTACGCTTGCCGGTACGCCCCCTCAGGATTGGATCCACGCTGCCGAGGTACCTCCGAGCTGAGAAGTCGGCATTCGGACGCGTCACCCCCGGCGCGACCGGCTGACGCCCAGGTTACTCCACAAATTGTAGAATCACCGTACGGGCACCCGGTCGAGAGAGGATGAGGGATGATGGCTGACCGAGGGGGTCGCGGGACTCGCCAGGCCGACCCCTCGCGTCCGGACTGCGGGAGGTGCCATGGGTGACTGGGACGACGAACGTGGTCGTCACAGGTCCGCCCTGGGCCGGGTGGACTGGTCGTGCTGGTTGGCCGCCGCCGGCCTGCTGTTCGTCACGGTCATCTCGGTGGTCGTGCAGTTCGCGGTGATGGGCGTCATCACCGCGATCCTCGCCGTGCTGCTCGTGGTCTTCGACTCGTGGGTGAACCGCCCGAAGGGCCCGCGCGCCGCTCGGCGGGACGCCAGGGGCGACACCGGGTGGAGCGACGTGCGCCGCACCGGCTCCCGGCAGCAGCAGGCGATCCGCCAGCAGCCGCCGAACCGCCGGCCGCAGCCCGACTACCGGGCCCGTCAGCAGCAACCCCGCCAGCAGCCCCAGCAGCGGCAGCCGAGGCCGGGTTTCGGCCAGCCGCAACGCGGGGTCACCAACCAGCCCGGCCGCCAGGCCCAGCCGCCCCGGCCCAACCGCGGCCAGCAGCAGGGTGGCCAGCCCAACCGGGGTGTGCCCAACGGCCAGCCGACCAGGACCAACCAGGGCCAGCCGCAGCAGCGCCCGCCCTACCGGCCGGCACCGCCGGAACCGGCGCGCGGCCGCGAGCCGGACTACCGCGCCCGGACGTAGCTCAGCGCTGCGCGTCCAGCAGGTCGCGCAGGATGCGCTCGTCCGACTCGTCCAGCGCGCCGACGAAGTTCAGCAGCACCGACCGGCGGTCGGGCACGTCGGTGAGCAGGTCGTGCATGCGCTCCGCGGTCAGTTCGGCGGGCTGCTTCGTCGGGGCGTAGCGGTGGGCCCGGCCGTCCGGGCTGCGCCGCACCAGACCTTTCTCGTGCAGCCGCACCAGCGTGGTCTGGACGGTGTTGTAGGCCAGGCCGCCACCCAGTTCGTCGCGCACGTCCCGCGAGGTCAGCGGCCGGCCGGCCCGCCACAGCACAGCGAGCACCGCGTGCTCCAGTTCGCCGCCCGCTCGCCTGCGGGTGCGTTCTGCCGGGTCCACGGGCATCCTCCACCGGTGCGCGGTAAGAGGGAGACCCTACCTCCGCTGTCCAGTGGTCAGTCCGGCGCCGAGTCCACGGTGACGTCCACGGCGATGTCCACGATGTCCGGGCTCGCCGCGGCGATCACCTCGCGGTAGCAGGACAGCAGCGACTCGGTCGCCGCCGGCCAGCCCCATTGCTCCGCCTCGCGGCGGGCCAGGCGGCTCAGCGTGCCGGTGACGTTGTCGTCGCGGACCTCGCGGACCAGTTCGGGCAGGCGGTCGGCGTACTCGGCGGGGAACAGCCGTGCGGCCGCGCAGCCGCTGAGGATCTCCCGGCTGGCCGGGCTGTCCACCGCGATCACCGGCAGCCCGCTGGCCAGCGCCTCGATCATGACCAGGCCGAGTGTCTCGGTCGTGGACGGGAACACGAACGCGTCGGCCGACCGGTAGGCGTCGGCCAGCGCGGCTCCGTGCAGCAGACCGGTGAACGTCACGGTGTGCACGCCGAACCGCTCGGTCAGCTCCGACCTGGCGGGCCCGTCGCCGACCAGCACCAGCCGCACTCCCCGGTCCGGCACGGCCAGCGAGCCCAACAGGTCCAGGCCCTTCTCGGCGGCCAGCCGGCCGACGTAGAGGGCTACCGGTGGTCGGCCCGGTTCGCGGGTGCCGGCCGGGCGCGGTGAGAACAGGTCGAGGTCGACGCCCTTGGGCCACAACCGAACCCGGCCGATGCCCTGGGCGCGCAGCTCGTCGCAGGTGGCCGTGGACGTGGCCAGGTTGACCGCGGCGCGGCCGTGCAGCCTGCGCAGCAGCCACCAGACGACCGGGGCGAGCCAGCCCAGGTGGTAGTAGGCGGCGTAGCGGGCCACGTTGGTGTGGTACGACGCGACCAGCGGAAAACCGGCCCGCCGGCACGCCGCCACGGCCGCGATGCCCATCAGCACCGGGTTGACCACGTGCACCACGTCCGGCTGGAAGTCCCGCAGGTACCGCCCGACCCTGGGCAGCGGCAGCCCCCAGCGTTTGCCGCCGTAGACCCACGACAGGCCCGCCGCCGGTACGCATCGCACGTCCGCGCCGTCGAATTCGGCCTCGGCCGGGCCCGGCGCCACGATCAGCACCTCGTGCCCCGCCGCCCGCAGTTGCCGAACCGTGGACGCGACCCGAGTGACCACGCCGTCCGTCGACGGGAGCCAGGTCTCCGTGACAAACGCGATCCGCATATGGAGACGCTCCTGTCCCGCCGGCCGCCATTCGGACGTACTCCTACATGGTGCCCGTGAACGGAACCCGGACATATGGTGGCGTGCAGTTTGCGCGCCGAACTGTTCACGTTCCGGACAGCGGGTAGCCACAGTGCACATTTACAGTGCTGTAGATTAGTTGGGTGCGAGGACGGCGCAGAGGACCAGGTCAGTTGGAAGCGGAAGTGTTGGCGAGCCTGTGGTCGGCGGACGTCGCGCTGACGGCCGGTGACGTTCAGGAGCGGTTGGCCAGTCCGCTGGCCTACTCGACCGTGGTCACCATCCTGTCCAGACTGCACGCGAAAGGCACGCTGGAACGGGAACAGCAGGGCAGGGCGTACGCCTACCGGCCGGTGGCCGACGAACCCGGCCTGGCCGCCCGGCGGATGCGGCAGGTGCTGGACGCCGAGGCGAACCGGCAGCAGGTGCTGGCCAGATTCGTGTCCGACCTGTCCCACGAGGACGAGCGGGTGCTGCGAAAACTGCTGGCCGACCAGCGTGGCGACGAGATCGGCTAACCCGTGATCTTCGCCGTCTACCTGCCCCTGGTACTGCCGGCCCTCGCGGTTCCGGTGGTGAGGTGGGTGGCGGCCAGGCTGTATCCGCAGTGGGCGAGCTGGCTGGTGCTGGTGTCCGCGCTGATCCTCGGCGTGTGCTCGATGACGGCCCTCGGGCTGCTGATGCTCGCCGCACTCTCCGTGATGAGCCTGTTCGCCCGGCTCGGTCACTGGTCGCCGGCCGAGGTCCGGCATCTGGACGCGGTGCACCTGCCGATCGATCTCGCGGCCAGCGTCCTGCTCCTGGTGTTCGGCGTGATGACCATCTCAGCGGGCGTGCGCCGGATCAGAGCCATAGTCGCGGCCTACCGGATGGCCAGCGAGTGCCCGGACGGCAGCGAGCTGATGGTGCTGCGCGACGACCGCCCGCTGGCCCACGCGCTACCCGGCCGCCCGGGCCGGATCGTGGTGTCCACGACGATGCTGGCCAGCCTGGCGCCGCCCGAACGGCGGGCGCTGCTGGCCCACGAACGCGCCCACCTCGCCGAGGCCCACCACCTGTTCGTCGCGGTGATCGACGTGCTGGCCGCCGCGAACCCGTTGCTGCGCCCGCTGACCGGGGTGATCCGCTACACCACGGAGCGCTGGGCGGACGAGGTCGCGGCCAGCCACGTCGGCGACCGCTCGGTGGTGGCCAGGGCGGTGGGCAAGGCCGCATTGGCCGCCAAGGCACTGGGCGACGCGGCCGGGTTCCCCGGCATCGCGCTGGCCGCCACGGCGGGCCCCGTCCCGCGCCGGGTCGCCGCGCTGCTGGTGCCGGCGCCCACCAGCCGCATCCCGCCGATGCTGATGTCGCTGACCGGGTTGTGCGCGCTGATCGCGTTCGGCCTCACCACCGGTTCGCTGGTGTCCTCCCTGGACGCGGCGACCGACCTGCACCGCGTACTGGAGATCGCCCAGCACTGAGCCGTCGGCATACTGCCGCGGTGAGCGACGCACCCGACCTGGACGCGACCGCCCGGCGGGTCATCGACCGCAATCTGTACCTGATACTGGGCACACTGGATCCGGACGGCCGACCCCGGCTGTCGCCGGTGCACTACACGGCCGCGCGGTACTCCGACTTCTACTGGGTGTCCTCGCCGCATGCCCACCACTCGCGCAACCTGGCCGAACGCCCCGACGTCGAGATCGTGATCTTCGACGCCGGCGCCGGGATCGGGACGGGCGACGCGGTCTACTTCGCCGCGACCGCACGGGAGATCGGCGAGGACGAACCGCGGCCTGCCCCGAGGCGTTCCGCGCCACGGGCGGCTCGCGTCCGCTCCGGCCGGCCGAACTGAGCGGCGACGCGCTGCCCCGCCTGTACGTGGCCCACCTGACGTCGTGTGAGGTCCACGTTCCCGGCGACCATCCGGTGTACGGCCGGCGGGTGCCCACCCGGCACCCGGCCGACCCGACGACGACCTAGCGGGCCGGCACGGCGGCGGTCGGCGCGCTCGGTGTTCCCGCCGCTCGTGCGGCGACAGCCGCTAGGGCCGCAGTGCCGCCAGGACGAAGTCGGCGATCTCGTTGCCCAGCTCCTCGGGCGACTTCAGGCCGTCCGGCCGGTACCAGACCGGCAGTTGGTTGACCACGCCCATGGCGATCTGCACCACGGTGTCGGCCGGCACCACGCGGGAGAACTCGCCGCTGGCCTGGCCCGCCTCGACGATCAGCCGGAACCCCTCGTGGTAGCGGCGGCGGTCGGCGCGGAACGCGGCATGCCGGTCGGCGTCCAGCTTGTGCGCCTCGCGGAAGAACACCTTGGCCTCGGACAGCCGTTCCACGGTCGTGCGCACCACGTTGACCAGCACCGCCCGGACGGTCTCGCCCGCACCCAGGCCGAGTGCGGCGATCTCGTCCAGCGCCGCGTTCTGGGTGCCGATCAGGGCGTGGTAGATCGCGTAGAGCAGGTCGTCCTTGGCGTCGAAGTAGTGGTACAGCGCGCCTTTGGTCACCTCGGCCCGGTCGACCACCTGCTGCACGGTCGTCGCGTCGAAACCCTGTTCGGCGAACAGCTCCACGGCGGACGCGATGATCCGCTGCTCCATCGGGCTGCTCCTGTCGCGGGCCCTGGCCGACGCACGCGCCATGCCGCCCTCCTCACCGGGCGGGCGCGAGCGCCCGCACCATCGCCGCCGGGTCGTCGCCGGTGGGCAGCACCGCGATGGCCGGCGTGTCCAGGCCGCAGGCGACGTACTCGGCCACCCGGTCCCGGCAGGCCGCCGGGCTGCCGTGCACGATCAGGTCGTCCACGACCTCGTCCGGGATGGCCGCGTTGGCCGCCTTGCGGTCACCGGCGGCCCAGGCGGCGTGCATCGGCGCCAGCACCTCGCCCCGGCCCAGCCAGTCGTGGAACGCGGCATACACCGGCACGGTCAGGTAGCTGCTGATCAGCAGCCGGCCCAGCGCCCTGGCCGCGGCGACGTCCTCGGTCGGGCAGACGAAGATCCGGGCCGCCAGCTCGACGTCGTCGCCGATCACCCCGCGCACGGTCCGCACGTCGGCGGGCGCCAGCCAGTTGGTGATCGCGCCGTCGGCCTCCTTGGCGGCCAGGCGCAGCATGCCGGGCCGCAGCGCGGCCAGCATGATCGACGGCGGCGGCGTGGGCGGCCGCTCCAGCTTGAAGCGCCGTACGCCGAACGTCGGGTAGGTCTCGGTGACCTTCTCCCCGGCCAGCGCGGCCCGCAGGAAGCGCAGCGTGTCCCGGCTGCGCGCATAGGGTTCGGCCAGTTCGGCCGCGTTCCAGTCGGACACGATCACCGGCGACGACGTGCCGATGCCGAGCACGAACCGGCCGGGCGCGAGTTCGGCGATGGTGGCCGCGGTCATGGCGAGCAGGCCGGGACCCCGGGTGTAGACGGGGGCGATCGCGGTGCCCAGCCGCAGCGTCGGCGCCCACTCGGCGACCAGCGCCAGCGGCGTGAACGCGTCGGTGCCGCTGGTCTCCGCGGTCCACACGTCGGTGTAGCCCAGATCGGGCAGCGACTTCACCAGGTCGCGGTGGTCGGCCAGCGGCACACCGGTCAGCGGAAGGGTGATGCCCCAGTTGCTCATCAGGCCACGCCCGGCCGGATCACCGCACCGCCGTCCACGACGAGGGTCTGACCGGTGATCCAGGACGAGTCGTCACCGGCGAGGAACACCGCGGCCCGGGCGATGTCGTCGGGTTCGCCGATCCGGCCCAGCGGCAGGGTCTTGCTGATCCGCTCCTCGTGGTTCTCCCACAGTGCCCTGGCCAGTTGGGTGCGCACCAGGCCGGGCGCGATCGCGTTGACCCGCACCCTGGGGGCGAGTTCGGCGGCGAACTGGCGGGTGAGGTGGATGACCGCGGCCTTGGTGGCGTTGTAGTAGCCGATGCCGATCTCGGTGGCCATGCCGCCGATGGAGGCCATGTTGACGATGGTGCCGCCGTGCTCGGCCATCGACGCCTTCCACACCAGTTGCGTCCACAGCACGATGGACAACTGGTTGACCTGCACGGTCTTCTCGGCGCGCGGCACGTCGATGTCCACCAGGGGCCCGAAGTACGGATTGGTGCCGGCGTTGTTCACCAGCACGTCCACCGAACCGAACTCGGCGACGGCCGCGTCGACGCACGCGCGGGCCTGCTCCGGCTCGCCGACGTGGGCGGCCTTGGCGAGCACGCGGGCGTGCGGGTGCCGGTCGGTGATCTCGGCGGCGACCGCGTCCAGGCCGTCCTGCCTGCGGGAGTTGAGCACGACGTTGGCGCCCTCGCCGGCCAGCGCGAACGCGATGGCCCTGCCGATCCCGCGGGACGCGCCGGTGATCAACGCTGTCCTGCCTGCCAGCCCGGTACTCACCCGATTGCCTCCCTTGCCAGGCACTACGACTCGGCCGTACGGTACTACATACCGACTAGTCGGTATACCGTCGTGCGGATCGGAGGCCCCACGGTGCAGCTACGCGACAAGGTCGTCGTCGTCACGGGCGCCGGGCGGGGCATCGGCGCCGCCCTGGCCACCCGCTTCGCCGCCGAGGGCGCGAAGGGCGTCGCGGTGTCCGATGTGGACGGTGACAACGCGGAGAGCGTCGCGGCCGCGATCAGGGACAAGGGCGGCGAAGCCATCGCGCTGCGCACCGACGTCACCGACGCGGCCCAGGTGAAGGCACTGGCCGAGGCGGCCGAGTCCGCGTTCGGCCCGGTGGATCTGTTCTGCTCCAACGCCGGCATCGCCACCGGCCAGAACGAGGACGCGCCCGCCGAGGTGTGGGCGGCGACCTGGGCGGTCAACGTGATGGCGCACGTGCACGGCGTCAACGCGGTACTGCCCGGCATGCTGGAGCGCGGTGGCGGCTACTTCCTGCACACGGTGTCCGCGGCCGGCCTGCTCACCTGTCCCGGCGACGCGCCCTACACCGCGACCAAGCACGCCGCGATCGGCTTCGCCGAGTGGGTGGCGATGACCTACGGCGCCGCCGGCATCGAGGTGAGCACGCTGTGCCCGCTGGGCGTGCGCACGCAGATGCTGATGCCCGGCGTCGAGTCGGGCAACTCGTCCGCGCTGGCCGTCGCGGCCAGCGGCGACATCATCGAGCCCGAGGACGTCGCCGAGGCGGCCGTGCTGGGCCTGGCCGACGAGCGGTTCCTGATCCTGCCGCACGCCAAGGTGGCCAAGATGTACGCCGGCAAGGCCGCCGACGTCGACGGGTGGCTGGGCGGCATGCGGCACGTCTTCGGCACACGAAATGAGACACCCGGTACCGTCGCGAGGTGAACAAGGTCGGCACGGTCGATGCCCTCTGGCGTTACCCGGTCAAGTCGATGGGCGGCGAGCAGCTCACCCAGGCACCGGTGGACGTCCGCGGCATCCTCGGCGACCGGCTGTACGCGGTCCGGGACACCGACGGCAAGCTGGGCAGCGGCAAGAACAGCCGCCGGTTCCGCCGGATGGACGGCCTGCTCGACTTCCACGCCGCCTACCAGCCCGACATGACCCCGGTGATCACCCTGCCCGACGGCCGGACCGTCCGCGGCGACGAGGAACACGTGCACTGGGCGATCTCCGACGGCCTGGACATCCCCGGCGTGATGCTGGTCAAGGAGAGCGTGATCTCGCACTTCGACCAGGCGCCGCTGCACCTGGTCACCACGGCCAGCATGGCCTGGCTGGCCGACCTGGTGCCGATGGTGGACGTGGACGAGCGCCGGGTCCGGCCGAACCTGGTGGTGCGGGTCGCCGAGTCGGCCGGCCGCCCGGAGGACGCCTGGCTGGGCCACGAGCTGCACGTCGGCATGCACCTGGTGATCGAGATCGTCGCCACCGTGGACCGGTGCGTCATGGTCAACACCGGCCAGGGCGAACTGCAGGACAGCGGTGACGTGCTGCGCGCCATCGCCGACGAGGGCGACCTGCTGTTCGGCGTGTACGCGCGGGTCGCCGTGCCCGGCCGGATCAAGGTCGGGGACGACGTCCTGCTGTCCTGATCCCCGTCACACCAGGCCGAGGGCCCGCTTGAGCCAGGCGACCTGCAGCAGCAGGAAGTTCTCCGCCTCCCGTTCGTCGGTCGGTCCCATGTGGGTGACGCCGGACAGCGGCAGCACCGTGTGCTCCCGGCCGGCGGCCAGCAGCGCGGCGGACAGCCGCAGCGTGTGGGCGACGAACACGTTGTCGTCGGCCAGGCCGTGGATCAGCATCAGCGGCCGGGTCAGGTTCGCGGCGTCCGGGATCAGCGAGCCGCGCTCGTACACGTCGGGCCGCTCGTGCGGGTGGCCGAGGTAGCGCTCCATGTAGTGCGTGTCGTAGAGGCCCGGGTCGGTCACCGGTGCGCCGGACAGGGCCGCGTGCACGACGTCCGGCCTGCGCAGCACCGCGGCCGCCGCCAGGTAGCCGCCGTAGGACCAGCCGCGGATGGCCACCTTCGCCAGGTCCAGGTCGGGGTACCGCTCGGCGACGGCGTGCAGCGCGTCGATCTGGTCGGCCAGCGTCACGTCGATCATGTCGAACGCGACCGCCCGGTCCCAGTCCGGACCGCGGCCGGGCGTGCCCCTGCCGTCCGCGATCAGCACGGCGAAGCCCTGGTCGGCCAGCCACTGCGGGGTGAGGTACGAGTTGCGCGCGTGCAGTACGCGCTGCGCGTGCGGGCCGCCGTACGGGTCGAGCAGCACCGGCAGCTTCGCGCTGCCCGGCACGTGACCGGTCGGGAACAGCAGCGCGCACCGCAGGTCCCGCTCCCCCGCGGTCAGCAGCGTGACCTCCGGCGCCAGCTCCGGCTCGACCGCGTACGACGCGATGCCGCCCGCCGGCTTGCCGTCGCGCAGCACCGTCACGGCCGGTCCCGGGAACGCCATGCTCCACGACACCAGCACGGTCACGTTCCCCGACCGCACAGCCGAATGCACACCATCCACAGTGGACACCTGGGCGACGTCGGCACCGACCGCGTAGACGTGCACCTGCGTCGGGTCGGCACCGGACGCGGTGACCAGCACGTCGTCGGCGCCGGTGTCCAGCACGGCCCGCACGTGCAGCCCGGCGCCGCTCACCGGTTCACCGTCCAGCAGCAGCCGGTACGCGCCGTCCCGCGCCGCCACCGTGACCAGCAGGCCGTCCGGCGTCCACGCCGGCATGCCCGGGACGATGTCCACCCAGTGCGGGTCGGTCAGTTCCTGCCGGATGTCGGTGGCGCCGGTGGCCGGGTCGAGCGCGAGCACGAGCGTCCGGCGCTGGTCCCTGGGTTGCACGGCCAGCAGCGGCGGGCCGCCGGCCGACCAGTGCACCGTGGTCAGGTAGGGCAGGCCGGCGTTGTCCCAGTCGACCGGCACCCGGCCGCCGGCCAGGTCGAGCACGAACAGGCTGACCACGGCGTTGTCGGTGCCGGCAGCCGGGTAGGCGACCGTGGTCGGCTCGCCCTCCGGGTTGGCCGGGTCGGCGATGTGCCAGCGCCGCACGTTCGACCGGTCGGTGCGGGCGGCGATGATCCGGTCACCGTTCGGCGACCACCAGAACCCCCTGACCCGGTCCATCTCCTCGGCCGCCACGAACTCGGCGAGCCCCCAGGCAATGTTGTCGGTGTCGCCGTTCTCCGGTTCGGCCAGCACCCGGTCGTGGCCGCCGTCGACGTCCACCATGTGCAGTGCGCCGCCGGTCACGTAAGCGATCCGGCGCCCGGTCGGGTCCAGCCTGGGGTCCATGATCGCCCCGGTGACCGGCACCTCGCGCAGGTCGCCGCTGCTCAGGTCGACCACGAACAGCTTGCCGGACAAGGAGAACGCGGCCACCCGGTAGTCGTCGTCCGTGGTGTAGGCCACCACGCCGCCCGCCCGGGTCCTGGTCCGTTCGCGTGCCGCCCGCTCCTCGGCGGACAGTTCCTCGCCGCCCTCCCCGAGCAAGCCGACCGGGTCGACCAGCAGGGTTTCCTGCCCGGATGCCACGTCCAGCCGCCACAGGCCGTGTCGGTCGTCGGTGCCGGACATGGATCGGAGGAACAGCACGCTGGTGCCGTCCGGGGTGATCCGGATCTCCCTGGGCGTTCCGAGGGTGAACCGCTGGGTGCGGGCCTGCACGCGGAGGAACGTGTCGTCACTGGTCACGACCATGACCCTGGCAGAAGGCGCCTGCCGGACGCCAGCCACTACGCCGCGCAACGGATCGTCGCGCTATGGACACAGCGCACAACGAAACACCCGGATGAGCAATGGATCGTGGCTGAAATCGCCGCGACGGAACCCGTAGCCTGGAGACATGACGACCATCGACCGGATCGCCGACCGCGCCGCCGTCCCCAGCGAGACGGCCGATTTCGTCGCCATCGACGAGCGGTGGAGCACCCACAACTACCACCCGCTGCCCGTGGTGATCGCCACCGCGGAGGGCGCCTGGGTGACCGACGTGGCGGGCCGCCGCTACCTGGACTTCCTGGCCGGTTACTCAGCTCTCAACTTCGGCCACCGCAACCCCGACCTGGTCGCCGCGGCGGTCGAGCAGTTGGGCCGGGTCACGCTGACCAGCCGGGCCTTCCACCACGACCAGTTGGGCCTGTTCTGCCGTGAGCTGGCCGAGCTGACCGGCACCGAGATGGTGCTGCCGATGAACTCCGGCGCCGAGGCCGTCGAATCGGCCATCAAGGTGGCCCGCAAGTGGGCGTACGAGGTCAAGGGCGTCCCGGAGGGGACGGCGGAGATCATCGTCGCGGGCTCGAACTTCCATGGCCGCACCACCACGATCGTCTCGTTCTCCACCGATCCGGTGGCCCGCTCCGGCTTCGGCCCGTTCACGCCGGGCTTCGTGGTGGTCAAGTACGGCGACATCGACGCTCTGTCCGACGCCATCACCGACCGCACGGCCGCGGTCCTGGTCGAGCCGATCCAGGGCGAGGCCGGTGTGCTGGTGCCGCCCGCCGGCTACCTGCGCGAGGTGCGTCGGATCTGCGATTCGTCCGGCGTGTTGTTGATCGCCGACGAGATCCAGTCCGGTCTCGCCCGTACCGGTGACCTGTTGGCCATGGATCATGAGGGTGTCCGGGCTGATCTGTACGCGTTGGGCAAGGCGCTGGGCGGCGGCATCCTGCCGGTGTCCGCTGTCGTCGGGTCGCGGGCCGTGCTGGGTGTGCTGCGGCCTGGCGAGCATGGGTCGACGTTCGGCGGCAATCCGATGGCGTGTGCTGTTGGGCGGGCCGTGATTCGGTTGCTGCGCACCGGTGAGTTCCAGGCGCGGTCGCGGGAGTTGGGTGCGCATCTGCATGCTCGGCTGGGTGAGTTGGTTGGGCGGGGTGTGGCTGAGGTGCGTGGTCGGGGGTTGTGGGCTGGGATTGACATCGCTCCTGGTGGGCCCACCGGGCGGGCGGCCTGTGAGGCTCTGGTGGAGCGGGGGGTGCTGTGTAAGGAGACTCATGACATGACTCTTCGGGTGGCACCTCCTTTGGTGATTAGTGAGGCTGATCTGGACTTGGGTCTTGATGGGATTGCTGAGGTGCTCGGGGGGTGATTCGGGGTGAGGAGGTGCCCGTGCGGTTGTCGGATTCCGCACGGGCCGCTCCCTCTCTGTGGAGTGTTTGCGTCGGGCAATCGTTGTCAAGACCGCTTCGCGCCGCTGACGCGGTGGCCTCCGGCCAGTCTGGACAACGACGTCCCAACGCAAAGAAGGCTGGGCATGAGGGAGCGGCCAGGAATGAAGCGACAATAAGCCCGAGCGCCTGGTCCTTTCCGGCCGAACGAACCTCAAGCTCGCCGGGGCGAAGCGCGGACCAGGCCCAACTCCCTGGTGACACCAGCTTTCAGGACGATCCAGTCCTCTCCGCCGCTCCCTCACACCCAGCCAATCTTTGATGCCGGGACTCCGTTGTCAGGGTTGGCCGAAGGCCATCGCGAAGCGACGCGAAGCGACCTTGACAACGGAGTTCCGGCATCAAACACTCAACAGGAGGGAGCGGCCGAGCCAACCCCAATCACCGATGAACCGGCCGAGCCACCCGCCCCTCATCCCACACCGGACCATCCGTCTCGGACACAGTCCCATCCTCCCGAAACACCAGGAACCGATCGAACGACCGAGCAAACCACCGATCGTGAGTAACCGCCAGCACAGTCCCGGTGAACTCAGCCAAAGCATCCTGCAAAGCCTGAGCCGAAGTCAGATCAAGGTTGTCAGTAGGCTCGTCCAGCAACAACAAAGTCGCGCCAGACAGCTCCAACAACAGAACCTGGAACCGAGCCTGCTGCCCCCCGGACAACGTCTCGAACCGCTGATCCCCGGCCGCGGCCAAACCATACCGACTCAAAGCAGACATGGCAGTACCACGGTCCACACCGGACCGATCGCCGTCACCATGCCACAGCACATCGACCAAAGTCCGCCCGATCCACTCCGGATGAGCATGGGTCTGGGCGAACAACCCAGGCACCACCCGCGCCCCCAACCGCCAGGAACCGGTGTGCGCCACCGAATCCCCGGCCAGCAGCCGCAAGAAGTGACTCTTTCCGGACCCGTTGGCGCCCAACACGGCCACCCGGTCACCGAAGAACACCTCGAGGTCGAACGGCCGCATCAGACCGCTCAACTCCAAGTCAGCACAGGTGATCGCGCGCACCCCGGTACGCGCGCCACGCAGCCGGGGCGTGACCTTGTGTTCGCGCGGCAGTTCCGGCGGTGGGCCGGCCTCCTCGAACTTGAGCAGGCGGGTCTGCGCGGCCGCATAGCGGTTGGCCATGACGTCGCTCATCGTCGCCGCACGCTGCAACGACCGCACCAGTTCCTTGAGCCGCTCGTGTTCCTCGTCCCACCGGCGATGCAGCTCGGCCATCCGGTCGATGCGTGCCTCCCGCGCCTCGTGCCAGGTGGCGAAGCTGCCGCCGTGCGTCCAGCTGGTCCGGCCCTCCAGGGTGACCACGGCGGTGGCCGAGTTGGCCAGCAGCTCGCGGTCGTGGCTGACGATCAGCACCGCCTTGGGCGTCTCGGCCAGCCGTTGCTCCAGCCAGCGTTTGCCTGGCACGTCCAGGTAGTTGTCCGGCTCGTCCAGCAGCAGCACCTGTTCGTGGCCGCGCAGCAGCGCCTCCAGCACCAACCGCTTCTGCTCGCCGCCGGACAGGGTGCGCACCTCGCGGTGCTGGGCGACGTCGTAGGGCAGCCCGAACGCGGCCACGGTCACCGTGTCCCACAACACTTCCAGGTCGTAGCCGCCGGCCTCGCCCCAGCCGGCCAGCGCGGCCGCGTACCGCAGCTGGGTCGGCTCGTCGTCGGTGTCCATCAGGAGCAGCTCGACCTCGTCCAACTCGGCCGCGGCTGCCCTGGCCGGTGGCGGCGCCACGGCGAGCAGCAGGTCGCGGACGGTCTTGTCGTCCCGGACCGATCCGACGAACTGCGGCATGACGCCCAGGCCGCCTTCGACGCGCACGCCGCCGTCGCCGACCGGCAGGTCGCCGGACAGCATCCGCAGCAGCGTGGTCTTGCCGGCACCGTTCGCGCCCACCACGGCGGTCACGCTGCCCGCGCCGACCCGGAACGACACGTCGCGGAACAGCAGCCTGCCGTCCGCAAGCGTGTGTGCGAGCCCGCTGGCCTCCAGAACGCCCATACCCACGATGGTCCCCTGCGGCCCGTCACCAGGGCGAACGGATTTCCCGTCCGGCATAGTCGACGTCATGCCCCTGATCCCGGCGCGCCTGCGCCGCCCGGCCGCGCTGACCGCACTGGCGTGCTGGGTGCTGACCGCCGTGCTCGGCGCCTGGTACGCCGGCCAGCGGGTGGCCGGGCAGGTGGACGGGTCCATCGCGAACGCGGTGCACGGCGCGATCGGCGAGCAGACCTTCACCGCGCGGCTGCTCACCGGACCGTCTCACCCGATCGTGATCTACCCGGTGATCGCGTTCGTGGTCGGGGTCGCCGTGTTCCATCGGTGGTGGGCCCGGGCGGTGCTCGCGGTCGCCGCTCCGGCGCTGTGCGTCGGGCTCACCGAACTGGTGTTCAAGCCGCTGATCCACCGGACCTATGCCGGCATCCTCAGCTACCCCAGCGGCCACACGATCAGCGCCATGGCCACCCTCGGCGTGGCGGCGCTGGTGCTCACCGTCGACCGGCCGATGCGGGCGCGCTGGGCCGTGGTGTGGCTGCTGGTGGTGGTGTGGCTGATCCTCGCCATCGGCCTGGTGGGCATGGACTACCACTACTTCACCGACACCGTGGGCGGCTTCCTGCTGGCCATCGGCGTGGTGCTGCCGCTGGCCATGGTCGCCGACCGACTGTCGGTGAGGTCTGGCACGGTGCCGGTATGACCTCCCAATCCCGGCACGTGAGCACGACGATCGACCGCCCGGCTGGTGACGTCTACGACTACGCGTCGAACCCGGCCAACCTGCCGGCCTGGGCGCCCGGCCTGACCAACTCGGTCGAACTGGTGGACGGCCGGTGGACGGCCGAGTCGCCGATGGGCCGGATCGTCATCGCGGTCGCGCCGCGCAACGAGTTCGGCGTCCTCGACCACGACGTCACGGTGGCGTCCGGCGAGACGTTCCACAACCCGATGCGGGTCATCGGCAACGGCGAGGGCTGCGACGTGGTGTTCACCGTGCGCCGCCAGGCCGGCATGACCGACGACGAGTTCGCCAGGGACGCCGGCCTCGTGCAGGCCGACCTGGAACGGCTCAAGCAGGTGATGGAGCGGCAGTAGGTCGCGACCTGTTTGGATGGCCCGGTGGACCGACTCCTGCCCGAACACGGATCGACCGACGACGACGCACTGGTCCGGATCTACGACTTCCCGCCGGATCTGGACCGGCCGTGGGTGAAGGTCAACTTCATCAGCAGCGTCGACGGCGCGGTGTCGCTGGGCGGCCGGTCCGGCGGTCTGTCCGACCCGAACGACAAGAAGATCTTCGCGCTCGGCAGGGCCCTGGCCGACGTGATCATGGTGGGCGCGCGGACCGCGCTGATCGAGCGGTACCGAGGCGTGCAGCCCGGCGAGGTGCCGGCCGACCTGCGGGCCGAACGCGGCCTGGCGCCGCTGCCGCCGATCGCCGTGGTCACCCGCAGCGGTTCGCTGGAGCCGCACTCGCCGCTGTTCGCCGACGCGCCCGCCCGGACCATCGTGTACACGACCACGTCGGTGCCCGAGGTCCGCAGGGCCGGGCTGATCGACGCGGGCGCCGAGGTCGTACTGGTCGGCGACGACGACGTCGACCTGGCCGCCGTGCTGGCCGATCTGGACCGGCGTGCGCTGCGCCGGGTGTGCTGCGAGGGTGGACCGCAGCTGTTCGGGTCGCTGGTCGCGGACGGGCTGGTGGACGAGGTCGACCTGAGCGTCGCGCCGATGCTGGTCGCCGGCGACGCCGGCCGGATCGCCAAAGGCCCGCTGCCGGCCGACCCGACCCGGTTGCGGCTGGCGTCCGTGTTGCACGCGGACGACCAGTTGATGCTGCGCTACCTACGGAGGTGACCCGATGGCGCTGCCCGTGACACCGCCGGTGAAGCCGATGCTGGCCAGCCCGGCGAAGGAGATCCCGGACCGCGACGACCTGCTGTTCGAGCCCAAGTGGGACGGCTTCCGGTGCCTGGTGTTCCGGGACGGCGCCGAGCTCACCCTGCAGTCCCGGTCCGGCAAGCCGCTGGACCGGTACTTCCCGGAGGTGATCACCGGGCTGCTGGCCGCGCTGCCGGAGCAGATCGTGCTGGACGGCGAACTGGTCGTCGACCGCGACGGCAAGCTGGACTTCGACGCGCTGACCGAGCGCATCCACCCGGCGGCCAGCAGGGTGCGGCTGCTGGCCGAGCAGACCCCGGCCCGCTACGTCGCGTTCGACCTGCTCGCGGTGGGCGACGAGAGCCTGCTGGACCGCGGTGGCGCCGACCGGCGGGCCGCGCTGGTCGAGCACGTCACCCCGGCGGACGGCCTGCACGTCACGCCGTCCACACCCGACCCGGCCACCGCCCGGGAGTGGTTCACTCTGTTCGAGGGCGCAGGCCTGGACGGCGTGATCGGCAAGCCGGCGGACGGCCCGTACACGCCCAACAAGCGCACCATGACCAAGTACAAGCACGCCCGCACCGCCGACTGCGTGGTCGCCGGGCTGCGCTGGCACGCCAACACCGACCCGGGCACGGCGGTCGGTTCGCTGCTGCTCGGCCTGCACGACGACGCGGGCGTGCTGCACCACGTGGGCGTGGTCGGCGCGTTCCCGGTGGCCCGGCGCCAGGAGTTGGTGGAGGAGTTGGCGCCGCTGATCGAGGGCGGCGACGCCGATCACCCGTGGCTGTCCGGTGATCCGGCGGGCCGGCGGCTGCCCGGTTCGGTGAACCGGTGGCGGTCGGGCGAGCAGCCGTGGGTGCCGCTGCGCCTGGAGCGGGTGGTGGAGGTCGGCTACGACCACACCGAGGGCCGCCATCCGGTGCGGTTCCGGCACACGTCCCAGTTCGTCCGGTGGCGGCCCGATCGCGAACCGGAGTCGTGCCGGTACGACCAGCTGGACGAGCCGGCCACCTACGACCTGGCGTCGGTGCTGCGCGGCGAGGTGGCGGCTAGGTAGCGGTTCGGTTCGCTCTGGTGGCGCCGACCGACGCGGCCACCACCAGGCACACCGCGATCCACTGCACCGGCCGCAGCGCCTGGCCCAGCAACAGCAGGCCGCACAGCCCGGCCACGGCGGGTTCCAGGCTCATCAGCACGCCGAACACGCGGGGCGGGATGCGCCGCAACGCCTCCAGTTCCACCGAGTACGGCACCACCGAGGACAGCAGCGCCACGCCGAGACCGATGGCCAACACCTGCGGCCGCAACAGTTCCGAGCCGGACGTGGCCAGCCCGAACGGCGCGACCAGCACACCGCCGACACACATCGCCAGGGCCAGCCCGCTACCGCCGCTGGTCCGCTCGCCGAGCTTGGCGGACAGCAGGATGTAGCACGCCCAGCAGCAGGCGGCACCGAACGCGAGCAGCACGCCGAGCCACTCGACGTGCACACCGCCGTCGGTGAGCAGCACGACACCGCCCGCGGCGAGCAGGGCCCACAGCCCGTCCAGCCACCGCCGGGACCCGGCCAGCGCCACGGCCAGTGGGCCGAGGAACTCGACGGTCACCGCGACGCCCAGCGGGATCCGGTCCAGCGACTCGTAGAACAGCACGTTCATCACGCCGAGCACCGTGCCGAACAGGCCGATGACCAGCCATGCCTGGCGGGTCATCCTGCGCACCGACGGCCGCCACACGACGAGCAGGATCACCGCGGCGAACACCAGGCGCATCGAGACGACACCGACCGCGCCGGCGACCGGGAACAGCTGTTTGGCGAAGGAAGCGCCCATCTGCAGGCTGACGATGCCGGCCAGCACCAGCGCGGTCGGCGGCACGCGGCCCAGCCCCGCGGCCGCGGCCCGCCCGATGGGCAGGCCGCGCTGCCAACCGCGCCGGGGGGTCCGGGCCACGTTGGCGGTAACCACCACATCACCTCTCGCCGTTGCGTCACCTCAGGGCCGGATACTGTGGCCCGAGGGTGCTCACCAGGGTCATACCACGCGGATGCGACGCTCCGCGGGTTGGCGAGCGCCCGTCCCCATCGAACCCGAGCCGCCGCTCGGCGGCCGGGAATCGGCCTGTGAAAGCGAGGAACACCACGTGCCGCGCCGAGTGGTCAACCCCGTCCGGCTGTCCGCCCTCGCGGTGACCGTGGCGCTCGCGTTGCTGGCGGGGTGCACGGTCGGCCCGTCCCAGCGGCCAGGTCTGGTGGTGGCGGGGACGGCTCCTCAGCAGACCACGGCCCCGCCGACCACGTCCAGGGGTTTGCCGCCGCTGGAGCGCCCGTCCCGGTCCACGGTCGGCTGGTCGGACTGCGGCACGGTGACCCGGCAGCGGCTCGGCGACGTGACCCTGCCGCCGGATCTGACGTTCCAGTGCGCCCGGGTGGTGAGCGCGCTGGACTCGCCCAGTGCGCCCGGTGAGGGCCTGGTGCGGCTGCAACTGCTCAAGGTCGGCCAGGGCCCGACCCCGCTGCTGGTGGTCAACGACCTGGACGGCCTGCCCGGCACGCTGTACGCGGCGGAACTGGCCGCGCAACTGCCGGCCGCGTTCCTGCAGACGTTCTCGCTGGTCGGCATCGACCGGCGGGGCACGGGCGGGTCGGATCCGGTGCACTGCGTGCCGGCCAGCGACCGTGAGCAGATCATCGACTACGACACGGCGGACACCGACCTGAGCGGCCTGCTGGACGCCAGCCTGGACGCCAGCCAGCAGTGCATCCTGGCTCTGGACACCCGGTCGGCGGCGCTGGACACGCAGCGCACCGCCGAGGACCTGGACACCATCCGGCAGCAGTTGGGCCTGCGCCGGATCGACGCGATCGGGCACGGCGAGGGCTCCCGGGTGCTGACCGCGTACGCCAACCGCTTCCCCACCCACGTCGGCCGGCTGGTGCTGGACGGCTCACCGGACCCGACGCTGGACGCGACGGCCACCGCCAAGGCGCGGGCGGCGTCGGCGGAGGCGACGTTCACCGCGTTCGCCACCGACTGCCAGAGCCGGGGCGCCTGCCCGCTGGGCGGCACGGCCGACGCGACCCTGCGCCAGTTGCTGGCGCAGCTCAAGGCCAGGCCGGAAGCGTTGCCCGACGGCGGGCAGTTGACCAACGGCACCGCCCTGTACGCCGTGCTGGCCGGGCTGGCCGACCGGACCGACTGGCCGACGCTGGCCACGGCGATCGCCAGGGCGCACGGCGGTGACGGCACCGCGCTGGCCGCGTTCGTGGCGCCGGTGGTGGCCGGCACCGAGACCGATCCGCCCCGGCTGGACGCCGACCTGGCCGCCGGGTGCAACGACCAGCAGGACCGGTTGGCGCCCGCCCAGGTGTCCACCACGATGAAGGCGTGGACGGGTGCGTTCCCGCTGTTCGGCGGGCTGCTGGCGCAGAGCCTGCTGCTGTGCGGGCCGTGGCCGGTGCCCGACGAACCGCTGGCCAAGCCGACCGCGAAGGGCGCGCCGCCGATCCTGGTGCTGAGCACCGCCAACGACCCGGTCACGCCGGGCACCGGCAGCCAGCGCACCGCCCAGCAGTTGGACTCCGGGGTGCTGGTCAACTGGTTGGGTTCCGGCCACGGTGCCCTCGGCCAGTCCGCGTGCGCGACGCAGGCCGCGCAGCACTACCTGATCAACGGCACGGTGCCGGCGAACCCGACGACCTGCCCGCCGTGAGTGCGGCTACTTGCAGTTGGCGCAGCAGCCGCAACCGGCGCCGGTGCAGTTCGAGCAGCAGCTGCATCCAGCGTGCGGGTGCTCTGTGGCAGTCATGACTACCTCCCGAATGCTCGTGGACACCCACGGTAAGCCCGGCCTCGGTCGACCCGCGACCGCCGCACGGGCGACCGGCTAGGCGAGGTCGGCCAGGGCCTGGCGGGCGGCGGCCAGATCGGCTTCCAGCCGTGCCACTCGCTCCTGCTGCCGATCCCGGGCGGCCACCAGGGCGCCCTCGATGGCCGCCTCGATGTCCCCGCCCAGGGCCCGCGCGGCCGACGCCACCGCGCCCGCGCCGACCGGCTGCGGGCGGACCGTGCGCCGGCTGCCGGACTGGACCTCGACCGTCCACTCCCCCTCGGACGTCGAGCTGAGCGTCACGGTGATCGGCGCGGGTGGCTTGCGGCTCTTGGGCCGGCGCTCCGCCGGTGCGGCGGCCGGGGCCGGTTGCGCTGGTGCGGGTTTGCGTTTGGCCGGCCGTTCCCGGACCACCAGCAACTCGTCCACGGCAGGCGCGGACGGCGGTGCCTGCGGTGCCGCCGGTTCCGGTGGCGGCGGGGTTTTCTTGCGGCGCGGCGGTTTCTCCAGCGTCAGCTCGTTCGGCGAGAACGACAGCTCGTCGTGCGACCCGGTCGGCAGCACCTGGATGTAGTCACCATCCGGCGGGTCGGCCAGCGACACGACCTTCGCCGATCTGCCCGCCGCGACACCCACGGCGGCCGGGGTGAACCACACCATGGGACGGCGGCCGTCGGCCACGTCGGCACGGAGTTGGTCGATCTGCGTCGCGGACAGCGGGGGTGGACCGGATGGCATGCGAGCATCGTGCCGGACCGGGCCGACAACGCGGCCGTCCCACCGGAAACCGTTACCTGCGGCGGCCCTTGCTCAACCGGGACACCGGCGGCCCGGAGATCTGGCAGTCGCACTCCCGCTCGGTGACGGCCTCCGCGGTGACCGTGATCTGTCCATTGATGCCGGTGGACACGGACTCGCCCCGGGACGCCAGCGACCGCCACACCCGCATCGAGTCGGCGAAGTCGCGCAGATCCTCCACTGTGGCGCCCTTGAGCGGCGCCGGTGACGTCGCGGCCTTGATCGTGCCCTCCAGCCACGCGGCCACCTCGTCGGGATTGACCATCACCTCGTCGGGCTCGGTGCCCAGGCGGTCCTCCCGGGTTGCGGCGTGGGCCAGCGCGACCCGTTCCACGTATCCGTGCCAGTGCAGTCCCAGACCACTCCAGGACTCGGCAACGGCCCAGTCGTCCATCGTCACGTTCCCCAGCCTGCCAGTTGTTCGGAACGGGTCCGCACGGGCACACCCGGCAATCCCGATTCTTCGTCCAGAAGGGCTACCACACGCTCAGCGAATCGGACCAGTCACGCGAACCGGCCAACCGCGTTCCCCTTTACGGGTGATACCCGGTCGCACTGCGTAACAACGGTGACCCGCGAACTGACTACCGCACTGGACAACGAATTCCAGGCACGCGAGCTACGCGCCGGAATCGACGTCCGCCGACGCGACCGGGGGCCACCAGGGGCCGGGCAACCGTACGGGGTGCGGCTGCCCGGCCCGAGCCATGCACCTCCCGAGCCTCCCACGCAGGCGCCGATGCAGCGGCGCCGGCCGTGGGTCGCGGGCAACGGCGTCCCGCTCATCGTTGGCGTCCCGGCCGGCGCGTTGGGCTCGACCTCCACCAACACGGCAGCAGCCACCGGTGGCAAGACCGTCACCGCGGCTACGAGCCGCGTCTAGGTGTCCGAGCGGGCGCGGCTGGGCTGGACGCGCTTCGGTTCGCCCGGCATGGTCGGGTAGTTCGGTGGATAGGGCAGGTCGCCGAGGCCGTGGTCGCGCTCGTCCCGCTCGTACCACTCCAGCGCCGTCTCCAGCCCGTACGCCCGCTCGTCCAGGCCGGCCAACGCATCGCCGTGTTCGGCCAGCCAGTCCGGGACGGTGAACACGTCGAAGTCGTCCGGTTCGACGTCGGTCAACTGGTCCCACGTCACGGGCGTGGACACCGTGGCCCGCTCGGTCCCGCGCACCGACCAGGCCGACGCGATGGTGCGGTCCCGAGCGGCCTGGTTGAAGTCCAGGAAGATCCGCTCGCCGCGCTCCTCCTTCCACCAGTTCACCGTCGCCAGGTCGGGCGCCCGCCGGGCCACCTCCCTGGCCAGTGCGATCACCGCGTGCCGCACCTGGACGAAGTCCCACTCCGGCCGGATCCGCGCCAGCACGTGGATGCCTCGGCCGCCGGACGTCTTCGGGAAACCGGTGAGTCCGGCGTCGCCGAGCACCTCGTGCAGCACGCCGGCCACCCGCACCGCGTCGGTGAACGTCGTGCCGGGCTGCGGGTCGAGGTCGATGCGCAACTCGTCCGGGTGGTCGACGCGCGGGCGACGCACCGGCCACGGGTGGAAGTCCAGCGTGCCGAGATTGGCCGCCCAGGCCAGGACGGCGGGCTCGGTCGGGCAGACCTCGTCCGCGGTCCGGCCGGACGGGAAGGTGATCCGCGCGGACTCGACGTAGTCCGGCGCGCCCTTGGGCACCCGCTTGGCGTAGAACGGGTCGCCGGTCACGCCGTCCGGGAACCGCTTGAGCGTGGTGGGGCGGTCGTGCAGCACTCGCAGCAGCGGGTCGGCGACGGCCAGGTAGAACTCGACGACCTGGCGCTTGGTGACACCGCGCGCCGGGAAGTAGACCTTGTCCGGATTGGACACCCGCACGGACCGTTCGCCGTGCGGGCCGTCCACCGTCAACATCAGAGGCTCGGCCACCACGCGAGACTACGGCGTCGGGCCGACGACCGTGCGGTACAGCGTGGCCAGGCCGTCCAGGAACGCGTCCAGCGCCAGCTCGAACGACTCGGCGTCGATCTCGTCGGCGTGTTCGCGCAGTGACGGCGCGTCCACCAGGTTCGGGTAGCGGTCGCGGTAGATCTGCACGTCGTCCTCGAAGCCCCGGGAGAACGAGCCCATGGCGGCGCCGACCACCAGGTACTTGGTGGACGCGCCGATCATGGTGGCGTAGCGCGGTGGCCAGCCCGCGCCGACCAGGCCGCCGTGCACCGCGTCGGCTGCCCGCAGCGACGCCTCCCGCCGGGCGGGCCCGTAGGCCAGGAACGGCACCAGGTTCGGGTGGGTGGCCAGCGCGGCCCGGTAGGACCTGGCCCACACCCGCAGCCCGAGTCGCCAGTCGCCGCTGACGAACGCGCTGACGTCGACCTGCATCATCACGTCGTTGGCGACGGAGTGCAGCAGCTCGTCCTTGCTGGCCACGTGCCCGTAGAGGGATGGCGCGCGGACACCGAGCTCGGCGGCGAGCCGACGCATGGACAGGCCGTCCAGGCCCTCCGCGTCCACGATGCGGAGCGCACCGGCGTGGATGCGCTCCCTGTTCAACACCGGCGTGCGCGGTCGGCCCAACTCATCCCCCTTGCGGGTTGCCGGACATCGGGACTACCTTACAACCTAACACTGTTCGGTTTTCGGAGGCCGCTGATGGATTTCACGCTCAGCACGGAGGAAAAGGAAGTACGCGACTGGGTCCGCACGTTCGTCCGGCGCGAGATCATGCCGTTGGAGCAGGACGTGCTGCGGCGCGAGCGGTCCGGTGAGCCGGGGCTGACCCAGGCCGAACTGGCCGGGCTGCAGGCGAAGGCGCGGAAGGCGGGGTTCTGGGGCGTGCAGACCCCCACCGAGTACGGCGGCATGGGCCTGTCCGCGGTGATGACGGCGCTGCTGGAGGTCGAGCTCGGCCGGTCGTTCGTGCCGTTCCGGTTCGGCGGCGCGGCGGACAACATCCTGTTCCATGCCAACGAGGAGCAGAAGCGGCGCTACCTGCTGCCGACCATCGAGGGCGAGCGGCGGTCCTGCTTCGCGATCACCGAGCCGGGTGCCGGGTCGGACGCCAAGAACATCCGCACCTCCGCCGTCCAGGACGGCACCGACTGGCTGATCACCGGCGAGAAGACGTTCATCACCGGTGGCAACGAGGCCGACTTCACCATGGTGTTCGCGGTCACCGACAAGGAAAAGGGCGCCAACGGCGGGGTGACCTGCTTCCTGGTGGACCGGGACATGGGCTGGAAGTCCGAGCCGATCCCGACCATGGGCGAGTGGGGCCCGGCCGCGCTGGTGTTCGACAACGTCCGGGTGCCGCAGGAGAGCATCCTCGGCGAGGTGGGCCGCGGTTTCGAGCTGGCCATGCAGTGGATCGGCCGGGGCCGCTACCTGCTGCCGGCCCGGGCGCTGGGCGCCTGCGAGCGGCTGGTCGAGATGGGTGTCGAGCAGGCCAGGACGCGGGTCACGTTCGGCGAGCCGATCGCCAACCGGCAGGCGATCCAGTGGATGCTGGCCGACTCGGCGGTGGAGATCGAGGCGCTGCGCTGGCTGGTGCTGCACGCCGCCTGGCAGGTGGACTCCGGGCTGGACTCGCGCCAGGCACAGTCGATGGCGAAGCTGTACGGGGGCGTGAAGGCCAACGAGATCGTCGACCGCGTGCTGCAGATCCACGGGGGCATGGGTTACACCCGCGAACTGCCGGTGGAGCGCTGGTACCGGGAGCTGCGGCTGCTGCGGATCTACGAGGGCACGGACGAGATCCAGCGGCGCACCATCGCCCGCAACCTGCTGCGCGGCCACAGCAGCGTCCGCGGAACGCTGGGCTGACATGGCCATCGACACGAGCGTCGTCGGCGTCGAACGCGGCCCGTGGACCAGGACATGGACGTCGCCGGACACACTGCTCTACGCGCTGGGCGTGGGCGCGGGCCAGCTCGACCCGACCGACGAACTGGCCTACACCACCGAGAACACGGCCGGCGTCACACAGCAGGCGCTGCCCACCTACGCGATCGTGCTGGCCCAGTTCGGCGGCCCGCAGATCGGTCTGACCGGCGTCGACTTCACCCAGTTGCTGCACGCCGAGCAGGCACTGACCCTGCACCGGCCGCTGCCGGTGGCCGGGTCGGTCGAGCTGACCAGCCGGATCACCGACATCTACGACAAGGGTTCCGGCGCGCTGGTGGTCAGCACCACCACCGGTACCGACCCGGCGGACGGTGCGCCGCTGTTCGCCACCCGGTCGTCGGTGTTCATCCGGGGCGCCGGCGGGTTCGACGGTGACCGGGGCCCGTCCGGCGACTTCGCCGTGCCCGAGCGGGCGCCGGATGCGGAGCTGCGGTTTCCCACGGCGGTCAACCAGGCCCTGCTGTACCGGTTGACTGGCGATCGCAACCCGCTGCACGCCGACCCGAAGTTCGCCGCGGCGGGTGGTTTCGGCCGGCCGATCCTGCACGGGCTGGCCACCTACGGCATCACGGTTCGCCTGCTGATCAACGCGTTCGGCGACGGCGACCCGGCTCGACTGTCCTCAGTGGATGGTCGGTTCACCAAGCCGGTGACCCCGGGCGACGAGCTCGTGGTCACGGCGTGGCGCGACGGCGGCACGGTCACCTTCCGCACGTCCAACGCGGCGGGCGACGTGGTGCTGGACCGGGGCCGGGCGGAGTTCAGTCCGCCGGCTTGAGCGCGCGGATCCCGTACATGAGCGGGAAATCGGGCAACCCGTCCGGCGGCACGAACCGCCGGCCGGGGAGCTCCCGCATCTCGCCACACAGGACGGCGCCGTTGGACCACGGGTACTCCTCGAACACGTCCAGGATCAACCCGGCACGGCGCAGCGCGCCGATGACGTCCGAGATCCCCCACGGGAACTGGTGGCACGGCTGGGGATCGGGGACCTCGGCCATGCCTTCCTGGTAGCCCCAGGGCACCAGACCGTCGCCGGCGAGCCGGACGTAGTCGCCGACACCGTCCGGCCAGGTCTCGTGGGCGTGGCCACGCAACCAGTAGTCGTGCTTCACCTCCCAGCCCCAGTTGAACATGCCCAGGACGGGATGGAACTCGACGAACACGAACCGGCCGCCGGGCCGCAGCACGGACGTGATGCCGGCGGCCCACTGCTCGAGATCGGACAGCCACACGATCGTGCCGTAGGAGCTGAACGCGACATCGAAGGTCTCCCCCTTCGCCGCTGCCTGGTCGAACCAGTCGAACAGGTCCGAGCGCGTGAAAGTCGCGGCGATGCCGGAGTCGGCGGACAGCCGGGTGGCGAACTCGACGGCCTCGTCGCTGATGTCCACGCCGGTCACGTCGGCGCCCAGCGCGGCCAGGCTCAGCGAGTCCTGACCGGAGTTGCACTGCAGGTGCACCAGGCGCTTGCCGGTGATGTCGCCGAGGAGTTCGACCTCCTCGGGGAACAGCGTGCTGCCGCCGGAGCGCAGGTAGGCGGCCTGGTCGCCCTTGTGGGAGTTGTGCGCTTTGGTCGCCGAGTTCCAGGAGAGCCGATTGTCCTCGTGCAGTTCTCGTGCCAGCATGACCCGCAGTCTGGTCACCGGTCGGCACTCTCGCGACCCAATATCCCCCGGGGGCAAGCCCAATGCGGCACGTCGGATGGGACACCGGTCGCTGGCTCAACGAGCCGCCCGAGGCCGAGCTGGACGGCACCGACCTGGTGGTGACGACGGCGAAGAACAGCGATTTCTGGCGCACCACCAGCTACGGCTTCGTGACCGACAGCGGACACGCGTTACTGGCACCACTGGTCGGCGGCACGGCCGTCGAGGTCAGCTTCGTCGCCACGTTCGAGGAGACGTACGACCAGGCCGGCCTGATGGTCCGGGTCGACCCGCGCACCTGGCTGAAGGCAGGCGTGGAACTGGCCGACGGCGAGCCGCAACTGGGTGCCGTGGTCACCAACGGGGTGTCCGACTGGTCGCAGTCCCCGGTCCCAGAGTGGGCCGGCCGCCCGGTCACCGTCCGGGTCAGCCGGTCCGGCGACGCGCTGACCGTCCGCGCCCGCGTGGCCGCGGAGCCGTGGCGCACCATCCGACTCGCCCCGCTACCACCCAGCGCCCAGGCCACGGCGGGCCCGTTCTGCTGCTCCCCCCAACGAGCCGGTCTCACGGTCCGCTTCACCCGCTTCATGACCGGCCCGGCCGACCGGGAACTACACGGCGAGCCGTAACGGCTCGCAGCGGGACCGATACGGATCCGAGGGCCGAATCCGCCCCTGTACGATCTCGTCCCTGATGGCCCTGAGAGGTGGAGTGGCAACGTAGATGCGCCCCTTTGTCTCACCCACGGCCTCCAGATATCCAACGGAAACCATCGCTCTGAGGTCTCGCCCTGCCGCACCTTGTTACCTCACGCCGCCATGCTGGATCGCACCGACACGGTCAGCCGGCCAGGACGGCTGACGCGACGTCCGCGTGAGTGGCGAACCAGACCCCCGCGTGGCCCTTGATGTAGGAGACCAGTTCGGCGAGCACCGCCATACGCGAACGATGGCCGATGACGTGGGGGTGCATGGTGAGCTGGAACAGGCCGCCGTCCGCGTAGGCCGCGTCGAACTCGTCCGTCCAGATGCCCAGCACCTGCCGGGGCGCGGTGTAGGGCCGGCTGCCGGTGAACCGGTCCATGGTGAAGTAGGGCGCGTCGTCCCGGATCCACTCGACCGGGATCTCCACCATGCCCGTTGCCTCACCTGCCGCGACGATCTCGTACGGTTCGTCGTCGGCCATCAGCGACGAGTCGTAGGCCAGGCCCAGTTCCCGGGAGATGGCCAGCGTGTGGTGGCTGAAGTCCCAGGACGGCGTGCGGATGCCGACCGGCGCGACGCCCGCGGTGTGGCTCAGCGTGTCGAACGCCCGGTGGGCCAGGTCGCGCTCGGCCGTCTCGTCCAGCAGTACGTTGCGCTCGTGGATCCAGCCGTGGATGCCGACCTCATGCCCACCATCCACATAGGACTTGATCTCGGCTGGACGGAGCAGAGCACACACCGCCGGCACGAAGAACGTCGCCGGAATACCGTTTCGGGACAACAAGTCCAGAATTCGCGGCACACCGACCCGGGCGCCGTACTCGCCCTGCGACAGCTTCCCGGGACTGGTCTCCCCGGCGCGCAGCGGGATCGTCTCGTGGTCGGAGTCGAACGACAGCGCCACCGCGACCCGCGCACCGCCGGGCCAGGGCGCGGACAGCGACTGGCCGGCCCGGACCCGGTCCACGTGCTCCCGCCAGGTGGCCTCGGGCCACTGCCACGGTTCGAGCTCAGGCATGTGCCGCCCCTTCCAGGCTCCGGTTGGTCAGCGCGGCCACCATCTGGTCGCGCACCCGGTCCAGGTGGGTGGCCATCACGCTCGCCGCCAGGTCACCGTCGCCTGCGGCCACGGCCTCGACCAGCGCGTCGTGGTCGTCCAGCGACGCCCTGCCGTGCGCCGCGTCGGCCGCGAGGCGGCTGCGCAGCAGGATGACCTGTTGCTGCACCAGCCGGACCTGGTCGGCGATCCGGGGGCTGGCCGCCGCGTCCAGCAGGCAGGCGTGGAACGCCAGGTCCAGCCGGTAGGGGAAGCGACGGCCGGACTCGAAGCGGGCCCTGGACTCGGCGCCGACCGACCGCAGCGCGGCCAGCTGGGTGTCACTCCGCCGGGTGGCGGCCAGCCGGGCCGCCGCGCACTCCAGGGCCGAGCGCAGCTCGAACAGGGCGTACAGCTCGGCCAGGTCGGCCTGCGGCACGTGGGCGCCGCGGTGCGGCACGTAGACGAGCAGGCCCTCGCTGACCAGGTGCCGGATCGCCTCCCGCAGTGGTCCCCTGCTGATGCGCATGCGCTGCGCGAGCTCGACCTCGTTCACCCGCCCGCCCGGTGGGATCTCCCCGGTCAGGACCAGTTCACGCAGCACATCCACGGTCTGCGTGGCGAGGCTCTGCCGCCGCACGACGGCGTCCGCCATGATGTCTCCACGATAGTGTCAACAGTTGACAGTCGGCAGTTCGGCCGAAGGTCATCAGTTCAACGCGTGTCGAACACTACTGTCAAGGCCCACGGGAGAGGAGTCCGGCGTGCACCAGGTGGTCGCCGAGGTGTGGCGGAGCGGGTGGATCGAATCGGTGCATCACGGTTCCGTGGTGGGCCTGGCCGCCGACGGGTCGGTGGCGTTCTCGATCGGACGGCCGGAGGCGTCGACGTATCCGAGGTCGTCGGCGAAACCGTTGCAGGGCCTGACGATGGTCCGGCACGGCCTGGACCTGAAGGACGAACTGCTGGCGCTGGGCTGCGCCAGCCATCCGGGTGAGCCGTTCCACATCGACGGCGTGCGCCGCATCCTGGCCGGCGCCGACCTCACCCCGGACGACCTCCAGTGCACGCCCGCACTGCCCGCGTACGAGCCGTCCCGGGCGGAACTGCTGGTCGCCGGTACCGCCCCGGCACCGCTGTACATGAACTGCTCCGGCAAGCACTCCGCGATGCTCGCCACCTGCGTGCGCAACGGCTGGCCGACCGCCACCTACCGCGACCCGGCCCACCCGCTCCAGGTGGCGATCCGGGAGACGATCGGCGACCTGGCAGGCGAGCCGGTCACCAAGACCGGGGTGGACGGCTGCGGCGCGCCGCTGTTCGGGTTCAGCCTGGTGGGCCTGGCCAGGGCGTTCCACACGATCGCGGTGGCCGCCGACGGCACGGCCGAGCACCGGGTGCGATCGGCGATGGCCGGCTACCCGGAGTGGGTCGGCGGCACCGGCAGCGACGTGGCGCGGCTGATGCGGGCGCTGCCCGGCGCGGTGGCCAAGGACGGCGCCGAGGGCGTGTACGCGATCGGCCTGCCCGACGGCCGCGCGGTCGCCCTGAAGATCGCCGACGGCTCCGCGAGGTCCCGATCAGCGGTGATGGTGGCGGCGCTGCGCCGCCTGGGAGTCACCGCGGACACCCTCGCCGACCTGGCCGAAACCCCCGTCCTGGGCCACGGCGAACCGGTGGGCGCGATCCGGGCCGCCGGCATTCTGTCCGGCACGGGGTGACCGGCAGGAGGCCGCGCGGTTACCGTGGGGGTGTGGTGAACGCTCAACGCGACGACGGGGAACCGGACCCGACGGACGACGAGCTGAACGTGGCCGACGAGCTGATCGGCCTGGACCCCGACGACCCGGAGACGCGTGCCTTCGCCGACCACCTGCGGCGGATGCAGACACCGACGAACTCCTTCACCGTCGAGGGGTACGTACGTGGCTTCTCGGACTTCGCCAACTCGGCGAACCGGGCCAACGGGCACCGCAGGCTGACCGCCGTCATCCTGGTCGGACTGCTCCTGCTGGGCGTGCTGTGGGCGGTCTGGCAGACCATCGGTGAGGTGTTGAGCACGTTCGGCCAGTAGCTGTAAAACGGTGTTATCTTTGAAGTATGAAACCCGTCGTCGGTGCCACTCCCAAGGTCGTCAAGTCGGACGAGGAGTGGCGTTCCCAACTGGACAAATCCGAGTACGCCGTGCTGCGGCAGGCCGCCACCGAGCGGCCCTGGACCGGTGAGTACACCGACACCAAGACCACCGGCGTCTACCAGTGCCGGGCCTGCGGCGCCGAACTGTTCCGCAGCGACACCAAGTTCGACTCGCACTGCGGCTGGCCGTCGTTCTGGTCACCGCTGGCCGGGGACAGCGTGATCCTGCGCGAGGACCGCGGCTTCGGCTCCGTGCGCACCGAGGTGCTGTGCGCCACCTGCCACAGCCACCTGGGCCACGTGTTCGAGGGCGAGGGCTTCGGCACGCCCACCGACCAGCGCTACTGCATCAACTCCATCTCGCTGAAGTTGATCCCCGCCGAGTCCTGAGTCACCACCAGACTGCCGGGTCCCCGCCCGGCAGCCGTGGACCGTTCTCGTAACGCGGCTGGGCGCCCGGTAGGTCGCCCGGCACCCGCAGGTGGTCCACCCGGCCGAACCGGCTGTCCATCGCGGCCATGAGGCCGGCTGTGTCCGCTGGATCGGGCACCGTGCCACCGCCGGGTGCGACCCGGCCCAGATCGTCCAGCCAGGCACCGGTCCTGGCCAGCGCCGGCCGCAGCCACCACGACCCTCCCTCGACCTGTCGCCTGCGCAGCGCCGTCGTCACGGCGGCCGCCGACAGCCACCCGGTGCCGTGGTCCAGCGCCTGCAACGGCAGCGCGCCCGGCTTGCCCCCCATCCCGTCCGCTGCGATGCCCGTCGCCACCTGCACGAGGCTGTCGAAACCCCGGCGATCCCGCCACGGTCCGGTGTGCCCGTAGGCGGACAGGTCGACAACGACGATGCCGGGGCTCAGCTCCGCCAACCGTTCCGGCCCGAAACCCCGCGCGGCCAGCGTGCCCGGCCGGAACGACTGCACCAGCACGTCGGCCCCGGCGACCAGGTCGGCCAGTGCCGCCCGGCCATCGTCGGTACGCAGGTCCAGGTGCGTCGAGCGCTTGCCGAAACCGGTGTCGATCACCAGTGGCCGGATCGTCGGCAGGTGGTCCGCGCCGACGTGCAGCACGTCGGCGCCGTGCGCGGCCAGCGTCCGCCCGCACACCGGACCCGCGATGACGTGCGTCAGGTCCAGCACCCGGACACCGGCCAGCGGGCGCTCGGCAGGCGGCAGCGGCCTGGCCGGCGCGTCCCCGATCCGGTCCACCGCGACCAGCGGCAGGCTCCGCACCGCCTGACCGGCGGGATGGGCCCGCCAGTCCGCCCCGGTGCGCAGCGCGGCCGCCGCTCCCCCGGCCGCCAGCACGGCAGCCTCGACGTCCATGGCGGACCGGGCCGCCACCGCGTCGGTGACGGCCGCCCGATCGGCGGGCACGCCCAGCGCGGCACAGGCGGCGTCGGCGTGGTGCGGGTAGTTGCAGTGCAGGCGCACCCAGCCGTCGGCGGCCCGGTAGTTGCCCGACAACTCGGCCCAGCCGGCACCGGCGGGCTCGCCCGCCACCCGCAGCCAGTGCTCGGTGGCGAATCCCAGCAGCGCGTGCCAGGCGTCCACGCCGACCTGCCCCGGATCACCGGCGCGCTCCCGGAACAGTTCGGCGGCGGCCAGCGTCATCGCACCGACACAGGCGGCAGCGGCGGCGCCCACCCGGAACCGGCCGGGCAGCAGCGGATCGTCCCCGGTGATCGTCAGTTCCCCCGGTGCCGGCCTGCGGCCGGCGATCTCGGCGTACACGTCGGCGAACACCTCAGCGGCGCTGCTGTCGGACATGCCCGAAAGATAGGGCACCATGGCGACGTCACGACAGGGATCGACAGCACAGGGGAACGGGGACTGCCATGAGGCGCCGCTGGGCGCTAGCCATCGCCGGCGCCGCGCTCGCCGCGAGCGCGCTGCTGGCCGGATGCGACACGACGGTCACCGGCACCGCACAGCCGGCAGGCGGCGCGGGTCCGGGTGCGAGCACGAACACACCGGCACGCCGGACCACATTGGACTGTTCCGGTGGCACGGTGATCCGGCCGAGTGGCGCGCCGTACTGCTACCAGTTGCCGGCCGGCTTCCACGACGCCACCGACCAGCTCACGCTCACCTACCAGAGCGCCAACCCGAGCCAGTACGACAGCGCCGTCGCGGTGGCCGTGCACGACGTGATCATCGTCGTGGTGTACCCGTTGCGGCAGGACAGCGACGCGCTCAGCTCGTCGGTGCTGGGCGAGCAGGTGAACGCCGTGCTGCGCGCGGGCGAGTCGTCCGGTTTCACCGTCATGGGCTCGCCGACGCCGACGACGGTGTCCGGCAGCCGCGCCTTCGAGATCCCGATCAAGCAGAACGACGGCCAGTTCAGCGCGATGATCTACTTCGTGTTCAACGGTTTCACCGAAGTGGAGATCAACTGCCAGTGGGCGCAACAGGTCGCGGAGATCACCCGTGGCTGTGCCAGCGTGCTGAAGTCCGTGCAGATCGTCGATCCGCCCCGGTAGGTCAGGGCAGCACCGTCACCAGGTCGGCCATCGGCACCCGGCCACCGGTGTAGAAGGGGATCTCGCGCCGCACGTGCAGCCGGGTCTCACTGCCGCGCAGGTGCCGCATCAGGTCGACGATCCGGTCCAGGTCGTCGGCCTCGAAGGCGAGGATCCACTCGTAGTCGCCGAGCGCGAAGGCGGGCACCGTGTTCGCACGCACGTCCGGGTAGTCCCTGGCCATCCGGCCGTGCTCGACGAGCAGCGCGCGGCGTTCCTCCTCGGGCAGCAGGTACCACTCGTACGAGCGCACGAACGGGTACACACTCACGTACTTGCGCGGTTCCTCGTCAGCAAGGAACGCGGGCACGTGGCTGCGGTTGAATTCCGCGGGGCGGTGCAACGCGACCTGGCTCCACACCGGGGTGGAGGCACGACCCACGGCGGTCCGGCGGAACGCGGCGTACGCGGCCTGCAGCGCCTCGATCTCGCCGGCGTGCCACCAGATCATGTAGTCGGCGTCGGCGCGCAGACCTGCGACGTCGTACACCCCGCGCACCACGACGCCCTTGCCGGCGAGCGTGTCCAGGAACTCCTGTGCCTCCGTGGCAGCGGGCCCACGGTCGGCGGGCAACCGACCGGGCTCGGCGCGGAACACGGACCACATCGTGTATCTAATCGTGCTGTTGAGCTCGTTGTAGTTCAGGCGGGCCATGACCTCCATGTTTGCACGAGATTCCGGCCACGACCGAGGAGCCGCGCATGTATGACATGTCGAAAGACGAATGGCGGGCGTTCCTGTCATCCGGTACCAAGACCGGCAAACTGGCCCTGATGCGGGCCGATGGCTCCCCGCACGTGGTCCCGATCTGGTTCGCTCTGGACAGTTCCGGCGATGACGACTACGTGATCTTCAACACGAACGAGAAGACGGTGAAGGCCAAGGCACTGCGCCGCGACCCCCGGCTGGCGATGTGCGTGGACGAGGAGCACCCGCCGTACTCCTTCGTGAGCCTGCAGGCCGAAGCCGAACTGTTCGACGACCTGGTGGCGATGCTGCCGTGGTCGACCCGTCTCGGCGGCCGTTACATGGGCGAGGACAAGGCGGAGGCCTTCGGCCGCCGCAACGCCGTACCGGGCGAACTGCTGGTACGGGCCAGGATCACCCGCGTGATCGCGCACGCGGCGATCGCCGAGTGACGATCGCCCGCACCGCCCGGTCCGCGCTGGCCACGCACGCCGGCAGCCCCACGCCGTGCAGCGCGGCACCGGCCACCGCGAGACCGGGCAGTTCGGCCACCGCCCGTTCGATCGCCGCCACCAGGTCCAGATGACCGACGCCGTACTGCGGCAGCCCGCCACCCCACCGGGTGACGACCGTGTCCACCGGTGACGCTGTGACACCGGTCAGCTCGGCCAGGTCGGCGCGCACCGCCGTGACGAGATCGGCGTCGTCGCGTTGCAGGATCTCGGCCTCGCCGAACCGGCCGACCGAGCCGCGCACCAGCACGTGCTCCGGCCCGGCCAGGTGGGCCCACTTGCGGCTGGAGAAGGTGAACGCCTTGGCGGTGAACGGCGTGCCGTCCTGGTGGGTCTCGCCGGACCCGATGAGCACGCCGGAGGACTGCGGCACGGCCACGTCCGGGGGCAGCGCCAGCGCCACCACCGCCATGGAGGCCAGCTCGATCCGGCCGTAGGCGGCCGACGCGGCCGGGCTGACGTCGGCCAGCAGCTTGCGTGCGGCGGGCGCCGGCACGGCCAGCACGACGGCGTCGGCGTCCAGGTGCTCCGGATGTGCCGCCGAGCCCACTTCCAGCCGCCAGCCGTCGTCCTGGCGGGTCAGGCCGCGCACCGGCTGCCCGTAACGCACCAGCGCGCCGGACGCCCGCACCAACCTCTCCACCAGCCCGCCCAGGCCGTCGGACAGCGTGCCGAACATCGGTGGCCGGGCACCGTCCGGTGCCGGTGGCGGTACCAGGTCGGCCGCCGCGGCCAGCACCGAGCCGATGCCCTCGTCCAGCTTCGCGGCCAGCGCCGGCATCGTGGCGCGCAGGCCGAGGCTGGCGGCCCGGCCGGCGTACACACCGCCCAGCAGCGGGTCGACCAGCCGGTCCGGCACCTCGGGGCCGAGCCGGTCGGTGAGCAGCTTGCCGACCGACACGTCGGTGCCGGCCAGCACCACCGGCGGCAGCTCGCGTTCCTCGGCCAGCCGGCGCAGGCCCTTGTCGGACAGCACCCCGGCCACGGCGTCCGCGCTGGTCGGCACGCCGAGCACGGTGCCGCTGGGGATCGGCCGGAGCTGCCCGCCGGCCCGGATGCGCGCGGCGGCCGTCGTCGGGTGCACCAGGTCGGCACCCAGGCCCAGCTCGTCGACCAGGGCGGTGAGCTCCGGCCTGCGGGCCAGGTAGGCCTCGGCGCCCACGTCGTAGTGGTGGCCGGCCAGGTCGACCGTGCGCAGCTTGCCGCCTGCCCGGTCGGACTGCTCCAGCACGGTGATCGAGGCGTCGCGGCCCAACGCCTGGCGCAGCCGGTAGGCAGCGGTCAGCCCGCTGATACCGCCACCGACGACCGCGACCCGCGTCATGCCAGCTCGTGCACGAGTTCGGCGACCCTGGTCAGCACCGTCGGGTCGGTCTGCGGCAGCACGCCGTGACCCAGGTTGAACACGTGCCCACCGGCCGCCCGGCCCTCGTCGACGATGCGACGCACCTCGGCGTCCACCACCGACCAGTCGGCCAGCAGGATCGCCGGGTCGAGATTGCCCTGCACCACCGGCGCCGGCCCGTCCGGCAGCGCGGCGGCCAGCCGATTTGCGGCCACGTCCAGCGGCACCCGCCAGTCCACGCCGACCACGTCGGCGCCCGCCTCGCGCATGGCGCCGAGCAGTTCGCCGGTGCCCACGCCGAAGTGGATGCGCGGCACACCGGCGTCGGCCAGGCCGGCCAGCACGGCGGCCGAGTGCGGCAGCACGAACCGGCGGTAGTCCCGCTCGGACAGGGCGCCGGCCCAGGAGTCGAACAGCTGCACCGCGTCCACGCCTGCGGCCACCTGGGCGCGCACGAACGTCAGGGTCAGCTCGGCCAGCCGGCCGGCCAGCGCGTGCCAGAGGTCCGGGGCGCCGTGCATCAGCGCCTTGGTCCGCTCGTGGTGCCGGCTCGGGCCGCCCTCCACCAGGTAGGACGCCAGGGTGAACGGCGCACCGGCGAAACCGATCAGCGGTGTGTCACCCAGCTCAGTGATCAACAAACGGATCGTGTCCGTCACCGGCGTCATGTGCTCGGGCCGCAGCGTGGGCAGCGCCGCGACGTCCGCCTCGGTGCGCACCGGCGAGCCGACCACCGGACCGGTGCCCGGCACGATGGTCACGTCGACGCCGGCCGCATAGAGGGGCACGACGATGTCGCTGAACAGGATGGCGGCGTCCACGCCGTGCCTGCGGACCGGCTGCATGGTGATCTCGCAGGCCAGGTCCGGTGTCAGGCAGGACTGGAGCATCGGGATGTCGGCGCGCGCGGTGAGGTACTCGGGCAGCGAACGGCCGGCCTGCCGCATGAACCAGACCGGTCGGCGACTGGGCACACCGCCGCGTGCGGCAACCAACAATGGGGCGTCGGGGAGGTCCCGGCGAGCCGAGACAGGGGCGCTCGTGGTCATGTCGCCTCCATCGTCCCACGGTCCCGGTGACAGGACGGACACGGCCGAACACCTGCCCGGCGTGGCGGACCGGCCCCACGTCCGGGTGGCTCTACAGTCACCAGACGTGACCGAGGCGAGGAGGGCCGGTGACGGTTGCCGCGGAGGAGCCTGAGCTGTTCCGGCGGGCTGTGGCGTCGCTGTCGTCGGTCCGGCCCCGGCCGGAGATCGAATGGGGCGACGTCAAGCCGCCGCAGCGACTCGCGCCCTGGTCGTACGCGGTCGCAGCGGAGGTGAACGGCCCCGCGGGCGAGTTGGCCAGCGGCCGGCTGGTGCTGCTGCACGACCCGGACGGCGAACAGGCGTGGGACGGCGTCCTGCGGCTGGTCGTCTACGTGCGGGCCGAGCTGGACGTGGAGTTGGCCACGGACCCGCTGTTGCCCGAGGTGGGTTGGTCGTGGCTGACCGACGCGCTGGACACCTGCGGCGCAGTGCACACCGCGTTGGGCGGCACGGTCACCCAGACGTCGTCGGCCCGGTTCGGCGACATAGCCGGCCCGGCCCGGACGGACGATCTGGAACTGCGCGCGTCCTGGACCGCGCACGACGCTGAGCTGGCGGCCCACGCGGAAGCGTTTTGCGAGTTGCTGTCCAGCACGGTGGGGCTCCCACCAGTAGGCGTAACCCTGTTCGGCCAACGCAACGCCTGAACGCAACGCCTGAACGTGCCGGCCGACGGCGCCCGAAAGCCCGCACGACGGCCCAGAAGCCCGGCCCGACCGACCGCCGTGGATCCACGGGCGAGGCTCACAGCCCCAGCGGTGCTCCCGACCACTCCGGAGCCGCGCACCATCCGCTAGCGAAACCAGCGTCGCTAGGACCACCAGCCCGCCCACTAGCACAGCCATCAGCCCCGCCCCACGCGAGCGCTGGCACCACTAGAACTGCCAGCACCGCTAGCCCGTCCGGCGGCCGACCCAACGCCGGACGACCGAACCAACCCGGGCGAACCTGCTCATTGCCGTCGCCACCGCCTTGGAGTCCGGCAGTGGCTAGCGCCGCTAGCTTCACTCGCGCCGCTAGTTCAACTAGCCCCGCTCGGCCGTCAGCCGAGCCCTATGCCATCCGACCGAACCGACCAACCCGACCCGACCACTCGACGCCGCCCGACCAACCGACGCGGCCCGACCAACCGACGCGGGCCCGACCAACCGACGCGGCCCGACCAAGCCGGCTCCCAGCCCGCTTCGCCACCACCTCAGAGCCACCTGCACCACAGAGCCACCTGGCGCCGCAAGTGCCACTAGCATCGCTCGAACTGCTAGCGCTGCTAGAATTGCCAGCCATCTGGCACCCGTCCCGCCACCCAGCCGGCTCCGCTTGCAGCTCCTTCCGCCACCACCCGGAGCCGCCCCGCACGCACCAGCAACGCCGCGAGCATTGCTCGAACTGCTAGCACAGCTAGCTACTAGCAGCCGGCCCCGCCATCCAGCCGAACCCGGTCGCAGTTCCCCGCCACCACTCGGAGACGCCCGGCACGCACCAGCAATGCGTGTGTCGCTAGAACTACTAGCACTGCTAGCCACCTGACAGCCGCCCCGCCATCCAGTCGGATCCGCTCGCAGTCCCTCCGCTCCCTCCGCCACCACCCGGAGCCGCCCGGAATGCGCTCGCAACGCGTGTGTCGCTAGAACTGCTAGCGCCGCTAGCCCGCTCGACAGCTGAGCCGACGCGATCCGGCCGAGCTGGCTCGCAGCCCGCTCCGCACCCGCACGCCCCGCTTCGCCACCGGTGGGCCCCGCCTTGCCACTGCCCTGCAGCCGCCCCACCCCGCTCGGCCAACGCTCCACCGCCGCCCCACCCCGCTCGGCCAAGGCTCCACCGCCGCCCTACGCCGCTCGGCCAACGCTCCACCGCCACCTTGCGGCCACTCCGCCGCCATGCCGCCGCCCCGCTCCCACCGCCGCCAGAGCCGCGCTCGCCATCAGCTACCGTCGGTCGTTCGGGCTCGACGGACCGTCGCTCGACCATTCGCGGTCACCCCGGCCCACCCGCTCGGCCCCCAGCTCTCCGCCGAGGTGTCGGCACTTGCCGGAACCCCTCCGCCGAACAGACGTTACGGACTAGACCGTTCAGCCCACGCAATCCGGCCCAACGGACACGATCCGGTAACAACTTCGGCCATCCGGCCGATCAAGTTTTCCGGCCCCCGACACCCGGATGGACCAACGCCCCCGCGACCCGTAAAAGTAGATATCGTCGTGAGGGTTCTTCGTGTTAGCGACTCTGTCGATTGTCACTCGATCGTGCGACAAAACTGGCAAAGAGTGACTACCCGATCGGGACAGATACCCAAATGATCGTCCCGCTGACCCGCTTGGGCGGCTACGCTGCCAACGTCGACACCACTTTCGGTCGATCAGTGGCGCGGCTGATCGGACGAGGGGCCCGGTGCCGGTCGGGGGGCACGACCGACTCCAGGGAGGTAGTGACGTGGCTGCCGTCGGCTTAGGTCAGGCCGTTCGAACCACGCCAGCCGGTGTTTTGCCGGCCAACATGGTCCCGCACCCGCGGGAGGAACTGTTCTCGGTGCTGGTGGTCGATGACCACCCGCTGCTGAGGGAGGCGATAGCCGCCCGGCTCACCCAGATGGGCGCGGGCACTGTCCATGAGGCCGCTTCGGTGGCGGAAGCGAGGGCTCGCGCCCTGGCGACCGGACCGTGCGATCTCGCGATTCTCGATCTCGGGCTACCCGACGGTAGTGGCATCGACCTGGTCACGGAGTTCCGTGCCCACGGTTGGCCACGCATCGTGGTGCTCGCGTCCTCCGACGACCCCTATGCGGTCCGGTCGGCCTTCCAGGCAGGCGCTCAGGCGTACCTGCTGAAGTCCGCCTCGCCGATGGTGGTCACCGACGGGGTGCGCCGAGTACTCGACGGCGGGGTGTACGCCGACCCGAGCGTGGCGCCTGTCCTTGCGACGGGCACCAGGGTGCCGGGCACCGACAACACGCCGCGGGAACTGTCCGCGCGTGAGGTCGAAGTGCTCCAACTCGTCGCCGATGGCCAGTCCAACAAGGAAATCGGCGAAGCGCTCAACCTGTCGGCACTGACGGTCAAGAGTCACCTGTCCCGGATCGGGCGCAAGCTCGGAACCGGGGACCGTGCGCAGATGGTCGCCCTCGCCATGCGGGCCGGCGTTATCCGCTAGGCCGGCAACGGCGCAACCAGCACGGCATCAGCGCACGATCGAACACGGATCAGCGCAACGGTCGGACGCCACCCGCCACGGGCGCGGCGGGTAGCGGACCACCGGCATTCCCGTGGCCCCGGGTCGCACGACTCGGGGTCACGGGACGGTGCGCTTCGTCCGTAACGAGCGTTACCTACCGGTGAGTCACCGCAAGTCGTGAACACGACGGCGGCCGGCCACGTAGGGTCGCTACGTGGTGGCTGACCCCGACGACGAAAGCGCACCGGTTCCGCCGGAGACCGAGACGGCTTCGGCGGTGCCGTTGACCGAGCCGGCCGAGGGCGTACCCGACGTGGTCATCGACCCCGAGGCGCTGCGCGTCGCGGCGGCGGCACTCGCCTCGGGCACCGGCCCGATCGCCGTCGACACCGAGCGTGCCTCCGGCTACCGCTATTCCCAGCGGGCCTATCTCGTCCAGCTCCGCCGGACCGGCGCCGGCACCGTCCTGGTCGACCCCATTCCGTTCGACGGCGATCTCACGCCCCTGGTGAAGGCTCTGTCCGGTACCGAGTGGGTGCTGCACGCCGCCTCCCAGGATCTGCCCTGCCTGGCCGAGCTGGACCTGCGGCCGGCGTCGCTGTTCGACACCGAGCTGGCCGGCCGGCTGGCCGGTTTCGAGCGCGTCGCCCTCGGCACGCTGGTGGAACGCCTGCTCGGCTACCAGTTGGAGAAGGGCCACGGCGCCGCCGACTGGTCGCAGCGACCACTCCCCCCGGACTGGCTGAACTACGCCGCCCTGGACGTCGAACTCCTGATCCCGCTGCGCGACACGCTGGAACGGGAGCTGGCCGACCAGGGCAAGCTGGAGTGGGCGCTGGAGGAGTTCGAGGCCGTCCGCACCGCACCGGCTGCCCGGCCGCGACCGGAACCGTGGCGCCGCACGTCCGGCATCCACCGGGTGCGCACACCCCGGCAGTTGGCCGCGGTAAGGGCGCTGTGGCAGGCCAGGGACGCCATCGCCAGGGAACGTGACCTCTCCCCCGGCCGGGTGCTGCCCGACCGGGCCGTCGTCGAGGCGGCGCTGGCCGATCCGGCCGACGAGACCGAGCTGGTGCGGCTGCCGGTGTTCCGCGGCCGGGCGCAGCGCAGGCTGGCCGGCACGTGGGCGGAATCGCTGCGGTCGGCCAGGGCACTGGCCAAGGCCGACCTGCCCGACCCGTCACCGCCGCACGACGGCCCGCCGCCGCCGGGCAGGTGGGCGGACAAGGACCCGGACGCGGCCGCCCGGCTGTCCGCGGCCCGGGCGTCGCTGACCGCGATCGCCGAGGCCAACACGCTGCCGGTGGAGAACCTGATCCAGCCCGACCTGGTCCGCCGGACCTGCTGGGAACCGCCTGCCGACCTGGGCGAACAGTCGGTGGCGGACACGCTGCGGGCCGGTGGTGCCCGCGAGTGGCAGATCCGGCTGACGATCGCCGCGCTGGCCACCGCGCTGCGTGCCGCCGCCGGGTGACCCCACTGGTTACCGATGGGTAACCACGGCTAGAGTGGCGTTACCAGCCGGTAAGTCACGAGCCAGGAGGAACCCGCGGTGGCCGCACCAGCAGCGCGTGCCGTGCGCGACGTGGTCTTCGTCGAGGGCGTGCGGACGCCGTTCGGCAAGGCAGGCGAGTCGGGCATCTACGCCGAGACCAGGGCCGACGACCTGATCGTCAAGGTCATCCGGGAACTGTTGCGCCGGCATCCGGAGCTGCCGCCGGACCGGGTGGACGACGTGGCGATCGCCGCGACCACCCAGATCGGCGACCAGGGCCTGACCATCGGCCGCACCGCGGCCCTGCTCGCCGGCCTGCCCAAGTCGGTGCCCGGGTTCGCCATCGACCGGATGTGCGCGGGCGCGATGACCGCGGTGACCACGACGGCGTCCGGCATCGCGTTCGGCGCCTACGACGTGGTGATCGCCGGCGGTGTCGAGCACATGGGCCGCCACCCGATGGGCGAGGGCGTCGACCCGAACCCGAGGATCATCGCGGACAAGCTGGTCGACCCGTCGGCGCTGGTCATGGGCCAGACCGCGGAGAACGTGCACGACCGCTACCCGGACATCACCAAGGACCGGTGCGACACCTACGCCGCCCGCAGCCAGGAGCGCTACGCCGACGCGGTGAAGGCCGGCAAGATCGGCCCGGAGCTGGTCCCGGTCGCGGTCCGCTCCGCCGAACTGGGCTGGGGCCTGGCCTCCGAGGACGAGCCACCCCGGCCGGGCACCACGGTCGAGGCGCTGGCCGGCCTGCGCACGCCGTTCCGTCCACACGGGAGGGTCACGGCGGGCAACTCGGCCGGCCTGAACGACGGTGCCACCGGGTGCATCGTGGCGGCCGAACAGACGGCCGCCGAGTTGGGTCTGCCGGCCGCGATGCGGCTGGTCGGCTACTCGTTCGTCGGCGTCGAGCCCGAGGTGATGGGCGTCGGCCCGGTGCCGGCGACGGAGAAGGTGCTGGCCAGGACCGGATTGTCCATCGACGACATCGGCCTGTTCGAGATCAACGAGGCGTTCGCCGTCCAGGTGCTCGCGTTCCTGGACCACTTCGGCATCTCCGCGGACGACCCGAGGGTGAACCAGTGGGGTGGCGCGATCGCCTGCGGCCACCCGCTGGCGTCGTCCGGCGTGCGGCTGATGACCCAGCTCGCCCGGCAGTTCGCCGAGCGGCCCGACGTGCGCTACGGCATCACCACGATGTGCGTCGGCATCGGCATGGGCGGCACCGTGATCTGGGAGAACACCAACTGGGAGGGTGCGGACAAGTGAGCATCACCATCGCCGACGCCACCACCGCGTTCCCCGACGAGGTGGTCACCACCGCGACCGCCCGGCTGGTCGATGTGCCCGGACTGACCGGCCAGGTCGCGCTGATCACCCTGGACAACGGCCACGACCACACCCGCCCGTCCACGTTCGGCCCACAGGGGCTGATCAGCCTGGACCGGGCCCTGGACGAGGCGTTCGCCGCGAACCCGGTGGCCATCGCGGTCACCGGCAAGCCGTTCGTGTTCGCGGTCGGCGCCGACCTGTCCGGCATCGGGCAGATCACCTCCCGCGACCTGGCCCACGCGATCGCGAAGGCGGGCCACGACGTGTTCCGCAGGCTCACCGAGTCCACGGTGCCCACGTTCGCCTTCGTCAACGGCGCCGTGCTGGGCGGCGGTCTGGAACTGGCGCTGTCCTGCCACTACCGCACGCTGATCGGCAACGCGGCCGCCATCGCGTTCCCGGAGTGCTTCCTGGGCCTGTTCCCCGGTTGGGGTGGCACGCAGTTGCTGCCGAACCTGATCGGCATGGACGGCGCCGTGACGGTGATCGTCGAGAACGCGTTGAACCAGAACAAGATGCTCAAGCCGGCCCAGGCCGAGGCGATGGGCATCGTGGACGTGGTGTTCGACTCGGCGGACTACCTGGAGCAGTCGCTGCTGTGGCTGGCTTCCGTGGTGCGTGGTGAGACCACTGTGGACCGTCCGGCGGTGGACAGGGGCGAGGCGTGGGACGCGGCGCTGGGTCGCGCCAAGGCGGTTGTCGACGGCCGCACCCACGGCGCCTCCCCCGGCGTGCTGCGCGCATTGGAGTTGTTGGCGCTGGCCAGGAACAACGACCTGGACGCCGGGTATGCCGCCGAGACCGAGGCGCTGGCCGACGTGCTGATGACCGACGAGCTGCGCGCCGGCCTGTACTCGTTCGACCTGGTGAACAAGCGCGCCCGCCGGCCGGCCGGGGCGCCGGACCGGGGTCTGGCCAGGGATGTCACGAAGGTGGGCATCGTCGGTGCCGGCCTGATGGCCAGCCAGCTCGCGTTGCTGTTCGTCCGGCGCCTCAAGGTTCCCGTCGTGCTGACGGACGTCGACCAGTCCCGTGTGGACAAAGGCGTCGGCTACGTGCACGACGAGATCGGCAAGCTGCTGGCCAAGCACCGGATCGGCCAGGACGAGGCGAACCGGTTGACCGCACTGGTGTCCGGCTCGCTGGACAAGGCCGCATTCGCCGATGCCGACTTCGTCATCGAGGCGGTGTTCGAGGAACTGTCGGTGAAGCAGCAGGTGTTCGCCGAGCTGGAGGAGCACGTCACGCCCATGTGCGTGCTGGCGACGAACACGTCGTCGTTGTCGGTCACCGAGATGGCGGCCAAGCTGCACCACCCGGAGCGGGTCGTCGGCTTCCACTTCTTCAATCCGGTGGCCGTGCTGCCGCTGCTGGAGATCGTGCGCGGCGAGCTGACCGACGACCCGACGCTGGCCACGGCGTTCGCGGTCGGCAGGCAGTTGCGCAAGTCCAGCGTGCTGGTCAAGGACGCGCCCGCGTTCGTGGTGAACCGGCTGTTGACGCGGTTCCTCGGCGAGGTGGTGGCGTCGGTGGACGAGGGCACGCCGTTCGAGGTGGCGGACAGCGCGCTGGAACCGTTGGGCCTGCCGATGTCGCCGATGGTGTTGTTGCAGCTGGTGGGCCCGGCGGTGGCGCTGCACGTGGCGGAGACGATGCACGCGGCGTTCCCGGACCGGTTCGGGGTGAGCGACAACATGCGCCGGTTCGTCGAGGCGGGCAAGACGGCGGTGTGGACCTGGGACGAGCAGGGTCGGCAGAGCGTCGACCCCGAGGTGGCCGCGCTGTGGCGGCGCGGCGACCGGCCGCTGACCGCCGACCAGGTCCGGGACCGGGCCCTGGCCGCGCTGGCCGAGGAGATCCGGCTGATGCTGGACCAGGGCGTGGTCGCCGAGGCCCAGGACATCGACCTGTGCCTGCTCCTGGGCGCCGGTTGGCCGTTCTGGCTCGGCGGCATCACCCCGTACCTGGACCGCACAGGTGTCGCCGAACGCACCAACGGCAAGCCGTTCCTGGCCCCCGGGGTGGCCTCGGTCCCGGCGTAGTGCCTGGTCAGTGGGCTGATGGGAGGCGGACGGTGACCGTCAGGCCGCCGTCCGGGACCGGTTCGGCGTAGAGCTGGCCGCCGTGGGCCGACACCACGGCGCGCACGATGGACAGCCCGAGCCCGGTTCCGGACTGGGCCGTCCGGTCCACGCCGCCCCGCCGGAACGGCTCGAACAGTTCCGTCACCCGGTCCGCGGGCACCGGGCGGCCGGATGAGCTGACGCGCAGGGCCGACCACTGCTCGTCGGTCTCGGTCCGCACGTCGATCCAGCCGCTGTCCACGTTGTGCCGGATCGCGTTCTCCAAGAGGTTGCCGGCGACCCGCTCCAGCAGGGCCGGGTCGCCGGCGACCTGGGCGGGTGCGGTCCGGAAGGCCGTGGTCAGGCCCAGCGCGTCGGCGTCGGACTTCGTGGCGTGCCAGGCCGAGGCGACCACCGTGGCCAGGTCGACCGGTTCGCGGGTGGCCAGGCCGGTGCCCTCGGTCCTGGCCAGCAGCAACAGCGCCTCGACGAGTTGGGCCGCGCGCACCGCGGCCTGGCCGACCACGCCGGCCATCCGGCGCAGCTCGACCACGTCGGCGGCCGGGTCGGACAACGTGACGTCCAGCTCGGTCCGGATCACCGACAGGGGTGTGCGCAGTTCGTGGCTGGCGTTGGCGACGAAGCGGCGTTGTGCCTCGAACGTGGCCTGCAGGCGGTCCAGCATGGCGTCGAACGTGTCGGCCAGCTGGGCCACCTCGTCGCGGGGGCCGCGCAGGGCGATCCGTTCGCCCAGGGACTCGGCGGAGAGCCGGCGGGCCGTGGCGGTGACGTCGGACAGCGGGCGCAGCAGCCGGCCGGTCAGCGTCCACGCCAGAATGGCGGCGGCCACCACGACGAGCAGAAAGGCCACCGAACCGGCCTGTAGCACGCGATCCCGGGCGTGGTCGCGCAACACGTCGGCCCACTGGCTGGCCGGCACCCGGATGCCGTCCACGGTCACCGACGAGCCCGGCGGCAGATCGGGACTGGCGGCGACGACGTTGCCCACCAGCAGCCACCCGAGCCAGAGCAGCAGTCCACTGACCCCGGCGGTCAGCGCGGTGGCCAGGAGGGTCAGCCGGACCCGGAGTCCCGGTCCACGCCGACCGCGCACCGCGGTGCGGTCAGTCAAGTTCAGCCGTCGACCTCCACCTGGCCCGCTGCCGGCACCCGATAGCCCGAGCCGACGACGGTGTCGATGATGCCCGGCTCACCGAGCTTCTTGCGCAACGTCATCACGGTCACCCGGACGGTGGTGGTGAACGGGTCGGCGTTCTCGTCCCACACCCGTTCCAGCAGTTCCTCGCTGCTGACCACGGTGCCACCGGCGGCGAGCAGCACCTCCAACACGCCGAACTCCTTGCGGGTCAGCTCGATCGGCTGACCTGCCCGCAGCACGGTGTGCTTGGCGGGGTCGAGCTCCACGTCACCGGCGCGCAGCACCGGCGGGGTGGCCGGTGTGGAGCGGCGGGCCAGTGCCCTGACCCTGGCCACCAGCTCGGGGAACGCGAACGGCTTGGCGAGGTAGTCGTCGGCGCCCAGGGACAGGCCCTCGACGCGGTCGGCGATGCCGTCGCTGGCGGTGAGCATGATCACCCTGCTGATGGCGCCGGACGCGACGATCTCCGTGCAGAGCTGGTCACCGGACATTCCGGGCAGATCCCGGTCCAGTACGACCACGTCGTACCGGGTGACCGACACCTTCTCGTGGCCGGAGTCACCGTCCAGCGCCACGTCGACCGCCATGCCCTCACGCCGCAGGCCCCGCGCGATCGCCTCGGCCAGCGGCTGTTCGTCCTCGACTACCAGGATGCGCACCCCTTAACGGTGCCACACCAACCTGAAAGGACGCCGAGAGGTCAGGCGAGTTCGGCGCGCCGGTCCCCGGCCAGGTGCAGGCCGGACTTGGCGGCCAGCGGCCCGAGCCTGCCCAGCACCCCGTCGACCACGTCGGTGGCGGTGAGCCCGACGGCGGACAGCACCTCGTCCCTGGTCCCGGGCGCGATGAACCGCTGCGGCACCGCGAAGTCGACCAGCGGCACGTCCAGGCCGGCGTCACGCAGCGCGGCCGCCAGTGCCCAGCCGAACCCGCCGTGCCGGCCGCTGTCCTCCACAGTGGCCACCAGCCGGTGCTCGGCGGCCAGCTCGACCAGTTCCGGTGGGACCGGAATCACCCATCGGGGGTCCACGACGGTCGCCTCGACACCCTGGTCGGCGAGCAGGTCACCGGCCTGGACGCCGAGCGAGCCGAACGCGCCGACGGCGATCAGCAGCACGTCCTTGGCGTCGCCGCCGGAGCGCAGCACGTCCACCGAACCCACCCGGTCCACGGCGGGCACCGACTCGATGACGCCGCCGCGCGGGAACCGCAGCACGCTCGGGCCGTCCTCGACGTCCACGGCCTCGCGCAGCTCGGTGCGCAGCGTCTCGGCGTCGCGCGGCGCGGCCACCCGGATGCCCGGGACCAGGCCCAGGATGGACAAATCCCACATGCCGTGGTGGCTGGCGCCGTCCGGGCCGGTGATGCCGGCCCGGTCCAGGATCAGCGTGACCGGCTGGCGGTGCAGCGCGACGTCCATCAGCACCTGGTCGAACGCGCGGTTGAGGAACGTCGAGTAGATGGCCACCACCGGGTGCAGGCCGCCCATGGCCATGCCGGCGGCGGAGGTCACCGCGTGCTGTTCGGCGATGCCTACGTCGAAGCAGCGCTTGGGGTAGGCGGCGGCGAACTTGTCCAGACCGGTCGAGCCCAGCATCGCGGCGGTGACCGCGACCACGTCCGGCCGGTCGGCGCCGATGCGCACCAGTTCCTGCGCGAACACCGACGTCCATCCCGGCTTCTTGGCGCTGCGGGGGGCGCCGGTGCGCGGGTCCATCGGGTCGGTCTGGTGCATCTGGTCGGCTTCGTGGTTCTCGGCCGGCGCGTAGCCGTTGCCCTTGCGGGTCACGGCGTGCACGATGACCGGCCCGCCGAACGCCCTGGCGCGTTCCAGGGCGGACTCCAGCGTGACCATGTCGTGGCCGTCCACCGGTCCGATGTACTTCAGGCCGAGGTCGGCGAACATGCCCTGCGGGGCAAGCGCGTCCTTCACGCCCGCCTTGGCGGCGTGCAGCGCGGTGTAGAGCGGGCGGCCGACGACCGGCGTGGACAGCAGGGCCCGCTTGCCGCCCTCCAGGGCGCGCTCGTAGCCGGGCCGCAGCCGCAGTGTGGCCAGGTAGTCGGCGAGACCGCCGATGGTCGGTGAGTAGGAGCGGCCGTTGTCGTTGACCACGATGACCACCGGCCGGGTCGGGTCGGCGGCGATGTTGTTCAGCGCCTCCCAGCACATGCCGCCGGTGAGGGCGCCGTCGCCGACGACGACCACGACGTGCCTGCGGTCACCGGAGAGTTGGAACGCCTTGGCCAGGCCGTCCGCATAGGACAGTCCGGTGGACGCGTGGCTGTTCTCGACGAAATCGTGGTCACTCTCGGCCCGGTTCGGGTAGCCGGACAGGCCGTCCTGCTGCCGCAGCTGGTCGAAGTCGGCCTGCCGGCCGGTGAGGATCTTGTGCACGTACGCCTGGTGACCGACGTCCCAGATGATGGCGTCGCGAGGCGAGTCGAACACCCGGTGCAGTGCCATGGTCAGCTCGACCACACCAAGATTCGGTCCGAGGTGACCACCGGTCCTGGACACCTTGTCCACCAGGAACGATCGGATCTCGACCGCCAGCCGGTCCAGTTCGTCGGGGGCGAGCCGCTTGACATCTGCGGGACCGTGCACGGACTCCAGCAACGACACCACTCCACCTCACCTCGGTCGCGGTTCCGGCCAGTCTAGGACGGCGCCGGGCGCGGCGTTCCGCCCGGCGACGCCCAGGAGTGTCACGCTACGACTACCGTCCGTCCGAGGTAAGCGGCCAGACGGTCGGCGGCGGTCGCGCCATCGGGCACGGGCTGTGGTTCTTCGTACGGCAGCAGCGTGCGTGGCCGGTCACCCAGTCGGGTCGTCCAGGAGGTCCGGACCTCCTGCGCGAGTTCCGGGTCCAGATCGGTGTCCTGGCCGGTGGCGCGCGCCAGGTCCCAGGTGTGGACCACCAGTTCGGCGACCAGCGTGTCCACCAGGACCGACCCGGGCCGCTCCCCCATCGGCGTGCTGACCACCCGTCCCATCAGGCCCGGAGTGCGCACCGTGGCACGGTTGGCGGCCAACGTCGTGGCGAAGGTCGCCTTCGGGTCCCGGCCGAGGTGGTCCACCCGCTGGTCGGGATGCGCGCGGCCGGCGACGATCGCCTCGCCGATCATGCCGACGATCACCAGGTGATTCAGCACACCACGGACGGTCCATTCGGCGCACGGGGTGGGCAGGTCCCACTGGTCGTCGCCGATGCCGTTGACCACCGCGGTGGCGGCCGTACCTGCGCGGTCGAACGCTTCGATCGGTTCCATGTGGCCTTCCCGTCAGTCCCGGCGGTGCAACAGTGAGACACATTCGACGTGATGTGTCATGGGAAACGCGTCGAACGCACGCAGTTCCGCGAGTACGTAACCATGTCCGGCGAACGTGGCCAGATCCCGTGCCAGTGCGGCCGGATCACAAGCCACATAAACCACCCGGTCCGGGTGACGGGCGGCGATCGCGTCCACGACGGCCCTGCCGGCGCCCTTGCGCGGCGGGTCGAGCACGACGACGTCGGGTTGGTCCTCCTCGCCCAGTGCCGTGATCGCGCGTTCCACCCGGTCGGCGACGCACCGCACCTGCGGCAGGTCGCCCAGGTTCGCCTCGGCGTCGGCCACCGCCGACCGGGACGACTCCACCAGCAGCACCCCGCCGGTGACGCCGACCTGCTCGGCGAGCCCGGCGGCGAACAGCCCGACGCCGCCGTACAGGTCCCACGCCCGGCCGCCCACCGGCACGGCCGCCCATTCCTCGACCACGGCCGCGAACGTCTCGGCGGCGGCCGGATGCACCTGCCAGAACCCGCCGGCGCGCAGCCGCCAGGTCCGGCCGGCGGCCCGCTGCACCGCGGTGCCGCCGCGCACCCACGACGTGCGCCTGCGCCGGGAGCGCGGCACCGAATCGTGCCGGGCCACGTGCCGGCGGCCGTCGTCGTCGGCGACCGCCTCGATCTCCGCGCCCGGCGGCCAGTTCCGGTCCACCACGCCGGTCAGCAGGTCGGGGACGGCGATCGGGCAGTCGGCCAGCGGCAGGACGGTGTGGCTGCGGTGCGCCCGCAGCCCGGCCCGGCCGTCGGCGGCCACGGCCAGCCGCAGCCGGGTGCGCCAGTGCAGCGGCCCACCGGGCAGCTGTTCGACCGTGACGTCCCGCTCGATACCAGCCAGCCGACGCAGCTGTTCGGCCACCACAGCGGCCTTCAGGGCCCGTTGCGCGGCCGGCGCGGCGTGCTGCCAGTCGCAGCCGCCGCAGCCGCCCGGCCGGGCCAGCGGGCACGGCGGAGTCACCCGATCCGGTGACGCGGTGACGATCTCGACGGCGTCCGCGCGGCAGAACGAGCCGCCGTGGTCCTCGGTGACCAGCGCCACCACCCGCTCACCGGGCAGCGCGTGCCGGACGAACACCACCCGGCCCTCGGCCCGCGCCACGCAGTGACCGCCGTGCGCGACCGGCCCGACGTCGACCGGCAGCCTGCGGCCCAGCCAGGTGTCCTGGTCCGGCGGGTGGGTGGCCGTCAACGGCTGTTGGTCCGCTGCTCGGGCCGGCCCTGCTCGTCCGGCTTGCCCTGGTCCGGCGGCCGGCGCGGCTGGAAGCCCCGGCGCACCGAGCCGGGCGCGGCGATCCGGGCCGCGCGCCGCGCCACCCGGGCGCCGGCCTTCGCCGAGGACCTCAGTTGCCACGGCACACTGGTCACCATCACGCCCGGCTGGAACAGCAGCCTGCCCTTGAGCCGCAGCGCGCTCTGGTTGTGCAGGATCTGCTCCCACCACCGGCCGACCACGTACTCCGGGATGAACACGGTGACCACGTCGCGCGGGTTGTCCTTGTGCGCCCGGCGCACGTAGTCCAGGACCGGCCGGGTGATCTCCCGGTACGGGGACTCGATCACCTTCAGCGGCACGTGGTAGTTCTCCTCGCCCCAGCGGCGCATCAGCTCGCGGGTGTCCCGCTCGTCCACGTTGACCGTGACGGCCACCAGCGAGTCCGGCCGGGTGGCCTTGGCGTAGGCCAGGGCGCGCAGCGTGGGCAGGTGCAGCTTGGACACCAGCACGATGGCGTGGTTGTGCGCCGGCAGGACGGTGTCCTCCTCGCTGGCGGCCAACTCCTCCGCGACCCGTGCGTAGTGCTTGCGGATGCCGCTCATCAGGACGAAGAACACCACCATCGCGGCGATCGCGATCCAGGCGCCGGCGAAGAACTTCGTGATGACGACGATCACCAGCACGATCGCGGTCATGCACAGGCCGAACGTGTTGATCGCCTGGGAGCGCCGCATCTTGCGGCGCGCCGCCCGGTCGGTCTCGGTGCGCAGCAGGCGGTTCCAATGTCGGATCATGCCGGCCTGGCTGCAGTTGAACGACACGAACACACCGACGATGTAGAGCTGGATCAGCCGGGTCGCGTCGCCGTCGAACGCGACGATCAGCACGCCGGCGAACACCGCGAGGAACAGGATGCCGTTGCTGTAGGCCAGCCGGTCGCCCCTGGTGTGCAACTGGCGCGGCAGGTACGAGTCCTGCGCCAGGATCGAGCCGAGCACCGGGAAGCCGTTGAACGCCGTGTTGGCCGCCAGCACCAGGATGATGCCGGTGACGAAGGACACGTAGTAGAAGGCGGGCGGGAAGTTGGAGAACACCGCGGCCGCGATCTGCGCGATGATCGTCTTCTGCTGGTAGCCGGCGGGCGCGCCGATCAGCTGGGTGGCCGGGTTGTCGGCGAAGTTCACGTCGGTCAGCCGGGCCAACAGGATGATGCCCAGCAGCATGGTCACCGCGATGGTGCCCATCAGCAGCAGCGTCGATGCCGCGTTCTTCGACTTCGGCTTGCGGAACGCCGGCACGCCGTTGCTGATCGCCTCGACACCGGTCAGGGCGGCACAGCCGGACGAGAACGACCGCAGGATGAGGAACGCGAACGCGAAGCCGACCAGGCCGGAGTTGGACGCCGCCAGGTGGAACGACGCGCTCTCCGCCTTGATGTCCGAGCCGGTGGCCGACCGGGTCAGGCCCCAGATCACCATGGCGAACACGCCGATCATGAAGCCGTAGGTCGGCACGGCGAACGCGGCACCGGACTCCCGCACGCCCCGCAGGTTGGCCACGGTCAGCACCACGAGCACCAGGACGCAGAACAGCACCTGGTGCTCGGCGACGTACGGGATCGCCGAGCCGATGTTCGCGATGCCCGACGACGTGGACACGGCGACGGTGAGGATGTAGTCCACCATCAGGGCGCTGGCCACGGTGAGCCCGAACCGGCCGCCCAGGTTGGTCGTGGCGACCTCGTAGTCGCCGCCGCCGCTGGGGTAGGCGTGCACGTTCTGCCGGTACGAGGCGACCACGGTGAGCATCACCACGGCGACCACGAGACCGATCCACGGCGCGAACGCGTACGCCGACAGGCCGGCCACGCTCAGTGTCCGGAAGATCTCCTCCGGGGCGTACGCGACGCTGGACAACGCGTCGGACGCGAATACCGGCAGGGCGATCCGTTTGGGCAGCAGCGTGTGCGACAGCCGGTCACTTCGCACCGGTCGACCGAGCATCAGGCGCTTGGTCACCGTCGACAGCTTGGACACGAATCGACAGATTAGGCGCTCCGATGCCGCCCTGTCGCCGGGCCGGCACTACGTTCACCTGTGACGGCGCGCGATACGGTCTGCGGGACGGTCCGCGCGGCAGCGGAGGAGGCTGGGACGTGCACGTGGTCATCATGGGCTGCGGCCGGGTGGGTTCGTCGCTGGCGCACGCGTTGGAGCGGCTCGGCCACGGCGTCGCCGTGATCGACAAGGACGAGCAGTCGTTCCGCCGGCTGGGCGCCGACTTCCACGGCACGTACCTGATCGGCAACGGCTACGACCGGGACACCCTGGTCAAGGCCGGTATCGAGGAGGCGGGCGCGTTCGCCGCGGTGTCCAACGGGGACAACTCGAACATCATCTCCGCCCGGGTGGCCAGGGAGACGTTCGGCGTGGCCAACGTGGTGGCCAGGATCTACGACGCCCGCCGGGCCGCCGTCTACGAGCGGCTGGGCATCCCCACGGTGGCCACCGTGCCGTGGACCACGGACCGCTTCCTGCGCACCCTGGTGCCCGAGGGCACGGCGACGGCCTGGCGGGACCCGACCGGCACGGTCGCCGTCCTGCAACTGCCGCTGCACCCCGGCTGGGTGGGCCGGTCGGTGAAGGAGATCCAGGACACCACCGGCTGCCGGGTGGCGTTCGTGATGCGGTTCGGCACCGGCGTGCTGCCCACCTCGCGGACCGTCGTGCAGGCCGACGACCAGGTGTACGTGGCGGCCGTGTCCGGCACGGTCACCGACGTGACCGCGGCGGCGGCCCGGCCGCCGGACGAGGAGCTGCGCTGATGCGGGTCGCGATCGCCGGGGCCGGCGCGGTCGGCCGGTCCATCGCCCAGGAACTGGTGGCCGGCGGTCACCAGGTGATGCTGGTGGAGAAGGACTCCCGCCAGTTCGACCCGCCCGTCGTCGAGCAGGCCGAGTGGGTGCTCGCCGACGCCTGCGAGCTGTCCTCTTTGGAGGAGGCCGGCCTGCAGACGTGCGACGTGATGATCGCGGCCACCGGCGACGACAAGGTCAACGTCGTGGTGTCGCTGCTCGCCAAGACCGAGTTCGCGGTCAACCGGGTGGTGGCCAGGGTCAACGACCCGCGCAACGAGTGGCTGTTCACCTCGTCGTGGGGCGTGGACGTCGCGGTGTCCACGCCGCGCATCATGGCCGCGATGGTCGAGGAGGCCGTCAGCATCGGCGGCCTGGTGCAGCTGCTGACCCTGCGCCAGGGGCAGGCCAACCTGGTGGAGGTCACGCTGCCCGAGGACACGCCGGTGGGCGGCAAGCGGGCCAGGTCCATCGAGCTGCCGCAGGACGCGGCGCTGGTGGCGATCCTGCGTGGCGGCCGGGTGATCGTGCCCAGCGACGACGACACCATCGAGGCCGGTGACGAGCTGCTGTTCGTCGCGTCCCAGGAAGTGGAGCCGGCCATCCGGGAGGCTGTCGGCCTGCCGGCCGAATAACTCTCCCGGCCCGAGCACGCCGCCGGTTACCGTGGCTGCCATGGGCGTGGTGCGTTCGGTGAACCTCGGCACGGCACGGGCGGTGAACGGGCTGACCGGCCGGACCGGCATCGACAAGCGGCCGGTCACCGGCCCGGTGCGGGTGCGCGCGCCCGGACCCGCCAAGGGGCACAGCGGGGTGGTCGGCGACGAGATCGTCAGCACGCTCCACCACGGCGGCAACGACCAGGCCGTCTACGCCTACGCCACCGAGGACCTGGCCGGCTGGCGGGCCGAACTGGGCAGGGACCTGCCTCCTGGCACGTTCGGCGAGAACCTGACCACCGACGGCCTCGACCTGACCGGCGCGGTGATCGGCGAGCAGTGGGCGGTCGGCGAGCGGCTGGTGCTCCAGGTGACCTCGCCGCGCATCCCCTGCGCCACCTTCGCCGCATGGCTGGACCTGCCGAAATGGATCCGCCGGTTCACCGAACGGGCCGCGCCCGGCGCCTACCTGCGGGTGATCCACCCGGGCCCGGCGCAGGCGGGCGACCCGGTGGTGATCACCCACCGGCCGGCCCACGGCGTGACCATCGGCACGGTGTTCCGCGCCCTCACCCTGGAACCGGACCTGCTGCCGCTGCTGACCGGCGTGCCCGACCTGCCGGACGGCAAGCGGGACGCGGTCGCCCGCCGGCTGGCCGCCCAGCGGGTCGCCGCCCGCCGCCTGGCGGCGCGGGGTCAGCCGCCCGCGGCCAACGCGGCGAGGTAGAGCGCCACCGCCGCGACACCGGCCACGCCGGACGCCACCGCGATTGTCCACAGGTGCCGCTGGTAGGTCCTCGGCGTCGGTCGGCCCAGCCAGCGGCGGGCGGTGCTGTGCAGGCCGACGTACAGCAGGCCGGCCGCCACCACGATCCCGACGAACAGCCCGAACAGCTCGCCGAGCGTGTTCAGCAGGTCGGCCGGCGTGACCAGCGAGATCGTCCGGCCGTCCGGGTGCAGGCGGGCCGAGTAGTCCTGCACGGGGACCATGTGCCTGCCCTCGATGACGGCCTCGTCGACCTGGCGCCGGCCATCGTCGCCACCGAAGGTGGCGTAGCAGGTGATGGGCCCGTCCGGCAGGCCGTCGTCGCTGCAGACGATCAGCGACGCGGTGCCGGGCACGCCGGCCCAACCGGCGCGGTAGGGCAGGACGGACGCGACGCCGACGAACTTGACGAGGGACAGGACGAGGACGGCCAGCAGGATCACGGCGGGGCCGACGACGGTGAGCCTGGCCCGCACCCAGCCGAGCGTGCGCTCGGGCACGCGGCCGCGCAGCGCGCGTGCCGTCTCGGACCCGTCGTCGGCGAAACCGTAACGCTCCTGGCGACGCAACCGGGCCATCGCGGTCCCCCCGCCCGGCTCAGGCGCCCGCGTCGGGGAGTGCTTCGGCTTCGGCGTCTGCCGGTTCGGCGAGCGCCTTCTGGCGCTGGTCGGCCTTGCGCACGGCCCACACGGTGACCAGGGCGGCGATCGCGGTCAGCGGCCAGCCCATGGCGATCCGGGCGACGCCCAGCCAGCCGACCTCGTTGGCCACGTACAGCCAGTGCTGCACCACGAACCGGGCGCCGAACACCAGCACCCACACGGCGGTGGCCACGTCGTAGTAGCGGCGGCCCAGCCGGTCGGACCGCCAGCCCATGCCGGTGCCGTTGAGCGCGGACCACACCACACCGGCCAGCGGCCAGCGGACCACCACGGACAGCAGGAACGCGGCTCCGTAGGCCAGGCTGGTCCAGATGCCGAACAGGAAGTACCCGCGGGCCGAACCCGTCCGGTAGGCGATGAACGCGGCCACGGCCACGCCGAAGATGCCGGAGATGGCCGGCTGGATCGGCTCCCGGCGGATCAGCCGCCACACCAGGATGGCCACCGCGCTGCCCACCGACGACCAGATCGACGCGGCGAGGCTGTGGCTGGGCAGGTAGACGGCGACGAACACCAGGACCGGCACGGACGAGTAGACGAGCCCGCTGATGCCGCCCATCTGTTCGAGCAGCGTCTGCTGGGGCTCGTCCTTCTCGTCCGTGTCAGCGGCGTCAGCCGAACCGCCCGTCTCGTCCGGCACCACCTGGTCGTCCGGCGGCGCCGGCTCGACCTCGGGTGCGGGAGGTGGTTGCGGGGACTGTGCCGCCGATGTCGGCCCTGACTGGGTCATGAAGTCGTCTGCAGTTCGTAGTAGGGGTTGTAGAGGACCTTGTGACCGTCCCGGACGGCCATCCGGCCGGTCACCTTGATCGTACGGCCAGGCTCGATCCCCGGAATGCTCCGGCGGCCCAACCACACCAGGGTCACGCCTTCGGTACCGTCGTACAGCTCGGCTTCCAGCGTGGCGTTCGCGTCCTTCGGGCACAACTCCACGCTGCGCAACCGGCCACGGACGGTCACCTCGTCGCCACACCGGCAGTTACGGGCCGGTGTGGCACCGGCCTCCTCGGCTTCCCGGGACAGGTCATCGGCATCCAACTCGGCGACGTCACTGCTCAACCGACGCGCCAACCGGCGCCAGTAGCCGTACTTCGCGGTGGACATCCTCGTACTCCTGGTTGTGGTGGGGCCTCCCCGACTCGGCCCATACAACGCCAGGGTAACCGTGGCATGACGTTCTCGAACCGGCCGCGGGCAGGATGATCCTGTGATTGCCGCCGTGTTGCGCCGAGCGGTCGGAGCCGTCGTGGTACTGCCTGGTACCGGCTCGGACGAGGTGTTCGTGGAGGCCGTGTTCGGCGGTCCGGTGGCGGCCGCCGGCCTGCGGTTGGTGGCGCCGCCGCCCTGTCACGGAGCGGAGTTGGCCGAGCGTCACCTGGCCGCGCTGGACGCGGCGGCCGACCGGTACGGCCCGATCGTGGCGGGCGGGATCTCACTGGGTGCGCATCTGGCCGCGGAGTGGGCGGCGACCCGGCCGGGGCGGTGTGCCGGGCTGCTGGCGGCGCTGCCCGGCTGGTGCGGCGAGGCCGGCACCGCGCCGGCCGGCCTGGCCGCGGCTGCCAGCGCCGACGCGGTGGACGCGCTGGGCGTCGACGGCGCCCTGGCCGCTGCAGTCCGTGGCGTGCCGTCGTGGCTGGCCGCCGAGTTGGACCGGGCCTGGCGGCGAGCAGGCGACGGGCTGGCCGAGTCGCTGCGGGTGGCGGCGCGCCGGGCGGCGCCGACACCGGAGTCGCTGCGCGCGATCACCGTGCCGGCGGGCGTCGCCGGGTGTGTCGACGACCCGGTGCACCCGATCGAGGTGGCTCTCCGGTGGGCCGACGCGCTGCCGTCGGCACAACTGCGCAGGATCACGTTCGCGGAGTTCGGCGCCGACCGCCCCGCGCTCGGGCGGGCCGCGCTAGGCGGGTTCCTCGCTCGGGTAGCGGACGAAGTCGGCGATCACCACACCGATCACGACGGCGGTGGCGATGCCGCCCAGCGCGAGCGGTGATACCACGCCTCCGACCGGGATGAGCGCCGCCAGCACGGCGAGCGCGACCAGTCGGGAGATCGACACCGTGCGGAACACGGCACGTTTGAAGAGCAGGTGCCCGAACAGGAACAGCGCGGGCCCGCCGAGCACGGTCGCGGTGACCGCCACCGAGCCGTGGCCACCGGGGTGGCCGATGACGAGTTCGTCGGCGACCGCCGTGACGATCACGCCGGCCACCATCGGCAGGTGGTAGTAGGTGTAGGCGGAGCGGCCCAGCCGGCCCGGATCGGGCGACGACGCGATGGCCTTGCTGCTGTCCGCGGCGGCACGGTCGAAGTACACCCACCACAGGGCCACCGTGCCGACGAAGGCCAGTACGAACGCGGTGAGCCTGCCGGCGCCGAACGTCTCCTGGCCCAGCGTCGTCCCGATGTCCAAAATGGACTCACCGAGTGCGATGATGACGAACAGCTGGCACCGCTCGGCCAGATGGTCACCGGCGATGTTCCACTCCGCCGTGGTGCTGCGGCCCAGGCCGGGTACGGCGAACCCGGCGGCCGGGGCGATCACGTCCACCACGACGGCCGCCACCCACAGCGCGTCCCGGGCGGTGCCGGACGCGAACCCGCCGGCCAGCCAGAGCGCGCCGGAGGGCAGCAGCCACACCGCGATCCGCAGGAAGTTGGCGCGCAGCACGGCGTCCCGCCGCACCGCGAACACCATGAACACGGTCCGGCCGAGCTGCATCACGACGTAGGTGCAGGCGAACACGGCGCCCCGGTCGCCGAACGCACCGGGCAGCGTCGCCGACACCACCAGGCTGGCCAGCATCACCGTGAACAGCGCCGCCCGCACCGCGCGCACGTCCGGGTGCAGCCAGTTGGTCACCCACGCCGTGTAGATCCAGGCCCACCACACCGCGAACAGCAGCAGCAACGCCCGCAGCGCGCCCTGCCAGGACAGGTTCTCCACCAGGAAACGGGTGATCTGGGTGATCGCGAAGACGTACACCAGGTCGAAGAACAGCTCGGTGTACGTGACCCGCTGCTGCCCGTCCACCCTGCGGCGCAGCATGCGCCCGCGCTGCCGGCCCGATCCCGTCGTCACCACAGCGGACAGTATCGGCGGCACTCCCCCGGCCCGCGCTCCGGCTCAGCCGGCGACCTCGCCGCCGCCCTGGGTCTGCTCGATGTGCGCCGCGATCTCCTCGGGCAGTTCCAGCGGCAGCGGCGTGCGCACCGGCATCGGCTGGACACCGCGCACCACCACGGTCCCCCGGACCAGGTCGCGCAGCTCCTCCGCCGCCTTGGCCGAGGTCTCCTTCGGCCCGGCGGCCACCGCGCGCAGCATCCAGCGCGGCCCGTCCACGCCGATGAACCGCAGCAGCACGTCGTTGACGAACGCGACCAGTTCGATGCCCCACTCGCCGTTCTCCCGGCGCACCCGGGCGCCGTCGCCGTGCAACTGCTCGGCCAACTCGCGGCTGATGTCCGGCCACAGGTCACCGGACCGGGGCGCGGCGTAGGCGCCCACGGTGAACCGGGCGTTCGGGGTGAGCACGTGCACGGCCCGCAGCGGACCCTCCGGGTCCATCTCGACCTGCACCTGGGACTCACCGGGCAGCGGGAGGCGCACCGAGCCGAGGTCCAGCCGGGCCAGGCCGTCGTCGGGGGCGTCCTCGTCGTCGAACGGCCCGTGGTCGGGATCCAGGCCGGTGTACTCGACGTAGTCCTCGACGTCGGCGTCGTCGGCCAGGTCGTCGGCGAAGTCGTCGTCGTACTGGGGCGGCTCCTCGTCGGGAGTCTGCCGCCCGCGCTTGAACAGGGCCACTAGTCCTCCGTCCCGAGCGCCCCGGTGAACAGCGTGGCATGCCCGCCGGTCGACCCGTAGCCGCCGGCGCCGCGGGCACTGGCCGGCAGCGCGGCCACGTCGTCGACCTCACGGAACACGGCGTGCTCCACCCGCTGCACCACCAGCTGGGCGATCCGGTCGCCCCGGCTCAGCGTGATCGGCGTGCGCGGATCGTGGTTGACCAGGCACACCTTGATCTCGCCCCGGTAGCCGGAGTCGATGGTGCCCGGGGTGTTCACCACGGACAACCCGACCCGGGCGGCCAGCCCGGAGCGCGGGTGCACGAAACCGGCGTAGCCCTCCGGCAGCGCGATCGCGATGCCGGTCCCGACGACCGCCCGCTCGCCGGGGTCGATGACGACGTCGACGGTGGTCACCAGGTCCACGCCGGCATCACCGGGCTGGGCGTAGGCGGGCAGCGGCACCCCTGGGTCGATCCGGGACAGCAACACCTCGACGCTGGACACGGGCGGCGAGACTACCCTGACCCCGTGACCGACAGTGCGAGTGCGGCGCATCCGACCGAGAGCGTCCCCCATCCGGGCACGCCGGTGTTCCGGGAGCGGCTGTATCTGCCCTGGTGGCACTGGCTGCTGCCGCTGCTGGCCGCCGGGCTGCTCGCGGCCGAGGTGAACATGGGCTATCCGGGCATCCGCGCCTGGCTGCCCTACCTGATCCTGATCCCGGTGACCCTGCTGCTGTTGTGGCGCTTCAGCAGCGCCACCGTGGTGATGCGGGACGGCGAGCTGTGGGTCGGCGAGGCGCACCTGCCGCTGGAGTTCGCCGGTGAGACGCAGATCATCCCGGGCAAGTTGAAGCGCCAGGTGCTGGGTCCGGCGTTCGACCCGGCGGCGTTCGCGCTGCACCGCAGCTGGATCGGCCCGATGGTGTGGATCCACGTCACCGACGAGGCCGACCCGACCCCCTACTGGTTGGTCAGCACGCGTCACCCGGACGAGCTGGTGGCCGCCCTGCGGTCCGGCCGGCCGGACGGCGACGACCCGGCCGACGGCGAGTCCTGACCGCTGCCCCATGATCCGGATACGGGACTGGGCACCCGCCGGGATTGCCGCGGGTGCCCAGTGTTCCGTCGGTTGACTGTTGCCGGTGTGCCTCAGGCACAGTCGCGGCAGACGTACTGACCGTTGCGCTCTTCGGCCAGCCTGCTGCGGTGGTGCACCAGAAAGCACTTGGAACAGGTGAATTCGTCGGCCTGCTTGGGCAGCACCTTGACGGTCAACTCCTCGCCGGACAGGCCGGACAGGTCCGCGCCGGGCAGCTCGAAGTTCTCGTCAGGAGCGTCCGTGTCCACGTCGACGACACCTGACTGGGTCTCGTTGCGCCGCGCCTTGAGCTCTTCGAGGGAGTCCTCCGCCAGCTCATCGGCCTCGCTGCGGCGCGGAGCGTCGTAGTCGGTTGCCATCTTCCTCACCCCTGCGTCACACGGAAACATGTGTTGTGCGCTGCTCAACGTCTCAACGCAGCAATTTGTGCCCGCCGCTGCCAAAGTGACGGAGGTCTCTTGCTGCAGATCACCGCCGATCCCCCTTCCCCGGCCGATCCCGGGGTTAAGCCGCCGACGTGTGGAGCGGGCAGAGGGTAGCCCACTCGGGACGTTTCCACACCTCAGATCACCCGGATGGGTCTATCTCTGTGAGAAGGGCATCAACGGGCAACGTGCGGGGCATCCAACACGTCTTGCTGAGGTCATCCAGGACGTGGTGCGATGGGGCCCAACACTCACCGAGCGCACAGGATCAGTCGCACCCAGCGACAACGACACAACTCGGGCACGACAGCACCACACCGGGTGAGCCAAGTGCACCCGGACGAGGTGATACGCCTACGCTGATCAGCGGCGACAACCGGGTACGTATATCGGTGGGCAGGTCGGTTGATGCGACGCCAGGGGAGGACGGCAGTGGTTTCCGGAGGTTTGACGCGGGAGCGCGGGAAGGCGTTGTACCGCAAGCGGAAGCCCATTCCCGCGGTGATCATCGTCGTGGTGCTCGGGATCGCCGCCGTCGTGGTGTGGACCAAGGTCATCGCCCGCGCGTCGGACGTCGACGCGGCCGTGGCGTGCCCGCCCGCGGCCAGCGCGTCGACCACGCCGACAGCGGCCGCCAAGCCCACCCCGAAGCCGGCGCCGAAGACCAAGTCGGCGGACAACCTGCTGCCCTACAACGCCCTGGACAAGATCGCGCCCGAACCGGCGGCCGACATCAAGATCCAGGTGCTCAACGCCAGCACCCAGCGCGGCGCCGCGCTGCAGGCGACCAACCAGTTGCAGCAGGACGGTTTCCAGGTCGCCGCGCCCGGCAACGACCCGGTCTACCCGGCGCAGAACATGCAGTGCCGGGGCCAGATCCGGTTCGGTGCCAACGGCGAGTCGGCGGCGCGCACGGTCAGCCTGCTGGTGCCGTGCACCCAACTGGTCCGCGACGATCGCCAGGACTCCACCGTGGACCTGGCCATCGGCTCCGACTTCACCGGCGTGGCGCCCAACTCCCAGGCCCGGCAGGCGATGCACGAGCTGGCCAGCTGGGCGGCCAGCCATCCGGCGCCCAAGGGCGGCCAGGAGGCCCAGAACAGCGTGCTGCCGCGCCTGGACGCCAGCCTGCTGGCCCAGGCCCACTCGGACGAGTGCTGAGCATCCGACCGGCTACACCTGACCGATCCCGCACGCCACGAGTTCGTCCCGCAGCGCGTCGGCGATGCCCGGTGCCGCCACCAGCACCGCGTCCGCGCCCAGTTCGGGGTCACCGCCGGGCAGCCGCACCACGGCGCCCGCCTCCTCGGCGATCAGCGCCCCGGCTGCCCAGTCCCAGCGGTGCAGGCCGTGCTCCAGGTAGGCGTCCAGCCAGCCGGCGGCCACCGCGCACAGGTCCAGTGAGCTGGCCCCGGCCCGGCGCATGTCGCGCACCCTGGGCAGCAGCCGGGCCCACAGCGCCGCCTGCCTGGCCCGCCGCTGCGCCGCGTAGCTGAACCCGGTGGCCACCAGTGACAGGTCCAGCCGGGTCGCGCCGGACACCCGCAGCGGCACGCCGTCCAGCGACGCGCCGTGCCCCCGGGCGGCCGACCACACCCGGCCGGTGGCCGGCTCCACGATCACCCCGGCCACCGAGACGCCGTCCACCTGGGCCGCCACCGACACCCCGTACCAGGGCAAGCCGTACAGGTAGTTGACGGTGCCGTCGATCGGGTCGACCACCCAGCACAGCCCGCGCACCGGCGCCGTGCCGCCCTCCTCCTCGCCGATCACCGGCACGCCCGGGGTCAGCTCCGCGAGCCGCTCCCGGACCAGCCGTTCGGACGCCCGGTCACCACTGGTGACCACGTCGGTCTCGGTGCTCTTGGTGTCCACCTCGCCGACCGCCGTGGCCCGGACGGCGGCGACCAGCCGGGCCGCCTCGACGGCCACCCGCTCCGCGTGCGTGCGGAGTTCGAGCACGTCGTGGCGGGCAGGTTGTTCACTGGTGGTAGGCACATCACCATCCGACCACAACCCGCTAGGGTCGTTGCCGGCAGGCTGAATCGAGTAGGAAGGTCCACTGATGGGTACACCCCGCGGCTTCGGGATCGACATCGGTGGATCCGGCATCAAGGGCTGCCTCGTCGACCTGGAGAAGGGCGCCCTGGCCGCCGACCGCATCCGGATCGACACGCCGCAGCCCTCCACTCCGGACGCGATCGCCGACGTCGTCAAGGACATCGTCAAGGAGTTCGGCTGGGAGGGTCCGATCGGGATCACCCTGCCGTGTGTCGTCAAGAAGGGCGTGGCGCTGACCGCGGCGAACATCGACAAGAAGTGGATCGACACCGACGCGGCCGCCCTGTTCGCCGACCGGCTGGGCCGGGACGCCGGCCAGGTGACGGTGCTCAACGACGCGGACGCGGCCGGCATGGCCGAGATGCGCTACGGCCTGGGCGCCGGCCGGGACGGCGTGGTCGTCCTGCTCACCTTCGGCACCGGCATCGGCAGCGCGCTGTTCCACGACGGGAAGCTGGTCCCGAACACCGAGTTCGGCCACCTCGAGGTGGACGGCCACGACGCGGAGAAGCGGGCGGCCGCATCGGTCAAGGACGACAAGAACCTGTCCTGGAGCGAGTGGGCGCACCGCGTCTCGAAATATCTGCGCACGCTGGAAGGGCTGATCTGGCCCGATCTGGTGATCGCGGGCGGCGGCGTGAGCAAGAAGGCCGACCACTGGCTGCCGCTGCTGGACGTGCGTACCGAGGTGGTCGCGGCGGCACTGAAGAACGACGCCGGCATCGTGGGCGCGGCGGCAGCGGCCACCGAGGGCATCGGGCACTGAACACGCAGGCCGGACCGGGTGGCACGGCACCGCACGACAGGTGACTGACCAGCGGACAGTGACATGTGGGCGCGACTCGCACGGCCGAACCGGCCTCGGGTCGCCGCCGCCGGTGCAGCGGCGTCGTTACAATGGAACGCGTGCCCGCCGCGGAAGGCCGGCAGGCAGCTCCCCGAACTGAAGGCACCGAGGTCCGCTCCGCCTCGGCGGCCGGATGGACCGTTGCGAAAGGGCGTACGTGGCAGCCGCAGAAACCGCAACCCGACGCTCCAGCACCGCCGTGAGCGCCGCCAAGACGACCAGGGATGCCGACAACGGCACCAAGGACCCGGCCGGAGCGGATGCGAGCGACGTCAATCCCGACGGCGTTGCGGACAACCCGATCCCGCTGAAGAAGACGGCGACCAAGAAGACCGCCACCCGGCCGGGCGCGAAGAAGCCTGCCGCCAAGAAGCCGGCCGCCGGCAAGAAGGACGACGCCGCGGCAGGCGCGACCAAGGCCAAGGGCACCGGCAAGGACGGTGAGGAGGCCGAGCTCGAGGGTGACGCGCTCGACGGCGACGTCTCGCCCGAGGACGTGGACCTCGAGGACGTGGAGGTCGACCTCGCCGAGGACGTCGTGGAGGACGTGGCCGTCGAGGAGGAAGTCCCCAAGGACGCCAAGGACGGCGACTTCGTCTGGGACGAGGAGGAGTCCGAGGCGCTCCGCCAGGCGCGCAAGGACGCCGAACTCACCGCGTCGGCCGACTCCGTCCGTGCCTACCTCAAGCAGATCGGCAAGGTCGCGCTGCTCAACGCGGAGGAGGAGGTCGAACTCGCCAAGCGGATCGAGGCCGGCCTCTACGCCGCGGAGCGCACCCGCAAGGCCGAGGAGGAGAGCGAGAAGCTCACCACCCAGATGCGCCGCGACCTGCGGTGGATCATTCGGGACGGCGAGCGCGCCAAGAACCACCTGCTGGAGGCCAACCTCCGCCTGGTGGTGTCGCTGGCCAAGCGCTACACCGGCCGCGGCATGGCGTTCCTCGACCTGATCCAGGAGGGCAACCTGGGTCTGATCCGCGCGGTGGAGAAGTTCGACTACACCAAGGGTTACAAGTTCTCGACCTACGCGACGTGGTGGATCCGACAGGCGATCACGCGGGCCATGGCCGACCAGGCGCGCACGATCCGCATCCCGGTCCACATGGTCGAGGTCATCAACAAGCTGGCCCGCGTCCAGCGCCAGATGCTTCAGGACCTCGGCCGCGAGCCGACCCCGGAGGAGCTGGCCGTCGAGCTCGACATGACCCCGGAGAAGGTCGTCGAGGTGCAGAAGTACGGCCGCGAGCCGATCTCGCTGCACACGCCGCTCGGCGAGGACGGCGACAGCGAGTTCGGTGACCTGATCGAGGACTCCGAGGCGATTCAGCCCGGCGAAGCGGTCTCGTTCACCCTGCTCCAAGAGCAGCTCCATTCGGTGCTCGACACGCTGTCCGAGCGTGAGGCGGGCGTCGTCTCGATGCGGTTC